>NZ_JBSGSU010000003.1:296103-351913 GCF_053607065.1 Cellulomonas sp. NPDC055163 | reverse complement strand
CAGCCGACGGCGCGAGACCTCCGGCGGGGTGACGTCGTGCACCGCCATGCCCTGCGCGATAGTGTCGTCGTCGCTCATCCACCTCCCCCTCCCCTCGCTACCCTCCCCCCCCCCCCACCCCCTTCCCCCCCCCCCTTCCCCCCCCCCCACCCTCCCTCCCCGCCGCCGGTCAGGGGTAGCTGACCACGAAGCTCGGCACGCCGACCGCGTCACCGTTCACCGGGGCACCGGTGTCGTTGACGACGTGGTCGACCGTCCCCGCCCCGAGCTGCACCGTCATGATGTCGTGCAGCCGCACGCCGGGCCGGTCGGGCACCTCGAAGCCGCGGGTCGCGTGGATCGTCGGGTCGACGTTCGTGTAGACGTACGCCCCGCCGCCCCACAGCTCGTGCTGCCGCACCCGGTCGGAGACCTTGTAGGCCGCCCAGCCGAGCACCCCGTCGTGCTGCCACGCCGCCTGGTTCGGCGGGTCGTACGGCAGCTCGTTCTGGAACATGATCGTGCGGCCCCGCTCGCCGTTCCAGATGACGTTGTACCGCTGGTAGTGCTCGACGAACAGCGCGGTCGCCGTGACGTCGTCGCCGTTGACGACCACGCCGGTGGCTCCGGTGTTGAGGTCCCAGCCGACGCCCTCGCCGTGGTCGGCCCGCCACGCCCAGATGTTGTCGAGCACCACGTCGTCGCTGTTGACCTCGAGGCTGACCTCGGCCCGGCCGACGTGGGGTCCGCCGATGCGGAAGAACACGTCGTGCAGCGCGGTCGGGTTCGAGCGGCGGTCGGCGTGCCCGTGGCCGCCGCGGTGCGGGCCGTGCTTCGAGCCGACCTGCAGCAGCACCGGGGAGCTCACCTCGCCCGCGTCGATCATGATCCCGGCGACGTCGACGCCGCGGACGTCCGCGACCCGCACGGGGACGACGCCGTCCACCGCCGTGAGCGTCGCGATGCCGAGCCCGAGCACCACGGTGTTCGCGCGCTTCACCTCGAGCGTCCGGTCGATCGCGTAGACGCCCGGGGTGAGGAGCAGGTGCTTGCCGCGGGCCAGCTGGGCGTTGATCGTGCGGGCGCTGTCCGCGGGGGTCGCGACGTAGAAGTCGCGCAGCGGGATCGCGCGGCCCGGCGTCGGGCCGTCCTCCCACGTCGTCCCCGAGGAGTCGGTGCGGGCCCTCGGGACGAACACCTGGTAGCCCTTGCGCGCGTCGAGGTAGAGGTAGGGCTTCTCGACGCTGACCGGGTTGGTCGGCAGCGTCGTGTACGGCGGGTCGGGGAACGTCTGCTCCGGCGCGCCCTCGACGCCGGCGAACACCTGGTTCCAGACCGCGTTGGACCACTCGCCGATCGTGCTGTCGCGCACGAGGAACTGCTGCTGCGAGCCGTTCGTGATGGGACCGGTCCTCGAGTCCGCGATGAACCCGCCGCTCGCGTACTGCGGGCCGGCGGTGCAGAAGTCCATCAGGGTCAGGCTGCCGCCCGTGATGTTGACGCGGCGCATCGGCGAGGCCTGCGACACGGCCCAGAAGTTGCCGGCGGCCCGGCAGTCCTGGCCGCCCGCGACGTTGATCGTGAGGTTCGACATCGACCGCCAGAAGTTGACGAGCGCGATGCAGTTGTCGGCCGTGAGGCACCGGTTGTAGACGTCGACGTGCCCGTTGATGGTGACGTCGGTCGGTGACTGCCCGAGGCCCGCGACCTCGGTGTAGTAGCCGACCTGGAAGACCAGCGGCTCCTCGGGTGTGCCGTACGTGCCGGGCTCGAACAGCAGCGCGTACCGCCCGGTGCCCATCTCGCTGTCGACCTGCTGGGTGGCGATCGCGTCGACGGTCGCCTGGATCTCGCTCGTGGGCATGCTCGGGTCGAAGACCTTGACGTTCACGCCGAGGTCCGGGAGGCCGGACCCCCCGCGGTGCGCCGGGACCGGCCCGGCGGCGGCGCTGCCTGCGACGCCGACCGCCGACGCGAGGGTCGCGAGCGCGACGAGGCCGACGGCGAGCCGGGCACGCAACCGTGGGCGGAGGTACCGCCGGGACGAGAGAGCGCTCTCTGACTGTGGCAGTGTCATGGGAGGACCTGCTTCCTGGGGACGGGTCGGCGGTCCACGGCGCGTCCTCGGCCGCTCGACGATGAGCGGCAGGGGCTGGACGCGTGACCGAGATGTCCGACGCGCGGACGCTAGCGGCACGTGTCACCGCAGGTCAAGGGATCGTTTCCGGCACGCATCCGCCGGTCCTGGGTACCGTGCGCGCATGCCCCAGGTCCTCGTCAACGGCCCCGCGAGCTGGAACACGCTCGTCCGGGTCGCCGCCCTGCCCGACGCCCGCCCCCAGACCCTCTTCGCCGCCGGCCACCGCGACGCGCTCGGTGGGACGTCCGCCGGGAAGGCGCTGACGCTCGCCCGCCTGGGAGTCGACGTGACGCTGCGGACCGCGCTCGGCGACGACGACGCCGCGGCCCGCATCCGCGGCGAGCTGGCGCACCCGGGTCTGGAGGTCGTCGCCGACCCCCTGCCGGGACCGAGCGAGCGGCACCTCAACCTCATGGCCGACGACGGCGGGCGGCTCTCGGTCTACCTCGACCTGCCGCCCGAGCCCGGACCCGCCTCCGCCGCGGTGCACGCCGCGCTCGCCGGCGCCGACGCCGCCGTCCTCGACCTCGCCGGGCACAGCCGCGAGCTGATCCCCCTCGTCCGCGCCGCCGGCGTCCCGCTGTGGTGCGACGTGCACGACGACGACGGCCGGGCGCCGTTCCAGCGCGAGTTCGCCGTGGCCGCCGACGTGCTGGTCGTGAGCGCCGACCGGCTCGACGACGTCGAGGGCTACCTCGCGCAGCACGTGGCCGGCGGCGCCCGGTGGGCCGTCTGCACGCGCGGGCGCGACGGCGCGGTGGCGCTCGGCCGCGACGAGGGCTGGTGGAGCGTCGCCGCGGTACCCGTGACCGCCGTCGACTCGAACGGCGCCGGCGACGGCTTCACCGCGGGGCTGCTCGCGGCGTCGCTGCGCGGCCTGCTCCTGCCCGACGCGCTGCGCCACGCGTCCGCCGCCGGCGCGCTCACGGTCGCGAGCGCCGAGCTCGCCGCGCCGGGCATCACGTGGGACGCGGTCGCCGGGCTCGCACGCACGGCGGTCGCGACTCCGGGCGCCTGAGCGGACCCGGGCCGCACGCCGGTCCGGCCCGCCCGGGCGCCGCTACGGTGGAGGCGTGCCCCTGTTCTCGCGTCGACCGTCCCTGCCCGCACCGATCCGGGCCCAGCTCACGCTGGCCCACGGCGACCGTGTGCTCGTCGCGACCGAGCTCGCCGGGGGCGGGTGGGCAGCGGCGTCGCGGCGCGCGCTGTACGTCGTGGACCCGACCGTCGAGCGCCGGCCGTGGGCGGACGTCGACCGGGCGACGCTCGACGCGGAGACCTCGACGCTCACCGTCCACTGGGTCACGGGGACGTCCCAGGAGCTCGCCCTGACCGGTGCCGGCGCGCCGACGTTCGCCCAGGTCCTCCGCGAGCGCGTGCAGTCCTCGGTGGTGCACAGCGAGACGGTGCCCGTGAAGGGCGGGGGGACCATCCGGGTCGCGCTGCGCAGGGACGAGGACGGCGAGCTCGTGTCGCAGGTCATCGGTGACGGGACGACCGACCTCTCCGACCCCGCGGTCGCGGCCCTCGTCGACGCAGCGGAGCGGCGCGTCAGGGCCGCTGCGGGCCTCGACGGGTGAGGTCTCCGGGGGCGCACCGGAGCACTCCCCGAGGGCTGCTAGAGTTTTCCCCGCGCGATCCCTCGTAGCTCAATTGGCAGAGCATCCGACTGTTAATCGGACGGTTACTGGTTCGAGTCCAGTCGAGGGAGCAGGTGAACCAGCAGGTCAGGCCGCCCATCGGGCGGCCTTCCTGCATTTCGTGCCCGCGACGTGCACGATTTCGTGCCCGCGACGTGCACGACGGGGGCTGGGCTGCGAGCCTGGATCAGCGATGCTCGCCACCCCGGGACGAGGAGTTGGGCGAACAGCCCGTCCCCGATCGAGGTGGTCGCGAGCACGTGCAGGAGCAGGTGGACGAGCGCGCCTGCGCGCGTCACGTCAGGCGATCGGGCAGGACCACCTCGGCCGGGTCGAGGTCCGGGCGCGGACCCGGCGGTGACCGGGACTGCTGACGGTCGGTATTGCTGGAGCTGCTCGCCCGGGCGGCGTCTCGTCAGCGGTCGATCCACTTCTGCATGTGCTCGGGGTAGCGCTCGCCCTGGACGTCGATCCGGCCGGAGGCGGTGGTGAGCTCGGCGACGTCCTCCTGCGTGAGCGCGACGTCGACCGCCGCGGTGTTCTCGTGCAGGCGGTGGACCTTGGTGGTGCCGGGGATCGGCACGATCGAGCGGTGCTGGGCGAGCAGCCAGGCGAGGGCGACCTGCGCGGGGGTCGCGCCGGCGCGGTCGGCGATCGCGGTGACGATGTCGACGAGGGACTGGTTGGCGGCGCGCGCGTCCTCGGTGAACCGGGGAAGGCTGCTCCGCAGGTCGGTGTCGGCGAACGTGGTGGTGGTGGTGATGGCGCCGGTGAGGAAGCCCTTGCCGAGCGGGCTGAACGGGACGAACCCGATGCCGAGCTCGATCAGCGTGGGCAGGATCTGCGCCTCGGGCTCGCGCCAGAACAGGGAGTACTCGCTCTGCAGCGCGGTCACGGGCTGGACGGCGTGGGCGCGGCGGATGGTCCCGGCCCCGGCCTCGGACAGGCCGAAGTGCTTCACCTTGCCGGCGGCGATGAGCTCACTGACGGTGCCGGCGACGTCCTCGATGGGCACGTTCGGGTCGACGCGGTGCTGGTAGAGCAGGTCGATCGACTCCACGTCGAGGCGGCGCAGGGAGTCCTCGACGGTGGCGCGGATGTGCTCGGGTCGGCTGTCGAGGCCGGTGCTGGTGGTGCCGTCGAAGGAGAAGCCGAACTTGGTGGCGACGACGACCTGGTCGCGCACGGGGGCGAGGGCCTGCCCGACGAGCTCCTCGTTGGTGAAAGGTCCGTAGACCTGGGCGGTGTCGAAGAACGTGACGCCGGCGTCGACGGCGGCGCGGATGAGGGCGACGCCGTCGGAGTGGTCGGCCGCAGGACCGTACCCGTGGCTCAGGCCCATGCAACCGAGGCCGAGGGCGGAGACCTCCAGGCCGCTGGCGCCGAGGGTGCGAGTGATCATCGTCGTTCTCCTTCATTCGGGGTGCTGGTCAGGCTCGTGCCCGGGGCGATGCACCGCGGTGCTCGTGCACCCTGCCCCGGGCGGGGGTCGCGAGAGGGGGTCAGCGGTCGCGGCGGCTGTTGAGCCAGCTGACCATCGCGGGGTCGCGGTGGTCGAAGGCGACGCTGACGCCGGTGTCCAGGGTCGTGATGCGGGTCATCTGCTCGTCGGTGAGCTCGAAGTCGAAGACGTCGATGTTCTCGGCCATCCGCTCCGGGCGGGAGGACTTCGGGATCACGACGACGCCGCGCTGGGTGAGCCAGCGCAGGGTCACCTGGGCCACGGACTTCCCGTGCGCCTGGCCGATCTCGGTGAGCACCGGGTGGGTGAAGATGTCGTTCTTGCCCTCGGCGAGGGGACCCCAGGACTCGATCTGGATGCCGCGCTCGGCCATGACCTGCTGGTCGGTGGCGCGCTGGTGGAACGGGTGGGTCTCGATCTGGTTGACCGCCGGCACGACCTCGTTGTGCTCGACGAGGTCCACGAGCCGGTCGGGGTGGAAGTTGGAGACCCCGATCGCGCGCACGACGCCCTGGCGGTTCAGGTCCTGCATGGCGCGCCAGGAGGAGTAGTAGTCCCCGAACGGCTGGTGGATCAGGTACAGGTCGAGCCGGTCCAGGCCGAGCTTGGTCAGCGACGCCTCGAACGCGCGCCTGGTGCCGTCCTCCCCGCCGTCGTGGATCCACAGCTTCGTGGTGACGAACAGCTCCTCGCGCGGGACCCCGCTGGCGGCGATCGCGCGGCCGACGGCCTCCTCGTTGCCGTACGCGGCGGCCGTGTCGATGTGCCGGTACCCGGCGGCGAGGGCGTCGGTCACGACGCTCTCGGTCTCCTCGGCGGGGACCTGGAAGACCCCGAAACCGAGGATCGGCATCGCGACGCCGTTGTTCAGGGTGACCGTGGGGATCTCGGTGGACATGGTGGAGCCCTTCGTCGTGTCGGTGCTCGCCCGTGACGGGCGGGTGTGGGAGCCGCGGCGGGCCGCACGGACTTCCACCTGACCACCACACCACCGGCGCCGCGCGGGAGGAACGCACTGACGAGAGGTGTACTGGCAGGTCGTGGCTCCCGGGCCCCGGCCGACCTACCGTCGAGGGCATGGACCAGCGAGACGAGGTACGCGACTTCCTCGCGTCACGGCGTGCACGGCTGAGCCCGGCAGACGTGGGTCTGCCGCTCGGCTCCGGCCGCCGGCGCGTGGCCGGGCTGCGCCGCGACGAGGTCGCGGTCCTGGCCGGGGTGTCCTCGGAGTACTACGCCCGCCTCGAGCGGGGCAACCTCGCCGGGGTGTCCGACTCCGTCCTGGACGCCCTGGCCGGCGCGCTGCGCCTGGACGAGGCCGAGCAGCTGCACCTGCGCAACCTCGCCCAGGCCGCGAACCAGCCCGCACGCCGGCGCCGCTCCCCCGCCAGGGCCACCGCGGTGCGCCCGTCGCTGCAGCGCGTCCTGGACGGCATGGCCACCACCCCGGCGTACGTGCGCGACACCCGCATGGACATCGTCGCCTCCAACGCCCTGGCCCGGGAGCTGCACGCCCCGGTCTTCGAGTTCGCCCGCCTGACCGGCACCCGACCGAACGCGGCGCGGTTCGCGTTCCTGGACCCCGGCGGGCGGGCGTTCTACCCCGACTGGGAGCAGGTCACCCGCGACTGCGTCGCGGCCCTGCACGCCGCGGCCGGGCAGAACCCCTACGACAAGCCCCTCGTCGAGCTGATCGGTGAGCTCTCCACCCGCTCGGAGACCTTCCGCGTCCTGTGGGGCACCCACGACGTGCGCCTGCACCGCACCGGCGTCAAGCGCCTGCGCCACCCCGACGTCGGGGTGCTCGCCCTCGACTACGACGTCATGGAGCTCACCCAGGACCCCGGCCTCGTCGTGATCGCCTACAGCGCCGCCCCCACCACCCCCGCCGCCGACGCCCTGACCCTCCTGGCGTCGCTGGCCGCCACCCGCGACGAAGCCCTGACCGACCCGGGCACATGACAGCGGCACCGAGCCGTCGCACGTCCCTGCACCTCGCCACCGGCGCCGGCCCGCTCGCACCGACCTGGAGACCGGCAGCACCGAGGTCCTGGCCACGACGATCGCCGAGCGCACCGGGTGCGACACCTCCGCCGACGGCGGTCACGGCGAAGCTGGCGATGTCCCACCCGGCCGTGCAGTCGATCGACGACGTGCTCGGCAGGTCGTCGCCGTAGACGAAGAGCTGCAGGTGTCCGGCGGCTACCGGCTGGGTCACCATGAGGCCGGCGAAGATGCTCGACACGTCGAGATCGCCGGAAGCGGCGTCGACCGCGACGTCGATCCACCCGCCGGCGACGAGTCGGCCCGCCCCGTCGAGCGCACCGGCGGACTGGCCGACGACTGCCGTCCGCCCACCGGATGCCCGGGTGCCGAGCACACGCACCTCGACCTCCCCGCCCCCGAGGCGAGGCCGACCTTCGCGTGCGTGCGCTTCGCGGGAGTCGGCGGCGACCCCGGCGTGCCGGTCGAGCCCTGCCGCTGGCCGAGCCTGGGCTGAGCCTGCGGCGGGTACGCGGCGACGACGCCACGGCGGGGCCGACCGTCGCGGCGGCGGCGACGACTCCGCGACGCATGCGGTGAGCGCCACGACTGCGGTGTGCGCGGCCCGACGACACCGCGGTTCGCTTCGTGTTCGCCCGCTCGTGGTTCCCTGTGGCCTTCGCGGGCGTCAATATAGATACATGTCGAAGCAGGAGCGCCCGATCGATGTCAGGTCCGTGCCCGTGGGACACGCCGCGGCGATCTGCGCCCACGCCCCGGACATCCCCATGATCGTGAGCTTCATCGCCCCCGACACGGCGAAGGTCCCGGCTCCGGTCTCCGCGCGGCGGACCGGCGAGCAGAGCGCATGACGACCGTGAGCGCGTCGCCGCCCCCCATCGGCACGGTCGGCGCCCCGGGGTACGCGATGGGCGCGGAGACGGCCGGCCAGGTCGCGGTGGTGCTCAAGGCGCTGGCGGAGCCGCTGCGGCTGCGGATGCTGTCGTTCATCACCACGAGCCCGGCCGGTGAGGCGTGCGTCTGCGACATCGCCACCGTGGCCGACGTGTCCCAGCCGACCGTCTCCCACCACCTCAAGGTCCTCAGGGACGTCGGGATCCTGGTCTGCGAGCGGCGCGGGACGTGGGTCTGGTACCGCGTGGCGTCGCCGGTGCGCGGTGCGGTCCGTGCGCTGCTGGAGTCCTTCGCCCCGGCCGCGCTCGACGCCGCCCGCCACCTCGAGCCGCCCACGGCCGAGCGAGCGGACGTGGACGCCGCGCTGTCGGGCCTGGCGGACGACCTGGCCCGGCAGTTCCCCGTCGTGCGCGCCGGCGAGGCGCTGCACACGGTGCGCGAGTCCTACACCGCGCTGGTGCGCCACTCCGGCGCCGGCGCGGCCCAGCTGGCGCGCGTGCGCCGGTTCGCCGAGCAGCGCCTCACCGACCTCGCGCGGGTCACGTCGACCGAGCCGCGGGCGCCGCAGGTCCTGTTCGTGTGCGTGGCGAACGCCGGCCGGTCCCAGCTCGCCGCGGCGCTGGTGCGCCACTACGCCGGGGACGCGGTGGTCGCCCGGTCGGCCGGGTCCGCGCCCGCCGCGACCGTGCACGCCACGGTGGCGCCGCTGCTGCGCGAGCTCGGCGTCGACCCCTCCGAGGTGTTCCCCAAGCCGCTGACCGACGACGCGGTCCGCGCCGCCGACGTCGTCGTCACGATGGGCTGCGGCGACACCTGCCCGGTCCTGCCCGGGACCCGGTACGAGGACTGGATCGTCGGCGACCCCGGGCTCGCCTCCCCCGAGGGCGCCGCGGCCATCCGCGACGACCTCGACACCCGGGTGCGCGCCCTGCTGGCCGACCTCGCACCCGACCTGACCCTGCCCGCACCCGTCGCGGCGGGGAGCACCCGATGAGCGGGCCCACCACCCTCCCGCCCGTCGACCGCGCCCTGGCCCGGGCGATCACCGCCGAGCTGGTCGGCACGGCCCTGCTGGTGGCGGTGGTCGTCGGGTCCGGGATCGCCGCCCAGCGACTGTCGCCGAGCGACGTGGGGCTCCAGCTGCTGCAGAACTCCCTGGCCACGACCCTCGGGCTGACCGTCCTGATCCTGCTGTTCGGCCCCGCCTCCGGTGCCCACCTCAATCCTGTGGTCTCCCTCGCCGACTGGGTCGTGGGCCGCCGCACCGGGACCGGGCTGACCGGCCGGCACGTGGTCGCCTACGCCGCCGCGCAGACCGTCGGCGCGGTGGCCGGGTGCGCCCTGGCCGCCGCGATGTTCGCCGCCCCGGTCGCGATCTCGACGACCGACCGCACCGGCAGCGGCCTGCTGGTCAGCGAGGTGGTCGCCACCGCCGGGCTGGTCGCGCTGATCCTGACCCTGGTCCGCACCGGACGCGGCGTCCTCGCCGCCCCGGCCGTCGGGGCGTACATCGGGGCGGCGTACTGGTTCACCGCCTCGACCTCCTTCGCCAACCCCGCCGTCACGGTCGGACGGGTCTTCACCGACACCTTCGCCGGCATCGCCCCCGACTCCGTGCCCGGCTTCATCGCCGCTCAGCTCGTCGGCGCAGCCCTGGCGGTCGGGCTCGTCACCGTGCTCTACCCGACCGCCCACGCCGACGCCGTCGTCGTCCCGCACGACGACCCGGTCCCCCGCCCCCGCGTGACCCACCACCCCGCCACCACCCGGAGGAGCACCCCATGACCAAGACCACCACCATCGACCACACCCCCACCGGGTCCGGCAAGCCGAGCGTGCTGTTCGTCTGCGTCCACAACGCCGGCCGCTCCCAGATGGCCGCGGGGTTCCTCACCGCCCTGTCCGGTGGCGCCGTCGAGGTCCGCTCCGCCGGGTCCGCCCCGGCCGACCGGATCAACCCCGCCGCGGTCGAGGCGATGCTCGAGCTCGGCATCGACATCCGCGCCGAGAAGCCCAAGGTCCTCACCACCGACGCGGTCAAGGCCTCCGACGTCGTCATCACCATGGGCTGCGGGGACACCTGCCCCTTCTTCCCCGGCACGCGGTACGAGGACTGGGTCCTGGAGGACCCGGCCGGGCAGGGCGTGGCGGCCGTGCGGCCGATCCGCGACGAGATCCGCGCCCGCATCCTCGCTCTCCTCGGCGAGCTGGGCGTGGATCCCGTCACCGCCTGAGCACCGCAAGCCTGACGAGGCCCGCGCACACGAGGTGCCCGGGCCTCCGCGCGCGTCAGCCGGTTCTCAGGATCGTCCGCTCCAGGCTCGTGCCGAGCCACCGGTCGAACGTGCGGCCGACGCGCACGCCGGGCGCGGGCGCCACGAGCCCACGTGCGTGACACCCGCGAGCCGCTCCTCGACGGTCGCGACGAGGAACGGCCAGCCGGCGGAGCTTCAGCACCTCGAGCGCGTCCCGCCACACGCCCTCACCACCGCCGCGGGCCCGGGGTGCTGCGGGCCGCTGGTCCGACGCGCCGCCGACGCCGGGGTCTAGCGTCGTTGCGGTGACCCCGACCCAGGTGCCGACCGAGACCTCCGTCGGGCCGACGGAGGGAGTCGAGACATGAGCGGCGACGTGCTCGTGCTGCACACGGGCGGGACGATCGGGATGGTGGACACCGTGGACGGTCACGCCGCGGTCCCCGGCGCGCTCGCGCCGTACGTCGACTGGATCGTCGAGAGCTCGCGCGGCGAGCTCCCCCCGATCACGTTCCGGGAGCTCGACCGGCCGATCGACTCCGCCAACGCGACCCCCGAAGACTGGTCCACCGTCGCGCGCCTCCTGTACGACGCGCGCGACGCGCACACGGGCTTCGTGGTGCTGCACGGGACCGACACGATGGCGTACACCGCGTCGGCGCTGTCGTTCCTCCTGCCCTCCTTCGGCCGCCCCGTGGTCGTGACCGGCTCCCAGATCCCGATCGCCCGCACGCGCAGCGACGGACGGCAGAACCTCATCGGGGCGCTCCAGGTCGCGGCCGGGGCCGCCGTGCCGGAGGTCACGCTCCTCTTCGGGGAGGTCCTGCTCCGGGGCAACCGGGCCACGAAGGTCGACGCCTCGGGACTCGACGCGTTCGACTCCCCGAGGTTCCCACCGCTCGCCACGCTCGGCATCGACGTCGCGGTGAACGGCGCCCTGGTCCGTGTGCCGGACGCGGAACCGCGGCTCGTCGCTGGACCGCTGGGCCAGGTCGCCGCAGTGCGCCTGTTCCCGGGGTTCTCGGCGTCCATCCTCGCGAACCTGTGCCGGCCACCGCTCCAGGGGCTCGTCCTCGAGGCCTACGGCGCCGGGAACGGGCCCTCGGAGGACCGGGACTTCCTGGCCGCCGTCGAGGCCGCGACCGCCGCAGGCATCGTCGTGGTCGTCGTGACGCAGTGCGTGCGGGGCACGGTGCGGCCCGGGGCCTACGCGACGGGGTCGGCCCTGCTGCGCGCCGGCGCGGTGCCCGGCTTCGACATGACGTCCGAGGCCGCGCTCACGAAGCTCGCGGTCCTCCTCGGCCAGGGCCTCGACGCCGGGACGGTCGCCGCGCAGATGCAGCGCGACCTGGCCGGCGAGCTGACCGGACGGTCAGCGGCCTGAGGGGACCCGCGAGCGGCGAGCACCGGCCGCTCGCCGCGTTCCGTGCGAGGCGCGGCTCGGCCGGCCTCAGACGTCCGCCGCGACCACCCGTTCCGCCGTCGTGACCGCGGCGGCCGGCGCGAGGGCCCGCAGCGCCCACCCGAGGAGCACGAACAGCAGACCGAGCCCGACGGCCAGGGCCGCGACCCCGAACGCGATGACCGAGGTGAAGAGCGAGCTGCGCAGGAACGACGCGTTCATCACGGTGGCGCGGACCGGGTCGTCCTGGTCGAGCTCGGCGTACGTCTTGCCGCCCGACGCCTCGAGCGCGTGCTTGTTGATCACGGAGGCCTGGACGTAGGCGTCGAGGGGACCGTCGACCGTCTGGCCGGCGAACATCGCGGCGTCCTCGGAGATGGTGATGTTCTCGGCGACGAGCTGGTCGCGGACCACGAACCAGGTGGCGCCCCCGGCGACGACGAGCACGATCCCCGCGATCATCACGAGGAGACCGACGAGGCGGACCGGCTTGGTGCTGGCAGTGCTGGGCATCGGACTGACCCTCCTGGACGGCGGAACAGCGGGCACGTGCTCGTTCAGGTCCCTGGCGGTGGGCGGCGCCCGGTCACGCCCGGCCGCCGTACCGCAGCAGGAACAGCGCCTCGGCTGTCGCCAGGTGCTCGATCTCCGCGGGGTCGACGCTCTCGTTCGGCGCGTGGATCAGGGCGGCGGGCTCCTCGACACCGAGCAGCAGGATCTCGGCGTCCGGGTACGTCTCGCCGAAGACGTTGCACAGTGGGATGGAGCCGCCCTGCCCGAGCAGCACCATGTCGCGCCCGAAGGCGTCCTGCATCGCACCGCGCATGGCGTCGTACGCGGGCCCGTCGGTCCGGGCCAGGAACGGCAGGCCCAGCGCCTCCGTCTCGATGTGGACCCCGACGCCCCAGGGCGCAGCGTCGGTCAGGTGCTCCGTCAGGGCCCTGAGCGCCTGCTCGGGACGGGTGCCGGGTGGGATGCGCAGGTTGAGGCGCGCGCTCGCCCTCGGCACGATCGCCGCGCTCGAGCCGATCACCGGGGGGCAGTCGATGCCCAGGACGGTCAGTGCGGGGCGGGTCCAGAGCATGTCGGAGACGGTTCCGGAGCCCAGGAGCTGCTCGGCCTCCGCCAGCCGGGCGTCGGCGCGGAACGCGTCCGGGTCGTACGGCGCGCCGTGCCACGTCTGCGTGTTGTCGAGGCCCCGCACCGTCGTGTTCCCCGCCGCGTCGCGCAGCGACGCGAGCATCGCGACCAGGGCCGCGAGCGCGTCCGGCGTCGGCCCGCCGAACATGCCCGAGTGCAGCTCGGTCGGCAGCGCGTCGACGTGGACGACGGCGTTGACCATGCCCCGGAGGCTGACCGTGACCGCGGGCACGCCGACGGCCGCGTTGCCGGTGTCGCACACGAGGATCGCGTCGGCGCGCAGCAGGTCCGCGTGCGTGGTCACGAAGTCCTCGAGCCCGCCGGTCCCCTGCTCCTCGGACCCCTCGACGACCAGCCGGATGTTCACGGGCACGTCGTCCCCGAGCGCCCGGAGCGCCGCGAGGTGCATGACGATGTTGCCCTTGCAGTCGGCCGCACCACGCCCGAACCAGCGACCGTCGACCTCCGTGAGCTCGAACGGCGGCGTCCGCCACGCGGAGTCGTCCAGGGGCGGCTGGACGTCGTAGTGGGCGTACAGGAGCACGGTCGGCGCGCCCGGGTCCGGCCCCGGGCGCGACCCGACGACGGCCTGGCTGCCGTCGGCGGTCGGGTGCAGCCCGATGTCGGCGAAGCCGAGCTCGCGGAACGCCTCCACGACCCACGCCGCGGCACGGGCGCACTCCTCGACGGGGAACTGGCGCGGGTCCGCGACGGACGGGATCGCGACGAGCGCCGCGAGGTCCGCCCGCACGCGCGGCATCTGCGCCGCGACACGCGCCTCGAGGTCCACGGTCAGCTCGTCGCCACGTCGGCGGTCGTCAGGCCGTCCAGGTACGCCTCGACGTCCTCGAGGTGCTCGGGGCAGTACACGCTGACGACCGCGAGCTGGCCCTGCAGCAGGCGGGAGTCGGTGATGATCGGCCGCTGCCCGGGCCCGGACGAGCCGGTCGTGAGCATCCCGGACATGGTGGCCTGCCGCAGCGCGCTGCCCGGTTCCTGGCACACCGAGCCGCCGTCGGACCCGAGCAGCGCGACGACCTGGTCCTTCGAGGGCAGCCGCTGCGCACCGGCGTCCTCGAGCACGGCGAGGAGCTCGTCGGCCTTCTGGTCCGCGGCCGTGTCCTCCTTGACCCCGCGCCACGTCAGCAGCCCGACCAGCATCATCGCGACCAGGAGACCGGCCGAGACCCAGTAGAGCAGCCTGTTCTGCCGCCGCGAGCGCACGCTGTGGGCGTTGTTCATGATGCCGGCACCTCCTCCTCGGCGACCTCGGGCTGCTTCCAGGACGGCTTGCGCATCCGGTAGAAGAGGAACGGCACGACGAGGCCCAGGCCGAGCGCGCCGCCGCCGACGATCAGCAGGTACGTCCCGGTGTTGCCGCCGCCGAACTGCGAGGGCGGCACGAAGCCGACCAGCAGAGCGGCGAGCGAGGCGGCGAAGCCCACGCCGCACAGCCCGACCAGCATGGGCGCCTTGTACCCGCGCGGATGGTCGGGCTCGCTGCGTCGCAGCCGCACGGCCGCCACGAACATGAGCAGGTACATGATCAGGTACACCTGCGTGGTGATCACCGAGAAGATCCAGTAGGCGCTCGAGACGTCGGGGATCAGCGCGTAACCGAGGGCGATCACCGTGGTCACGACCCCCTGGGTCACGAGGATGTTCTGCTGCACGCCGTGCTTGTTGAGCTTCTGCAGGTACGGCGGCAGGTACCCCTCCTGCCGGGAGATCAGCAGGAGGCCCTTGGACGGCCCCGCCAGCCAGGTGAGCATGCCGCCGAGCGAGGCGGCCACGAGCATCACGCCGAAGACCGGGGTCAGCCCCTGCACCCCGAACTGGGCGAACACCGCGTCGAACGCCTGCATCACACCGGCGGTGAGCGACAGCTCCTCCGCGGGGACGATCCAGCTGATCACGAGGGCCGGGAGGATGAAGATGAGCAGCACCATCCCCATCGCGAGGAACATCGCCTTGGGGAACTCCTTGGCCGGGTTCTTCAGCGACCCGACGTGGACGGCGTTCATCTCCATGCCGGAGTACGACAGGAAGTTGTTGACGATCAGCACCAGGCTCGCCAGACCCGCCCAGGCGGGCAGGATGTGGTCCGCGTCCATCGGTGCCGCCGGGGCGTTGCCCTGACCCAGGAACACCACACCGAGCGTCACGAGCACGACACCCGGGATCAGCGTGCCGATGATCAGCCCGCCGCTCGCGAGCCCCGCCACCCCGGACGTCCCACGCGAGGAGACCCAGACGCCGGACCAGTAGACGACCACGATCACGCACGCGGTCCACACCCCGCTCGAGGCGAGGGCCGGGTTGATGACGTAGGCGAGCGTGCTGGCCACGAACCCCAGCAGGCTCGGGTAGTAGAAGATCGTCATGGCGAACTGGCACCAGACCGCCAGGAAGCCCATCGGCTTCGAGATCCCGCGGGACACCCAGTTGTAGATGCCGCCCTTGTAGCCCGACGCGAGCTCCGCCGAGACCAGGGAGGTCGGCAGCAGGAACACGATCGCCGGCACGAGGTAGAGGAACACGCACGCCAGGCCGTACACCGCCATCGTCGGCGCGGCCCGCAGGCTCGCGACCGAGCTGGTCGTCATCATCGCCAGGGCGATCCAGGAGATCCACTGGGTCGCGGGTGCCGCCGTCCGGGTCCGGCCCGCGACGGCGGGGGGTTCCGTCGGGATCTCCATCGCGCTCATCGACGCCTCCTCGGGGTGGCTGCTCACACGCTCAGGGTCGCGAGGCGGACCGCCGTCCACCTCACCCGGGCCGGGTGAGTCACCCGGCTCGGGCGGGTCGCCGGGGCCGGGCGGGTCAGCCCACGACCCGCAGGTCCCGTGCGGAGTCGTTGAGCCGGCGGCCACCGTCCTGCGTGACCGTCACGATGTCCTCGATGCGCACGCCGAAGCGCCCTGCGAGGTACACCCCGGGCTCG
The DNA here is from genome assembly GCF_053607065.1 of Cellulomonas sp. NPDC055163. Classification (NCBI taxonomy): domain Bacteria; kingdom Bacillati; phylum Actinomycetota; class Actinomycetes; order Micrococcales; family Cellulomonadaceae; genus Cellulomonas; species Cellulomonas sp. NPDC055163. Next base: position 336,053 of record NZ_JBSGSU010000003.1, on the reverse strand, counting down.
ACCGAGAAGCACATCCCCGGGACGAGGGGCAGCTCCTCGCCCTCGATCATGTAGGGCGGCTCGTGGGTCGTGACGCCGATGCCGTGCCCGGTGCGGTGGATGAACTGCTCGCCGAACCCCGCGTCGGTGATGACCCGGCGCGCCGCGCGGTCGACCTCCTGGCAGGCGACCCCGGGACGCACCGCCTCGACGCCCGCCTGCTGCGCGAGCCGCACGACCTCGTGGACCTCGCGGACCTCGGCGCTCGGCTCGCCGACGCACACGGTGCGGCTCGTGTCGGACCCGTAGCCCGCGAGGAGACCGCCGAAGTCGAGCACCACGCAGTCGCCGACCTCGATCGTCCGGTCGCCGGCCTCGTGGTGCGGGTTCGCGCCGTTCGGGCCCGACCCGACCACGGTGAAGTCGACCTGCTCGTGCCCGAACCCCCGCAGCAGGTCCGCGAGGTCGCCCGCGACGTCGGTCTCGCGCCGGCCGGCGAACCGGACCGTGACGATCTCCTCGTACGTGGCGTCGGCCGCGGCGCCGGCGGCGGCGAGCCGGGCCAGCTCGGCGGCGTCCTTGACGGCGCGCAGCATCGGGAGCCGCCGCGTGAGCGAGTCGTACGCGGTCGCCGGCAGCGCGGTCTGGAGGCTCAGGAGGTGCAGCGCCCACGCGTTGTCGGACACGCCGTACCGGCCGTCGGGGCGCAGCAGGGCGCTCGCCGCGGCGTACGGGTCCGCGCCGTCCGTCCAGTCCACCAGCGTCGCGGCTGCCGCACCCACCGCGCCCTCCGCGTCCGGGCGCTCGAGCGTCGGGACGAGCAGGGTCGGCTCGCGGTCCTCGAGGAGGAGCAGCATCGTCAGGCGCTCGGTGAGCGCGGTCGGCCGGTAGCCCGTCAGCCACACCAGGTCGGGGCCCGGGGTGACGAGCACGCCGTCGAGGCCGGCGGCCCGCGCGTCGGTGACGACCCGCGCCATCCTGGCGGCGTAGTCCGCGGCCGTGAACGGCACCGGCGTCGGGGCGGTCATCCGGAGCCTCCCCCGGCGCGTCCGGCGGTCGACGTCGGTGCCCCGGTGGCCGAGGTCGGCAGCGTGAACAGGTGCGCGGCGGCCGCGGCGGCGGCGTCGTGCAGCGTGCCGCGCGGCGAGCGGTGGCGCCGGATGGCCACGACGACGAGGAGGACGCCGAGGGCACTGATGACGGCCATCACCCAGGACGCCGCCGCGAGCCCGGACGCGAGGGCGTCGCCGGCGGACGCACCGGCCGCGACGCGGTCGGCCTCGACCGAGGCGTAGATCGTGGCGGCGAGCGCCGTCGCGACCGCGGCGCCGACGTACCGGGCCATGTTCGAGATTCCGGACGCCTCACCGACCTGCTCCTCCGGCACCGCGGCGGTCGCCGCGGACGACGACGGCCCGTTCGACAGGCCCATCCCGACGGCGATCGCGACGAGCGGCACGAGGAACGCGGCGTACATCCACGAGGCCTGGGTCAGGCCCACCATGACGAAGCCGGCCGTGGTGATCGCGAAGCCGGCGCCGATGATCTGGCGCCCTCCGAAGCGCTTCGCGAGCCTCGGCACGAGCGGGGCGACCACGACGAGGCCCACGGTGGCGGGGAGGGTCGCGAGCCCGGCCTGGAGCGGGCTGAAGCCCAGGGCCACCGGGTCCTGGAAGTAGAGGCTGAGCAGGTACATCAGGGCGTTGATCGTCCCTGCGCCGATGAGGATCGCGAGCGTCGAGCCGACGAGGACGCGGTTGCGCAGGATCGGCAGGTGGACGAGCGGCACCGCGACGCGCTTCTCGACGACGACGAACAGGACGCCCGCGACGACGCTCACCGCGAAGCAGCCGAGCGTCGCGGCGGAGACCCAGCCCCAGTCGCCGCTCTTGCTGACACCGAGGATGAGGGGCGCGAGGACCAGCGCGACGAGCACGGTGCCCAGGTAGTCGATCGAGCGTGGCCGCTCGGGGTCCCGCGACTCGGCCACGGTCGCCCGGGTGATCCCCATGCACACCACGGCCACGACCGCGTCGATCCAGAACAGCCCCTGCCACCCGGTCACCTCGACGAGCACACCGCCGAGCAGCGGGCCGGCAGCGGCACCGACCGCGGCGGCGGCGCCCCAGAGCGAGACCGAGCGGAGCTGATCCTCGCCGTCGGTCGCCACCGAGAGCAGGCTCAGCCCGCAGGCCAGGATCGTCGCGCCCGCGGCTCCTTGGATCAGGCGCCCGACGATGACCCCGGTCCCGTCGGTCGACAGCGCGATGAGCACGCACGACACCACGAAGAGCGCGAGGCCGAGCTGGAAGATCCGCCGCCGGCCGAACACGTCGCCCAGGGAGCCCGAGGTGATGATGACGGCGGCGCCGACGAGCGAGTACCCGGTGACGGCCCACTGCAGCGTCTCGACCGGGGTCCCCGTGTCCTCGCTGATCGCCGGGAGCAGGATGCTCACCGCCGACGTGTTGGCGTTGACCACGAGGGTGGACAGGCAGGTGGCGGCCAGGACGCCCGTCGCCCGCGACGTGCTCGGTCCGTTCGTCATCCGCGGCCTCCCGTGTGCGGTCGGTCCGACGCTAGGCTCCGCGCGACCGCTGTCCCTCACCCGGTGCGGGTGATCGCACGGCCGGGTGCCGCCGGTCATCCTGGGCTCGTGGTGGACCGGGGACGGCGTCGGCTGGCCCGGGCGGGCGCGGCCGTCGCCCGGCGCCTGTCCCCTCCCCCGGGCGAGCGCCCCCAGGTGGCGGAGCAGCCGCCCGAGGAGGTCCTCGGCCTCCTGCGGCGCCTCGGGGCGGCGATGCAGCAGGCCGGGGACGCCGCCGACCGGGTGGCGCTGATCCTCGACGACGTCGCAGGCACCTACGCCGCGTCCAGGGTCAGCTTCTTCGTGCTGCCGACCGGGGTGTTCGTGCGGATCGAGGCCGGCGACTCGACCCGGGTCGACTTCGCGCCCATCCCCCGCGCGGCGCTGCGCCTGGACCAGGTAGACGCGCTCTACCGGCTCGTGGACGACATCCGGCACGCGAAGCTCACGGCGTCCGAGGCCGGCACCCGGCTGGACCGCGTGCTCACGGCGCCCGCGCTTTTCCCGGCGTGGTTGCGCGTCGCCGGGACCGGCGTCATGACGCTCGGCCTCGGGCTCCTGCTCAACCCGACCGCGTCGGCGCTGCCCGCCTACGTCGTGCTCGGGGCGCTGCTCGGGGTGCTCAACCTCTGGGCGGAGCGCTCCCCGGGGATCGCGGTGGTGCTGCCGATGCTCGCCGCGGCCGTGGTGTCGTGGCTCGCGTTCACCCTCGCGGAGCCCGTGCTGGGCGCCGCTCCGCTCGACATCGTGATCCCGTCGCTCGTCACGCTGCTGCCCGGTGCTGCGCTGACGCTCGCGACGATCGAGCTCGCGTCCGGGTCGATCATGTCCGGGTCGTCGCGGCTCGTGTACGGGCTGGAGCGCCTGCTGCTCCTCACGTTCGGGATCGCGCTCGGCGTCGAGATCGCCGGGCTCCCGGGGGCCCCCGCCGGGGCCGTGCCGCTCGGCGTCTGGGCCCCGTGGGTCGGGGTCCTGGTCTTCGGGCTCGGCGTCTTCCTCGCGTTCTCCGTGCCGCCGCGCACGCTGCCCTGGCTCCTGGTCGTCCTGTCGGTGGCCTACGCCGTGCAGGCAGGCGCCGGGCTCCTGCTCGGTTCGCTCGGCGCCAGCTTCGCCGCCGGCGTGGTGGTGCTGCCCGTCGCCTACGCGATCCAGCAGCGGCCGAGCGGCCCTCCCGTCCCGCTGACGTTCCTGCCGGCGTTCTGGCTGCTCGTCCCCGGCGCGCTCGGCCTGCAAGGGGTCGCCGAGATCGTCGGCGCCGACGCCGCGACCGGGCTGGGCGACTTCCTCAACGCGCTCCTGACCATCGTGGCGATCGCGGCCGGCGTCCTCGTCGGCAGCGGGTTGTCCGAGCGCCTCGGCCGCGCGACCGGAGGGTGGCGCGGGCTCTGACGGCGGGCGCGGGCGTCGCCGCGCCCGGGACCTCACGCGAGGTCGACGGGCTCCCCGGGGCGCAGCACCAGCCCCTCGACCCGGCTGGCCGCCCCGCCGCCCGGACGGTCCGGGTCCGCCCTCCGTTCGCCGAGCGCGCGCAGGAACCAGGCGCCCGGCAGGGTCAGGCGCGTCCCCATGACGCGCGACATGCCGTGCACGTGGAGCGTGCCCCAGTGCACCGGGATCGCGACACGTGCGCCCACGGCACGCGCGGCCGCGGCAGCCTGGGCCGGGTCGAGGTGCCCGGGCCCGAGCCGCGGGCCCCACCCCCACACCGGCACGACAGCGACGTCGACGACACCGCGCACGCCGAGCGACGGGATCGCCGACATCCCCGCGAACAGCCCGGTGTCGCCCGCCAGCCACACCGAGGTGTGCGAGCTCTCGACGAGGTGCCCGACGGCGACGGCCGTCGGGCCCCACGGCTCGCGCCGCCCTCCGTGCTCCGCCGGGACCGACGTGACCGCGAGCCCGGCCACCGCGCGCGTCCGGCCGACGGGCAGCTCCTCGACGTGCCGGACACCCCGCCGGGTCAGCCACGCACCGGCGCCGGCGGGGGCGAGCACCACCCCGGCACGGAGGCGGCGCAGCGTCGGCAGGTCGCAGTGGTCGTGGTGCAGGTGCGAGAGCAGGACCGCCTCGGGGGCGGGCTCCGCCCCGGCGCCGCGGACGGCGTCGTGCGCGTGCGGCGCCGTCCGCAGCGCACCGGCCCGGCGGCGCAGCAGCGGGTCGACGAGGACGCGGACCCCGTCGGCCTCGAGCGAGACCGTCGAGTGGCCCAGCCACGTCAGGCGCACGGCTCTCAGCCCGCCGGGGTCGGGGCGCCGTCGCGCCGTGCGCGCGGCCGCGGGACCGGGCGGGCCGCCGCCACGTCGACCGCGGCCACGAGCACGGCGGCGAGCAGCGGCTCCGGGAGGGTGAGCCGCAGACGCGCGGGGAACGCCGCCGCCAGGAGCAGGGCGACCGCGGTCGAGCCGAGCGACCCCGGCGCGGGCACGACGTCCGGCGCCCGGACCCCGCGGCGGCCCCCGGTGCGCTGCTGCACGTGCGCCACCTCCTGCTCGGACGGGGCACCGACGCGTCAGCGCCGCCGGGGCACCGTCCCGCCCGCCGGACGGGCGTCGGACGACACGGACGAGGCCCCGCGCGGGGCTGGCGGCCGGTACCCCGGAGGGAGGGCGGCCGGTCCCGGGGGGCGGCGGCGGCCGCGTGGCGGGTCCCCGCGGGGCGGGCGTCGGGTGCTGCACCCGGCGGACGCGTGGCGGGTCCCCGCGGGGCGGGCGTCGGGTGCTGCGCCCGGCCGGACGCACGCGGTCGCGGCCGCCCGAACGGGGGCGACCGCGACCGGCGCCGCGCGACGAGCGCGGACGTCACCGGGACCGGGGACCGGCGGTGTCCGGGTGCGTCACGACAGGACGGGTGCGACCCCGGCGCCGGCGAGCGCCGACGCCTTCATCGACTCGAACTCCGCGGGGGTGATCGCGCCGGAGTCGAGGAGCGACTTGGCTTGCGCGACCTGCTCGACCGGCGTCGCGGACCGCGTCCCGGGCGAGGTCGCCGCGACGTCACGGATGTACGCCTCCTGGCTCGCGCGTGCCGCCTTCGCCTGCTGCATCGACCGCTCGGCCATGTGCCTGCCGTTGGCGATCACGTAGATCAGCAGGGTGAGGAACGGGATGAAGATCAGCGCCAGCGTCCACAGCGCCTTGACGAAGCCACCGGTGTCCTCGTCGCGGAAGATGTCCACGATCACGTGGAACAGGATCATGAGGTAGGCGATGAACAGGTACGAGATGAAGATGAACCACAGGACGTCCCAGAACGACTCCATGATGCTTCCTTCCACGTGCTCGACGGGCGCCCCTCGGGGCTCGGGCCCCGGTACCGGTCCTGGCACCGGTGCCGGCGGTTCTGCGCGGTCGTCCGGGTGCGCGGCAGCGCACGTCCCCCCGGGTGGGGCCCGTCACTGCCCGAGGATGCGGCTCTTCTGCACCTCGAACTCCGCGTCGCTGAGGACGCCCTGCTCCTTGAGCTGGCCGAGGTCCTTCAGCTGGGCGAGCTTGGTGTCCATGTCCACCGGCGCCGGGGCGGTCGGGGCCTGCTGGACGTAGACCGGCTGGGCGTACACGGGTTCCGCGGGCGCGGGCGCCTGCTGAGGAGCTGCCTGCTCCTGATCGGCCCAACGACCTGCCTGGCGCCGGGACACCCGGTTCGACACGGCGGTGGCGGTCCCGGCGACCACCGCGGTTCGCGCAACTCCTCGAAGCAGTCCCATCGCGGACTCCCCTTCTGGCTAGGTGAGGTGGTGAGGTCTTCCGGACGGTCGGCTCACGCGCCCGGGTCACCGGCTTCCGCGTCGGCCAGGAGGGCCTGGACGGGGATGCGACCGTGGGCGACGAGCTGCCCACCGCCGTGCCGCAGCGCTGCGGCGAACGGCGCCGCCCACCGGTTCTCGTACACGAGGATGCCGCCCGAGCTCCCTGCCTCGAGCACCGCGCCGGCCTCCTCGATCTCGTCCGGGCCGACCAGGCCGGAGGAGACCCCCTCGAACACGGCGAGGTCGAGCTCGCCGTCGGCGTCGAGGTCCGCGACCACGACGCCCGAGACGGACCCGTCGAGCTCCTTCTTCACGAAGACGAAGTCGAGGATCCGGATGATCCCCCGGTCGACGAGGTCCACGAGGAGAGGGAGCCCCTCACCGGTCATCCGACTCCCGGGGAACTCGACCACCATGTAGTCGATGGGCCCTACGTCCTGCAGGTCCTCGATCGTCACGTCGACCACCTCGTCGCACTCGTCCGGATCTGGCACACCCACACTCGGGCGCGGTGCGCGGGGCGGCATCATCCGATTCGGATGAACCCGGGGCCGGGCGGTGCGACCGGCGGCGTGGGTCCCCCAGCCGGGATGCGGCGCGCGGCCGGTGACCGCTCCTCGCTGTGTCGGGCGCCCGATCTCATCCGCGGCGCGCGAGGACACGCCCCGCCCCCGGAGCCGACGATCCGTAGAGCTGCACACCCGAGCAGCGACGGAGAGGACCCGGTGATGAGCGAGCAGACGAGACCACGCTACGGAGATGTCGACGACCGCGCGCCGAGCGGCTTCGCCGTCGGGGGGACGGCCTTCGCGGCCGTCCTCATGATCATGTCCGGGAGCTTCCACGCGATCCAGGGCTTCGTGGCCCTCTTCCAGGACGACTTCTACGTCGCGACCCGCGAGTACGTCCTGCAGCTCGACACCACCACGTGGGGGTGGATCCACCTGCTGCTCGGGCTCCTCGTGCTGTGCGCGGGGTTCGCGGTCCTGTCGGCCAAGGTGTGGGCCCGGGCGGTCGGGGTGGTCCTGGCCGTCGTGAGCGCCCTGGCCAACTTCGCGTTCATCCCCTACTACCCGTTCTGGACGCTGACGATCATCGCCCTCGACGTCTTCATCATCTGGGCGCTCACCGCGCACGGGCGCGACGTCACCGAGCTGGGCTGACGCGCCGGTCGGACCCTGACGGACCGGCCACCGGACCCCCGGCGGCCGGTCCGTCGTCCGTGTGCGGCCGCGTCGGTGCGCGGTCGGGGCCCGGGTCGGGCGGCCCGGGTCGGCTGACCCGGTCAGTGCGGGTCCCGGGCGCGACGGCGGTGGACGCCGTCGAGCGTCGCGTCCAGCGTGATCGCCGCGTCGATCAGGGCCAGGTGCGTGAACGCCTGCGGGAAGTTGCCGAGCTGCTCCCCCGTGAGCCCGATCTCCTCGGAGTACAGGCCGACGTGGTTGGCGTACGTCAGCATCTTCTCGAAGACCATGCGCGCCTCGTCGGGCATGCCCGCACGTGCGAGGGCGTCGACGTAGTTGAACGTGCACAGGGAGAACGTGCCCTCGTCGCCGGCCAGGCCGTCGGGCGACGCGGCCGGGTCGTAGCGGTAGACGAGGCTGTCGGTGACGAGCTCGCCGTCCATCGCCCGGAGCGTCGAGCGCCACGCCGGGTCGCGCGGGTCGATGAACCCGACCGTCGCCATCCGCAGCAGCGAGGAGTCGAGGACCTCGGTGTCGTAGTGCTGCACGAACGCGCCCCGGCGCGCGCTCCAGCCACGGTCCCAGACCTGGTCGTAGATCGCGTCGCGCCCTGCCGTCCACCGGGACAGGTCCGCGGGGCGTCCGTGGTCCACGGCGAGCCGGATCCCGCGGTCCAGCGCCGCCCAGCTCATGACGCGGCCGTAGGTGAAGTCCTGGCGACCGCCGCGGGTCTCCCAGATGCCCTCGTCCGGCTGGTCCCAGTTGTCGCAGAGCCAGTCGAGCAGGTTGCGGAGCGCGACCCAGCCGCGGTGCCCCATCGGCAGCCCGTGCTGGTCGGCGAAGTACACGCTGCACAGCGCCTCGCCGTAGATGTCCATCTGCAGCTGGTCCATCGCGGCGTTGCCGATCCGCACCGGGCTCGACCCGCGGTAACCCTCCCAGTGGGTGAGCGACTCCTCCGTCAGGTCCGACGACCCGTCGACGCGGTACATGATGTTGAGCGGGCCGCCCTTCCCCCCGACCTTCTCCTCGATGCGGTCCCGCAGCCAGGCACCGAACTCGGCGGCCTCCTCGACGAACCCCAGGCCGAGCAGCGAGTAGATCGAGAAGGACGCGTCCCGCACCCACGTGTACCGGTAGTCCCAGTTCCGCTCGCCGCCCACCTGCTCGGGGAGCCCGGCGGTCGGCGAGGCGATGAGGGCCCCCGACGGCGCGTACGTCATGAGCTTGAGGGCGATGGCCGAGCGCTGGAGCTCCTCGCGCCACCGGCCGGTGTACGTCGACCCGGCGAGCCAGCGTCGCCAGAAGTCTGCGGTGCCGTCGAGCAGGGTCCGCAGCTCCGGTGCGCGCATCTCCCGCGGGGGGCCGTCGGCCGACGACTCGAGCACGAGCCCCATGCGCTCCCCCGCGCGCAGCTCGTACACCGCACGGACGTCGCCGTCCTCGTCGAGCTCGAGCCGCTCGCGCGTGTGGTCGTCGTCGGTCCAGGCGGTGTGCAGCGTGAGGGTCAGGTCGGCGCTCTCGAAGACGGCACCGTGCTCGGTGAGGTGCGCCTTGTGCGGCTGGCGCCCGTAGTCGAACCGCGGCGCGACGTGCGCCTCGAAGCGGACCCGCCCGCGCACGCAGCGCATGATCCGCACGAGGCTGTGCCGGGAGGTCACCGTCCGGCCGGTGGGCGGCATGAAGTCGATGACCTCGCCGACGCCGGCCTCGGTGAGGAAGCGCGTGATGAGCACCGCGGTGTCCGGGAGGTAGAGCTGCTTGACCACGTGGTCCGCGCCGGGTGGGCGGATCCGGAAGTGCCCGCCGCGCTCGGCGTCGAGCAGCGCGCCGAACACGCTCGGCGAGTCGAACCTCGGGCAGCAGAACCAGTCGACCGTGCCGTCCGTGGAGACGAGCGCCGCCGTCTGCAGGTCCCCGACGAGCCCGTGGTCCGCGATCAGGGGGTACGTGGGCATGGACCGCTCCTCGCTCGTGGCAGCACACGGACGCACCGCGTGGTCCTCACCCTCGCGGACGGTCCGGCTCGCCACGTCGTCCGAGAGGGATGAGGCGCCCCGCGCGACGTGCGGCGCACAGTCGAGCGTCCGCGAAGTGACCACCCCACACACGGGAGCACAGATGTCGAAGAAGTCGAGACTCGTGGCCGAGCCGGTCGGGACACCGGCCGAGCGCGCGCCGGCCCGTCGCAGCCGGGCGAAGACCCTGGGCGTCGTGACGGGGGTCGCGGGCGCGATCGGGGCGGCCGCCGTCGTCAAGCGGCGCCGGAGCGCCTCATGAGCGCCACCACCATCCAGGTGTTCATGGCCGCGTTCTCCGACGAGACCGAGGCGGACTCCGCCCTGGCCGACGTGCGTGCCATGGACAGCGCGGGATCCATCAAGCTCATCGACGCGGCCGTCCTCGTGCGCGACACCGAGGGCAAGGTCTCCTTCCACGAGGTCGGGGACCCGGGAACCGGGACCTGGGCGAAGCGCGGCGCGGTCGCGGGCGCACTCGCAGGTCTGCTCTTCCCGCCGAGCCTGCTCGCCGGGGCCCTCGTCGGGGCGGCGGGCGGAGGCGTCTGGGGGAAGATCCGGGACAAGGGGTTCAGCGACAAGGACCTCGAGCAGATGGGCGAGAGCCTGCTGCCGGGGACGTCGGCGATCCTCGCGATCGCGGAGGACAAGGTCGTCGACCACCTCGTGCAGGGGCTCGAGGGCTATCGCTCGATCGCCCGCCACGGTCTCAACGCCGACGCCGCGGCGCTCATCGTCGCGGAGGTCGAGGAGAAGGCCCCTCGGTGACCTCGGGCCCGGGACCGACCTCGGGCCCGAGAACCGGACGGCGCCGCCCACCGCGCGTGGGCGGCGCCGTCCGTGCGTGCGGCGCCGTCCGTGCGTGCGGCGCCCGTCCGCGCGAGCGGCGCCCGTCTGTCCGTGGGGGCCCCGTCCCTACGTGCGGCGCGCGTGCGGCGCCGACCGTGTGCGCGCCGGCAGGACCCCGCGCAGGCGCCTGCGCCGCCTCCCGTCCCCGGCTCCTCACCCCGCCGGGATGACGCCGCAGGGCCCCGCGGTGGCGCACCGTCGGTGGATGGTCGGCGCGACGTACGAGCTGTGGGTGGCCGGCACGGTCTCGCCCGAGGACCTGCGCGACCTCGGCGCCGTCACGGTCGCGACGGAGCGGGCCAGCGTCGTGCTCTACGGCGACCTCGCGGACGAGGCAGCGCTGTTTGGTCTCCTCGCGCGGGTGCGCACGCTGGGCCTGGAGCTGCTCGAGCTGCGCAGGCTGCCCGCCCTCAGCCCTCTCGGCGACCCGCCGGAGCCCGACGCGGACGAGCCGGGGCCGGCGCCGTGAGCGAGGACCCGCTCCCGACTCCGCGTGCGCGCTACGAGCTGCGGGTGCTGGGTGACCCCGGCCCTGCCGTCGGCGCCTGGCTCGGGTGCTCGGCGCAGGCGGCCGCCCCGCTCACGACGGTGCTCTCGGTGCGCCTCGCGCCGGGGCTCGGTCCCGACGACCTCGCGTCGATGGTCGCCGCGCGCGGGCTCGTGCTGCTCCGTGCGCGGTGCCTCCCCGCGTCCGCAGCGCCCGGACCGGCCTCGCGATGACGTCACCCCCGCTCACCGAGGCCCAGCGCGCGCTGGCGCGCCAGGTGGCGGCCTTCCTGCGGCGCTCGAGCCTGACGATCGTGCTGCTCACGGCCTGCTACTACCTCCTCCCGGGCGACGGGCCCCTCCACGATCCCGTGACCGGCGCCCGCTGGGCCGGCTCCGCCGTCGCGCTCGCCGGGTTCGTGTTCCTGGTGCGCCGCAGCCTGCGCGAGGCCCGGGCCGACCGCTCGGTCGTCGTGCGCGCCGAGGCCGTGCTCACCGTGCTCTACGTGCTGGTCCTGGTCTTCGCGATCGCGTACAACACCATCGCCCTGCGCTCGCCCGAGCAGTTCCACGGCCTCGACGACCAGACCGACGCGCTCTACTTCACGGTGACGGTCATCGCCACCGTGGGCTTCGGCGACATCACCGCGGTGGGGACCGGGGCGCGCCTCGCCGTCACCGCGCAGATGCTCGTCAACCTCGTCTACGTCGGGACGGCGCTGCGCGTGCTCACGAGCCTGCGCACCGCGCAGAGCCCGGAGATCGGGCCGGCCCCGAGGGACACCTGATCGCCGGCCCCGCCGTGCGGCGGCCCGGCGTACGCAGATCGGTGGACGGCGATCGGTGGACGGAGGTCGGCGCACGCCGTCGAGCCGACGCCGCCCGTGACCGGGCGCGGGAGGACCAGCACCACGTCCTCACCCGCAACAGGTGAGGACCCCGCGTCGGGAGCGCGTTAGACCCGGAGGCGAACCAGACAGCGGAGGGTGCGTGGTCGCGGACCAGGGCGCCCACCGTGGAGAGCGACGCGCTGAGGGCCGCCCGGCACACCGACGGTCGGCTGCCGACCACGTCCGAGGGGCCGCCATGTCGACCGAGCAGGAACCACCCGACACCCGGCACGCAGCACCATCGGCGCGCGTCGACGACCGTTCCCCGCGCTCCGCCGTGCCGCTGCCGCCCGCGCACCACGTCCCCCGCGAGCGCCTGCTCGCGCTCGTGAGCAGGGGCGCGGGCGGGCCGCTGACGCTCGTGAGCGCCTCGGCGGGCACGGGCAAGACGACGCTGGTGTCGTCGTGGGTCGGTCGGGGCGGGGCACCCGGGCCCGTCGCGTGGCTCACGCTGGACGAGACCGACCGGCGGCCGACCCACTTCTGGGCGTCGGTCGTCGAGGGCCTCGTCGCCGCCGGCCTCGACCCGGGGCCCGGCGTGCCGGCCGCGCCCGTCGGCGACCTCCGCCGCGCGGTGCTCGACCCGGTGGCACGCAGCCTCGCTCGTCGCGAGGAACCGCTCGTGCTCGTCCTGGACGGGGGCGACGCGCTGAGCGAGCGTGAGCTGGGCGAGGCGATGGGCGACCTCCTGCGCGACGCGCGCGGCCGGCTGCGGCTGGTGCTGCTGACGCGCACGGACCCGTTCCTCCCGCTGCACCGGTACCGGGTCGACGGCCACGTGCGCGAGATCCGCGGGACCGACCTCGCGTTCGACGCGGCCGAGCTGGCCGAGCTCGTCCGTGGCTACGGTCTCTCCCTGTCGGACGCCGGCACCGCGATGCTGCTCGAGCGCACCGGCGGCCGGCCCATCGCGGTCGCGTTCGCCGCGATGGTGCTCGCGGGACGCCCCGACGCGGAGCGGGCGGTCCGGGAGCTGCGCGGCGACGGCGGGGAGCTCGCCGCGTCCTTCGTGCGCGAGGTGCTGCAGACCCAGCCCGCCGACCTGCGCGAGGTGCTGCTGCGCACGAGCGTCGTCGACGAGCTGCGTCCGGGCCTCGTCGAGGCGCTCACCGGCCTGCCGGCCCGCGGCCGCGTGCTGGAGTTCATGGCGCACGGCAACGGGTTCGTGCAGCCGCTGCCCGGGTCGCCGGGCAGCTTCCGGTACCAGGCGCTGTTCCGGGAGTTCCTACGGGCCCAGCTCGCCTACGAGCGCCCCGACCTGCTGCCCGGGCTGCACCGGCGGGCCGCAGACTGGTACGCGGAGCACGGCCGACCGCTCGAGGCCCGCCGCCACGCCGCCGCGGCCGAGGCGGGTGCGCAGCCCCACCCCGTCGCGCCTGCCACCGCGCCGGGCCGGACGCCGACCGGGCCGACCGGGCCCGTGCAGCGCGAGGACGAGGCCGCCGACGGGCCGACGGTCTCGCAGCGGCTCGCCGTCGTCGTCCTCGACGCGCACCGCGCCTACCTGAGGTCCGACCAGCCCGCCGGGCTCGCCGCGCTCGCGCTCGCGGACCCTCTCTGCCGCCGGCTCGACCCGCACACGCTGGCCGCGCACCCCGAGATCCCGGCGCTCCTCGCCCTGTGCCGGGGTCGGCTGCTCCTGCTGGGCGGCGACGCGGCCTCGGCGCGCGACGAGCTGGTGCTCGCCGAGCGGTCCGCTCAGGCACCGGGCTGCGAGGAGCTGCTGGCCGCCGCGCTGCGGGCGCGGGCGGTCCTCGAGTCCGCGGCCGGGCGGCTGCGGACCGGCGCCGACCTCCTGCTGCGCGCGGACACCGTGGCGGGCGGGGTGCACGACGGGCTCGCACCCGGCTCCGCGGCCGCGACGGTGCTCCGGGCGTGGGCCGGCTCCGACTCGCTGGACACGGAGGCGGCGCGCCGACTCGGACGTGGTGCCGCCGAGGCGCACGCCCGCCACGACGAGGTCACGGCCTCGCTGCTCGCTCTCGTGCGCGCGCGCCTGCTCACCTCGGTCGGCACCGCGGAGCGTCCGGGCACCTCGCCCGGCGACCACCTGCCGGGCTGGCTCGAGCTGTGGCTCGAGGCCGCGAGCGCACCGGCCAGGACCGTGGCCCACCCGGTCGCCGGGCGCCCCGCACCGGCCGACGGCGGCCCGCTCACGCCGGTGGCGCCGGCGGCACCGCACCGTTCCCGCGATGTCGTCGTCGTCACCCCGCACCGCGGGGGGACCGGCCCACGGGACGCGGCGGTCGGGCTCGACCCGGCCGCGACGGCGGTGCTCGACCGGCAGGTCACCACCTGGCTCGCGGAGTCGGCGCGCGCCGCCGAGCAGGGCGACCTCGCCACCGCCACCGCGGCGCTCGAGCGCTCGCTCCGGCTCGCGGCACCGGAGCGGCTCCGCCGGCCGTTCCGCCTGGCCCCGCCGGCCGTCCAGCGGCTCCTCCGCGAGCTCGAGGACGTGACGGCCCGCTACCCGTGGCTGCACGGACCGGCTCCGGTGGCGCCGGCCCACGCAGCGCGCCCCACCGTGCCGACGGTCCGCCGGCACGGTGCCCGCGCGACGTCCGCCACGCTCTGGGAGCCGCTGACGCACCGGGAGACGGAGGTCCTCGGCCTGCTGGCCGACCTCCTCACCACCGAGGAGATCGCTGCGTCGATGTACGTGTCCGTCAACACCGTGCGCACGCACGTGCGGAGCATCCTGCGCAAGCTCGAGGTCTCGCGCCGCAACGAGGCGGTGCGGCGGGCCTGGGAGCTGGGGGTGCTGCCGGCCGGCGGCGACACCCCGGCCCCCCGCGAGCACGCGGAGCCGGCGGTCGCCGCGCCGCGCGTCGGCTGAGCGGGACCCGGCTCACGGCTCGCGGGACCGGGTCCACCGGGCCCCGGCGCGCCCGGACGCACCGTGGTGGTGCCCTCACCCGTGGTGGGTCAGCCCCCGGACGGGGACGGGGACGTCGCTCCCGCCCTCGAACGTCTGGCGCGGCCCGACCCGCACGAGCGTCGGCGCCGGCACGAACGCGCCGGCCAGGAGCATCTCGCCCTGGTGGTAGTGCGGGGACGCGGCGAGCATCGCCGGCGGCACGAAGCCGAACGCCGTCGCGAGCTCGGCGAGGTCCGCGCGCGAGTTCATGCGCATCAGGGCCAGGTTGTCGCACTGCGAGAGCACCTGGGGATGGATCTTCGACGGCCGCTGGGTCGAGAGCAGGAGCCACAGGCCGTACTTGCGCCCCTCTGCGGCGATCTGGACGATGCGCGCGGTCACGCGCTCCTGGATCGCGCTCGTGGGCTCGGCGGCGCACAGGTTGTGCGCCTCGTCGATCACGACGAGCGTCGGGACCCGCTCCGTGCGGTGCGTCCAGAGGTGCTCCAGCACGTCGAGGCTCACGGCGAGCGGCTCGAGCGGGTCGCTGAAGCCGCTGAGGTCGAGCACCGTCGCACGGGGGTGGCTCCCGATCACCTCGGCCGCGGAGGGCTGGTCGCGGGCCCACACCTGCCAGTCCTGCATGCCGAGGTTCTCGATGCGCTGGCCGAGCGCACGCTCGTCGGCGTCACCCTCGCGGAGCGTGGCCGCGAGCTCGCCGACGGTGCCGGTCCCCGCCGTGCCCACCGCCGCGACCATGTGCAGGAACCGGTTGTACTCCCCGCGGTCCGCCACGGGGTCGAGCCGCAGCACGGCGGCCTGGGCCCGCGCAGGCATCGTCGCGAACCGCATCCGCAGCGGCTCGCCGCCCGTGCCCTCCGCACGCAGCACGCGCACGGCGCCGTCGCCCAGCCGCGCCGACGCCTCCGTCGAGGCGTCCGGGCGGAGCTCACCGAGCCGCACGAAGTCCGCGTTCGGGTCGAGGACGACCATGCGCAGGTCCGTCGCAAGGAGGAGCTGCTCCAGCAGCACGCCGAGCGCGTACGTCTTGCCCGAGCCGCTCTGCCCGCACAGGAACGTGTGCCGGTTGAACCCCCCGGCCCGCAGCCGCGCGACCGCCTCGGCGTCGCCGCCCCGCCAGACCCCGACGGGGAGCGTCGCGCCGACCGAGCGCTGGAGGTCCTCGAGCACCGCGACCGGTGCGGCGTCCACGGTCGCGACGGGGAACGGCGCCACGTCCCCGCGGACGGGACGTCCGTCCGCGCCGAGCGCGGCCAGGACCACCCCCTCGCCGTGGGTGGTCGCCGAGCGCTCGCGGCCCGGCGCGGCGGCACTCGTGACCTGGCCGAGCAGCGTGACCCCGGTACCGCGCAGCACCACCACGTCGCCCGCCCGGAACGGGACGGCGCGCCGGGCCTCGTAGGTGAAGGTCCGCCCGTCGAGCGACATCGCCTCCGCCGCCCGGGCGTCCTGGATCGCGGTCATGTGCGTCCCTCCGTGCCTGTCAGCGCCGACGAGCGGCGCGGTACGTTGCGCTGGTGAACCTGGCCGAGTCGCCCCTCGAGCACCGCGCGCACCATCTCGCCGGGGCGATCTACGGGACGATCCTGGCGACCACCGTGGTCGCGGCCGCCGGTGCCCACCCCCAGTCGCTGGGCCGCACGACGGTGCTCGTGATCGGCACGTCCCTGGTGTTCTGGCTCGCGCACGTGTACTCGGTCGAGCTCGCCGCCCGCGTCGTCGCCGGCCGCCCGCTGGCCCGCGAGGAGGTGCTCCGCGTCGCCCGGGCGGAGTGGCCGATGCTCCAGTCGAGCTGGCCGATCGTGCTCGCGCTCGTGCTGGGGCTGGTCGGCGTGCTCGACCCGACCCGGGCGGTCGACGTGGCGATGGCCCTCGGGATCGGGGCGCTGTTCACCTACGGCCTCATCGTCGGGCGCCAGGAGGGCGCGAGCCGGCCGCGGATCCTGCTGAACGGGCTCGCGACGGGGGCGTTCGGGCTGGCGGTCCTGGCGCTCAAGGTCGCGGTCCACTGACGCACGGGGCGGCGGTCGCGTCATGCGGGCCCCTCCCAGCGCTCGTGGTCGTGGTGGACCGCACCGTCCTGCCCCGGTGGTCCACGCCCGGTGCGCACCCCGGTCTCCCGGTGCGGACGGCGGCGCTGCCAGCGTCGCCGACCGTGCGGCCGGCCGCGTCACCCCAGCAGGATGACCCGACGAGCGGCGGCGCCCGCGGCCCGGGGGCAGGCCCGCCCCGCGGCGAACTCACCCGGACCGCGTGAGGTGACGAGCACCCGCGGGCGCGAGCGTGGGAGGCACCGCCGGTCCGGCGGTGCCGCAGCCGACGAGCGGGAGGCCGCACGTGAGCTTCTGGGACCTCTTCTGGTTGCTGGTGTGCAGCTACCTGGTGCTCGCGTACCTCCTCCTGCTGTACCGGGTCCTCGCCGACCTCGTCACCGACCGGGACGTGAGCGGGTGGGGCAAGGCGCTGTGGGTCGTGGCGCTCGTGGTGGCCCCGATCCTCTCGGCGCTCGTCTACCTGGTCGCGCGAGGGCGGGGCATGGCCGACCGGTCGACCGCGGCGTGGCGAGCGACGCACGGTCCGCGCACGACCCCGGGGCAGGCCGTCACCCCGGGGGCCGCCGCACGTGCGGCGACGGGGAGCACCCCGAGCCTCTGGGGCACGGGCTGAGCTCGCAGGACCCGCTCGGGTGCCGTCCGCTCGCGACGCCCCGGGCCGCCCGGCACCCGCGGCCGTGAACTCGTACGTCCCGGGTGAAGGACGTCCCGGCGCCTGCGACCAGGCTGGTCGCGTCCAGACCCGAACCCGACCCTGGGAGTCACGATGGCCACCTTGAGCGTGTGGAAGTTCAGCAACGCGGAGGACGCGTCGCGCGCGCAGCAGCTGCTGCTGTCGCTGCAGAAGCAGGAGCTCATCCAGGTGCACGACTCCGCGACCGTGTCGTGGGAGGAGGGCGCCAAGAAGCCGAAGACCCGGCAGGGGACGAGCCCCGCCGGCCTCGGCGCGCTCAACGGCACCTTCTGGGGGATGCTCTTCGGCCTCTTGTTCTTCGTCCCGCTGCTGGGTGCCGCGATCGGCGCGGCCGCCGGTGCCCTCGCCGGTTCGCTGACGGACATCGGGATCAACGACGACTTCATCAGGTCGGTCCGCGACCAGGTCGTCCCCGGGACGTCGGCGATCTTCGTGCTCACCTCGGCGACCGTGTCCGACAAGGTCGTCGACGCGTTCCGCAGCGAGAACCTGCAGCCGGAGCTCATCACGACGAACCTCTCGGCCGAGGAGGAGAAGCGCCTCCAGCACGCCTTCGCCGCGGAGGACTGACCGGTGAGGAGACTGCCCGGCACCGTGGCCGTCCTCGCGTGCGGCGTGGCCCT
Source organism: Cellulomonas sp. NPDC055163 (assembly GCF_053607065.1). Taxonomy (NCBI): domain Bacteria; kingdom Bacillati; phylum Actinomycetota; class Actinomycetes; order Micrococcales; family Cellulomonadaceae; genus Cellulomonas; species Cellulomonas sp. NPDC055163. The sequence goes on along the minus strand of NZ_JBSGSU010000003.1, from coordinate 318,063 downwards.
CGGGCTCGCCGGGTGCAGCAGCCCGACCCCGGAGCAGAACGTCGAGGAGGCGTGCGCGGCGAGCGACGAGCTCGACGTGGCGCTCGCGGACCTGCGGGCGTCGCTCACCCCGGACTCGACGGTCGACTCGATCCGGGACGCGCAGGCGGCCGTCGACGCCGCGGCCGACGAGCTGCGGCAGCAGACGATCGACATCGCCGAGGACCGTGCCGACGCCGTCGAGGAGGCGCGGATCGAGCTCGGCGAGACGATCGACGGCATCGACAGCGACTCGTCGGTGAGCGAGGCGGTCGAGTCGCTGCGCACGGGTGCCGACGAGGTGCGCGAGGCCCTGTCCTCACTGGTCGACGAGCTCGACTGCCCGACGGCGACGAGCTCCTAGCCCGCCTCCGCACGCGTCACGACCGCCGCCGCACGCCGAGCCCTCCACCGGGAGACGATCCCCCCGGTGGAGGGCTCCGGCTGTGCGGCCCCCTCCGGTGACGCCGAGGCACCGGCAGCGGCGGCAGCCGCAGCGGCTGCCGCACGGACCTCCCGTTCGACCGCGGGATCCGTGAGCATCGCCGACTCGATGAGGGCGTGCCGCCGGCCGTACGTGGTCACGATCGCCTGGATCGTCGCCGCCGCGGGCAGCGCGAGGAACGCGCCGAGCGCGCCGAACACCGCCCCGAAGGCCAGCACCGCGAGGAAGGACACGGCGGGGTCGAGCTGCATCGTCGAGGCGGCGATGCGCGGGGAGAACACGAGGTTCTCGAGCTGCTGGTAGCAGATCACGAAGACCAGCACCGCGACCGCGGTGCCGACGCTCTCGACGAGCGCGACGGCGATCGGCACGGCCCCGCCGATGTACGTGCCGATCGTGGGCACGAACTGCGACACCACGCCCGTGAACAGTGCCAGCGGGAGCGCGTACGGCACCTCGACGAGCGTGAGGAAGACGCCCGTGAAGGCCGTGCACAGGCCGGCGAGGACGATGCGCGAGTTGATGAAGTCGGAGACCTTGCTCTGCGCGATGCCCCAGAGCTCGAGCACCTGGGCCTGGCGCCGGGGGGTCAGCGTCCGGCAGATCGCGGCACGCAGCCGCGGGCCGGCAGCCGTCATGTAGTACGTCACGAGCAGCACCGAGCTGCCCGTCACGAGCGCGCCCACGACGGAGCCGCCGAGGCTGACGACGGCCGCGGCGACGTCGTCGCCCCACCGCTGCAGCGCGCCGGCGAGGAGCTCGTCGGCCTCCGGGATCGCGACGCCGAGCTGGACGTCCGCCGCCACGCGGACGGCCTCGTAGACCGCCGGGATGCTGGTGACGAGCGCGACGAGCTGCTCCACGAAGAGGTCACCGAACACCCATGCGACGGCGACGACGCCGACGAGGGAGAGCGACCCGACCACCCCGGTCGCCGGTCCCCGGCGCACCCCCCGCCGCACCAGTCCGGCGACGAGCGGGTCGAGCACGAGGGACAGGAACCACGAGATGGCGACGATCGTGAAGACCGTGCCCATCGAGGTGGCGGCGCGCCACAGGAGGATGCCCGTCCACGCGGCGACGACGGCACCGACGAGCAGCGGGACGAGCCAGCGGGGGACGCGCGGCGCCGCAGCGGCGAGCGGCACGACGGGGGCCCGGCTCGGCACGGGCTCCCGCGGGGGTGGTGCGGCACGGCGGCTGGACATGGGGGCACCTCGTCCTCTGCTCCGGCTCCGAGGGTCGCCCGCCGGAGCCCGCGCCAGATCCGCCGTTCCGGGTGAGCCTGTGGGGAGGGCCGCCGGGCTCCGGGGCCGCGTCCGGGCTGCTCAGAGCAGGAACTGGCTCCGTGCCGCAGCGAGCGCCTCGCTGCGGGTGCGGGCGCCGAGCTTCTTGTAGAGGTTCGTCACGTGCGTCTTGACCGTGTTGGTGGTCACGAAGAGGGTCGCGCTGATGTCCTCGTAGGTGGCACCGCGCGCGAGGTGCAGCAGCACGTCCCGCTCGCGCGAGGTCAGCAGGGGCGTCGCCACGAGCGCCGTCGCGGAGCGCGTCTCCTGCGCCGTCGGCGACAGGAACGACACCCGGCTGCTCAGCGGTCCGGCGCTCGCGAGCCCGTCGGCGAGGTGCTGCACCCACACGGAGGCGCCGCCCGCCGTGGCACGGGCCAGCAGGAGGGGGACGGGGGTCGCGTGGCCGAGCCAGCCGACGAACGCGAGCGCACTCCCCCGGTGCTCGGCACGCCGCAGCGCGCCGTCCAGCAGGGCGTCCGCGTCGGCCGGCGAGCCGAGGGCGTCGACGACCTGTGCCCAGGCCACGAGCGCGAGCGTCACGGTGTCCGGCTGGCCGCGGTCGGCGCCCCTCGCCGCCGCCTCGAGGAACCTCGTCGCCGCACCCAGCTCGCCGCGGCACGCGGCGAGGAACCCCCGGGTCAGCGCCTCGTCACCCGGCGCGTCCAGCCGGTGCAGCGCGTCCGCGGTCTCCCGGAGCCGGTCGGCGTCGTCGCTGACCACGGCGAGCAGCGCGCGCTCCACCTCGAGCACGATCTCGAGGTGACGCGGCAGCGCGAGGCCGGCGGGCGTGTCGAGGACGACCTGGGCCTCGACGGCCCGTCCGCGCAGCGCGAGCGACCGCGCCCCGGCGACGCGCGCCCAGAACCCCCCCGCGAGCCCGGACGACAGGGGCGCCGTCACCTCGGTCGGCGCCGCAGGGTCGACGAAGATCCACGGTTCGGCGTGCATCCGACCGAGCAGCGCCGTCACCGCCGCGGCACCTCCGGCGGACGGGCCCGTGGTGACCTCCGACAACCGGCGCACGAGCCCCGCGGACCCGGGCTCCCGCCCCCGCAGGTACTCGGTCAGCGCGAGCAGGCCCGTCGCCACGTGCTCCAGGGCGCCCGCTCCCTCGCTGCGCGCCGCGAGGATCGCGCTGCTGAGGCTGCTCTCCGCGTCGCGCAGGTCGCCGAGCCACGTCTGGGCGCTGCCGATCAGCGCGAGCAGCAGCGCCCGGTGGCCCGCGTGGAGCGAGCCGGCCCGGGTCTGCGCGAGCGCGACCGCCGTGCGCGTGGCCGGTCCGAGGGGCTCGAGGCCCAGCTGCGCCCGCAGCAGCCCCGCGATCGCGGACCCGGCCTGAGCGCGGAGATCCCCTGCGTCGGGCTCGCGCAGCGGCTCGAGCCACTGGCCGACGCCGACCGCGTCGTCGGCGAACCACCGCTCGACGGCCACCGCGAGGCTCGCCGCCGGCTCCGCACGCAGGGCGGTGCTCGTGGACCTCGCGAGGGCCGCGATGCGGTCGTGCTGCCCGCGCAGCACCATGAGCAGCCCGTGCTCGCCGACGAACTCGCTCGCGCGGCCGCCGACCGAGGCGAGATCGAGCGCCCGGCCGAGGTTGCCCCTCGCGAGCTCCACGTCGCTCGAGCGCGCGATCGTGGCCTGCGCACGCTGCACGTCCACACCACCGGTGACGAAGCGGCGCCGCACGACGTCCAGGAGCATGGGGTGCACGCGGAACCTCGCGCCGCCCTCGGCCTCGGTCCCGACGTCCCGCTGCACGAGCAGGCCCGTCTCCTCCATGGCCTCGAGCACGTCGAGCGCGCGCGGCTCGTTCGCGTCCAGGCACGCGTCGGCCGCCGTGACGCTGGGCTCGTGGCAGATGCTGAGCAGGACGTGCCGCTCGCGCGGGGAGAGCGAGGCGAACACCTCGCGCGCCATCAGGTCGCTCACCAGCGGTCCCTGCGTCGGCGGCCTGAGCGACGACGTCGCCCGCAGACCGGCGGCCCGCGCGGCCCGGGCCGCGAGCACGACGACCGCGCACCACCCCTGGGCCTGGTCCAGGATCTGGCGGACGACGCTGTCGGGCGCGTCCGGGGCGTGCAGCCGGACGAGTGCGGCGGCCTCCTCGTCGTCGAGCCGCACCACGTCCCCGCGCAGGTCCGTGAGGATGCCGAGCATCGCGGGCACGAGGCGTCGCAGCGGGACGTCCCAGCGGGAGAGCAGGACGAGGCGCATCCGCTGCGGGCTGTGGTCCAGGGCGTCGTCGATCAGCGCGACGCACGAGGACTCGAGCCGCTCCGCGTTGTCCACGACGACGACGCCGACCCCGTCCCTCGAGGCCCCCGCCCCGGCGGCCGCCTCCGCGGACCGGTCGAGCGCCGCTGCGAGCTCGGCGCTGGTCAGCGGACCTGCGGCGTCGAGCCACGTGGGCGGTGCGCCGCGGCCGTCGCGCCACCCGCGTGACCGGTCCTGCAGCCAGCCCGCGACTCCCATGGTCTTGCCGGAGCCGGCCGGTGCCGTGACGGTCGTGACGGCACCGCGCACCCCGTCGTCGAGGCACTCCCACAGGCGGGTGCGGGCGAGGAAGGTGCGGGGCAGGGTCGGGAGCCGGTCGGTGCCGGGGAGGCTCCGGGTGCCCGCCTCGGCGGTCACCGGGACGCCCCGGGCCCGGGCGCGCGGGCGGGGCGGGCGCAGGGCGGCACCACCGCCCGAAGGCGCATCGGCGCGGGCGTCGACGTGCGCGTTCGCGCGGAACTAACCTGCTGGAAGGAGGGCATCGGACGTCCTCTGGCCGTAGACGTGCACCTCTGCCTCAGGCGCTCGGTATGGGTGATGTGCCGTTCACGCTAGGACGGGCGCCGGGTGTCGGCCTCACCCGAACGGGTGAGTTCCAGATGAGGACGGATCCTCGGGAGACAGGGGCCGGTGGTCCCGGGCGGACGGGGGCGGGAGCGATGCGGACGGGCTCGGGCACGGGGCGCGCACGGACGTCCGGGACGGCGGACCTCGCCGGTCCGGGTCGACGAGGGCCCACCGCGCGCCCGCGCCTCGAGCGCCTGCTCGACGCGTGGGTGACCGTGCCCGTGGTCCACCTGGAGGGACCTGCGGGCTCCGGCAAGTCGGCGCTGGTCTCCCGCTGGACGCGGGACGCGCTCGAGCGAGGGCTGATCCGCGGCGCGCACCTCGTCGGGTCGGCCGGGGCGGGCGGTGTGCCGCCTGCGGCGCGGGGGCCGGGTCACGGTGCGTCCGCGGAGGGCCCGGTGGTCTACGTGATCGACCACCCCGCGCCCGGCGGGGAGGGCCACGCGCGCGAGCTCGTCGATCGCGCGTGCCGGGACCCGGACCGGGTGCACGTGGTCGTCATGTCCCGCGGGCCGTCGACCGCGCTCCTGGGCACCGGTCTGACCCCCGACCGGGTGCGGGTCCTCACCGCGGCAGAGCTCGCCCTCACCGCTCCCGAGGCGACGGCGATCGCGCACGAGCGCGCCCCGCGGGCGACCACCCGCGACGTCCGCACGCTGCTCGGCGTCACGCGGGGGTGGATCGGGCTGTTCGTGGGCGCCGTCCGGGAGCTCGAGACGCTCGGCGACGCGACGGCGGGCGACCTCGCCGAGGTCCTGGCGAGACGCCCGGTGGCGGCCCATCTCCTCGCGGAGACCGTGGCGTCGTTGCCGGGCGAGCGCAGGGACAGCGTGCTCGCGCTCTCCGCGGCGCGCTCCTTCGACGCGGCCGACGCTGCCGTGCTCACGGGCCTGCCCGAGCCGGACCTCGCCGGCCTCCTCGGCGCAGGGCTGGTGACGTCAGCCGTCGGCGCCGACCGGGTGCTCCGCTGGCGCGTCCACCCCGTCCTGCAGCGGCACCTCGACGACCTGGCGCAGCCGGGTTCGCCCGAGGGCGCCCTGGTCGCCGGCGCGCACGCACGCGCCTCGCGTCACTGCGCGCAGCTGGGCCGGCCCGTCCCCGCCGTCGACCACGCTCTCGCCTCCCACGACGTCGAGGTGATCACCCGCACGGTCGTGGAGCTCGGGCCGGCGGTGATCGCGCTCGGCCACGGCGACCGCCTGGCACCGTCGAGGCTGCACCTGCCCGAGGCGACGCGTGTGGCGAACCCGTCCCTGCTCGCGGTCGAGGCCCTCCGCCTCCGCGCCGCGGGAGACGTCGAGGGCGCGCTGCTGGTCGGGCAGCAGGCCGTCGAGCGGTCGCCGTCGCGCCCCCGGGGCGACGGGTCGGGCAGCGCCGGCCGGCTGCACGCCGACCTCGCGCTGCTCGACCTGTGGGCGGCCCGTCACGGCTGGGTGGACCCGACCTCAGCCGTGCTCACGGCCACGCGCCTGCTCGACAGCACCTCGTTCGAGACGCACCCCGAGCTCTCCCTCGCCCGGCGCGCGTGGCTCGACGTGGAGCTCGGGGCCGTGCTGCTGTGGACCGACGCGGTCGGCGAGGCGGCGCTGCACCTCGAGCGTGCGGTGTCCCTCGTCGCCGGCACCGGCTACGTGCACATCCGCGCGTCGGCACTGGCCTCACGGGCTCTCGCGGAGCTCATCGACGGAGCGTTGCAGGCCGCCGCCTCGACCGCCGAGGAGTGCCTCGCGCTCACCGCCCCGGCGGGCTCCCACCCGCTCTCCGTGGCCCGTGCCGACGTCACCGCCGCCTGGGTGGCGTTCGAGCGGCTCGAGCCCGACCTCGCCCGGCAGCACCTCGACGCGGCGGAGCGGCGCGACGCCGACGACCGGGACCCGCTCGTGCAGGTCCTGGGTCGGCTGCTCCGCGCGAGGCTCTGGGCGCAGGAGGGCGCGTTCGACGAGGCGTGGCGCGTGCTGGCCGGTCGCTCGGTGCTGCGGCGGGACCTGCCGCCCTTCCTCGGGCGGTTCGTGCACGTGGTGGCGGCCGAGGTCCACGTGGCGCAGCAGAACGTGACTGGCGTGCGCGTCGAGGTTCAGGCGCTCCGTGACCTCGGCCACGACGAGGACGCCGACCTCTTCGACGGGGTCGTCGCGATGTTCACCGGCGACGTGGCCCGTGCGCGGCGGACGTTCGAGGCGCTCACCGCACAGCCCACGCTCCATGCGGTCACCGGGACCGCGGCCGCGGCGTGCCTCGTGCTGATCGCCACGAGCACCCGGTCCGACGACGTCGAGCGCCCGCTGCGGGACCTGCTCAGCCGGGTGTGGTCCACCGGCGCCGTGCACCGCCTGATGATCGCCGCCGGAGCCGGCCCGGCGTTCACGGAGGCGCTCCGGCGGGAGGCCGACGACCCGCACGGGCACCCGTACGCGCAGCGCGCGCTCGCCGCCCTGCGGCAGGCCGGCGACGCGCCCGAGGTCGCGCACGCCGAGGCCGCGCACCCCGGGTCTGCGGAGCCGGCCATCGCGCAGCTGACGGGTCGCGAGCTCGCGGTCCTCCACGGGCTCGCGGACGGCCTGTCCTACACCGAGGTCGCGCACACGCTGTTCATCACGCCCAACACCGTGAAGACCCACGTGAGCTCGCTGTACCGCAAGCTCGGTGTCGAGCGCTCCGCCCAGGCACTCCGGGTCGCCCGGCAGCTCGGGGTGCTCCCGCGCGGCGAGTGAGCCGCCGGCGCGCGAGGAGCGCCGTCAGCCGCCGAACACCTCCCACAGCGCCGCCTGCTGCGCGTCGTCGAACCCGGCGACCAGGGCGAGGTGGTGGTCGTGCGCGGCCCCGAGCGCGAGCAGCGAGACCGTGTCCGGCTGCGTCCACACCACGACGAGCGCGGACGTCCCCGGGACGAGCTGGTCCCGGAGCCGGTTGACGAAGGTGTCGCCGATGCCGAGGTCGGCGAGCAGGTCGGAGTCCGTCCCGGTCGTGCGGCCCAGCGCGGCACCGATGAGCGGGAGGTAGAAGACGGTCCCGAAGAGCAGGCCCCAGAACGCCGGGCCGACGTGCGGGCTCCCCGGCGTGGTCAGCGGGCGGAAGCTCGGGCTGGGCGCACGGGACGTCCACCACGCCACGGCGAGCCCGCCCGTGCTCGGTGCCGACGCGCCGGCGGGCGAGGCACGGTCCCCCGGGCGCACGACCCGGGCCGCGGCACGCGACGCCTCGCCCACGTCGTCGTACTGCAGCGCCACGAGACTGACCACAGGGCCCTCCCCTCGCACCGGCTCCAGCGGGCGGTCGACCTCCCTCTCGAAGGGTGCAGCACCGCTCCCGCGCGACGATCACCCGCCGCGGATGAGCAGCCCCGGCTCCTCGGCGCCTTCACCCGACCCGGGTGACACGCTCCCGACCGCACGGATCTACGGTCGATGCCGATGCCGCGTGAGGACGACGCGGCGCCGGCGGGGCCCGATCGGGCGACGGACCGCGGGCCGGACGCCGGCGAGGGGAGCGGGATGCCACGCATGCTGATCCGGGTGAGCGCCGAGATCTCCGAGGAGATGCTCGCACCGTTCCCGCACCTGACGCCGACCGTGCAGGTGATGCAGACCACCCTCACCGGCGCCGTCCGGGACCAGGGCGAGCTCCAGGGCATCCTCAACTACCTCGCGCAGCTCGGGGTCGCGATCGTCGAGGTCGTGACGATCCCCGACGACCGCTGACGGGACCGGGACGCCGGCGACGAGGGCACCGGGGCCGTTCGCGACTTTCGGGTGAGGCGAAGCGGGTCCCGGGCGGACGACGCTCGTGGTCGCTGGGCGCCGACCGGCGCGGATCCGATCGTGGCAGGAGGCAGGTCGTGGACTTCTGGGACTTCTTCTGGCTGCTCGTGTGGAGCTTCTTCTTCATCGCCTACCTGATGGTGATGTTCCAGATCTTCGCCGACCTGGTGCGTGACAAGGACCTCGCGGGCGGCTGGAAGGCGCTCTGGGTCGTGGTCCTGTTCATCGCACCGTTCCTCGCGGCACTGATCTACCTCGTCGCCCGTGGGCGTGGGATGAGCGAGCGGTCGCTGGCGTCGGCCCGGGCCGCGCAGCAGGACGCCGACGCCTACATCCGCGAGGTCGCGGCCCGCCCGATGCCGGCGGACCAGATCGCGACGGGCAAGCAGCTCCTCGACACCGGCGCGATCACTCCGAGCGAGTTCGACGCCCTGAAGGCGAGGGCGCTGGCGTGACGCCGGCGGCCGGACGAGGGCGCCGCACGGTGTGGGGGTTCCGGAGGGCCGGCCGGCCCGAGCACCTCGAGCGTGACGCCGAGGGGCCGGACGGCGGGGCGGCGGTGCGAGGGGGCTTCGCCCCGATGCGCGCGGGCCGGCTCTCCGGGGTCACGCAGGAGTACACCGCCCAGCTCCTGCGCGAGGCCGAGGAGGAGCACCGGCGGCGCCGACCGGCGACCCCTCCCGGGCAGTCCCCCGCCGGCGGTGCTCCCGCTCGGCCGCCGCGCCCCGTGCCGAGGGAGGCGCCGTGACCCGTGTCCTGGTCCGCACGCTCGTCCACCTGGTGTCGGTCGCGGCGGGTCTCCTCGCGGCCGCTTGGCTGCTCGACGGCGACCTCGCCGTGAGGACGACCGCCTTCGTCGTGACCGTCGCGGTGCTGACCGTCGTGCTGGGCGTCCTGGAGCCGGTCCTCGGACCGCTCCTGGTGCGGCCCTTCCGCAGGGGGCAGGGCGCGCCGTCCTCGGCCCCGGCGGCGGCCGGTGCTCGCCGGCCGTCGCCGGGGACGAGCACCCCGCGCGCGTCACCGAGCACGGGTCACGGCCCGGTCGAGTTCGTGGCGCTGGCGTTCTCGGGCGAGCGCGCCCCCGCCGCGGTGACCGCCGAGCTGCGGCGCCTCGCGGCGGACCGCGGCCTCGGCCTGGTCGACGTGCTCGTGGTGCGCCGCCGGACGCCGCACGAGCTCGAGGTGCTCCCCGACGAGGACCTCGCGACGGTCGCGGGCGTCGCGGGGCTGGCGGTCGCGGGCCGCGGCACGGTACGGGACGACGACGTGGCGGCGATGGCGCGCGACCTCGTCCCCGGGACCTCCGCGGTCCTCGTCGTCTTCGAGCGCCGCGGGGCGCACGTCCACGTCGCGGCGGCGAGGGACGTCGAAGCGGCTGCGCTCGCCCACCACCTCGTCCCGTTCCCGCTCGTGCCCGGGCAGCTCGACCGCCGTTCCGCGAGGAACTGACGACCGCCGCTGCTCGCCCGCGCGGGGCTCCCGGCCGCTCTCAGGGTGCGCTGGTGACCGAGACGACCGCCCACGGGGGCAGGCCGAGGTCGATCGTGAGCACGCCGTCGCCGTCCACCGTCAGCTCGCTGCGGAGCAGGCCGTCCGCGACGGTGCGCAGGTGCGCCTCCTGCTCCCGGGTCAGGTTGAGCGGCTCCCCCATCCGGTGCCACGCCTCCGCGACGTTCCCGTGCTCCCAGTCGACCTGCTCCACCCGGTACGCCGCGCCCGGCCTCAGCCCGTCGACGGTGTGGCGGACGCGCAGGTCCGGTCCCGTGCGCGCGAGCCCGCGGGTCGCCGCGTAGGAGCGCGCGGAGCCGATCCCCCGCGTCCCCATCTCCTCCGGGTAGTGGAGCAGCACCGCGGCGACGTCGCCCGAGCCGGAGTGCTGCGTGATCACCCCGTGCGGCGCGGCGAGGAGCACCCGGTCGCCGAGCCGCGCGAGCATCGCGAACGCGTGGAACGTCGGCTTGTGGATGCCCTGCTCGTTGACCAGGCCGAACCCGCCGTGGAACGGCCCGATGCCGGCGCCGCCCTCCTCGAACACGTCGGTGAACGTCCAGTAGGAGATGGAGTCGGCCACGCCGGCCCCGCGCAGGAGCGCGCGCGTGACGTACGTCGCGGCGAACACCGTGTCGTGCATCGCGTCGCGGCTCGACGGCGAGCTCGACCACTCGGTGATGTGGAGCTCGGCCGCCGGGAACGGGCTCGCCGCGATGAGGTCGCGGAGCAGCAGCAGGTCCTGGTGGGTCGCGTCGACGTGGCGCTCGAGGTGGCGCAGCTCGCCGTCGGCGCCGAACGCGGCGTCCGTGGGGTACAGGTGCGTCGAGAGGAAGTCGAGCGGGACGTCGCGGTCGTGGCACCACGCGATCAGCTCGTGGATCCACACCGGGCGCCAGTCGAGCGCGTCCACGTCCTCCGCCTCGGCGGTCGCGTGCTCGGCCGACCGGTCCTCGTACTCGCCCCGGTACCGGTCGTCCGGCACGAAGACGCTCGTGGACGGTCCGCCGACCTTCAGCTGCGGGTCCACGGCCTTGACCGCCCGCGCGGTGGCCTCGTAGAGCTCGAGGTACTCGGTCCGGGTGCCCGTCCAGAAGTGCGGGACGAGGTTCGGCTCGTTCCAGACCTCGAACCGCCACCGTCGCACCTCCGCGATCCCGTAGCGCTCGACCCAGTGGTCGAGGGTCGCGGTCACGAGGTCGACCCAGCGGGCCATGTCCGTCGGCGGGCTGCAGTGCGCCCCCCACCAGAACACGGTCTCGGTCTGCGTGGCCAGCTCACGCGGCATGAACCCGAGCTCGACGAACGGCCGCGCCCCCGCGTCCAGGAGGAAGTCGACGACCTTGTCGACGTACGCGAAGGTGAACCGGGGCTCGGCGAGCGGTGTGGGTGGCCCGAAGCCGCCGCCGTCGCTCGCGCGGTACACGAACATGTCGTCGTGGAAGAGGCCGTGGAAGCGGACGTGCCGGACGCCGAGCGTCTCGACCGCCTCCCGGAAGTGCCCCTGCCAGTCGGCGCGCAGCGCCTCGTTGGCGCGACCGGCGCCGACGCAGTGGCTCCACACGTGCCGGAGCGGGCGGTCGTCGGCGACGCGTCCGTCGATCCGGGGGCGCTGTGACGGCATGGGGACTCCTGTCGCTACGAGGCCGCAACAGTTTCGCAACACTGCGGATCGGTGCGGACGCTACCGAGCGCTGGGTCGCAGCGTCAACCGGCAACACGCGGGCACGAGCGGCGCGTTGACGTGCGCGGACCTGCTCGATAGCCTCGAAACAGGTTTCGAGACAGGAGCACCATGGCCGGGCGTCCCCAGCAGCGCACGACTCTCGTCGACGTCGCGCGCCTCGCGGGCGTCACGAAGGGCACCGTCTCCAAGGTGCTCAACGAACGCAGCGACGTCGCCGCCGACACGCGCACCCGCGTCCTCGCGGCCGTGGAGGAGCTCGGCTACCGGCCGCCGGTGTCGCAGTGGAACCCGCCGCGCGCCCGGACCCTGGCCGCCGTGCTCGACGCGCTCGACTCGCCGTACATCACCCACGTCCTCCAGGGGGTCCTCGCGGCGACGACCGCCGCGGACGCGAACCTCCTCGTCCGCCTCGCCCCGGACCGGGCGGTCCGCGGCACGAGGTCGGCCGCGCGGGCGTGGGTGGCCGAGCAGCAGGTCGCCGGCGTCGTCGGGCTCGTCGGCCTGACCCTCGGGACGCCCACCGCGCTGCTCGAGGCCGCCGCGGAGGCACGGATCCCGTTCGTGATGGTGGACCCCGTCGACCTCGAGGACCCGGACGTCGTGAGCGTCGGGTCCACGAACTGGGCCGGCGGGCGCACGGCCACCGAGCACCTCCTCGCCCTCGGGCACCGCCGCATCGCGTGGATCGGCGGGCCGGACACCTCGGCGGCGGCGCGCGAGCGCTTCCACGGGTACCGGGCGGCGCTCGACTCCGCCGGCGTCGACCTCGACCCGGACCTCGTGCGGCACGGGCTCTTCTCCGTCGACACCGGCCGGACCGGCGGCCACGCGCTGCTGAGCGCCGCCCGGCCCCCCACGGCGGTCATCGCAGGAGACGACGAGATCGCCGTCGGCGTCCTCGGCGCCGCCCGCGAGCTCGGCGTCCCGGTCCCCGCGCGCCTGAGCGTCGTCGGGTTCGACGACACCCCGCAGGCCGCCTGGACGTCACCCCCGCTCACGTCGGTGCACCAGCCGCTGACGGGGATGGGGCGCATGGCGGTCGAGACGGTGCTCGCGATGTCCGCGGGCGTCGAGCCCGCCTCCCGGTACGTCCAGCTCGCCACCTCGCTCGTCGTGCGCGACTCCACGGGCCCCGCCCCGGACGCCTGACCGCCCGCGCCGCGCCCCGCCGTCGGGGCGCGGGACGCGCGGGCAGGCGACCCGGCCGACTCGCCGACGCCGTTCAGCCCTTGAACGCCCCGTCCATGATCCCGGCGACCATCCGGCGGCCGACGAAGGCGAAGGCGACGAGCAGCGGCAGCGTCGCGAGGAACGAGCCGCCCATGGCCAGGGCGATGTCGATCGACCGGTTCGCCTGGAGCTGCTTGAGCGCGATCTGGACCGTGAAGAGCTCGGGCGACTTCAGGACGATGAAGGGCCACATGAAGTCGTTCCACACCGCGGTGAACGTGATGAGCCCCAGCACGAACGCCGCGGGGCGCACGACCGGGAACGCGATGCGGAGGAAGACCTGCCATGAGCTGCAGCCGTCGATCCGGGCCGCCCCGATCAGCTCGTCGGTGACCGTGCTCGCCATGTGCTGGCGCATCCAGAAGATCCCGAAGGCGTTCGCCAGGCCCGGGACGATGATCGCCTGGAGGCTGTCGACCCACCCGAGCTCCGAGACGATCAGGTACTGCGGGATGACGCTCAGCTGGGCCGGGACGGTCATGGTGAGCAGCACCAGGAGGAACAGCACGTTGCGGCCCGGGAACCGCAGCTTGGCGAACGCGTACCCGGCGAGGGCGCACAGCAGCACCGAGACCACGGCGATCGTCAGGGACACGACCAGGCTGTTGAGCAGCGACAGCAGGAACGGCACCCGCTCGAGAACCTTGGCGGTGACCTCCGGGAGGTTCCCGCCCGGGTGGAGCCGCGGCGGGGAGGACGTGATCGCGGTGGCGCCCACCGAGGCGACGACGAACATGTAGTAGAGCGGGAACGCCGAGACGACGACGGCCCCGACGAGCAGCGCGTAGGTGTACCAGCGCACGGCACCGAGCCGGCCACCGTGACGAGCGGACGCGATCGGCGCCGCCACCGGCGCGGTCACGGTCGTGGCGGGCATCAGCGACCTCCTCGGGTGCGGGTGGCCAGGAAGAAGTTGAGCGCCGCGGCGATCACCACGACGAAGAACAGCACGACGCCCACCGCGGAGCCGTAGCCGAACTCGAACTGCCCGAAGCCCTGCTCGTAGAGGAAGAGCGCGAGGGTCTGGCACTGGCGCGCCGCACCGCACGTGAGCCCGGACTCCGGTGCGACGAGGAGCGGCTCGGTGAAGATCTGCAGCCCCCCGATCGTCGACATGACGACGGTGAAGACGATGATCGGGCGCAGGGACGGGATCGTCAGGCGTGTGAACTGCTGCCAGCCGTTGGCACCGTCCACCGACGCCGCCTCGTACATCTCCCGCGGGATCGCCTGCAAGCCCGCGAGGTAGAGCAGCGTGTTGTAGCCGAACCAGCGCCACGTCACCATCGCGGAGATCTCGACCCAGGAGCCGAACCGGGACGCGAGGAAGTTGACCGGTTCGACGCCCACCAGGCCCAGACCCCAGTTGAGCAGCCCGAAGTTGCGGTCGAAGATCTGGCCGAACACGATCGCCGTCGCGGCGACGGACGTGATGTACGGCAGCAGCATCGACATCCGGAAGAACGTCGCCCACCGCAGCCGCGCGTGGTTGAGCAGGTGGGCGAGGCCGAGCGCGAGGACGAGCTGCGGGACCGTCGAGATCACGAAGATCCCGAACGTGTTCACCAGCGCGTTCCAGAACCGGGAGTCGGCGAACAGGCGCTCGAAGTTCGCCAGCCCGATGAACGTCTGCTCCCCGATCGGGTTCCAGTCGAACAGCGCGACATAGAAGGTGAACACGAGCGGGAACAGGCCGAAGATCCCGAAGATCACGAAGAACGGCGCGACGTAGGCGTAGGGGGCCAGCCGTTCGAGGAACGAGGTCCTGAGCCGGACGGGCTCGTCGCCCCGCTGCCGGCGCGGCTCGGTCACACGGGTGGGGGTGATGGTCGTGGACACGCTCTTCCTCCGTCCGCGGGCGGCCCGGTCACGGCCGGGCCACCCGCGTTGTCGGGGCAGCCAGGGTGGTCGGTCAGCCGCCGATGGCTTCCTCGACGTTCTTCAGGCCGGTCTCCCACGCGTCCTCGGGAGCGGTGTTGCCGGTCTGCATGTCCGCGAGCGCGTTGAGCAGCCCCCCGCCGATGGCCCCGGTGTCGGGCCCGTTGTAGGAGGACGTGGCCTGGAGCACCGACTCGCTCATGACCTTGCCGATGGGCGAGTCGCCGAAGAACTCGTCGGTGTGGCTGAGCACGGCCTCCGTGGTCAGCGCCACCTTCGCGGCGGGGAAGGTGCCGGTCTTCTCGAAGTGCTCGGCCTGGGCGTCGGGCGACATCATCGTCTCGATGTACTGCCAGGCGCCGGCCTTGTTCTCGGCACGGGCGGGGATCGCGATGACGCTGCCGCCCCAGTTGCCGCCGACCCCGGGCACGGACGTCACGCGCCACTTCCCGGCGGTGTCCGGGGCGGCGTTCTTGATCTGCGAGAGCATCCACGAGGGAGCGATCGACACGGCGAACGACCCGTTGGCCCGGCCGGGGTCCCAGCCCGAGGACCACGCGGCGATGTCCGCGCTGAGCCCGGCCTCGTAGGTGTCCACGGCGACCTGGAAGGCATCCTTCACCTCGGGGTTGGTGTCGTAGATCAGCTCGCCGTCGTCCGAGTAGTACTTCTCGTCGACCTGGTTCACGGTCGAGAAGAAGACGGTGGTCTCGACGTTGTCGACGAACGGCTGCCCGGTCTTCTCGGTGTACGCCGTGCCCATCGCGATGAAGTCGTCCCACGTGGACCACGCCGCGGCCACCTCGGCCGGGTCGGTGGGCAGGCCTGCCGCCTCGAACAGGTCCGCCCGGTAGGCGAGGCCGAGGCCCCCGACGTCGGTCGGGACGCCGATGAGGGAGCCGTCCTCCGCCGTCGCGAAGCTCGTGGCCCAGTCGAGGTAGTCGTCGCCGAGGTCGTCGCCGCCGAGCGTGCGCAGGTCGACGAAGTTGCCCGGGTTCTCCACGAACTTGGGCAGGTCGTCGTTCTGGATCATCACGAGGTCGGGCACCTCGCCGCCGGCGAGCGCCGCGGTCAGGGCGGTCGCGGTCTCGGTGGTGCTCCCCACCTCGGAGAGCTTGACCTTCGCGTCGGGCTTCTTGGTGAGGTACTCGTCGAGCCCCTCCTGGGCGCCGATGCCGGTGAAGGACCAGAACGTCACCTCGGCGTCGGGGTCCTGCGCGGCGCCGTCGGCGGTCCCACCGCCCGAGCACGCTCCCAGGACCAGAGCCAACCCACCCACCGTGGCGACGAGCGCCGACCTACGAGGCTTCACGACAGCTTCCCTTCGTTGGGAGTCCAGTTCGTCGGGCCCACGGGCCGTGGGCGCGGCCGCCGCCCTGGGGCCGAGCCGACGCGGGTACCCGCACCGGTCACGCCCGCAGGACGCCGGACGACGTCGATCGCTCGAGCACCGGACGCGTCGCGCCACCGGTCGACTGCGCGCCGTCGCGCATCGAAACAGTTTCGCAATATGTGTCCGGATGTGGACCCTAGCCATGCCGCGCAGCGGCCGTCAATAGCCGCAAGCCGCCGCAAATCATGCGCCAGCGCACGCGAGCGCGCGGTATTCGTCGCGCGTGCAGCAACGGGCTGAGCGAAACATTTTCGGAACGCGCGCGCCGCACCACCGCCAGCGCGCGGCTCACGGGCCGCGCCGTTACCGGGAGCCGGTGATCGTCGGGGCGCTGCCTCGGGTCCGTCGCCCGACGTTCGCGCGCCGCTACCCGGCCGCCGGCTCCACGAGGTGCGGGCCGTCGTTGCGGACGTTCCCGACCGCCGCGCCGACCTCGCGCGGCTCGAGGTGCGGCTCGGGCAGCGCCGCGAGGAGCGCCTCGACGGCGTCCAGGGCGGTCAGGTGGGGGTCGAGCCACGCGTCGACCCGGTCCGGCGTGACGAGCACCGGGCAGCGCTCGTGGATCTCGCCGAGGGTGTCGGTCGCCGCGCGGGTCGCGACCGTCGCCGTCCACAGCCACTCCCCCGGTCGCTCCGGGTCCGGGCGCAGCTCGTAGAGCCCCGCGGCGGCGATGAGGTCACCCCCGGCGTGCAGGAAGAACGGGGTCTTGGTCCCGTCGGCGTTCTTGCGCCACTCGAAGAAGCCGTCCATCGGGACCAGGCACCGGCGCTTCGCCGCGGCGCGCTTGAACGCGGGCTTCTCGGTGAGCGACTCCGAGCGTGCGTTGATCATCCGGGCGCCGACCTTCGTGACCTCGTCGTCCTTGGCCCACGCCGGCACGAGACCCCAGCGCACCCGCCGGAGCTGCCGGACGGGGCCGGCGTCCTCGGGTGCGCCGCGCGGCGTGCGTTCGAGCACGACCCGGATGTCCTGCTGCGGCGCCACGTTCCAGGACGGCGGGGTCTCCTCGTCGACGATCTCCTGCACCGCGAGGGCGCCGGCGATGTCGGCGTCCCGGCGTGCGCTCGCGTACCTGCCACACATGGGGCCACCCTCCCGCACGGGCCCGTCGTCCGCGCGCCGACGCGGGGTCACCGTCCGTCGGCGCGACCGTCCCTGCGCGCGTCGGGGTCCGCACGAGGGTCGGCGCCCGGGCCCGCGCCGAGCGAGCGCAGCAGCCGCTCGGTCAGCTCGCCGACGTCCGGTGGCGGGACGGGGCCGGGTCGCCGGGCGGCGTGCCCGAGCGCGACGAGGTAGAGCGCGACCTCGTCGACCCCGTCCACGTCGAGGAGCCCGTGCACCTCGTCGTCGAGGAAGCCGCCGAACGGTGCGCCCGCGAGGCCCGCGGACGCGAGGCCGAGGAGGAGGTTCTGGCACACGTGGCCCGCCTCGAGGAGCGCGAACCGGTACGCGCGCTCGCCGTACTTGAACGCCGGGCGCGCGAGCACCGCGGTCAGCACGACGGTGGCAGCCGCGGAGCGGAAGACGGGGTCGCTCGTCGCCCGCACGAGCTCCGCGGACGCCGACCCGGGGCGCAGAGCCTCGAGCGCGTGCGGCTCGGGCGCGTAGTGGTAGAGGCCCGGGTCCAGGCCGTCGACACGCTCGGCGACGAGGTACGTCTCCACCGGGTAGAGCGCACCGCCGGACGGCACCGCGCGGACCGGCTGGTCGATGCCCTCCCGCGCCAGGTGCAGCGTGCCCGTGATGCCGTCGGCGAGGTGCAGCAGCCGCGACACCTCCGCGAGCGCCACGCCCACGCCCGGGTCGAGCGCACGCGTGGAACGGCGCCGGGCCACCGCGTCGTCGAGCGGCACCGCGAGCGGCTCCACCGCGGGCAGCGGCGTCACGAGGGCGCCCGGGTACCGCTTGAACGTCCGGGACGCGACGTCGTGGAACACGGGGCTCGCGCCGAGGCTGTAGACGCGCTGCGCGAACGCGAGGTCGTGCCGGCGCTGCTTGCTGGCCTCGTGGTACGTCTCGAACGCGCGGTCGTCCGCGTCGCCCTCGCCCGCCGCACCGATCACGTCGCACCTGCCGTCACGGGTAGGGATGGGGCACGGGGTTGAGGTCCGCCACGGTCGAGGGTCCCGACCGGTACCCCATCCGGACCGGGGCCTCGTAGAGCCGGCGCCCGCCGAGGAACCGGAGGCGGTGGTCGGCGTCGAGCGGCTGGAGCTGCGGGACGATCGTGCGCGCGACGCGGTAGCCGGCCTCGGCCACGTCGGTCGTGGTGAGGTCGAGCGCGAGGACGTCGAGCCCCGCGTCGTCGAGCCGGTCCAGCACCGCCGCGAGGTCGCCCGCCACGGAGCGCGGGGCCGCCGCGGGCGCCGGCGAACCGGCGGGCACCCCCTCGTCGACGCCCACGACGGGCCCCGCCCGCAGGAACTCCACCGCGTGCTCCATGTCGCCGTAGGCGTAGAGGCGCACGTGGTCCTCGAAGTCCCGGACGTCGTCGTACGCCGCCGCGAACGGCGCCCGCCCCTCGGGCCCGCCGAGGAACTTGCCCCACTCGCGGGTCTGCACCGCCTCGGTCATCGCCTTCGTCGCCGCCCGGACCGGGTCGAGCCCCGCCGCGCCACCGACCGAGATCATCGTGGGCGAGCGCCGGTGGTCCAGGAGCACGCACAGGAAGCTGGGGACGCCCAGGTCGGTCGTGGTCCGCACGAGCAGGTACTCCAGGCCGTCGCGCGCGAGGCGGTCCTCGTAGACGCGACGCAGGCGCGGGTGCGACGTGAGGTCGACCCGCGGGACCGGGAGGCGGTTCATCCACGTGATCATGAACGCGTCCCGCTCGACCGCCTCGCACAGCCCGCGCAGCACCGCGTCGTCGACGGTCGCGGCGCACGCGAGCCCCGTCGACACCGCGGGCGCGAGGACCACCTCGTCGGGGGTCCCCGGGAAGTACGGCATGTAGACGAGGCACGCCGGGACGAGCACCGCGCTGCGCGGGACGGGGCGCCAGGCCCACACCCACGCGAGTGGCACGTCGTGCGCGTGCGCGCTCGCCGGGGCCGTGGCCGGCAGGGTGCCCGGGGCCGTGCCGACGTGCGGACGGAACAGCGCGAGGTCGTCGGGGCGCACCGCCGGGTGCGTCCGGGACACCTCGTCGTAGGTGCCGACGACGAGGTCGCCGTGGTCGTACACCGAGCAGCAGTACCGTTCGAGCCCCTCGCCGAGCGCCGCGCCCCGCGCGTCCTGGGCGGTCAGGCCGGACCCGCCGTTGTTGTCGTAGCAGGGGTGCTCGTTGTAGACGGTCGTCGCGGCCATCTTCACGGACGCGTTGAAGATCGTGGGCTCGCCCGGCTCGGCCGGGATGTCGAGCACCCAGCGGACGAGCCCGGTGAGGTCGTCCACGGGTGACGGCGCCGCGCGCGCCGGTCCGCGCGCCGCCCGGCGACGCGACCCCAGGTCTCCGGCCGCCCCCTCGCGGTCGACGTCGGCGCCGGTGGGTGCCGGCTCGACGACCGGCTCGGCGACGTGCTCAGCGTGCGACAGCGTCCCGGTCACGGGCGTCCTCCCCCGCGCTGCGCTGCCACACGTGGATGGTCGGGCGCGCCTGCGCCGAGCGCCCGCACGCGGGGCACCGCGGCACCCGCAGCACCGGGTGGAGCCGCGTCGTCCCGTTCACGAGGCTCAGGCTCAGCAGGTGCGCGTAGGAGGCGGGCGCCGTGAACAGGGTCACGACCTTGACGACCTCGAGCGCGAGGAGCGCCGCCGCGGGGCTCACGAGGAGGTGCTCGGGCCGCAGCCCGGCGACACGCGCGTGCCGCTCCACGAGGTCGAGCTCGGCGAGGTCCGGGACGTTGCTGCGGCGACGGAGCTCGAAGCAGGTCCAGCACGCAGTCTCGTGCGGGAGCACCGTCGGGCCCACGTGGACCTCGAAGCCCGCGGGGCGCGCGCTCGACCACGGGGTCCCGGTGACGAGCGCCGCCTCGTTGACCAGCTCGTACGCGCGCGGGTCGGCGGAGTCCTCCGCGAGCACCGCGCACGCCGCGCCGTCGAGCAGCCGGACCCACCCGTCGACGTCCTCGGGCCGGTCGGCCGGCTCGACCGACGTCCCGGTCCCGAGGTCCTCGACGCGCTGCTGCACGACCGCCGCGCGCGGCTCGCCCGGGGTCGCGCCGCCGAGCAGCCCGTCCGAGGCCCGGTCCCCGGCGTCGACCGTCCCGGGATCGCACACGACGACGCGACCGACGCCCGCGACGGCGAGCGCCCGCACGACCGCGGAGCCCGTGGCCCCGAGCCCGACGACCACGACCGTGCTGCGGGCGAGCAGGAGCTGGTACTCCTCGCCGGACCGCGGGAGCGCCTCACCCGTCCCGTCGTCCGCCGCGCCCTCCCGCTCGGGTGCGACGAAGTGGGAGAAGAACGCGATCTGCGGGGCGAGGCGCCGGCGCTCGGCCGCGCTCAGCCCCGGCACGTCGTGCACGACCTCGAGCGCACCCCGCTCGAGCAGCGCGTCGACCTCCGCGGCCACCCGGGGACGGTCCTCCGGCTCGAACGCCCCGAGCACCTCGGCCCACGGGCGCTCGCGGTCGAGCAGCGCGAGCAGGCGCCCGAGCAGGTCGTCCCGCCCGCCGCGCAGCTCGAGCGAGAACGTCAGCGAGTGCAGGCGGAACGACCCGTCGGGCGCCGGGACGACCGTGAACCGCTCCGGCACGCGCAGCCGGTCGTCGGCGCGCACCGGGCGGTCCCCGTGGTCAGCCGGCATAGCTGCAGCTGCAGCTGCTCGATCCCCAGCACGAGCACGAGCAGCTGCAGCACGCCGAGCCCGACGTGCGGAACAGCACGAACAGCCCGATCTCGGCGACGAGCCGCGTGCTGCCCTGGAGCGCCGTGATCTCCTCCTTGTCGTGCACCGACTGGGAGAAGTCGTCGCCGAGCAGCGTGTTGTAGGAGACGCTCGCGAGCGAGCGCACCTGACGGGCCTCGATCTCGACGAGGTGCCGGCCGGCCGGGACCTTCCCCGCACGCTCCGCGAGCTCGCGGATGTACCCGTCGGACGCACGGCCCTTGCCCTCCTCGCGGCCTCGGGTCAGCTCCTCGGTGTCGTGCTTCGAGCGGACGACCTGGCCGTCCTGGAGCGCCAGGTGCTCGAACGCGACGATCCTGGTGCTGTCGGTGATGTCGACGACGACGGCCTGCGCGTGCCCGCCCTCGGACACGCTCAGCCCGCCCTCCTGGGTCTGGTCCTTGCTGCTGAACGGCGTGACCGAGATCGCGATGGACTGCAGGCTGTCCGGGCTGAACACCGAGAACAGCTGGGTGCGCTCGGGCTGCGCCTCGAGCCCGAGCGCGGTGAGCTCGCCGTGCAGGGCGCGGGCGTCGTCGGACTTCTCGAGGACGCTCTCGAAGAACCGGTACCCGTGCTCGGTTCCGAGGTGCTGGACGGTGTCGACGGCTGCCATGGTGGTCCCCCTCCGAGATCCACTCGCCTGCGGGTCGGTGCGCCGTGCGGGCGGCGGGCCGGGCGGGGTCTCGGCGGGTCGCGGTCGCGGTGCGTGAGGCTCGCGGCGCCTCGCCGGAGCCCTCGGGCACACGGTCGTGTGCGGCTCTCGCCTGCGGCGGCTCCGGGTCGGCCGTGGGGCTGCGGTGCGCCGGTGCAGGTGGTCCCAGCCTTCTCCCGGGCACGACGCGGGTCAACGTCCGGCGGTCTTCCTCATGGTGCGGTCCGGGGCACCGTGCCGTGACGCGGGGCGGCGCGTCCGGACGACGCGAGGTGCGCGCAGCCCCGGAGCCCGACCGGCGACCGGTCGGTCGGGCTCCGGGCGGGACCGGGGGGGGTCGCCCCAGGCCCCGCCCCCCCCCGGGCTAAACCAAGCCCAACGAGCATTTCGCACCCGGAGGCCCCCCCCCACCCCCCCCCCTGCCCCCCCCTTCGCCCCCCCCCCCGC
>NZ_JBSGSU010000003.1:184623-296093 GCF_053607065.1 Cellulomonas sp. NPDC055163 | reverse complement strand
GGAGGTGCACCCACCCCCGGAACCGAACCGGCGCCTGTTTGTTCGTCCCCGGGGCGGCCCCGGGTGCGCGCACCCGGGCCCGGTCGCCTCAGCGGTCGAGCCAGGCCGACGTGAGCTGGTCGAGCCGGGAGTCCGCGCCGAGCTCCACGCCGTGCACGTCGGTGAGCGTCCCGACGATCGTCGTGAGCTCGTGGACCGGCACCTGCGCGCGGGTCTCGAGCAGCCGCTCCTGGACCTCGCGGACGACCTCCGTGCGGGCCTCGGGGTCGGGCACGGTGAGCTGCTCCTGCAGGAGCGCCTCGAGCTCCGGGTCCGCGACGCGGTAGTAGTTCGTCGCCGCCGACGAGTACTGCGTGCGCAGGACGTCGCCGTCGGCGCGGCTGAGGTTGCCCCAGGCGGCGTCGAACTGCCCTGCCTTGAGCCGCTCGGTGAACTCGGGGACCGTCCCGCTCCACAGGTTCACGCCGATGCCGACGTCCTTGAGCTGCTGCTGGATGAGCTCGAGCGACGTCTGGTTGGGCCCGAAGTTCGAGATCCAGACGACCTCCAGCTCGAGCGGCGCCCCGTCCTTGGCGAACAGCCCGTCGCCCTCGCGCACCCAGCCGGCGTCCTCGAGCACCTCGGCGGCCGCGTCCGCGTCCGTGGTGATGTCCGCGCTCAGGTCCGCCGCACCGGGCGTGGTGTGCGAGAGCGCGCTGCTCGCGACGGCGAAGTCCTCGGTGAGCGCGGTGTCGCGCACGACGTCGCGGTCGATCGCGAGCGAGACCGCCTCGCGCACCGCCGGGTCGGCGCCGAGCGCGCTCGCACCGTTGAACGACAGGCCGAAGACGATGCCCGGGTTGGCGCGGGTCACGAGCCCGAGCCCGGCGTCGCGCACGCCCGGGACGTCGGACGGGGCGATGCCGCCCGCGACGTCGACCTGCTCCGACGTCAGGCTGCCCGTGCGGACGCCGGCCTCGGGCAGGACCTGGAACGTCACGCCGTCGAGGTGCGCCGCCCCCGTGTTCTCCCGGCCGTCCGGACCCCACGCGTAGTCCGCGCGCGCGGTCAGCACGGTCTCGACGTCCTTGGTGTAGTGGTCGAGCACGAACGGCCCCGACGCGACGACCGCCTCGCCCGACGCGCGGTCGGCGAACGGCACCGCGAACGTCGACTCGCCCAGGATGCCGAGCGTGACGGACGACGCGGCCTGCGGGAACGCCGCGTTGGGGCGGCTGAACCTCACCTCGACGGTGTGCTCGTCGACGACGACCGACTCCTCGTAGCCGGCGAGCAGCGGAGCGGCCTGGCTCAGCGCCCCGGCGGCGACCGCGTCGTCGAACGTGCGCTTGACGCTCTGCGCGGTCAGCGGGGTGCCGTCGGAGAACGTCACGTCGTCGCGCAGCGTGAACGTGAACGAGGTCGCGTCGGCGTTCGCGGTCCACCCCGTCGCGAGCCACGGGCGCAGCGTGCCGTCCGCCGGGTCCTGCCAGAGCAGCGAGTCGACGAGCTGGCGCGTGACGTACCAGGTGTCGTTGCCCGAGCCGGTGCCGGACGGGTTGAGCGAAATCGGGTCGTTGCCGATCGCGAAGGTCAGCGACCCGCCCGCGACGGGCTCGCCGGACGTGCTCGGGGCCGCCGCCGGCTCGGCGGCCTGCGAGCCGCACGCCGCGAGCGCGAGGACGAGCGCCGGGACGGCCAGGGCGGCGAGCACCCGGGGGCGGGCGGGGAAGGACGGTGCGTGCATCAGGGGTCTCCAACGGTGCGAGGGGTGGGGGTTCGGGGGTGGGGTCGGCGGCCCGGCGCGCTCGGCGCCGCGCCGCACGGACACGTCACGAGGCGGTCCCGCGTGCGGCGGAGGCGGCGAGCGCGCGCCGGCCGGGGATCGCGCCGAGCAGCTCGGCGGTGTACGGGTGCTCGGGCGAGGCCAGGACCCGCTCGACCGGCCCCTGCTCGACGGCGACCCCGCGGCGCATGACGACGACGTCGTGGGCGACCTGCCGCACCACCGCGAGATCGTGCGAGATGAACAGGTAGCTCACCCCGAGCCGCGCCTGGAGGTCGGCCAGCAGGTCGAGCACCTGCGCCTGCACCGAGACGTCGAGCGCCGAGACGGGCTCGTCGAGCACCACCGCGGCGGGCTCGAGCGCGAGCGCCCGGGCGATCGCGACGCGCTGGCGCTGCCCGCCCGAAAGCTCGGCGGCACGGCGCCCGAGGGCCGACCCCGGCAGCGCGACGAGGTCGAGCAGCTCGGCCGCACGCTCCCGCCGGGTGCGCCGTGTGCCGACAGCCGCCACGCGCAGCGGGTCGGCGACGATCTGCTCGACCGACCAGCTCGGGTTCAGCGACGCGTACGGGTTCTGGTACACGACCTGGACCCGGCGCCGGGCCTCGCGCAGCGCGCGCCCCCGGGCGTGCGTCACGTCGACCCCGTCCACGAGCACCTGCCCGGACGTCGGCTCCGCGAGCCGGACCGCGAGGCGCGCGGTCGTCGACTTGCCCGACCCCGACTCGCCGACGAGCGCGACGGTCCGGCCCGGGAGCACCCGGAAACCCAGGCCGTCGACCGCGCGCAGCGTGCCGCCGCCCGCGGCCCGCGAGAGCGCGAAGTCCTTGACGAGGTCGCGGACCTCGAGGACCGGGACGGCGGGGGACGCGGCGGTGTGCGGCAGCAGCACGTCCGCAGGCAGCGCCTCGGCAGGTGCGCCGTCCGCTGCGGTGCGGGGCAGGGTGCGCGCGCGTGACGTCCGCAGGCTCGGCGCCGCAGCGAGCAGCGCCTGCGTGTACGCGTGTCGTGGCCGGCCCAGCACCTCGTCCGGCGTCCCGGCCTCGACGACGACGCCCTGCGACATCACGACGATCTGCTGCGCGCGGTCGGCCGCGACGCCGAGGTCGTGCGTGACGAGCAGCGCGCCCGTCCCGGTCCCCGTCGTGACCCGTTCGAGGTGGTCGAGGATCTGGCGCTGCACCGTGACGTCGAGCGCGCTCGTGGGCTCGTCGGCGACCAGCAGACCCGGCCCCGCGACCATGGCGACCGCGATGAGCACGCGCTGCCGCATCCCGCCCGAGAGCTCGTGCGGGTACTGCTGCGCGCGCACCTCGGGGTCGGGCAGGCCCGCCCGGCGCAGTGCCTCGACGGCCTCGACGCGCGCGGTGCGGCGGTCCGCGAGCCCGTGCACGCGCAGCACCTCGGCGACCTGCTCGCCGACGCGCACCACGGGGTTGAGCGAGACGGTCGGGTCCTGCGGGACGAAGCCGACCCGCAGCCCTCGCAGCGCGCGCAGCTCACGGCGCGGGGCCGCGAGCAGGTCCCGGCCGTCGAGCTCGACGCGGCCCGCGGTGACGTGCGCGGCGGGCGCGAGCAGCCCGACGACCGCGTGCGCGGTCGTCGACTTCCCCGAACCGGACTCCCCGACGAGCGCGACTGTCTGGCCCGCCTGCACCGTGAGCGAGACGCCGCGCACGGCGTGCACGGGCCCGCGGCGTGTCCGGTACTCGACCGCGAGGTCGACGACCCGCAGCAGCGGCGCGCTCTCCGGGGCGCCCGGTGCGCCGCCGGCGGGCGGGCCCGGGCGTGCGCTCGCCTGCGCGCTCACCGGTGCGCCCCGAACCGGGCGTCGAGCGCGCGCGAGAGCGTGTTCGCGGACAGGACGGTGCACGCGATCGTCAGCCCGGGCAGGGTCGTGAGCCACCACGCGGTCCGCAGGTAGTCGCGCCCGCCGGCGACGAGCGCACCCCACTCCGGCGCGGGCGGCGGCTCGCCGAAGCCGAGGAAGCTCAGCGCGGAGATCGCGAGCACCGCTCCCCCGAGCTCGAGCGCCGCGAGCGCCGCCACCGGCCCC
The DNA here is from genome assembly GCF_053607065.1 of Cellulomonas sp. NPDC055163. NCBI lineage: Bacteria > Bacillati > Actinomycetota > Actinomycetes > Micrococcales > Cellulomonadaceae > Cellulomonas > Cellulomonas sp. NPDC055163. The sequence goes on along the minus strand of NZ_JBSGSU010000003.1, from coordinate 292,272 downwards.
GACGCGTTCGGCAGCACGTGCCGCAGCAGCACCCCGGCGGGGCGGGCGCCGTAGGAGTACGCCGCCTCGACGTACGCCGAGCCGCGCACCCGCAGCACCTCGGAGCGCATGACCCGGGCGATCGACGCGACGCTCGCGAGCCCGACGGCGACCGCGACGTTGACCGTCCCGAACCCGAGCGCCGCGACCACCGAGAGCGACAGCAGCAGGCTCGGGATCGCGAGCAGGACGTCGACGCCGCGCATGAGCAGGTCGTCGACGACGCGCCCGGCGGTCCCCGCGACGAGCCCGAGCACCGAGCCCAGCACGAGCGCGAGCGCCACGGCGACGACCGCCCCGCGCAGCGTCAGCCCGGTACCGTGCACGACGCGCGTGAGCAGGTCGCGGCCGACCTGGTCGGTGCCGAACCAGTGCGCCGCGGACGGTCCGGTGAGCTTCTCGGCCGGGACGCCGTCGAGCGGGTCCCCGGGTGCGAGCACCGCGGGGGCGAACGCGGCGACCACGAGGACGACGAGCCAGAGCACCGCGAGCGCGAGGCCCGGACGGCGCACGGGTGCGAGCGCGGCGGCGCGGACGGACGCGACGAGGGTGCGCGATGGTCGGCGGGCCGGCGTGGCCTCGACGCCGTCGGCCCCGGTGGTCGCGGGCGCCGCCGGGCCGGGCGCCGTCGGGCCGGGCGCCGCCGGGTCGGGCGCCGTCGGGCCCTGCGCCGTCGAGTCGCGCGGGTCCGGGTCCGCCGCGCGCGCGGCGGCCGTCGGGTCCACGGCGGCGGTCGCCCCCGCCGGTCGAGTCTCGGTCCAGGTCATGTCGGTCACGCTCCTGCGGGTGCGGCGGAGAGGAGCTCGGCCGGTCGGTCGGGGGCCGGCACCCGGGCCCCGCGGCGGGCGGTCGTGCGCAGCCGGGGGTCGAGGACGGGGTGCACGAGGTCGACGGCGAGGTTGACGGCGACGAACACCACCGCGGCGAGCAGCACGACACCCTGCACGACGGGCAGGTCCTGCGCACCGACGGACGTCGCGGTGAGCCTGCCGAGCCCGGCGCGGGAGAACACGGTCTCGGTCACCACGGCGCCCGAGAGCAGCCCGCCGACGACGAGACCGGTCATGGTGAGCGCCGGCAGCGCGGCGTTGCGCAGCACGTGGCCGAGGTGCACGCGCGCCGGTCCGGCGCCCTTGGCCCACGCGGTGTCGACGAACGGCTCGCGCAGCGTCCGCCGCAGGCTCGCGGACAGGACCTGCGCGACGACGGCGCCGGTCGGGAGCGCGAGCGTCAGTGCCGGCAGCACGAGCGAGGCGGGGCCCTTCTGCCCCACGGCCGGGAAGAGCGGGAACGTGAACGAGAAGACCTGGACGAGCGCGAGCCCGAACCAGAACGACGGCACCGCGACGCCGAGCGGCGGGAGCGAGAGCAGCAGGCCGGAGAGCGCGCGGTGGCGGGTCGCGTGCGCGGCGAGCGCCAGCCCGCCGCCCAGGACGAGGGCGACGAGGAGCCCCGCGGCGGCGATCTGGACGGTCGGCCCGACGGCCTCGCCGAGCAGCTCGGTGACGGGGCGGCCGGTCGCGACCGAGCGCCCGAGGTCGCCGGTCAGCACCTGACCGAGACGCTGCACGTACTGCGCGGGCAGCGGGCGGTCGAACCCGTACTCGGCGCGCACCGCGTCGAGCTGCTCGGGCGTGACGTCGGAGCTGTCGCCGCCGACGAGTGCCGAGACGGGGTCGCCCGGCAGCGCGAAGAGCACGAGGAACGACACGGTGTAGGCGGCCCAGAGCACGCCCAGCGCCTGCGCGACGCGCGCGGCGAGGTACCGCGTCACCGTGTGACGCCGGGTGCGCGGGCACCCGAGGCGGGGCGCGGGTGGGCAGGACGCGAGGACATGGGGAGCTCCCTGGGGGTGCAGGAGGGGACGGCCGGGCCGGGGTGCGCACGGGCTGCGCGGGGCGCGCGGGTCGCGCGCCGACGTCAGGACGTCAGCGACAACAGGCGGTAGGGCGGACGGCGGGGCGACGCGTCGCGTCGTGCAGCACCTGCATGCCACGCCTCCCGCTCGTGCCCGGCCGAGGCCGAGGACCGTGCTTGCGCCGGAGGGACCGGCGCCGGGTCGTCACCTGGAGCACCCCGCCGCACGGAGGGTTGCTGTCCGGCAAGCCAGGGCTCGTGAACCGGATCTCATGACCGGGGAGAGGAGTACCAGGCCGTGCGCCTCAGGCCACCACTTCGACGGGATCTTCTCGCACTGTGAGATGAGTGACGGACCGGATCGCGCGTTGCGTCGGCGCGCCGTCCGGCTCGTCTCACGAAGTGAGAAGTTCGGCACGATGCGCTGGCCTTCGCAGCACGGGTTGCTATACCTCCGCCGAGGTCACGAGCACCAGCACGCAGGCCCGGCTCGCTGGTCGGCAACCCCCAGTCACGGCGGGGTGCCCCGGGACAGACCTGGCTCTCCCCCGCGGGAGGAGAGCAAGCGTGATCCACCGACCGAGGAGCTCCCGATGTGCCCGACTTCCCCGACCCCACCGGCCGACCGCGCACACGTGGCGGTCGCCCCGTGACCGCGCGGTCGCTCGACCAGCTCGAGCGCCTGCTCGTGCAGCAGGACGAGCCGCAGCTCTCGCCCGAGCAGTACAAGGCCGTGTTCCGCCGGCACCCCGCCGGCGTCGCGGTCATCGCCTTCCAGGGCCCCGCCGGCCCCGTGGGCTTCACTGCCACGTCGGTGATCTCGGTGTCCGCGGCACCGCCCCTGCTCGCGTTCTCCCTCGCGTCGACGTCGTCGTCGTGGCCCGCCCTGCGCGACGCGACGACCGTCGCCGTGAGCTTCCTCTCGGACGCGCAGGACCACGTGTCCGCGCGGTTCGCGACGAGCGGCGTCGACCGGTTCGCCGGCGACGGCTGGCGTGCGCTCGCGACCGGCGAGCCGGTGATCGACGGTGCGGTCTCCTGGGTCCGCGGCCGTGTGCTCCAGCGCACCCCGGTCGGCGACAGCTACCTCGTCGCGCTGCGGGCGCTCGAGCACGGGACGGACGCCGGCGCGTCGGCGCTCGTCTACCACGACCGCGCCTACCACCGGCTCGGGGACCACACCGCCATCTGACCCGCGCACCGCCCCGCCACCGTCCCGGTCCGGGACCGTGGTGGGGCCGATGCGCGGCCGCGCGGGACGAACCGGCCCTCGCGCAGAGGTCATGGCGACGCCGGGTGCGGCCTGCGCACGGCACCCGGCGTCGTCGACGTGCCGGTCGCCGGCTCAGGCGGCCCCGACAGGCGTGCGGGTCACGGCGGTGAACCCCGCCGCGCGCCGGTCGTCGCGCTCGGTCCACAGGTCGCTCGACACCTCGGCCTGCACGACCGGGACCACCTCCTCGGCGAACCGCCGCAGCACGTCCTCCTGGTGGTGCGGCTCCAGGAGGTGGTTGATCGACACCGACTGCAGGTCGTGCCGGAAGCTCGCGTGGTAGTCGAGGATCTTCTCGACGACGCGCTCGGGGGACCCGACGAGGGCCGGTCCCCGCTCGACGGCCTCCTCGATCGTGCGGAAGCTCGTGACCTTCCCGACGGCCCCCGGCTCGTGCCGGCGCAGGTCGGCGCGCGCGACCATGCCCTCGTAGATCGGGCGGAACTGCTCGATCGCCTGCTCGGTCGTGTCCGCGAGGAACAGCCCGCCCGAGCCCGACCCGACGTACGCGTGGGCCGGGTCGTGCCCGTGCGCCTCGTACTGCGCGCGGTACCGGTCGATGAGCACGCCGTAGTTCTCGCGTGGCTGGAGGGCGTTCGCGCTCACGACCGGGTCGCCCCACCGTGCCGCGAGGTCGACCGCGAACTGCGACGTCGCCGAGCCGTGCCAGATCCGGAACGGCCCCGCGAACGGCCGGGGCAGCGTCGTGGCGCGCTCGAGGTCAGGCCGGTGGCGCCCCGACCAGCTGACCTCCTCCTGGCTCAGCAGCAGGCGCAGGAGCTCGTAGTTCTCCTCGAGGTACTCGTACTGCTTCGTGATGTCGAGGCCGAGCAGCGGGTACTGGAGCGTCTCGTTGCCCTTGCCGATGACGATCTCGAGCCGCCCCCGGCTCAGCTGGTCGACCGTCGCGAGATCTTCCGCGACGCGAACGGGGTCGAGGAGCGAGAGCACGGTGACGCCGGTGCTCAGCAGGATCCGCGACGTCCGGGCGGCGATCGCGCCGAGGATCACGGTCGGCGCCGAGGAGAGCACGTCGCCGGCGTGCCGTTCGCCCACGGCGAACGAGTCGAGCCCGACCTCCTCGGCGAGCACCGCGGTCTCGACGACGCGCGCCAGGCGGTCCGCGGGCGGCACCGCCTCGCCGGTCACGGGGTGCGGAGGGTTGAAGACGATGTCGAGCAGCTGGAAGCGCACGGGGGTTCCTTCGCGGTGGCCGGGTCAGCGGGTCGCCGACGCGAGCACGCCGTCGTCGGACGCGTCGGTGCGGCCGGCGGGGTCGCCGTCCTCGGGCGCCCGCGCGTCCGGGGAGGTCGCGGCGGCGGCGTCCCGGGCGGCGACCCCCTCCCGCACGAGCGGGATGACGTGCCTGCCGAAGTCGGCGGCGTCGTCCAGCAGGTCGTAGCCGCGGGCCGAGATCACGCGCACGCCCAGGTCGTAGTAGGCGAGCAGCGCCTGCGCGACCGTCTCGGGTGTCCCGACGAGAGCGTTGGAGTTGCCCGCACCCCCGGTGACCCGCGCGGTCGCCGTCCACAGGGCGGTGTCGAACCGGTCGCCCTGCGCGGCGATCTCGAGGAGCCGCTGCGACCCGGCGTTCTCGGGCGCGGCGCCGGGGGTCCGCCGGCCGGGCAGACCGCCGCTGCCGAGGCGCGCCTCGATGCGGCCGAGGATCTGCTCGGCCTTCTCCCACGCCCGCTCCTCGGTCGGTGCGATGATCGGCCGGAAGGCCGCGTGGATGCGCGGCGGCGTCGCGCGGCCCGCGGCGGCGGCCTCGCGGTGGATGCGCTCGATCTGCTCGGCGGTGCGGTCGAGCGGCTCGCCCCAGACCGCGAAGATGTCCGCCTCCGCGGCACCGACCCGGTAGGCCGCGTCGGACGAGCCGCCGAACGAGACCGTGGGCGTGCGGCCCTCGAACGGGGTGACGTCGAGCGTGAAGTCGCGGAACGCGTAGAACTCGCCGTCGTGGTCGAACGGCTCGCGGCTCGCCCACGCCCGCTTCACGACCTGGATGTACTCGCGGGTGCGGGCGTACCGCTCGTCCTTCGTGAGCGTGTCGCCCTCGCGCTGCTGCTCGTGGTCCGAGCCGCCGGTGATGAAGTGCACCGAGAACCGGCCGCGCGAGAGCTGGTCGAGCGTCGCGAAGGACTTGGCGGCGTACGTCGGGTAGGAGACGTTCGGGCGGTGCGCGAGCAGCAGCTCGATCGACTCGGTGCGCGCCGCGACGTACGCGGCGAGCGCGGCAGGCTCCGGACCGCTCGACCCGTAGGCGAACAGCACCCGGGTCCAGCCGTTGTCCTCGTGCGCGCGCACGAGGCGCTCGAGGTAGCCGGTGTCGAACGGTGCGGTCGTGCGCGCGGCGGCCTCGGAGGCGTCGCTGGTCGTGGCGATGCCGAGGAACTCGACGGGCATGGGGGTCTCCTGAGGGGTCGGGACGGGTCGGGGTGAACGGGTGTGCGACGTGGTCCGGGGTCAGCGCGCGAGCGCGTCCGCGACCGCGGGCGCGCCGGCCGAGAGGCCCCACGCGCCGGCCAGTAGCTCGAACGAGCGCACGGTGTCGCGCTTGTCGTGCGTGACCGTCGTGACGAGCAGCTCGTCGGCGCCCGTGACCCGCTGGAGCGTCTCGAGGCGCTCGACGACGGTGTCGGGGTCGCCGACGACGCGCGTCTCGACCCGGTCCCGCACGAGCTCGCGCGTCGCGTCGTCGAGCTCGTGCCACGGCGTCGTCGAACCCGGTCGCGGGTAGGCGACCGCACCGGAGCCGCTCGTCCGGATCGAGCGCACCCACGCGGGGAACGGCGCGGCAAGGCGCTGCGCGTGCGCGTCGTCGGCCGCGACGAGCACGTCCGCCGAGACCAGGACGTACGGCGCGGCGAGCACGCCGGGCCGGAACGCGGCGCGGTACGCAGCGACCGTCTCGAGCGTCGCCGACGGGCTCACGTGGTAGTTCGCGGCGAGCGGCAGCCCCAGCTCGCCGGCGACGCGTGCGCTCTCGCCGGGGCTCGACGCGAGCACCCACAGGTCGAACGCGGCGCCCTCGGCGGGTGGGCTCACGTACGCCGCACCGTCCGCGTCGCGGTACGTGCCCGCACGCAGCCCCAGGACGAGCTCGAGCTCGTCGCGCAGCGACGCCGGGGTCCGGCTCGCGCCGATCACGCGCTTCTGCGCGAGGAGCCGCTCGCGGAACGCCGAGTCGTTCAGGTCGATCGGCGGCGGTGCGGGGACGGGCAGGCCGTCGACGACCCGCGGCTCGGCCCGGGGACGCGGCGGCGGGGGCGGTGCGCCGCCGTCCGTGGGCGGCGGGCTGAACGCGCGGCCGACGCCGAGGTCGACGCGGCCGGGGTGCAGCGCGGCGACCGAGCCGAACTGCTCGGCCGCGACGAGCGGGCTCGTCGTGCTGAGCAGGACCGCCCCGGAGCCGACGCGCAGCCGCGACGTGCGGTCCGCGGCCAGTGCGGCGAGGACCGCGGGTGCGGCGGACGCGACGCCCGGCGCGAGGTGGTGCTCGGCGAACCACAGCCGGTGGTAGCCGAGCGCGTCCGCGGCGACGGCGAGGTCGATGCTCGCGCGGATCGCGTGCTGGCCGGTCGACCCCTCGCTGACGGTCGCGAGGTCGAGCACGGACAGCGGGACCCGGCGGGCGCCGGAGGTCGTGGCGCGGCCTGTCGCGTCGGGGGCGGGCGCGTCGAGGTGAGCCGTGGGGGTGGCGGTCGTGCTGGTCATGGGTGATCCTGTCGTCGCTGGTGCAGGGGTGCGGACGCGGTCGGCCGCCGGCGCCGGACGCCGCGGGGCGCGTCCCGGGGTGCGTCGCGGGTGCCCGGCCGGCGGGTCACGTGCGCACCGCGGCCGGAGGCCGCGCGGCCGAGTCGCGGGCGGTCGGAGCAGGCGCCGCGGCGAGCCGCCCGAGGGCGAAGCGTGCCGGCGCAGCGCCCGCCGCCGAGCCGGGGTCCGCGAGGTCGGCGAGCACGCGGCCGATCGCGGGCGCGAACTTGAACCCGTGCCCCGAGAACCCCGCCGCGACCACGACGCGCCCGCGGCGGTCGAGCACGAAGTCGTGGTCGGGGGTCGTGGTGTACGTGCAGGAGATCGGGTCGAGCCGGTCGGCGTCGGCGCCGGGCACCCAGCGCCGCACGTACTCCTGCAGCTGCGCGAGCTGCTGCGGTTCGGGGGCGAACGTCCGGCGGTCGGGGTCGGTCACCGGGCCGACGCCGTGGAAGCCGACCTTGACCCCGTCCTCCGGGCTCACCAGCCCGTACGTGCCGCTCGGCCACGCGTGCGGGAGGGCGGGCTGGTGTGTGAACACCGGCCACGTGGCGGCGTCGGGCGCGTCGGGGCGGAGGGCGAAGTGCGCGGGCTGCTCCTGCGTGACGACGAGCGGCGGCAGCCCGCCCGCCACCACCCCGGGCGCGAGCGCGGACGTCCACGCGCCCGCCGCGAGGACCACGGACCGCGCCCGCAGCACCCCGTCGGCCGTGTGCACGTCGACGCCGTCCGGCCGTTCCTCGACACGGTGCACCGGGGTGCGGTGGCGGACCACCGCACCCCGGGCCGTCGCCGCACCGAGGAACGAGGCGACGGCCCGGTCGGCGTGCAGCCGCCCGGCGGTCGCGGGCTCGTGCAGCACGTCGCCCTCGAACGCCAGGCCCGGCCAGCGCTCGGCCGCCTCGGACGCGGCGACCCACGCGTGCGGCACGCCCCGGGCGGCGAACGCGTCGGCCACTGCCCGCAGCTCCGGCCCGCCCTGGCTCACGCCGCCCGTGAGCGCCAGCACCTCGCCGGGCACGCCCGCCTCGTCCTCGAGCTCGCGCCAGAGGCCGAACGCCTCACGCGCGAGGTCGAGGTACTCGGGCGCGGCGTACGTCGTGCGGTAGATCCTCGACGTGCCGTGCGAGGCACCGCGCGCGTGCCCCGGCTCGAAGCGTTCGACGAGCACGACCTCGCGACCGCGCCGCGCGAGCTGCCACGCGGCTGCGGCGCCCATCACTCCCCCGCCGACGACCACGTGGTCGACGCGCGTCACCGCGCCACCCGCCGGTCGACGCGGGCGCCGGTGCCGGCGACCACGGCAGGAGCCGCCGCGCTGCGCCGCGAGGTCGTGCCCGCCCTCGTCATGACGTCTTCGGCAGGCCGGCCGGGTTGGTCTCCGAGGTCGAGATCGCCTCGCCCTCGAGACCCCAGCGCTCGAGGACCTCGGTGTAGGTGCCGTCCTCGATCGCGTGGTTGAGCGCCGCCGTGAACGCGGGCGCCAGGTCGTTGCCCTTGAGCGTCGCGGCGGCGATCTGCGCGGTCGCGGGCCAGCCGCCGTTGAGCGTGCCGACCACGGTGAAGTCCTGCGGCGAGACCTTCGCCTTGTACGCCGCGGTCGCGTTCGGGCCGAACGACACGTCGATCCGGCCGCTCTGCAGCGCCAGGATCGTGTCGCCGTCGTTCTCGAAGTACTCGATCGTCGCCGGGTCGAGGCCCGCCGCCTGGTTCTCCTCGTCCCACGCGAGCAGGATCTTCTCCTGGTTCGTGCCCGAGCCGACGGCGACCGTGAGACCGGCGACGTCCGCCGGCTCGTCGATCTCGGTGATGTCCTCGTTGCCCGCCTTGACGAGCCAGCCGAGCTCGTCGGTGCGGTAGGACGAGAAGTCGTACAGCTCCTTGCGCTCCTCGGTCACCGTCACGTTGGAGATCACCGCGTCGACGTCGCCCGACTGGAGCGCGAGCGGCCAGTCGGCCCACGCCTTGACCTCGAGCTCGAGGTCCTTGCCGAGCGCGTCGGCGATGAGCTGGGCGATGTCGGTCTCGTTGCCGATCGGCGTCTTCTCGTCGTCGGCGAGGAACGCCAGCGGCGCGACGTACGCGCTCACCGCGACCGTGAGCGTGTCGGTGTCGCGGTACGCCTCGGGCAGCAGCGCGACCGCCTCGGCGGACTCGGTCGTGTGGATGCGGTCCTGCTCGGGGCTCGTGTCGACCTCGAGGCCCGCCGCCTCCGCCGCGGCCTCGAGGTCGCTGCCCGCCTCCGCGTCGGCCTCGGCGCCCGACGCGCACGCCGCGAGCAGGGCGACGAGCGGGAGCGTGAGCGCGGCGGCGGCGAGCCGGGTGCGGCGGGCCGGGGTGGTGCGGGTCATGGCGGTGCCTTCCGTGGGGGTGGGGTGACGCAGGGGGTGCGTCGGTGGAGCGGAGCGGAGCGGTGCGGAGCGGTCCGCGCGGTCAGAGGACCTTGTCGAGGAACGCGCGCGTGCGCGGGTGCACCGGGGCGTCGAGGACCTGCGCGGGCGGGCCCTGCTCGACGACGCGGCCGGCGTCCATGAACACGACGTGGTCGGCGATCCCGCGCGCGAAGCCGATCTCGTGCGTGACGACGAGCATCGTCGTGCCGGTGCGGGCGAGGTCCGCGATGACGTCGAGGACCTCGCCGACGAGCTCGGGGTCCAGCGCGGAGGTCGGCTCGTCGAACAGCAGCACGCGGGGCCGGGTCGCGAGCGCCCGGGCGATCGCCACGCGCTGCTGCTGGCCGCCCGAGAGCTGCCGCGGGCGCGCGTCCGCCTTGTCGGCCAGGCCGACGCGGGCGAGCAGCGCACGGGCCTCGACCTCGACCTCGGCGCGCGGGCGGCCCTGCGCGGACACCGGTGCCTCGACGAGGTTCTCGAGCACCGTGAGGTGCGGGAAGAGGTTGAACGACTGGAACACGAAGCCGATGCCCGTGCGCTGACGCAGGACGTCCTTCTCCTTCAGCTCGCGCAGCGCGTCGCCGCGACGCCGGTAGCCGATGATGTCGCCGTCGATCGCCACGAAGCCGCGGTCGACGCGCTCGAGGTGGTTGAGGACGCGCAGGAGCGTCGACTTGCCCGAGCCCGACGGGCCGAGCACCACGGTCACGGTGCCCGGGGCCAGGTCGAGGTCGATGCCCGCGAGCACCTCGAGCGTCCCGTAGCTCTTGTGCACGTCGTGGACCTCGATGCGCCCGACTCCGGTGCGCACGGCGGGGGCGTCAGGCGCCGGAGCGGTCGCCGGTGTGCGGGTGGTGGTCGGCGCGAGGGTCGTGGTCACGAGCGGTCTCCCGGGGTCGTCGAGGTCGGGGCGGTGCGGGTGAGGTGGCCGCGCGGGGCGGCCCCGCGGGCGAACCCGGGCGGGACGTCCGCCGGCACCGGGCGCCCGGTCGCACGGGCCGCGAGCACCGCGACCGTCCAGCGCACGCGCTGCAGGGGGGTCGGGGGCAGGGTCCGCAGCGCGCCCCGTGCGTAGTACCGCTCGAGGTAGAACTGCGCGACGGTCAGCACGGTCGTGAGCACGAGGTACCAGATGGCCGCGACGAGCAGCAGCGGGACGACGCGCTGGTTGCGGCCGTAGATGACCCCGACCGTGTAGAAGAGCTCGCCGTACGCGAGCACGTAGACCACCGAGGTGCCCTTGACCAGGCCGATGATCTCGTTGATCGACGTCGGCACGACGGTCCGCATGGCCTGCGGCAGCACGATGCGCCACTGCTGGCGGGCGCGCGGGATGCCGAGCGACGCGGCTGCTTCGTGCTGGCCCTGGTCGACGCCGAGGATGCCGGCGCGGACGATCTCGGCCGAGTACGCGGCCTGCGAGAGCCCGAGGCCGAGCACCGCCGCACCGAACTTGTCGACGACGTCGAGCGTGCCGACCTCGGCGAACGCCGGCCCGAAGGGGATGCCGAAGGACAGCGTCGGGTACAGGTAGGCGAGGTTGTACCAGAGCAGGAGCTGCAGGATCAGCGGCACGGAGCGGAACACCCAGATGTACGCCCACGCGACCGACTGCAGCAGCGGCGACCTCGAGAGCCGCATGAGGGCGAGCACCGTGCCCAGGCCGAACCCGACGACCGCCGCGGCGGCGGTCAGGCGCACGGTCCCCCACAGCCCGCCGAGCACGGACGGCCACGTGAGGTACTGCGCGACGACGTCCCACTCCCAGTGCTCGTTCGTCACGAGCGAGCTCACGACCATCGCGAGCAGGACGGCGACGCCGGCGGTCGCGACCCACCGGGCCGGGTGCCGGGCGGGCACCACGCGCAGGCCCGCGAACGACGTCGCCCCGGGCGAGGACCCCGCGCCCGGCGCGCCGGGCAGCCCGCCGCCCCCCGGGTCCCCGTCCCCGTCCTGCGGCGGCCCGTCCGGGCGCAGCGGCGGCGGCGCGACGAGCTGGCGCGACTCGTCCTGGGGCAGCGACACGGTGCTCATGAGGTCTCTCCCAGCCACTTCTCGAAGGGCAGCGGCCCCGACGGCTGCACCGCCGGGTCGAACAGCGGCGTGTAGCCCGTGCGCAGGTACAGGGCGGCGGCCTCGGGCTGCCGCGGACCGGTCGTGAGGTAGACCCGCACGTACCCGGCGCGCGCGGCACGCTCCTCGAGCTCAGCGAGGACGACGCGGGCGAGGCCCCGGCGGCGGTGCGTGCTCGCGGTCCAGATGCGCTTGAGCTCGGCGGTCGCGACGGCGGGCGTGCCGTCCGCGGCGCGCGCGTCGCTCCGCGCGAGCAGCCCGGCGTGCCCGAGCTCGGGCTCGAGGCGCCGGCGGAACGCTCCGCCGGCGACCGGGGCCCCGTCCTCGAGCAGCAGCACGAGGTCGCCGTCGGGTGCCGCGAACTCGTGCGCGGGGTAGCGGGCCATCTCGGCGCGCAGCGCGTCGACGCCGAAGTGCTCGGCGTACCGCGTCGCGTACTCGTGCGCGAGCTCGTCGAGCAGCGGGCGAACCAGCGGGTCGTCGAGGTGCACGGACCGCACCTCGCGCACCGCGCCCGTGCCGGCGGTCGGCGTCCGCTCGGCGATCGGCGTCCGCTCGTCCACGGGCCCGGCCCCGACGTCGGCCGGTCGGGCCGTGGTCGTCGTCATCGCCCGGCCCCGGTGCCCGCGAACGCCGTCGCCGCGCCGGCGCTGTGCGGCGCGCGCTCGCCCGCCTCGACCGCGAACGGCACGTGGTTGCCGGCGACGGGCGCCGGGCAGGTGCCGTGGTCGCTGAACGCGAACGGGAGGTTGAGCAGGCGGTTCAGGTCGAGGCGCACGGTCGCCGCGGCACCGGCCGGGCGCTCGACGTGCAGCACGCGCCACGGTGCCGTGCCGGGAGCCTCGTCGGTGAGCAGCAGCGTCGCGTCCGTGCCGCCGGGCGCGCCCGTGAGGCGCAGCGTCGTCACGGTGCCGCCGTGCACGAGGTCGACCTCGCCGACGAGGGTCACGTGGTGGACGAGCCGCGGCTGGGCGGCGCCGACGGTCACGGGCTGCGGCTCGTCGTACCAGCGGACCGGGGCGTCGAGGACCCAGGAGGGGTCGTAGGCGAACGTCGCGACGCCGTCGAAGCCGAGCCGCTCGGGCGCCCAGGCGTCCCGGAGCCGCAGCGCGTCCCGGCCCGTCCGGCGCACGAGCTCGACCGCCACGTCGGCGGGCTCGCCACGCGGGTCGTCCGCCGGACGCCCGGCCGGCCGGAAGCGGGCCACGACCTGCGACCCGCCCTCGGGGACCGCGAAGTCGGCAGTGCCGTCGAGGGGCTCGTCCGCGCCGGTGAGCACGAGCCCGTCCGCGCGCTCGGCGACGAGGTGCACGTGGCCGGCCGGGTCCGTCCACCACGTGCCGGGGACGCCCTCGACGGGCGAGGGCCGCGAGGCGAGCCAGCGCAGGGCGACCGGGGTGAGCCAGCCGTGCGGCTCCGTCAGGGCACGCTCGCGCTCGGCGCGCCAGCGCGTCCACGCGAGCGGGGCTGCGGCCGACGGGTCGTGCGCAGCGGGCGCTGTGCTGGCCGAGGTGCCGGGTCGGGTCGTGGTGCTCGTCATGAGTGGTCCTCTCGGGGTGCGGTGGTGGTCAGCCGACGAGCGCCGCAGCGGCGCGGTCCCCGTCGGTCACGGCGGGACGGGCGAGGCCGAGGTGGTCGCGCAGCGTCGGGCCGCCGTACTCGGTGCGGAACGAGCCGCGCTCCTGCAGCAGCGGCACGACCTCGTCGAGGACGTCGTCGAGGCCGCCGGGGGTCAGGTGCGGCACGAGGATGAAGCCGTCGCTCGCGTCGGCCTGCACGTAGCGGTCGATCTCGTCGGCCACGTGCTGCGCGGTCCCGACGAACGACCCGCGCGAGGTGACCTCGATGACGAGCTCGCGGATCGACCAGCCGTGCGCCGCGGCACGGGCGCGCCACTCGGCCACGACGGGACGCGGGTCCTTGACGTGCCGCACCCGTCCCCGGGTGACGCCGTCGGCCTGCACGTCCGGCTCGACGTCCGGGAGCGGGCCCTCCGGGTCGTACGCGGTGAGGTCGGTGCCCCACACCTGCTCGAGGAAGGCGATCGCCGTCGGGCCCGGGACCTGCTGCAGCCGGATCTCGCGCGCCCGCTCCTGCGCCTCGGCGTCGGTGCCGCCGAGCACGACCGTCGTCGCGGGCAGGATCTTGAGCGAGCCCGCGGGCCGTCCGGCGTCCGCGAGCCGTGCGGCGACGTCGCGGTAGAACGCCTGACCGGCGTCGAACGTCGAGTGCATCGAGAAGATGACGTCCGCCGTACGGGCCGCGAAGTCCCGGCCCTCCGCGGAGTCGCCCGCCTGGAACAGCACCGGGTGGCCCTGCGGGCCGCGCGGCGTCGTGAACTCCCCGCGCACGTCGAAGTGCCGGCCGTGGTGCTCGACGGGCCGCACAGCGCCGGGCCGCAGGAACACCCCCGCCTCGGCGTCCGCGACCACGGCGTCGTCGTCCCACGAGTCCCACAGGGCGCGCGCGACCTCGACGAGCTCCGCCGCGCGCTCGTAGCGCTCGGCGTACGGGAGGAAGCCCCCGCGCCGGAAGTTCGCGCCCGTGAACGCGTCCGGAGAGGTCACGAGGTTCCACGCCGCACGCCCGCCCGAGAGGACGTCGAGCGTCGCGAACTGCCGCGCGATCTCCCAGGGCTCGTTGAACGTCGTGCTGATCGTCCCGGCGAGCCCGAGCCGCTCCGTGACCGCCGCGAGCGCCGCGAGGACCGGCAGCGTGTCGGGCCGCCCGACGACGTCGAGGTCGTGGATCAGCCCCTTGTGCTCGCGCAGGCGCAGGCCCTCGGCGAGGAAGAAGAAGTCGAGCTTCGCCGCCTCGGCGCGGCGCGCGAGGTGCTCGAACGACGCGAAGTCGATCTGGCTGCCCGAGCGCGGGTCGGTCCAGACGGTCGTGCTGTTGACGCCCGGGAAGTGGACGCCGAGGTGGATCTGCTTGCGCGGCCGGTTCGTCATCGCGGTCACGCGATCGCGGCGGAGTAGCGGCTGGCGGGCCGGCGCAGGTTGAGCGTGTCGCGGAACGTCGCACCCGGGTACGCGGAGCGGAACAGCCCGCCGGCGCGCAGCCGCGGCACGACCTCGTCGACGATCTGCGCGACGTCGGTGTGCAGCGACGCGGGGCGCAGCGTGAACCCGTCGGCGGCGCCCGTCTCGGTCCAGTCCTGGACGAGCTGGGCGAGCCCGCGCGCCGTGCCGACGTGCGCGAACGATCCGGTCTCCCAGCGCGTGCCCTCGAGCGACTGGAGCAGGTCGAGGCGTGCCTGGGCGCTCGCCTCGTCGGGGCCGAGGACCACGAGCGCGTCGACCAGCACGCGCAGCGACCCGGGGTCGCGCCCGGCGTCGGCGGCGGCCGCACGGACCTCGGCCCGGCGGGCTGCCGCGTCGGACTGGCTCGTGGCGCGGATGCGCACGACGTCCGCGTGCCGGGCAGCGAGCGCGAGCGACGCGGTCGACTGTGCACGCACCACCACCGGCGGCTGACCCTGCGGCGAGCGCGGCGTGATCGACGGGCCCTTGACGGCGAAGTGGATGCCGTCGTGGTCGACGTAGTGCAGCTTCGCGCGGTCCACGAACCGGTGGGTCGCGACGTCCCGGATCTCGGCGTCGTCCTCCCAGCTGTCCCAGAGCCGGCGCACGACCTCGACGGCCTCGTCGGCCTCCGCGACGGCGTCGGGCTCGCTCTGCGCGGGCTTGCGGCCGAACGCGGCGGCGACCTCGTCGGTCGTGGACCAGCCGACCTGCCACCCGGCGCGGCCGTGGCTGGCGTGGTCGACCGTCTGGATCGCCTTCGAGACGTGGAACGGCTCGGTGTGCGTCGTGTCGACCGCCGCGACGAGCCCGATCCCCCGCGAGCGGGGCGCCAGCCGGGCGGCGACGAGGACCGCGTCGAGCCGTCCGCGCAGGGTCGTCTCCCGGCTCGGCTGGAGCGCGAAGGAGTCGTCGAGCAGGACGAAGTCGAGCGCTCCGCGCTGCGCCGTCTCGACGAGCTCGACGAGCCGCTCGGCGTCGAACAGGCGGCGGGCCTCGGAGCCGACGGTCCGCCAGGCGGCGGGGTGCGCTCCGGCGTCGGACAGGTCGAGCCCCAGGTGCACGGGCGGGTTCGCGGTCGGGTCGGGGCGGGTCATGGGCGTTCCGTTCTGCGGGTACGGGTGCGCCGGGCGGTGCGCCGTGGTGGCGCGCGGGAGCCCGTGGCGTGCGGGTCGACCGCTGAGCACGCGCGGGGCGCGCGGCGGCACGTCGCGACGGGCAGCGAGGTGCCCCGGGACGTGTCAGCGGGAAGGGTGCGGGCGGTCAGTGCCGCCCGGTCACGAGGAGGTCGTGCTCAGGCGAGCGCGCTGCGACAGCAGGTGAGCGCGCGGCTGCCACCCGGCGGACAACAGGACGTGCGCGGTCGCGCGTCCGGTCCGGCGGCGGTGGGTCGCCCGCTCATCTCGTCGTCTCCTTCATCCGGTCGGCCCGTGCCGACCCGGTGGCGCATCGTTGTCGAGAGCGCTGCCGCCCGCGACCAGGTCCTCACCCGGGGCACCCCGCCGTGCGGAGGGTTGCCGTCCAGCCAGCCGGGGCTACGCGCTGGAGCTCGTGACCTACCCCGGCCCAGGGACCGTGGTGCGGGGAACCTAGCACCATCACGTGAGCGGTCAACGGTTTCGCGGAAATGCTCAGATGCTGGACGTCGTGTCCACGGCCGGCGGCCCCGGGTCGTCGGCACGACGGAGTGACCCCGGGCGCGGCGTCGCGCCCGGGGTCGGGAGGAGGTGCACGGCGGGACCGGCCGCCCGGCGGGGTCAGCCCTGGAGGTCGGCCCGGAGCTCGGGCAGGAGCGGGCTGCGCACGGAGGCGGCCCCCGTGGACGTGACCGGGAACGAGCCGTACACGGCCGTCACGTCGACCAGGAGGTGCACGGTGGTCGTCGCGAAGAGGCGGACCGTGGGACGGCCCTGGAACAGGCCGACGGCCGTGACGGCGAAGTTGGCGACGTCCTGGTTCGCGCCGTAGTTGATCGACGACGTCCCGGGCCGGTCGACGCCGTACGGCCACATGATGACGTGGCCCGGTGCGGCGCCCTGGGTCACGGTCAGGTTGAGGAACACGCTCGCGACGTCGAGGTCGCCCGTGGCGGTGTGCAGCGCGAGGTCGATCGTCGAGCCCCCGACGATGCGGCCCGCGGCGTCGAGCGCGCCCGGCGTGCGCCCGACGATCGACGCGCGCCCCTCCGCCGAGCGGGTGTCCAGCACGCGCGTCGGCGCGGGCGCGTAGATCATCGGCAGGTACGAGACGAGGTCCTGCAGGTCGAGGTTCGTCACGAGGTAGCCCCGCTCGACGCCCGTGCCGTCGCGGTCCAGCCCGATGAGCGGACCCGCGGCGGTGTTCTTGATCTCGCCGACCTGCGGTGTCCACCCGGCCGGGTCGGACGGCTCGAGCCGGAGCTGCGCGCCCGTCGGGTTGGCGAGCGACAGGGCCGGTGCCGTGCTCGTCGCGGTCAGGCGCGTCCCCGCCGTGCCGGCGTCGGTCGCCCGCCCGGCGAGCAGCGGGTCCCCCGCAGCGGCGGACGCGGAGGTCGAGCCGATCGCGGTCGCAGCGGCGGCCCCGGCGACGGCCATGCCGCCCATCCGGAGCAGCCGACGGCGCGAGACCTCCGGCGGGGTGACGTCGTGCGCCGCCGTGCCCTGCGCGGTGGTGTCGTCGGTGCTCATCTGCGTCCCTCTCTCCGGGCGAGCCGGCACGCCCGCGCACCCCCGTGCGCCACGCGCGTCGCCGTCCGGTCAGGACCGGCGGGATCGCGGGTGGTCGGCGTTCACCGTCACGCTGCTCACCCCTTCATCGGCGCGTGCGGGTGAATCTTGAGCCGTCCGCGGGTCCGACTCCGGGGACGGCGCGCCTCACCGGTCGCCGGGCACCGACTCCCCCGGCGCGACGGGCACGGGCTCGCCGTCGAGGATCATGCGGCCCGCGCGCGCCTTGGTCTCGAGCGACTCGCTCCGCCACAGCGCGTTGAGCGCCTCCACGTCCTCGGGCGTGTAGCCGGCGTCCCAGAACGCCGCCCGCGCCCGGTCCTCCTCCGACGCCGCGGGGTCGAGCGGCTCGCTCTCCGGGTCCGGGTCCGGGTCCGCGGTCCGGGTGCCCTCGGGGACCGGGGGGACGAGGCCGTCGAGGAGCATCTGCCCCGCGCGCGCCTTGGTCTCCGTGGCGTCGGTGCTCCACAGCCCGGCGAGCGCCTCGACGTCCTCCGGCGTGTAGCCCGCGCCCCAGAACGCGTCGTACTGCTCGCGCGTGTACCCCGCCGGCATGGCCGACCACTCGAGGCCGACGGCCTGCGCGACATTCTCGACCGCGCGCGCGACGTCCGAGTAGGGGTCCGCGGCGGCTGCCGCACCCGCGCCGGCGACCGCGAGCGCGGACGTGACGACCCCCGCGACGACGACGCGACCGCCGCGCCGCCGGAACTCGGTGAGCGACGTCGGCTCGCCAGCCCCGGCGCGGTCGGCCGTGGCGAGCGCGGCCTCGAGGCGCGCGGCCACGACGGCCGGGTCGGGTGCGCCGGACGCCCGCGCGGCGAGGGCCCGGGCCAGGCGTGCGGTGAGCTCGTCGTCGGTCGGGGGGCGCCCGGGGTCACCGGGCGGACGGCCCCGGCCGGGGTCGTCGGTGGCTCGGACGTGCTCGCTCATCGCGTCTCCGGTCGGGTCGTGGGTTCGGTGCGGCGCAGGGTCGCCAGGGCGCGCGAGGCGTGCGAGCGGACGGTCGCCCCGGACGTGCCGAGGACCCCCGCGATCTCGAGGTCGTCGAGACCCTCGTAGTAGCGCAGCACGAGCACCGTGCGCTGGCGCGGGGGCAGGGCCTCGAGCCGGCGCCACATCGCGTCGTCCTCGACGACGTGGTGCGCGTGGTCGCCCTCGGGGTCGAGGTGCGCGGCGAGAACCTCGTCGGCCGCCGGCCGGATCGTCCGCACGTGCCAGCGCCGCCGCCAGGACAGGTGCTCGTTCGTGACCATGCGCCGGAGGTACAGGTCGGGACGCTCCATGAGGGCGATCCGCGTCCAGCGGACGTGCGCGCGCAGGAGCACCTCCTGGACGAGGTCCGCGGCGGTGTGCCCGTCGCCCGTGAGGACCGTCGCGTACCGGAGCAGGCCCGGCAGGTGGGCGCGCACGACGTCGTCGAGCGCGCTCGCGGGACGCGCGGGTCCGAGGTCGGGGCGCGCCGGGTGGGCGGGACCGGCCGGAGGTGCGGGCCGCGTCCCCGGTCCGGGCGCGACGGTGGGCACGGCGCCGCTGTCGGGTGCGACGACCCGGAGCCACGTGCTCATCGGTGGACCCCCAGGAGGTCGTCGAGCGCCGCGGCCGGGTCGTCCACGGCCCGCTCCCCCGGCCGGGGCAGCGGGCGGTCGTCGAGGCACCGGGCCAGCAGGGCCTCGACGAGCGCCGCGCGCCGGGCGATCGCGCGGCCGTCGAGCTCGCCGGGCAGGAGGCGGACCTCCAGGGTGTCGCGCTGCGGGCGGTCGGTCACGAGCTGGGTGAGGTTGACGTCCGCGAACTTGGTGAGCCCCAGCGGGCGCGCCGCCGCCTGCAGGCGCGCCCAGCCGGTCGCGCCGTCGGCGTCGGGCCACGGCTGCTCGACGAGCGCGAGGAGGGCGTCCGGGAGCGCGCCGAGCCGGCGGCACGCCGGGTTGGTGCCGAGCGCCGACCACAGCACGTCGCGCCACGACCCGAAGAGGCGCACGACGTTCGCGAAGGCCTCGACCCGGCGGAACGGGCCGCCGTCGACGTGCACGTGCACCGCCGCCTCGTGCGGGACGGTGAACCCGAGCGCGCGCGCCGGTCCGAGCAGCCGCTCGAGGGCCGCCGCGTGGTCGTGCTCGAGCGGCGGCGTGACGACCTCGCACGGTCGCTCGCGTCCCGGTGGGAGCGGCATCGCGACCGCGACGGTCGTCCCGGTCGCGTCGTTGACGCGCGTGGCCGCGGGGTACACGTCCGCCGCGACGCCGAAGAGGTCGGCGACGCCGTCGAGCACAGTCGCGAGCGGGGCGTCCGGGTCGGCGTGGCGCTCGACGAGCCGCAGCAGGCGCGCGTCGTCGCACAGCACCCGGTACCAGCCCCGGTGCCCGGCCGTCCGCGCCCCCGCGCGGCCCACCGCCAGGTCCGCCTCGATGGTCGTGTCGTCGACGAGCCGCGCGACGGGGAGCCCGTGCGCGTCCTCGACGTCGAACGCGGGCGACAGGTGCCGGAACACCCCGACGCCCGGCACCGCCGACGGCTCGCTGTCGGTGTGGAACGACCGCCGGACGCGCCCGGCGCAGCGCGCGGCGAGCTCGTCCGCGAGCGCCTGCCGGTCGGACCCGGCGGGCGCGAGCAGCTCGATCTCGAACCCGGTGCGCCAGGTCGGCTCGTGCACGTCGATGGTCGTCTCCTCGCCTGGCGGGTCGTCGGTGGTGCCGGGCCGCACGGTCAGGACGCGGCAGGGGCGGTGCTGCCCGGGGCCACCGGGACGGCCTGCCCGTCGAGGATCATCTGCCCCGCGCGGGCCTTGGTCTCGATCGACTCGCTGCTCCACAGGTCGTTGAGCGCCGCGAGGTCCTCCACGGTGTAGCCCGCGTCCCAGAACGCCGCGAGCTGCTCCTCGGTGTACTCGACCGTGCCGATCGTCCCACCGCCGCTGCCGGTGCCGGACCCGTCCTCGACGACGGGGCTCGGCGCGATCGGCAGCTCCTGGCCGTCGAGGACCATCTGGCCCGCGCGGGCCTTCGTCTCGGTCGTGCCGGTGCTCCACAGCGCGCCGAGCGTGTCGACGTCCTGGGGCGTGTAGCCCGCACCCCAGAACGCCTCGTACTGCGCCTGCGTGTACCCCTCCGGCATGAAGGACCAGTCGACGCCCGCGTCGTGCAGCGCGCCCGCGACGGCCTGCGAGACCGCCGAGGTCGGGGCCACGGCCATCGCCGCCCCGGCGCCCGCGACGGACAGCCCGGCGGCGACGACCCCCGCGGCGACGATGCGGCGGCCGCGCGGGTGGGCGGTGGGGGCGGTGCTCGGGCGGGCGGCGGCGGTCGGGCGTGCGGTGGTCGGTTCCATCGGGTTCCTCCAGCGGGCGGTGCGGATGTGCTTGCCCCCTTAGAACGCGGCTCGACGCCGGGATGTGGAGCGCCTCCGAGAACCGGTCGCGCGCGCCAGACCTGCGGTCGCTCGCGAGGGCCGCGGGCGTCGCCGCACCGCCCTCGCGTCAGAGCACCGCCGCGAGCGCGTCGAGCGCGGCGAACGGGTCCTCGCCCACCGGGATCAGGACCATCGACGCGACGCCCGCGTCGTGCAGCGCGGCGATCCGGGCCCGGGCCTGCGCCGGCGTCCCCGTCACGGCGAGCTGGTCGACCCACGCGTCGGGCATCCGCTGCGCGAGGTCCGCGCCGCTCGCGCACGCGTCCCGCAGCTCCGCGAAGTCGGCCGCGAACGGCAGCGGCGCGAGGTGCGGCGCCCAGTCGGCCCCGCCGATCGCGGCGAGCCCCGGGCGCACGGCTGCGCGCGCCGCAGCGCCGTCGGCGTCGACCGCCGCGACCGCGTAGCCGACGATCCGGTGCTCGCCCGTCGCGCCGATGTGCCGGCGCGCCTCCGCGACGTACTCGGGGGTGACCGGCTCGGCGAGGACCGTGCCGTCGGCGACCCGGCCGGCGAGTGCCAGCGAGCGCGGGCCGCGCACGCCGGCGAGCAGGCGGGGGACGACCCGCGGCGGGGAGGACAGGCGCACGCCGGTGACGTCGACGTGGCGCCCGTGCGCGTCGAGCCGCTCCCCGCCCAGCAGCGCCCGCAGCGCCGTCAGGTGCTCGTCGAGCAGCGTGAGCGGGCTCGTGGGCCACGCGCCTGCCTGGCGCATCCACCCGGGCATCCCGTGCCCCACGCCGACGTCGAGACGCCCGGGGAAGAGCTCGGCGAGCGTCCCGACCTCCATCGCCGCGAAGGCGACGTTGCGCGCCGCCGCCGGCAGGATCCCGACGCCCACGCGGATCCGCTCGGTGACCGCGAGCGCGACCGCGGCCTGCGCGACCCCGCCGCGGAACTCGAGGTCCTCGACGACCCAGAGCTCGTCGAAGCCGAGCGCCTCGGCACGCCGCGCGAACCGCGTGAAGCCCTCCGCGGGGAGGTCGCGCGGGAGCATCACGCCGACCGCGCGGCGGTCGTCCCGGACGCTCGCCGGGGTGGTCGTCGGGGTGTCGCCGGCTGTCGCGTCGGAGGTGGTCACCCGGCTGATCCTGGCACGTCGCACGCCCCCTCCGAGGACGCCCGGGAGGGCGCTGGCGCAAACGTCCGTGCGGCCTCACACTTCACGTGCACCGCCCCCCGATCCCCGCTCGGCACACCCCCCGAGACCCCCCGAGAGGACCCACGTCCGTGCTGCGCACCGTCACCTCGCACCTGTCCCTCGACGTGCGCGGGCCCGCCGAGCTCTACCTCGCCGTCGCCGTCGCCGACGGCGCCTACGACCGCACCGAGCACCTCACCGTGACGCACGAGGACGGCCCGCTCGACGCGCTCGAGATCAAGACGCACCAGGGCGCGCGGCTGCACCGCGTGCACGCCCCCGTGGGCCGGGTCGTCATCGACTACCGGGCGACGGTCGCGGGGCAGGCGGAGCCGCCGGCGGTCGTCGACGCGGACCTCGTCGAGTACGTGCGGCCCAGCCGGTACGCCGAGTCCGACCGCCTGCTCGCGTTCTCCCGTGACCAGTTCCGGGGCCTGGACGGCGCGGAGCTGCTCGACGCCGTCGTCACCTGGGTGCGCGGGAACCTCTCGTACGTCTCCGGGTCGAGCTCCCCGACGGACGGCGCGACCGACACCCTGCTCAAGCGGCGCGGCGTGTGCCGGGACTTCGCGCACGTGACGGCGGCCCTGCTGCGCGCCAACGACGTCCCGGCCCGGCTCGCGTCGGTGTACGCCCCGGGGCTCCGGCCGATGGACTTCCACGCGGTCGTCGAGGCGTACGTCGACGGGGCGTGGCAGCTCGTCGACGCGACGGGCCTGGCCCCGCGCTCGACGATGCTGCGGATCGCGACCGGGCGCGACGCGACCGACACCGCGTTCCTGTCGAACTACCACGGCGCGGTGAACCTGCGGGCGCTCACCGTGACCGCGACGTCGCAGGGCGACCTCCCGACGGACGACGGGCACGCGCTCACCGTCCTGCGCTGAGCGTCAGGCGCTCACCGTCCTGCGCTGAGCGTCAGGCGCTCTCGCGCAGCATCCGCCGGCGGCTCTCGAGCGCGATGAGCTCGGCGAACACCTGCTGGTAGCCCGCGGGGTCGCTCGCGGCGTCCATGCGCTGGAGCCGGCCCTTGAGGTCGGCGATCGCGCGCGTCACGCCCAGCTCGACGACCTTGCCGACGACGTCGCGGACGTACGACGCGAGCGCGTCGGGCCGGTCCTCGGGCAGCGGCGCGACGGCGAGCTCGGTGACGAGCGGGACGACCATCGACGACGCCTGCTCGCTCACCGCCTCGACCCACGCCCCGGACGAGCCGCTCGCGCTCGCGGCGACGAGCTCGCGCGCGGACACCATGCCGCCCGCGGCGCGCACCGCCTCGTGCACCGCCCGGTAGGCGGGCACGCTGAACGCGTCGGCGCCGAGGTCGTCGAAGTCCGGCGGGACGAGGTGCGGGTACTGGAGCACGACCTCGAGCGCGGTCCGCTCGGTGCGGACGACGGGATCCCGGGGGTCGGGGCGCGAGAGGCGCGGTGCCGGGGCCGGTGCGTCGGTGGCGCCACCGTGCGCGCCGCCGTCGTCCCACGGCTCTGCCGGGCCCGGGTCGTCGCGGTACGGGTCGTCGCCGTAGGACGCGTCGCGGTACGGCTCGCCCGAGAACCGGTCGCCGCGCCCGCCGGAGCGCCCACCGCGTTCCCCGCCGGGTCGACGCGGGCCGTCGGAGCGCCCGGACCAGCCGCCACGCTCGTCGCGCGCTCCCCCGCCGGGACGTGCGCCGTCGCGCCGTGCGCCGCCACCCTGGCCGGCCTGCCACCGGGGGCCGTCACCGTTCCCGGCCCACCGGGGCCCTCCGGGGCCGCCCGCGTCACCCGGGCGCCCGCCACCGCGTGCGGACCCTCGCTCGTCGCCGCGTCCCCCACGCTGCTCGCCGTCACGCCGGGGTGCACCACCGCTCCCGCCCGGACGCGCCGCGGGCCCGGACCGCACGGCACCGCCGACCGCGTGGCGCACCGTGTCCTCGTCCATCCCGAGCCAGCCCGCGAGCAGGCGCGCGTACTCGAGGCGCAGCCCGCGGTCGCGGATCCCGGCGACGACCGGGACGGCGGCGCGCAGCGCGTTGACCCGCCCCTCGGCGCGCTCGAGGTCGAACGAGCGCAGCGTCGTGCGGATGACGAACTCGAACAGCGGCTGGCGCGCCTCGACGAGCCCGCGCACGGCGTCGGGGCCCTGCGCCTGGCGCAGCTCGCACGGGTCCATGCCGCTCGGCTCGACCGCGACGAACGTCTGCGCGGAGAACGTCTGGTCCTCCCCGAACGCGCGCATCGCGGCCTTCTGACCCGCGGCGTCGCCGTCGAACGTGAAGATGATCTCGCCGCCGACCGACGCCCCGGAGGCGAGCTGGACGCCGCCGCTGGCCCCCGTGTCTCCGACGAGCCGTCGCACGATGCGGGCGTGGTCGCTGCCGAACGCGGTGCCGCACGTCGCGACCGCGGTCCCCTCGCCGGACAGGTGCATCGCCATGACGTCGGTGTAGCCCTCGACGACCACGACCCGCTTGCTGCGGGCGATCTCCCGCTTCGCGAGGTCGATCCCGTAGAGCACCTGGGACTTCTTGTAGAGCGCGGTCTCGGGGGTGTTGAGGTACTTGGGGCCCTGGTCGTCCTCGTAGAGCTTGCGCGCGCCGAAGCCGACGGTGTCGCCCGTGACCTCGCGGATCGGCCACACGAGCCGCCCGCGGAACCGGTCGTAGAGCCCCCGGTTGCCCTCGCTCATGAGGCCCGTGGCCTTGAGCTCGGCCTCCGTGAACCCGCGCCCGCGCAGGTGGCGCAGCAGCGCGTCCCAGCCCTGCGGCGCGTACCCGACGCCGAACTGCTCGGCGGCGGCCCGGTCGAACCCGCGCTCGGCGAGGAACGTGCGCGCGGCGGCGGCGCCCGGCGTCGCGAGCTGCTCGGCGAAGTACGTCGCGGCGACGCGGTGGGCCTCGAGCAGCCGCTGCCGGCGCCCGGGCTCCTCGCCGGGTCGCGGTGCGCCGCCGTCCTCGTAGCGCAGCTGGATCCCGACGCGCCCCGCGAGGTACTCGACGGCCTCCGCGAACGGCAGGCCGTCGATCTTCTGCACGAACGAGATGACGTCGCCGCCCTCGGAGCACCCGAAGCAGTGCCAGAGGCCGACCTGGGGGCGGACGTGGAACGACGGCGAGCGCTCGTCGTGGAACGGGCACAGGCCCTTCATCGAGCCGACGCCCGCGGACTTCAGCGTGACGTGCTCGCCGACGACGTCCTCGATCCGGGCACGCTCGCGGACGGCCTGCACGTCCTCCCGCTTGATGCGTCCCGCCACGGGGCAATCCTAGGTCCGGCGCCGACCCCGACCGGCCCGCGCGTGGGACGTCACCCGGGGCCCGCCTGGTGCCTGCCCGGTGCCTGCCCGGTGCCCGCTCAGCGCGCGCCGGGCGCCCGCCCGGTGCCTGTCCGGTGCCCGCTCAGTGCCGGGGCGGGTGCACGAGGCGCGCGTGCACCTCGGCGGCCGAGACGTCGGTCAGCGAGGCGACCTGGTCGATCACGACGCGCAGGCGCGCGGCGTCGTCGGCCGCGGCGGCCCAGTCGGCGGCGAAGGGCGGCTCGAGCGCGAGCGGCGCGCGGTCGGAGAGCACGCGCACGAGGTCCACGAGGATCTCCCGCTGACGGTGGTAGAGCGGCTCGAGCTCGCGCGGGGCCATGACGTACGCGACCGCGAGGCCCTTGAGCACGA
This sequence comes from Cellulomonas sp. NPDC055163, assembly GCF_053607065.1. Classification (NCBI taxonomy): domain Bacteria; kingdom Bacillati; phylum Actinomycetota; class Actinomycetes; order Micrococcales; family Cellulomonadaceae; genus Cellulomonas; species Cellulomonas sp. NPDC055163. Next base: position 266,959 of record NZ_JBSGSU010000003.1, on the reverse strand, counting down.
GGATCTCCGCCTGGGTCTCGACGGGGACGACGAGGTCGGCGGCGTAGCGGGTCAGCGGCCCGGGTCCGTACTGCGCGCGCGTCGCGGCGTGGGCCGCGCCGGCGAACCGCCCGATGAGCTGGCTCGTGGCGTCCTTGAGGTGCGCGAGCGCGCCGCGCGACCCGTCGAAGCCCTGCGCCCACAGGTCCGCCTCGTTGAGCCGGTCCATCGCGGCGGCGAGCTCGTCGGGCCCGATCGCGTCGCCGTACCAGGCGTCGACGGCCTGCAGGACGCGGGCCCGCTCGTCGTCGTCGGTCAGCACCCGGAGGTCGAGGCGGCCGCCCACGACGGCGTCCTCGACGTCGTGCACCGAGTAGGAGATGTCGTCCGCGAGGTCCATGACCTGCGCCTCGAGGCACTTGCGGCCCGCCGGGGCGTCGGCGCGCAGCCACGCGAACACCGGCAGGTCGTCCTGGTAGACCCCGAACTTGTGCGTCGGGCGCCCGTCGCTCAGCAGCGGACCCTCGCCGAACGCCCACGGGTACTTCACCGACGCGTCGAGGCTCGCGCGCGTGAGGTTGAGGCCGACCGCGGTGCCGTCCGGCCCGACGACCTTGGGCTCGAGCCGGGTCAGCAGGCGCAGCGTCTGCGCGTTGCCCTCGAAGCCACCGATGTCCCGGGCGAGCTCCGCGAGCGCGCGCTCGCCGTTGTGCCCGAACGGCGGGTGCCCCAGGTCGTGGGCGAGGCACGCGGTGTCGACGACGTCGGGGTCGCAGCCGAGCGCCTTGCCGATCTCCCGACCGACCTGCGCGACCTCGAGCGTGTGCGTCAGGCGCGTGCGGACGAAGTCGTCGGACGCCGGGCCGAGCACCTGGGTCTTGGCACCGAGCCGGCGCAGCGCCGAGGAGTGCACGAGCCGGGCCCGGTCGCGCTCGAACGGGGTCCGGGCGCGCGACTTCGGCGCCTCGGTGACCCAGCGGGCGCGGTCGACCTCGGTGTAGCCGTCGGTCAGGGTCTGCGCGCTCACGCGCACACCCTAGTTCGCTGCTCGGGGGCAGGTCAGGCGAGCCTCCACACCGGGAACCCGAGGCCGTCGCCGGGCAGCCGGAGCGCGTCGGAGGTCACGTCGAGGGACGCGCCGCCGTCCAGGTTCTCGGCGTCGTCGCCGGGGCGCGAGCAGGTGGCGCACGCGGGCTGTGGGGGTGCCACGGTCACCCCTTCACCGAGCCGGCGGTCAGGCCCGAGACGATGTAGCGCTGCAGGAACTGGAAGAGCAGCAGCACCGGGATCGCCGCGAGCACGGCCGCGGCCGCGAACAGGCCCCACGGCGCGTTGCGCTCGTCGGACGCCCACACGTACAGCCCGACGGCGAGCGTGTAGTTCTCGACGCGGCTCAGCACGATCTTCGCGAGGATGAACTCGCCGAACGCCGAGACGAACGACAGCAGGCCGACGACCGCGAGGATCGGCGAGACGAGGCGCAGGATGATCGTGAAGAAGATCTGCGCGTGGCTCGCGCCGTCGATCTTCGCGGCCTCGTCGAGCTCGCGCGGGATCGTGTTGAAGAACCCGTACATGAGGAACGCGTTCACGCCGAGCGCGCCGCCGAGGTACACCGCGACGAGCGCGAGCCGGCTGTTGAGGCCGAGCGCGGGGAACACGTCGCCGAGCGTGAGCAGCAGCAGGAAGATCGCGACGAACGCGAGCATCTGCGGGAACATCTGCACCAGCAGCAGCGAGGTCAGCGAGGCGCGGCGGCCCTGGAACCGGAAGCGGGAGAACGCGTACGCCGCCGCGGCGCCCATGAGCACGGTGCCGAGCGCCGTGGCGGTGCACACCACGAGCGAGTTGACGGCCCACAGCGGGAAGTCCGTGCGCGCGAGCTCGGCGTAGTTTGCGCCGCTGACGTCGCTGAAGAGGTCGTTCGAGCCCGTGAGGGTGCCGCCGGCGTTGAGCGACGCGGACACGACGTAGAGCAGCGGGGTCACGCACACGACGACCATCACCAGGCCGACGACGTGGCGCCAGCCGACCTCGCGCCACCACCGGGCGCCCGTCACGGGCGCGTGCAGTTCGAGAGACGCGCGGGCCATCACAGCTCCTCGAGGGTCTTGGTGCGTCGGAAGGCGGCGTAGGAGATCGCGCCGACGATGACGAAGATCAGGATCGACACGGCGCTCGCGAGGCCGTACTGCTTGACCCCGCTCTCGAAGGCCACGGCGTAGACCATCGAGATGAGGATGTCGGTGTGCCCGACGAGGACCGGCGAGCTCTCGAAGTTCGGCCCGCCGCCCGTGAGCATGTAGATCAGCGTGAAGTTGTTGAAGTTGAACGCGAAGCTCGAGATGAGCAGCGGGGCGACCGAGATCATCAGCAGCGGCAGCGTCATGGACCGGAACACGCGCAGCGCGCCGGCACCGTCCATCCGGGCCGACTCGATCACGTCGGACGGGATCGCCTGGAGCGCGCCGGTGCAGACGAGGAACATGTACGGGAAGCCGAGCCAGAGGTTCACGAGGAGCACCGAGACCTTCGCGAGCCACGGGTCCGTGAGCCACGGCACCTCGGCGCCGCCGAGCAGCACCTCGTTGACGAAACCGAACCGCGGGTTGAGCATCCCGCGCCACACGAGCGCCGCGAGGAAGCCCGGGAACGCGTACGGGAGGATCAGCAGCGAGCGGTAGAGCCTGCGCCCGCGCACGCGCGGGTCGTTGAACACGATCGCGAGGAACAGCCCGAGCCCGAAGGTCGTGACGACCGAGAGGATCGCGAACGCGAACGTCCAGGCCAGGATCGAGAAGAACGGCCCGGACAGGCGAGCGTCGCTGAACATCGCGGTGTAGTTCTCGAACCCGACCCCGACGCGCCACCCGGGCGTCAGTGTGGAGCCGTCCTCCGCGGTGAACGTGCCGTAGCGCGACGGGGTGTACACGGTCCCGGTCTCGAGGTCCGTGAACGTGTCGGCCGCCTCGTCGTACGCGACGCTCGGCGTGTAGACGTACCCCGTCGAGCCGTCCTGCGTGCGCAGGCTGCCGTCGGACGCGTCGTCGGACACGGGCACGCGCAGCTCGGTGATCTCGCCCTGCCGCTGCGCGATCTGGGCGAGGCCGAGGACCTCGAAGCCCTCGACGGACGTGATGCGGTCACCGTCGGCCTGCGCGCCGTCGACGGTCTCGAGCGGCTGGTCCGGGGTGCCGACGCGGACGTCGCCGTCCTCGTCGACGATCCCGAGCCCCAGCTCCTCACCGCGCGAGAGCACCGTGACGGGGTAGGTCGGCGAGCCCTCGACGCGGCGCTCGGTCTGCACCTGGATCGCGCTGATCGCGTCGGCCTTGGTCGAGTTGTGGCCGTCGCCGTAGTTCGTGAACGACACGTAGCCCGTGTAGGCCATGACGAACAGCTGGTACACGAGCAGGAACAGCAGTCCCGGCACGAGGTACTTGCCGGGGAGCATGCGCCGCGAGAAGTACACCCAGTTGACCGCGACGAGCGCGAGCACGAGGAACGCGACGATCCCCCACGACTGGACGGCGGCCGCGGCCAGGACGCCGTAGAGCCCGAGGGCGTCGACGAGGGCGACCAGCACGAGCTTGACGACGAAGCCGGGCTTGATGTCGCGGGCGTGCGAGGTGACCGACCTGCGGCGGGGCTCGGGGGCCGGGGTGCCGGGCCCGGGCCTGGCCTGGGTGGGCTCCGTCTGCTGGGTGCTCATGCGTCCTCCAACGCGCGATCGTGCGCGCCCCCGGACCGAGCGTGCGGTCGGGTGCGGGGGTGGTCCTGGGCCGAGGGGGTCCCGGCGTGCGCCGCCGGAACCCCCTCGGGTGTGCTGACCTCGGGTCTGTGCGCCCGCGAGGTCAGCCGTCGATCGCGCCCTGGATGTTGGTGACCATCGCGGTCCAGGCGCCGGCCGGGTCGGTCGCCTGGCCGCCGATGAGCTGGACCTCGGTCGTGCCCCAGAAGCTCCAGACGGAGCCCATCTCGGGCAGCGACGGCATCGGGGCGCCGGTCGCGCCGGCCTCGTTGAAGCCCGCGAGGACCTCGTCGTCGATCTTGTCGGCGGACGCGGTCAGCGCCGGGACGCGGCCGCCCGTCGAGTAGAGCTCGTCCTGGATCTCCTCGGTCGTGAGGTAGTTCGTGACGAAGTCGTTCGCGAGGACCGAGTTCTCGGTCTTGGCGCTGACGAACGCGCCCTGGACGCCGACGAACGGCTGGGCCTCCTCGCCGCCCGCGCTGGGGACGGGGAGCACGGTGATGTCCATGCCGGCCTCGACGAACGCCTCGGCGTACCAGGGGCCCGTCACGATGTACGGGGTCTGGCCGTCGAGGAACGCCTGCTTGGCCTTGTCGCCGTCGATGGCGGGGTCGAGGACCTTCTCCGTGCCGAGCTTCGCGAGGTACGCGGCGAAGGCGTTGCCGGCCTCGCCGCCGAGCGCGAGCTCGGGGGTGTAGGAGCCGTCGGCCGCCTGCGCGAAGACGGGGGCGCCGAACGACGTCTGCAGCGGGTACAGGTGGTACGCGTCGCCCTGGTCGCCCTGCTGGATGACGACGGGGAACGGCGTGCCGGCCGCCTTGCCCTGCGCGACGAGCTCGTCGAAGGTCCCGGGCGTCTCGGTGAGGAGCGCGTCGTTGCGCACGAGCGCGATGTTCTCGATCGCGTAGGGCACGCCGTACTGCTTGCCGTCGTAGGCGAACGCGGTGATCGCGGACTCCGCGAAGTCGCCGGCCTTGTCGCCCAGCTCGACGGGGGCGACGACGCCGTTGTTGACGAACTCGCCGGTCCAGTCGTGCGCGCCGATGACGACGTCGGGGCCCTCGCCGGTGGGGACCTGGGTCACGAAGTCGGTGCGGATGTCGCCCGAGGCCTTCTGCACGAGGTCGAGCTGGACGCCCGTCTCCTCCTGGTAGGACTCGGCGACCGGCTTGAACGAGTCGATGCGGGTCTCGTCGACCCAGACCGTGAGGGAACCGGTGAGCTCGGGGGCCGCCGAGCTCGCGTCGCCGCTGGGCTCGTCCGACGAGCCGCTGCAGGCCGAGAGCGTGAGCGTCACGCCGAGGGCCACCGCAACGAGGGGGATGCTCCGTCGCATCTTCGTGTCTCCAAGGATCTGTGGGGCTGCCTCCGTCGGGGTGTCCCACCGACGCCGGCCTGGTGTGACGGACGCTAACCCGCTTGTCTTCGTTCTTGCAACTCGTTACGGTAACTTTCAGGCAACGCTTTCACAGCGCCGTTCCCTCAGGGCCCCAGCACCGGACTGCGCCCACGTGCCCCACATCCGGACGAGGAGGTCCCGTGTCCTTTACGCTGCCCCACGTGCGCACGCGACTGATGGACCTGGCCGAGCAGGCAGGCGTCAGCACCGCCACGGTCTCGCGCGTGCTCAACGGCAAGCAGGGCGTCTCGGCGCAGACCCGCCAGGCCGTGCTCGCCGCGCTCGACGTGCTCGGCTACGAGCGCCCCGAGAAGCTGCGCACCCGCTCGGCGGGTCTCGTCGGGCTCGTGGTCCCCGAGCTCTCCAACCCGGTGTTCCCCGCGTTCGCCCAGGTCATCGAGTCGATGCTCTCCGAGCGCGGCTACACCCCGCTGCTGTGCACGCAGTCCCCCGGCGGCACCACCGAGGACCAGTACGTCGAGATGCTCCTCGAGCACGAGGTCGACGGGATCCTCTTCGTCTCCGGCCTGCACGCCGACACCACGGCCAGCAAGGAGCGCTACCACCGACTGCGCAGCCGCGGCGTGCCGATCGTGCTCGTCAACGGCCACGCCGAGGGCGTCGACGCACCCTCGATCTCCAACGACGACCCCACGTCGATGGAGCTCTCCGTGCGGCACCTCGTCTCGCTCGGGCACCGGCGCATCGGCCTCGCGATCGGACCCGACCGGTTCGTGCCCGCGCAGCGCAAGGTCGTCTCGTTCGCCGAGCAGCTCCGCCGCCAGCTCGGCGAGGAGGACGCCGCCTCGCACGTCGTGACCACACTGTTCACCGTCGAGGGCGGCCAGGCCGCCGCCGGCGAGCTCATCGAGTCGGGCCACACCGCGATCATCTGCGGCTCCGACCTCATGGCCCTCGGCGCGATCCGGGCCGCCCGCCAGCGCGGCCTCGACGTCCCCACCGACGTGTCCGTCGTCGGCTACGACGACTCCCCGCTGATCGCGTTCACCGACCCGCCGCTCACGACCGTGCGCCAGCCCGTGCAGGCCATGGGGCACGCGGCGGTCAGCGCACTGGTCGCCGAGATCAGCGGCACCAAGGCCCCCCGCAGCGAGCTCCTGTTCCACCCGGAGCTCATCGTGCGGGCATCGACGGGCGCAGCGCCCGCCGTACGCTGACCCACAGCAGCACGACCCCGCGCCGCCGGTAGCGACCGGCGACGGCGCACCCGCCACGGGTGCGACCCCGCGCACCTGCACCCGGGCGCAGCAGCCCATCCCCACCCCGAATCGAGGCACAGCCCTGTGACGACCACCGACCCCCGCACCCGCACGCTCGGCACGACGCTCGTGCACGCCGAAGGCTCCGCCACCGAGGAGTGGTGGCGCCACGCCGTCATCTACCAGGTCTACCCGCGCTCGTTCGCGGACGGCTCGGGCGACGGCATCGGCGACCTGCCCGGCATCACCTCGCGGCTCGACCACCTCGCGGCCCTCGGGGTCGACGCCGTGTGGCTCTCGCCGTTCTACCGCTCCCCGCAGGCCGACGCGGGCTACGACGTGGCCGACTACCGCGACGTGGACCCGCTGTTCGGCACGCTCGCCGACTTCGACGTGCTGCTCGAGCGCGCGCACGGGCTCGGCATGCGCGTGATCGTCGACCTGGTCCCGAACCACACGTCCGACGAGCACGTCTGGTTCCAGGCCGCCCTGGTCGCGGGCCCGGGCAGCGCCGAGCGCGAGCGCTACCTGTTCCGTGAGGGCCGCGGTGCCGACGGCTCCGAGCCGCCGAACAACTGGCGGTCCATCTTCGGAGGGCCCGCGTGGACCCGGACGACCGACGCCGACGGCACGCCCGGCCAGTGGTACCTGCACATGTTCGACACCCGCCAGCCCGACCTGAACTGGGAGCACCCCGAGGTCCGCAGCGAGTTCGAGGACGTCCTGCGGTTCTGGCTCGACCGCGGCGTCGACGGCTTCCGCATCGACGTCGCGCACGGCATGGTCAAGGCCCCGGGCCTGCCCGACTGGGACGGCGAGGTCACGATGGTCGACGGCGCGAGCCCGGCCGACGACGGCTCGACGGGCGCCGGCAACCAGGGCCCGATGTTCGACCAGGAGGGCGTCCACGACATCTACCGCGCGTGGCACCGCGTCCTCGCCGGGTACGACGGGGACCGTGCGCTCGTCGCCGAGGCGTGGGTCGAGCCGCTGACCCGCCTCGCGCGCTACGTCCGCCCCGACGAGATGCACCAGGCGTTCAACTTCTCGTTCCTGACGACCCCGTGGGACGCCGCGGCGCTCCGCTCGGTCGTCACGGCCTCGCTCGTCGCGAGCGACGGCGTGGGTGCGCCCACGACCTGGGTGCTGTCCAACCACGACGTCGTGCGCCACGCGTCGCGCCTCGGCCTGGGCACGCCCGGCGCCCGGCCCAACGGCATCGGCGTCGGCGACGAGCAGCCCGACGAGGAGCTCGGCCTGCGCCGCGCCCGCGCCGCGTCGCTGCTCATGCTCGGCCTGCCCGGCTCGGCGTACCTGTACCAGGGCGAGGAGCTCGGGCTGCCCGAGCACACCTCGCTCGACGACGACCTGCGCCAGGACCCGGCCTGGTGGCGCTCGGGTCACACCGAGCGTGGCCGCGACGGCTGCCGCGTGCCGCTCCCCTGGTCCGCCGGCGCCCCCGGGCTCGGCTTCTCGCCGACCGGCGCGACGTGGCTCCCCCAGCCGGGGTCCTGGAGCCGCTTCGCGCTCGACGCGCAGCAGGGAGTCGAGGGCTCGACGTACGAGACGTACCGGGCCGCGCTGCGCGTGCGCCGCGAGCAGGGCCTCGGCTCGGGGTCGCTCGCGTGGGTCGACGCGCCGGAGCTCGCCGGCGGCGAGGCGCTCGCGTTCGTCAACCGCGAGGTGCTCGTCCTGACGGTGTTCGGCGGCGCGCCGGTCACGCTGCCCGAGGGCGCCGTGGTGCTGCTCGCGAGCGGGGACATCGCGGTCGAGGACGGGCGCGTCGCCGTCCCGGCCGACACGACCGTGTGGGCGCGCCTGGCCTGACGGCTCCGCGACGCGACGGCGCCGGCCCCGGGGAGCTCCTCGGACCGGCGCCGTCCGCACGTGCGGGAGGTCAGCGCTCCGCGCGCGCCCCGACGTGCAGCGCGGCCGCGTCCCCCGCGGGCACGCGCACGTCGACCGCGCCGCCCGCCACGCGCAGCGGCTCGCCCGTGCACCGCGGACCGTCCGCGCCGGCCGGCGCCGCAGGCCCCGCGAGCACGTCGCAGTACTCCCCGTCCGGCAGGGTCGTCGGCACGCTCGCCTCGAGGGTCGCGTCGCCGCCGTTGACGACCACGGTCCCCCGCTCCCCGCGGCTGAGCGCGATCGCGTCGCCGTCCTCCCACCGCGCCACGACCGGGTCGTCGCCCACCGCGGACCGCCACCCGACCATGCCCTCGATCGCGCGCCACCGGTGCTGGCACACCCACGCGCCGTCGGCGTACGCCCGGTCGGCGCCCGCGTCGGCGGGGCACGCGGCGTCGAGCACCGCTCCGTCGCCGTCCTGCTCGGGCCCGGCGTCGCGGTCGCTGAACGCGTACCCCGAGTACACGACCGGGCGGCCGTAGCCCGTCGCGAGCATCAGCACGTTCGCGAGCACGTACGGCGTGCCGTCCGCGTACCCGAGCGTGCTGCCGCCCCGCTCGGTGTCGTGGTTCTCGACGAAGATCCACGCCTTCTCGGAGGGCAGGTACGACGACCCGGTGCCGAGCTCCGTCACCAGGCGCAGCGACCCGCCGCGGATCATCCCGGCCGCGTCGCGGCCCCAGGCGAACTCGAGGACGTCGCCGGACCCGGTGTACTGCTCGGGCACGACGGCCTCGCCGCCGCCGCGGATCACCTCGGACACGATGCGGGTGCCTGCCGGGAGCCGCTCGACGATCGCCGCGACGTCCTCGGCCGGGACGTGCTTCGCGGCGTCGATGCGGAAGCCGTCGACGCCGAGGCTCAGCACGTCCTCCAGGTAGGCGACGAGCCGGTCCTGCACCGCGGGGCGCCCGGTCGCGAGGTCGGCGAGGTTCACGAGCTCGCAGCTCTGCACCTCGTAGGCGTCGCGGTAGTCGGCGACGTCGTCCGCCGGCGGGACCCCGCAGTGGTGGAAGTCCCCGGCGGCGTCGGACCACGTGCCCGGGTAGTCGTGGTGCGAGTACGCCGAGCCGGCCCAGCCGGTGCCGGGCTCGTCCTGACCGGTCATGTGGTTGACGACCGCGTCGACCACGACGTCGACACCCGCCGCGTGGCAGGTCTCGACCATCGCAGCGAGCTCCGCGCGGGTCCCGAGCCGCGACTCGAGGCGGTACGAGACGGGCTGGTACGCGGTCCACCACGCGTCGCCGCGGACGTGCTCCTGCGGCGGCGACGTGAGCACCCAGCCGTACCCGGCGGGCCCGAGCCGGTCGGTGCACTCACGCGCGATCGCGTCCCACGTCCACTGGAAGAGCTGCACGCCGACGTCGCGTGCGCCGGCGGGCTCTGGGGCATCGTCGCCGGCGGGTGTGCACGCGCCGAGCCCGGCGGCGAGCCCCAGGGCGAGGAGCGCGGCGGCCGTGCTCCGGCGCAGGGCGGGGGTGGGTCGTGTGCTGCTCTGCACGGGGCTCCTGCCGTCGTCGGGACCGCTGCAAGCGTACAGAAACTTGCAACGCCCCAGCCGCTCTCACGGCCGACGCGAGCCGCGAGCCGACGGAGCCACCCGGGACGACCAGGGTCCGGCCCGACGGGCGGTCAGCCGCGGGACCGGCCCGCGCTCAGCCGCCCGAGACGCTCAGCTCGGCCTCGTGCAGCGCACGCCGGAAGTCGTCGCTCAGCTCGCGCGAGGAGAGCCAGCCCTCGGGCAGCGTCGGGCGCTTGGGGGAACCGGCGCGCCCCCGCTGGCCCTCGGCCGCCTCACCGGGGTACGGCTGGTCGAGGTCCAGTGCCCCGAGCCGCTCGTCGAGCTCCGCGAGGGTCGACACCAGCCCCAGCTTCGCGCGGAGCTCGCCGCCCACCACGTACCCCTTGAGGTACCACGCCATGTGCTTGCGCATCTCGCGCAGCGCCTTCGACTCGTCCCCGAAGTGCTCGATCATGAGCTCCGCGTGCCGGCGCACCACGGCGGCGACCTCCCCGAGCCCCGGACGCCGGCGCTCGTCCGACCCGGCGAACGCCGCCGCGAGGTCCGCGAACAGCCACGGCCGCCCCTGGCAGCCCCGCCCGACGACCACGCCGTCGCACCCCGTCTGCGCGACCATCGCGAGCGCGTCCTCGGCCGACCAGATGTCGCCGTTGCCGAGCACCGGGATGTCCGTCACCGCCTCCTTGAGCCGCGCGATCGACTCCCAGTCGGCCGTGCCCGAGTAGTAGTCCGCCGCCGTCCGGGCGTGCAGCGCGACCGCCGCGACGCCGACCTCCTGCGCGACGAGGCCCGCCTCGAGGTACGTCAGGTGGTCGTCGTCGATCCCCTTGCGCATCTTGACGGTCACGGGCACGCCGTACGGGCTCGCGGCGTCGACCGCGGCGCTGATGATGGAGCGGAAGAGGTCCCGCTTCCAGGGCAGCACCGCTCCCCCGCCGCGCCGCGTGACCTTCGGCACCGGGCAGCCGAAGTTCAGGTCCACGTGGTCCGCGCGGTCCTCGGACGCGATGAGGCGCACCGCCGCCCCGACGGTCGCGGGGTCGACGCCGTAGACCTGGACGGAGCGCGGCTTCTCGTCGGGCTCGTGCGAGATGATCCGCATCGACTCCTCGCCCCGCTCGACGAGCGCCCGTGACGTGACCATCTCGGCGACGTAGAGCCCGGCGCCCGACTCGCGGCAGAGCCGCCGGAAGGCCGCGTTCGTCACGCCCGCCATCGGCGCGAGCACGACGGGCGTGTCGATCGTGAGCGGCCCGATGCGCAGCGGCGGCAGCACGCGCGTTCCGGTTCCGGGCGCGGTGTCGGCCGGGGCGCCACCCGGCGGCGGGGCGGGCACGGTGGGGGTCACGGTCGCTGGCGTCACCCCTCGATTGTCCCTCACGCCACCCGGGTGACGTCCGGACTCAACCTTCGGGGCGGGTCGTGCGTCTTCTACGGTGTGACCACCATGACGAGCGGCACCCTCGCCTTCCCCGGTGACCCCCCGGGCCTTCCCCCCGAGGAGGTCGTCCTCGTCGAGCGCGTCGCACGCCGGGGTGCCGCGCAGCGCGCTCAGACCCGCGAGGTCGACGCCGCGAGCCGCGACGCCGAGTTCGCCGCGTTCATGTCCGAGCACGGCGACGACCTGCTGCGCACCGCGTGGCTGCTGTGCGGCGACGCCCACCGCGCCGAGGAGCTCACCCAGCAGGCGCTCGTGCGGACGTACGCCGCGTGGTCCCGCGTCCGCACCGGCGACCCGCTCGCCTACACCCGCCGTGTGCTCGCGAACCTGCGGATCGACTCGTGGCGGCGACGGCGCCGCGAGGTGCTCACCGCGCCCGAGGACCTGCCCGACGCCTCCGCGTCGCGCACCGGCTCCGTCCCGGCGGCGGGCCGCGACCACCAGGTCGCCGCAGCCGACCGCGACCTGCTCGCACGCGCCCTGGCGACCCTGTCCCCCCGCCAGCGCCGCATCGTCGTCCTGCGCCACCTCGTCGGGATGCCCGAGGCCGAGGTGGCCGCCGACCTCGGTGTGAGCGTCGGCACCGTGAAGTCCACGGCGTCCCGCGCGCTGGCCTCGCTGCGCGGCGTGCTCGCGGCCGACCCCTCCGCCCCCATCGCCCGTGCGAGGAGCCCCCGATGACCCGCACCCCGCCCCCGACCCGGCTCCTCGACCCCCGTGAGGACGAGGTCGTGGCCCGCCTGCACCGCTACGCGACCGCCGGCGCACCGCCCATGCAGCTCGCCGCGGACGACGTGATCCGCGCGGCGCACCGCCGCACCGCCGCACGCCGCGTCCGTGGTGCCGCCGTGAGCGCGTTCACCGTGGTCGCCCTCGCGCTCGGCGGCACGTACGTCGCAGGCCTCGAGCACACGGCCGACGACACCCCCGCGGTCGCGGGCGACGTGCGCGTCGTGACCGTCGCCAAGGGGGTGACGGCCGCGTCCTTCCCGGCCCGCGTGCGCGGCGAGGTCGACGCCGTCGACCTCGGTCTCGGCTTCCCGGACGTCCCCGTGGGCGACGCGATCACGCTCAGCGAGGACGGCGGGAGGCTGTACGTCGACCTGCCGCTCGACCCCGCGGCGAACGCGACCGGCGCGAGCGTGCACACCGTGCGGCTCGACCCGTGGACCGACGAGGACGCCACCACGGGCACGACGTACCGGACGGTCGCCAGCACCGACGGCCGGGAGATGCTGGTCCTCGGGACCGTGCCGCGGTGGGTCGACGACCCGGTGGTCGAGCTCGTCGGCGAGGACCTGCCCGGGTTCGTGCCCGTCGGCGGCGGCACCGCGGTCGACCGGGTCGAGGTCCCGACGTTCGACGCGCCGGGCGACGGCACCGGCCGCTTCTACGCCGTGCGGATCGCGGCCGACTCCGCCGCGTCGCTGTCGTGGCTGCGCATCGACGCCCTGCGGCTCGTGCCCGTCGTCTCCGGCGCCGACGGGGCCGACGTGCTCGGCGGGGCGTGCCGCGGCGAGGACCCGTCGTGCGTGCTGGACACCGTCCAGGGGCTCGTGGAGGACGTCGACGCTGCGACCGTCGAGGTCGCGGCGGGGATCGCCGCGACGTCGCGGCTGGGGGTCGACCCGGAGCGGGACGAGCGCACAGGGGGCGCGCTCCCGGCGCTGGACCTCGGCCTCGACGTGCCCGGCGCGGCGGGACCGGGCCGGCTCTCGGTCGTGGCCGACCCGGGCGCGCTGCCCCCGGCCTCGGCGAGCGTCCCGGCGTCGATCGGCGTCGACGGCGCCGGCCCCCTGCGCGCCGGCGCCTGGCGCACCGCGCTCGGCGGCTCGCGCCAGGACGCGCCGGTCGATGCCGTCAGCACCGTGACCGCGTACGCGGCGCAGGGCGACGCCTGGGTCCTGACCGGGACGGTCCCGGGCTCGGTGGCTCCGGACGCCCTCGCCCGGATCGAGCTCGCCGCCCCCGTCGAGCGCGCGGACGGCACCCGCGGGACGACGATCGACGTGCCGACGTTCGACCCGATGTCGGGGGACGGCAGGCGCGCGTACGTCGTCGTCGTCGGGCCGGACGCCGGCCTCCCGGACCCGGCGAGCGGCCGGTCCCCGCTCGCGTCGGCGCCGACCACGTTCGTGGACCCGGCCCGCTGACGTCACCCCGCACTCCGGGCCCGCGCGTCCCGGGGCGGCCGAGGGCGTCGTCGGGCGCGGTGCTGCACAATCGCACCGTGCCCGACTCCCCTGACCTCGCCACGGCGCCCGCGCAGGGGGCCTCCGCCGCGCCGGGCGCGCCGGACCGACCCGCGGACCACCTCCCGGCCCGGCGCACCGCGGCGAGCCGCACCCGGGTGCTGCTCGTCGCCGTGCTCGTCCCGCTCGGGCTGGCGGCGCTGCTCGGCATGGTGCTCACGTGGCCAGGCGAACCGCAGCCGACCAACGGCGAGCTCGTCGACGTCGAGGTGCAGTACCCGACGGCCCGCGTGACGGGCACGTCGGTCGAGTCGTGCGAGGGCACCAGCGAGGACCGGCTCGCCGACGGCTCCGTGCCCGCGCAGGTCGAGTGCCTGCGGGTCTTCGCGACCGTGACGAGCGGCTCCGAGAAGGGCCGCGACATCACGCTCTGGGCGACGGCGACCCTCCAGCCCGACGACGTCCGCGAGGGCGCGGGTCTCGTGGTCCAGCGCTACCCGGCCACCGCGACGGACGGCGAGCTGTGGGCGTGGCACGACTTCGAGCGGACGGTGCCGCTCGGGACGCTGACGCTCGTGTTCGCGGTCGTCACCGTGCTCGTGGCGGGGATGCGCGGACTGCGCGCGCTGATCGGACTGGTCCTCGCGTTCGCCGTCATCGGCACGTACATCCTGCCCGGACTCGTCGCGGGCGAGAACCCGCTGCTCGTCGGCCTGTGCGGCTCGACCGTCATCATGATCGCGGTCCTGTACCTCGCGCACGGGTTCTCCGAGCGCACCTCGACCGCGCTCCTCGGCACGCTGGCCGGGCTCGGGCTGACGGCGGCGCTCGGCGTGCTCGCGGCGCGTGCGGCGCACCTCTCGGGGGTGACGTCCGAGGACTCCTACCGGCTCGCGGGGCTGCTGGGCGACCAGGGTGCGACCGCGCTGCGCGGGCTGTTCCTGTGCGGCGTCGTGCTCGCCGGCCTCGGCGTGCTCAACGACGTGACGATCACCCAGGCGTCGGCCGTGTGGGAGCTGCGCGCGACGTCGCCCGACGCGGACCGCGGCGAGCTGTTCAGCCACGCGATGCGCATCGGCCGCGACCACATCGCCTCGACCGTCTACACGATCGCCTTCGCGTACACCGGCGCGGCCCTCCCGGTGCTGCTGCTGCTCGAGATCTACGGGCTGCCGCTCGGGCAGACGCTCACGAGCGGGGCGTTCGCGGAGGAGATCGTGCGCACGCTCGTCGGGTCGATCGCGCTCGTGCTCGCGATCCCGCTCACGACGGCGCTCGCCGTGCTGGTCGTCACAGCGTCCCCGCCGCCGCGTCACGCCCTCGAGGGTCACCGGGGCCACCCGCACGTCCACGCGCACTGAGGGCGCCGAGCGTCCGCACCGCAGGGGCGCCGCCCTCCGGCCCACGTGCTTCCGGCTCGTCGGCGTCCGGCTCGTCGGCGTCCGGCTCGTCGGCGTCCGGCTCGTCGGCGTCCGGCTCGTCGGTGCCCGGCGCGTCGCCGTCCGGCCCGTCCGCGTCCCGCCCGTCGTCCTCCGGCCCGTCCGCGTCCCGCCCGTCGTCCTCCGGCCCGCCGTCGTCCAGCCCGTCGCGACCCGCGCGCAGCGGGCCCCCGACGACGAGCGCCGCGACCGCCGTCGTCATCGGGATCGCCAGGACCAGGCCCACGGAGCCGACGAGCGTCCGGACGACCTCCTCGGCGATCTCCCCGCTCGTGAGCGCGCCGAGCAGCGCGCGGTCCGAGAGGCTCACGAGCAGCACGAGCGGCAGCGCGGCGCCGACGTAGGCGAAGGCCACCGTGTAGACCGTCGAGGCGATGTGGTCGCGCCCGATGCGCATCCCGCGGGCGTACAGCTCACGCCGGCTCGCGTGCGGGGCGCTCGCCCGCAGCTCCCAGACCGCCGACGCCTGCGTGATCGTCACGTCGTTGAGCACCCCGAGCCCTGCGACGACGATGCCGCACAGCAGGACCCCGCTCAGGCTCACGTCCGGGGCGTACTGGCGCAGGTCGAGCGCGTTCTCGTCGACGAGCCCGGTGAGGTGCGCCGCGCCGCTCGCCCAGCCCGCGAGCAGGGCCGTCGCCGCGAGGCCGCCGAACGTCCCGAGCAGCGCCGTCGTGGTGCGGGCCGTGACGCCGTGCGCCAGGTAGAGCAGCACGAACATGAGCGCCGACGCGGTGACGAGCGCGACCGGCACCGCGGGCCGCCCCTCGAGCAGCGCGGGCAGCGTGAACCACGCGATCCCCGCGAACGACACGACGAGGCCGGCCAGCGCCGCGAGCCCCCGCCACCGCGCGACGACGAGCACGAGCACCGCGAAGACGCCCGCGAGCAGCCCGACCGGGGCGTCGCGCACGAAGTCCACGAACACGTACGGGCTGCCCTCGCCCGCCGCCTCCGGGAGCCGGAGCACCGTCAGGACGTCACCGGGCTCGACCTCGGGGACGTACTCGGGCGGGACGAGCACACCGGTGCTGCTGCCGTCGGCGAGCTCGCCGACCACCTGGGTCTCCGGGGGCGCGTCCGCCGCGGGGTCGACCGACGTCACGAGGACGCGCTCGAAGGACGTGCCCGGGGCGGTGGTCGCCAGCACCGGGAGCGCGTCCCGGTCGGGCCACAGCCACCACGCACCGAGCACCGTCGCGAGCAGGGCCGGCACGACGAGCGCGGCGAGCACGAGCCGCACCCGCCGGCTCGCGCGCGGCTCGGGTCCGCCCCCGTGGACGTGCCCGATCACGGGCCCGCCCACGGCGGCGTGGGGCGCGCTCAGGCGCCGACGAGCCGGGTCGCGAGGTACGCCGTGACCTGGTCGAGCGCGACCCGCTGCTGCGACATGTCGTCGCGATGGCGGATCGTGACGGCCTGGTCGTCGAGCGTGTCGAAGTCGACCGTGATGCAGAACGGCGTGCCGATCTCGTCCTGGCGGCGGTAGCGGCGCCCGATCGCGCCCGCGTCGTCGAACTCGACGTTCCACGACCGGCGCAGCTCGGCCGCGAGGTCGCGCGCCTTGGGCGAGAGCTGCTCGTTGCGGCTGAGCGGGAGCACCGCGGCCTTGACGGGTGCGAGGCGCGGGTCGAGCCGCAGGACCGTCCGCTTGTCGACGCCGCCCTTCGTGTTGGGCGCCTCGTCCTCGACGTAGGCCTCGACGAGGAACGCCATCAGCGAGCGGGTGAGGCCGGCGGCCGGCTCGATGACGTACGGCACGAAGCGCTCGTTCTTCGCCTGGTCGAAGTACGACAGGTCCTGGCCCGAGTGCTCGCTGTGCGTCGTCAGGTCGAAGTCGGTGCGGTTCGCGATGCCCTCGAGCTCGCCCCACTCGGAGCCCTGGAAGCCGAAGCGGTACTCGATGTCGACGGTGCGCTTCGAGTAGTGCGACAGCTTCTCCTTCGGGTGCTCGAAGTGGCGGAGGTTGTCGCGGCTGATGCCCAGGTCGGTGTACCAGTCGGTGCGCGTGTCGATCCAGTACTGGTGCCACGTCTCGTCGGTCCCGGGCTCGACGAAGAACTCCATCTCCATCTGCTCGAACTCGCGCGTGCGGAAGATGAAGTTGCCCGGCGTGATCTCGTTACGGAACGACTTGCCGATCTGGCCGATGCCGAACGGCGGCTTCTTGCGGCTCGTGGTCACGACGTTCGCGAAGTTCACGAAGATGCCCTGCGCGGTCTCGGGGCGCAGGTAGTGCAGCCCCGACTCGTCCTCGATCGGGCCGACGTACGTCTTGAGCATCATGTTGAAGTCGCGGGGCTCGGTCCACTGCCCGCGCGTGCCGCAGTTGGGGCAGGCGATGTCGGCGAGGCCGTTCTCGGGCGCGCGGCCCTTCTTCTCCTCGAACTCCTCGAGCATGTGGTCCTCGCGGAACCGCTTGTGGCAGCTGAGGCACTCGGTGAGCGGGTCGGTGAAGACGCCGACGTGGCCCGAGGCGACCCAGACCTGGCGCGGCAGGATGACGGACGAGTCGAGCCCGACGATGTCCTCGCGCGCGGTGACCATGGTCCGCCACCACTGCTTCTTGATGTTCTCCTTGAGCTCGACCCCGAGCGGGCCGTAGTCCCAGGCCGAGCGCGTGCCTCCGTAGATCTCACCGCTCGGGAACACGAAGCCCCGGCGCTTGGCGAGGGAGACGACGTTGTCGAGGCGGGACGGTGCAGCCACTGCGATCACTCCAGGGGACGAGGGCCCGCGACTGGGTGGCGCGGGGGATGACAGCACAGGCTACCGGGGTGGCACCGCGGTGCACGGGGCTGCCGCGCCCGGGTGAGGCGTTTTGACAACGGTTTTCATCCTCGTGAGAATCGTCCTCATGAATCTCCCCCGGATCCTGGCGCGCCCGGAGCACCGACGTCGGGTCCGCAGCGCCCGCGCCGGCGTCGTCCTGGCCGCGGCGGCGTCGCTCGCCCTCAGCGGGTGCGCGAGCACGCCGGCCGACGACGGGCGCCTGTCCGTGCTCGCCTCGTTCTACCCCCTGCAGGTCGTCGCGGCGGGCGTGGGCGGCGACCGGGTGAGCGTCGACTCCCTGACGCCGCCGGGCGCCGAGCCGCACGACCTCGAGCTCTCCCCCGCGCAGGTGGCCCGGCTCGGCGCCGCGGACCTCGTCGTGTACCTCGGGGACTTCCAGGCCGCGGTCGACGACGCCGTCGCGTCGAGCCCACCCGAGCGCGCGCTCGACGCCGCGGACGTCGTCGACCTCCTCGCCGCCGGGTCGCAGGACGGCACGGCGCACGACGACGCGGCGCACGCGGACGCGGCGCACGAGGGCGAGACCACGGAGGAGCACGCCGAGCACGGCGACCACGACCCGCACTTCTGGCTCGACCCGAGCCGCATGCCCGCCCTCGTCGACGCGGTCGCCGACGAGCTCAGCGAGCTCGACCCCGAGGGCGCCGACGAGTACGCCGCGAACGCCGCCGCGCTCGGCGCACGCTTCACCGCACTGGACGCGGCCTACGAGACGGGCCTCGCGACGTGCGCCAGCCGCGTGCTCGTCACGTCGCACGCCGCGTTCGGCTACCTCGCGGACCGCTACGACCTCGAGCAGGTCGCGGTCGCGGGCATCGACCCCGAGGGCGAGCCGTCACCGGCCCGCCTCGCCGAGATCGGCGAGGTCATCCGCAGCGAGGGCGTCACCACCGTGTTCTTCGAGACCCTCGTCAGCCCGAAGGTCGCGGAGACGCTCGCCGCCGACGCCGGCGTGACGACCGCCGTGCTCGACCCGCTCGAGGGCCTCGCCGACGACGCGCAGGACTACTTCAGCATCGCCGAGGCCAACCTCGACGCGCTGAAGGTGGCATTGTCCTGCTCGTGAGCTCCCCCGTGATCGACGCCCGCGGCGTCGACGTGACCCTCGGCGGCCACCCCATCCTGCGCGGCGTCGACCTGACCGTGCACACCGGGGAGGTCGTCGCGCTGCTCGGCGCCAACGGCTCCGGGAAGTCCACGCTCGTGCGCGCGCTCCTCGGCATCGTGCCCGTGAGCGCCGGCGAGGTGCGGCTCTTCGGCGGGCCGCCCGGGTCCCGTGGTGCGCACGACCGTGTCGGCTACGTCCCGCAGCGGCTGCCCGCGGGCGCCGGGGTCCCCGCGAGCGCCGTCGAGGTCGTCCTGTCCGGGATGCTGCACGGCCGCCGCCTGCGACCCCCGCGCGGCTCCCACGCCCGGGCGCTCGCCGCGCTCGGCGAGGTCGGTCTCGCGGACCGGGCACGTCGCCCGGTGCACGAGCTCTCGGGCGGGCAGCAGCAGCGCGTCCTGATCGCCCGCGCGCTCGTGCGCGACCCCGACCTGCTGGTGCTCGACGAGCCGACGTCCGGGATCGACGTGCCGACGCAGCAGACGTTCGTCGACACGGTCGAGCGCCTGCGCGGCGGCGGCGCGACCGTCGTGGTGATCCTGCACGAGCTCGGCGCGTTCGCCCCGCTCATCGGGCGCGCGGTGGTCCTGCGGCACGGGCGCGTGGTGCACGACGGCGCGCCGCCCCGGCCCCGCGACGAGCACGCCGGCGCGCACCACGAGCACCTGCACGCCCACCCGGACCCGGAGCCGCCCGGCACCGGTCCCTCGCTCTCCGTGGAGGTGACCCCGTGAGCGCGTGGGACCAGCTCGTCGCGATGGTGCAGTCCCCGCTCATGCTCCGGGCGCTGCTCGCGGCGGTCGTCGTCGGCGCCTCCGCGCCGGTGGTCGGCACGTTCCTCGTGCAGCGCCGGCTCGCGCTCATGGGCGACGGGATCGGGCACGTCGCCCTGACCGGCGTCGCGCTCGGCTGGCTCGTCGGCAACGCGGCGTCGGTCGTGCCGCAGGACTCCCTCGCGCTGCCCGGCGCCGTCGTCACCGCCGTCGTCGGGGCCGTCGCGATCGAGCTCGTGCGCGAGCGCGGCCGCACGAGCGGCGACCTCGCGCTCGCGCTCATGTTCTACGGCGGCATCGCCGGCGGCGTGCTGCTGATCAAGGTCGCGGGCGGCACCAACGCCAACCTCATCAGCTACCTGTTCGGGTCGATCTCGACCGTCTCGAACGCCGACCTCGGGTGGACCGTGGGCCTCGCGGTCGTGGTGCTCGTGATCGGCCTCGGGCTGCGTGCCGCACTGTTCTCGGTGAGCCACGACGAGGAGTTCGCGCGCGCGAGCGGGCTGCCGGTGCGCGTGCTCAACATCCTCGTCGCGACGATCGCCGCGCTGACCGTGACCGTCGCGATGCGCGTCGTCGGCCTGCTGCTCGTGAGCGCGCTGATGATCGTCCCCGTCGCCATCGCTCAGCTCTTCGCCCGGTCGTTCGGGCGCACGATGGCCGTCGCGTCGGCGACGGGAGTCGCCGTGAGCGTCGTCGGGCTGTCCTTCACGTACTGGCAGGACTACCCGCCCGGCGCGACGATCGTCGTGCTCGCCGTCCTGGTGTACGCGGCCGCTGCGGTCACGCGGCCGCTGCTGCGCCGCAGCACCCCGGTGCACGACCCGCACCCGGACGTACTCGACGACCTCGAGCTCGCCGGCCCCGACGGCGGGACGGCGCGCGCCCCGGAGTCGTGCTGACACACCGTCGGTAAGGCTCACCTCACCTCGCCGATAGACTCGGGTGGTGCTCGAGCAGACCGACGTCGCGGAGGCCTACGGGCTCGGCGGCAAGCCCTTCTGGCTCGTCGTCGTGCTGCTCGTCGTCATCGTGGCCGCGCGGTCGCACGGCACGTACTGGCTCGCGCGCGGCGTCGCGCACGGCGCGAGCGGGCTGGGCGCCCGGCGCGCGTCGGACCGACCCTCCCGACTCGCGTCGGCCCACGAGCGGCTCCTGACCTGGGGCACGAGCCCGTCGGGTCGCCGCGCGGCCGAGGCGCTGCGCCGCGCCGGTCCGTTCGCGGTGAGCCTCGCGTACCTCACGGTCGGCGCGCAGACCGCCGTCTTCGCCGCCGCCGGGCTCGCGCGGATGAGCTACCCGCGGTTCGTGCTCGCCTCGGTCCCGGGGTGCATCGCGTGGGCGTTCGTGTGGGCGACCGTCGGGCTCGGGGCGCTGTGGGGAGCGGTCGCGCTCGCCGCACGCTCGCCGTGGCTGCTCGTGGGCGCGGCTGCCGCGCTCACCACCGCCGTCGTCGTCGTGCGGCACCGGCGCGCGCGGCGGCGGCAGCCCGACGCCGCGGTGGCGGAGCCCGCCGACGACCTGCACTGAGGCTTGCCTCGACCGGGCCCGCCGCCACGCTCCGCCGCTCCGGTCCGGGCGTCCACCTGCTCGGCCCGCCCGAACCCCCGGTCCGCCCGGGCCCCCGGCGGCACGTTCCGGCGCCCGTGTGCTTCCGCGCCCCGGCGACGCGGGCGGGCCGGTGCCGTCAGGCGCCGTCGCCCACGCAGAACTGGTTGCCGTCGGGGTCGGCCAGGACGACCCATGCGTAGCCGTCGTGCTCGTGGCGGCCGACGAGCGTCGCGCCGGCGGCGAGCAGCCGTTCCGCCTCCGCCTCCCGTCCGGCCGACGCGCCGAAGTCGATGTGCACGCGGTTCTTCCCCGGCGTCGGGTCCTCGACCTTCTGGAAGCCCAGCACGGGACCGCCCATCGGCCCGGGCGTGACCATGACGAACCAGCCGTCGGCGATGTCCTTCACCTCGCCGCCCGTCTGCTCCGCCCACCAGGCGCTCAGCGCCCGGGCGTCGAGCGTGTCGAACGTGACCATCGCGGGTGTGAGCGTCATGCCCCGCACGCTAGGGCCGGGCACCCACACGGCGGAGCGGTCCGGTGCGTGCGCCCGCCCCGGACGCGTCAGGCGCCGGACCCGCCCGCGGTGCTCGTCGTCGGACGGTCGACCGCCCCGCCGTAGCGGCGGTCGCGCTGCGCGTACGTCTCGACGGCGCGCCACAGGTGCCGGCGGTCCACGTCGGGCCACGGCTCGTCGAGGAACACGAGCTCGGCGTACGCGGCCTGCCAGATCATGAAGTTCGACGTGCGCTGCTCACCGCTCGAGCGCAGGAACAGGTCGACGTCGGGCAGGTCGGGCTCGTCGAGGTACCGCGCGATCAGCTTCTCGTCGACCTTGTCGGGCTTGATCCGCCCGGCGGCGACCTCGTGCGCGATCGCCTTCGCGGCGTCGGCGACCTCCGCCCGGCCGCCGTAGTTGACGCACATCGTCAGGGTCACGGTGTCGTTGCCCCGCGTGAGCTCCTCGGCGATCTCGAGCTCCTTGATGACCGAGCGCCACAGCCGCGGCCGGCGGCCGGCCCACCGGACGCGCACGCCCCACGAGTTCATCAGGTCGCGGCGCCGGCGGAGGACGTCGCGGTTGAAGCCCATGAGGAAGCGCACCTCCTCGGGCGAGCGCGACCAGTTCTCGGTCGAGAACGCGTACGCCGAGACGTGCGTGACGCCGATCTCGATGGCCCCCGCCACGACGTCGAGCAGCGAGGCCTCCCCCGCGGCGTGCCCGGCGGTCCGGGGCAGACCTCGGGCGTTGGCCCACCGGCCGTTGCCGTCCATGACGACGGCCACGTGCTTCGGCACGAACTCGAGCGGGATCGCGGGCGGGCGGGCACCGCTCGGGTGCGGCGGCGGCGGGACGGGCATCAGATCCTCTCGACCATGGGCAGCGAGCGCAGCGTGCGCTCGAGGTGGAACTGGCAGTACGCGGCGACGACGCCGTTGCCCTCGCGCCGGTGGCGTTCGGCGCTGGCCTCGACGGTCGCCCAGTCCCCCGCGAGGAGCGACGCGAGCAGCTCGAACGTCTCGGGCGCGGGCGACGTCGCACCGGGCGGGCGGCACGCGCGGCACACCGCCCCGCCCTGCGCGACGGCGAACGACGTGTGAGGCCCCGGCGCGCCGCAGCGCGCGCAGTCGGTGAAGCTCGGCGCCCAGCCGGCGATCGCGAGCGCGCGCAGCAGGTAGGAGTCGAGCACCAGCCCGGGGGCGTGCTCGCGCGACGCGAGCGAGCGGACCGCACCGACGAGCAGCCAGTACTGCTGCAGCGCCGGCTCGTGCTCGGCCTCGACGAGCCGCTCGGCGGTCTCGAGCATGACCGTGCCGGCGGTGTAGAGCGCGTAGTCCTCGCACACCGGACGGCCGTAGGCGCCGAGGGTCTCGACCTGCGTGACGATGTCGAGGTTGCGGCCCGTGCTCAGCTGCAGGTCGACGTGCATGAACGGCTCGAGGCGCGACCCGAAGCGCGACGTCGTGCGCCGCACGCCCTTGCCGACCGCGCGCACCTTGCCGTGCTGGCGGGTCAGCAGCGTGACGATGCGGTCGGCCTCGCCCAGCTTGTGGGTGCGCAGGACGATGCCCTCGTCGCGGTAGAGGCTCACGTGCCCATCCTCCCCCGCGCCACCCACGCCGGGGGCACGCGACGGGCCGCGGTCACGCGATCGGCACGCGCCCGCCACGCGACCGGCACCGGACCCGCGCCGGTCAGGCCGCGACCGGGCGTGCCGGTGCCCCCGCACCCGTGCGGGGACACCGGCACGAGGAGCTCCCCGGTGCTCAGCGCTGCCGTCGGTTGACGGCCGAGACGATGGCCTTGAGCGACGCCGTCGTGATGGACGGGTCGATCCCGACGCCCCACAGCGTCTCCCCGTCGACCGCGCACTCGACGTACGCGGCCGCGGTCGCGTCGCCGCCGCTGCTCAGCGCGTGCTCCGCGTAGTCCCGCACGGACACGTCGACCCCGACCGAGCGCAGCGCCGCGACGAACGCCGCGATCGGGCCGTTGCCCGAGCCCTCGAGCGTGCGCACCTGGCCCCGGTCCGCGACGTCGACCGACAGCGTGTCGGGCCCGTCGCCCCCACCGACCGTCCGGATCCCGCGCAGCGCGAACCGGCCCCACGGCGCGAGCTCCGCGCCGGGCTCGACCGGCAGGTACTCGTCGTTGAAGATGCGCCACAGCTCGTCGGCCGTGACCTCGGAGCCGTGCTCGTCGGTGTACGCCTGCACGACGTGCGAGAACTCGATCTGCAGCCGGCGCGGCAGGTCCAGGTCGCGCTCGGACTTCATCAGGTAGGAGATGCCGCCCTTCCCGGACTGGGAGTTGACGCGGATGATCGCGTCGTACGAGCGGCCCACGTCCTTCGGGTCGATCGGCAGGTAGGGCACCGCCCACACGAGGTCGTCGACCCCGCGGCCCTCGCGCTCGGCGGTGACCGCCATCGCGTCCAGGCCCTTCTTGATCGCGTCCTGGTGCGAGCCGGAGAACGCGGTGAACACCAGGTCGCCGCCGTACGGGTGCCGCTCGGCGACGGGCAGCTGGTTGCAGTGCTCGACGGTGCGGCGCACGTGGTCGATGTCCGACAGGTCGATCTCGGGGTCGATCCCCTGGCTGAACAGGTTCAGGCCGAGCGTGACCAGGCAGACGTTGCCGGTGCGCTCGCCGTTGCCGAACAGGCAGCCCTCGATGCGGTCGGCGCCGGCCAGGTAGCCGAGCTCGGCGGCCGCGACACCGGTACCCCGGTCGTTGTGCGGGTGCAGGGACAGCACCACGTTCTCGCGGTGGCGCAGGTGCCGACCCATCCACTCGATCGAGTCGGCGTAGACGTTCGGGGTCGCCATCTCGACGGTCGCGGGCAGGTTGATGATCACCTTGCGCTCGGGCGTCGGCTCGAACACGTCGAGCACCGCGTTGCAGATCCGTACCGCGAACTCGAGCTCGGTCCCGGTGTACGACTCGGGGCTGTACTCGTAGAACACCTCGGTGTCGGGCACGAGCTCCTCGTACTTCTTGCACAGCCGCGCGCCCGAGACGGCGATGTCGACGATGCCGTCCTCGTCGGAGCGGAACACGACCTCGCGCTGCAGCACGGACGTCGAGTTGTACAGGTGCACGATCGCCTGCTTGGCGCCCGCGATCGCCTCGTACGTGCGCTCGATCAGGTGCTCGCGCGCCTGCGTCAGCACCTGGATCACGACGTCGTCGGGGATGCGGTCCTCCTCGATCAGCATCCGCACGAAGTCGAAGTCGGTCTGCGACGCCGACGGGAAGCCGACCTCGATCTCCTTGAAGCCCATGTGCACGAGCAGCTCGAACATCTGCAGCTTGCGCTGCGGGTTCATCGGCTCGATCAGGGCCTGGTTGCCGTCACGCAGGTCGACCGCGCACCAGCGCGGGGCCTTCTCGATGCGGCGGTCCGGCCACGTGCGGTCCGGGAGGTCGACACGGATCTGCTCGTGGAACGGGCGGTAGCGGTGCACCGGCATCCCGGAGGGCTGCTGGGGGGCGTTCAGGGTGCTCATCGGGGGTCCTTCGCTCGGGTCGTCGGTGGGATAGCAGCCGGCACACCGAACACCGCGGCGAGGTTCCGGCCTAGAAGGCCTCGCCGCGGCGACGAAGGAGGAGGAGCGCACGCGAGAGCATGCCGTCACTCTACCCCGCGGCGCAGGGCCAGGTCAGCCGGTGTCACCGCAGCGCGACCACGAGCCGCGGGCCGATGCCGACGAGGTGCGTCCCGATCTGCTCGACGCGGGTCACGCCGGGCGGCAGCAGCACCTCCCAGGCGGTGCGCCCGTCGCGGACGCTCAGCGCCTCGAGCACCGTCCCGCGCCCGGGCTCGACGCGCGCGACGACGACGTGCTCGCCGTCGGTGAACGGCTGCTCCGACGACGTGAGCGTGACCTGCCGACGCCACAGCTGCTCGCCGTCCTGCGCGTCCACGCCCACCTCGAAGCCCGCACCGTGCAGCACCGCGACGCCGTCGAGCTCGAGCAGCACCCCGGCGGACGGGCCCGGCGACTGCCACAGCTCGAGGCCCGTGAGCCGGGAGACCGCCCGGACGCGACCGCCGAAGGGGCTCCCGGGCAGCGAGCTCCACGCGTAGAGCCGCTCCTCGGGCCGGTCCGAGACCCGCGGCTCGCTGACCGTGCCGCGCGTGGTGAAGCGCTCCCGGCCGCCAGGGTCGTAGACGGTCGTGCGGATCATGAGCGCCGAGCCCGCGGTGCCGTACGCGCCGACGAGCACGGACCCGTCCCGCAGGAGACCCACGTGGTCGCGCGGGCGGTTGCCGCGGTCCACGACCTGCACCGCCCGTCCCGTCGCCTGCTCGAGCACCAGCGACGTGCCCCCGGTCGCGACGAGCAGCGCGCCGTCCCCCAGGCGCAGGGCGACGCGCTGGGGCGGCACCGTGACCGGCGGGTCGAGCACCTGCGCGCGCCACACCGGGGTCCCGGTCCGGGCGTCGCTGCGCTCGACCGCGACCCCGGACTCGTCCGCGAGCGGCAGCACGAGGTCGCGCCCGAGGGTGACCGCACCGGCGACCGTGCCGCGGGCGTCGCGCCGGGCGACGACCCGGCCGTCGAGCGCGTCGAGCACGACGACGGGCCCGGCGACCGGTTCGGTGCGCACCGCGGAGCGCTCGGGCTCGGTCAGGCAGACGACCGCTGCCGCCTCGCCGGGTCCCGGGTCGACCGCGAGGCAGCGGCGCAGCGTGCCGAGCGGCCCGCCCGGCAGCGTGGTGCGCCAGCGGACCGCCCCGGTCACGAGGTCGAGGCCCTCGGCCGTGCCGTCCTCCACGTCGGCCGCGTAGACCACGACCGTGTCGCCCGCGAGCACGGTCCGGGGCGACCACGGTCCCCGGGTCGTCCACGCGACGGCCGGCGGACCCCCGAGCGGTCGGATCGCGCCCGGGAGCTCGACCGGCGCGGTGAGGACCCGCCGCTCGTGCGCGAGCGACCAGCGCGGCAGCCCGACGAGCACGGAGAGCGCGAGCGCCACGAGCGCGATCGTCGCGGCGCCGGCCCGCACCACGTGCCCCCGGCTCCAGCCGACGAGCGCGACGCCCGTCGCACGCAGGTCCGGCGTGGGCGCGAGCGCCAGCACGTCGTCCTCGTCGAGGACGACGTCCTGCATCGACGGCCGCTCCGCGTGCGGGGCCATCCCTGCACGCTAGTCCTGACCGAGCGCGACGACCTCCGTGGCGGTGCGGGCGAGCAGGCGGCGGCCGGACCGCTCGACCGAGCGCACGTCGGGCGGGAGCGCCGCCGTCCACGCCGCGCGGCCGTCGACGGGGCCGACCGCGACGAGCACGGGCGTGCCGTCGGCGAGCAGGAGCGGCACGAGGACGTGCTCCCCGTCGGTCTGCACGCGGCCCAGCGCCGTCGACGCGCGCGCCCGGAGCCACTCGGTCGCGTCGGCCGACCAGAGGACCTCGCCCGAGCGGGCGTCGCGTGCGGTCAGCGCGCCCGTCGCGTCGGACGTGACGACGCGGCCGTCGACGAGGACCACGGAGTCGGTGGCGGTCCGGGCCGACCAGCGTCCCGGGCCGGCGACCGCGCGCACGTCCGTGCCGTCGGGCGCCGGCCGCGAGACGAGCGCGAGCCCCGGCACCGACCCGTCGTCCCCGGTCGGCGCGACCGGCACGTCGGGCCGTGCGGCTCCCGCCGGCCACGCGTCGGCGGGGTCGCCGTCACCGTCGAGCACGCGGACCGCTCCCCCGTCGACCACGAGCAGCCCGCGCTCGACGCGCGTCACGGCCGGCTGCGGCCCGCGGGCGTCGAGCGCGCGGGCGTCCACGTCGGACGTCCACGCGTCGGTGCCGGTCCGGGCGTCCTCGCGCGTGACCCGCACGGCGCCACCGGGGACGGTGCGCGTGAGGACCAGATCGGGCCCGAGGGCCGTCAGCCCGACGTCGCTGCGGTCCGCCGGGTCGTCGCGCACGAGGTCGCCCGTCGCGGCGTCGAGCACCACGACCCGTACCTCGCCCCGCCGGCCGAGGCCGCCCCAGGCCTCCTTGCCGACGGCGGGCACGGCGACGCACGCGACGGTCCCCGCGGACGCGCCCGGCGCCGCGACCCGGTCGCCGGTCGTCAGCGCGCACGTCAGCTCGCCCTGGGGACCGACCGCGTCGACGACCGTGTCCCAGAGCGGCGCGCCGGTCGTCGCGTCGTAGGCGGCGACACCCCCGCTCCCCGCCCCGGTCACGCCGGTGGTGACGACGAGCCCCTCGCCGGCGACGAGCCCGTCGAGCGCCGGACGCCTCCACCGCTCGAGACCGCCGCCCTCCGCGGGGCGGACGGCGTCGAGGACCGCGGGCGCGATCGCGAGCGCCGCGGCGCGGGCTCGGTCGGCCCGGGCGTCCCGGACGGTCCCGACGGCGAGCGCCGCGGCGACGACGAGCCCGGCGGCCACGAGCCGCACCCGGTGGCGCCGCACGAACGCCGCCCCCGCACGCGCGCCGCCGCGGGGCCGGTCGGTCGCCCCGGCCGGTTCCTCGGCGGTGCGCCGACCACGGGTGCGGGAGTCACCTGTGCGGTCGCCGACGGCGCGGGCCTCGGCGTCGCGGGCGTCGGCTCCGCCGGCCCGCCCGTCCCCGGCGCCGGTGCCCTCGCCACGGTCGACGCCGGCGGTGCCCTCCCGCGCCCGTGCACCCGCGGTGTCCCGAGGCGCGCCCGGGCCGGACTCGACGAGCTCGACCGCGTGCATCTGCCGGCGCCCGCCGCGCGACGGCCGGCTCACCGGGCCGCCCCGGGCTCAGCCCAGCGCACGGTGCTCGTCCCGGGTGGTCAGCACGAGGTGGCCCGCGACGGCGCGCACGTGACGCGTCTCCGGCGGGACGGGGACCGACCAGTACCGCACGCCGTCGGGCACCCCGCGCCCGACGAGGTGCGTCGACCCGTCCGGGCCGAGCCCGGGGCCCAGCACGAGGGCGCCGTCCGTCAGGGGCGGCCAGGGCAGCGGTGCACCGAGCTCCTCGTCCCACACCTCCGCCCCGGTGCGCGCGTCCACGACGCCGTACCGGCTCGCGCCCGCGACGACGAGGCGGTGGTCGACGACGATCTCGGGGTCGAGCGCCGTCGTCACCCGCCACCGCCGCTCGCCCGTCGCGGCGTCGTGGGCCACGACCGCGTTGCCCACGTCCAGCACGACGAGGCCCGGCTCCGAGCCGTCGTCGACCGTGAGCGGCACCGGGAGACCGGGCACGGACGCGGTGACGGGCCCGGACGCGTCGTGCACGGCGCCGCCCTGGGCAGGCGACCAGGTCCCGAAGCCCGCGCGCAGCGGCACGACGCGCAGGAAGCTGAAGTCGGGGGCGGCCGCCAGCTCGGTGCCGTCGGCGACGTCGAGCACGCGCGTCGCGGACCCGGCCACCACGACGAACCCGTGCGTGACCGCGACGGACGTGAGCGCGCGCACGCTCGTCCCGCGGATCGGCACGGGACTGCGCCACCCCCACCGGACCTCCCCGGTGGCGCCGTCCCGCCGGGCGACCACGACGTGCTCGTCGCCGTCGACCGTCACGACGACGACGTCGTCCCCCGCGCGCCCCGCCGCCACGAGCTCGCCGAGCAGCGTCCAGGCCCCGAGCGTGGTCCCGTCCCGCGCGGACAGGGCGACGACCCGGGTCTCGGGGAGCGCGACCTCGACCTCGGAGAACGCCGCGACGTCCCCCGAGGCCACGGTGCCGTCCGGGTCGTCGGCGTACAGCGGCTCCGGCTCGGTCGCGAGGCAGACCACCACGGCGCCGACGTCGACACCCGGGTCCGGGCAGCGCACCGGTCCGGCCTCCATCGCCGCCTCGGCCGCCGGCGCCACGTCGACGGTCCACCGCGCCTCGCCGGTGCGGGCGTCGTGCGCCGTGGCGTGCCAGGCGTCGGTGCGGGGCTGCACCACGACGAGCAGGCCGCGGGCGACGAGGAGCTGGTCGCCGGGCGTCGCCGGCGCGGTCCACAGCACCTCGGGCGGCCCGTCGAGCGCGCGCACCACGCCCGGTACCGCGGCGAGGCGTTCCGCGCGCTCACGGTCGCGCTGCGTCCCGACGGTGCCCACCGCGGCGACCGCGACGACGAGCGCGACGGGCACGGGCCACCAGCGACGCAGGAGGTGCCGCACGTCCGGTGCAGGCGGCCCGGGAGGCACGGCGGGCGCCGGGGGCACGGGCGGCACGGCGGCGTCGTCCGTGCCGGGCACCGGCTCCGGGAGCCGGACCTCGGCGGGCGGTCGCGGGTGCCGTCGCCGCGCGCCCGTGCGCTCGACGTCCTCCTCGAGGACCTCGACGGGCTGCATCCTCGCAGCGGGCCGCACGGGCGCCATGAGGCCGACTCTAGGCCAGCCGGCGTTCCACCGGCGGGGGGACGACGCGCAGCCCGCAGTCGCCGAACGACACCGTCGACCCGAGCGGGACGCGGACCCGCTGCTCGACGCCGCACACGATCTGCTGACCGTCGGCGAGCGTGACCAGGGTCCCGTTCGTCGAGCCGCGGTCGGCGACCCACAGGCCGAGGTCGTCGACGCCGAGCTGCAGGTGCGTCTTCGACACCGAGCGGCCGGGGTCGACGACCCGCACGAGCTGCTCGGAACCGGTCCCCACGGGGTTGCGGCCGACGAGCACGGTCCCCTCGACCGTCACGGTCCGCCCGTCGCTCAGCTCGAGCGCGACGGCCCGCGGGTCGAGCGGCTCGGACGGTGCCGGGCGCTCGTCGGCGCGCAGGGGCGAGCGCCGGGTCTCCTCGAGCGCGGGGTCGAGAGCGAACACCGCGGGCCGCAGCATCGGGATCGCGCGCGTGTCGACGTCGGGCGCGACGCCGGGCTCGCCGAGCGGCGGGAGCACCAGCGACGGTCCGGCGCCGCGGCGCTCGGCGAGCAGCGCACCCAGCCGGCGGCTCCCCGAGTCCTGCGGGTCGGCAGGGCGGGCCGCCTCCACGGTCTCGGGCGCGGCGACGAGCGACCACTCCTCGTCGGGCGCCGACCGGGGTGTCACCAGGTGCGGGCGTGCCGGGCCGCCGGTGCGCGAGCGCGACCCCCGTCCGGCGTCGCGACGTGCGACGACCGGGCCCTCGGCCGTGCGCAGGTCGACGACCTCGCCGCCCGCGGCACGGTCGTGCCACCCGCGGTGGCGGCCCGTGCGGTCGAGCAGGGGCGACGCGAGCACCACGAACGACCCGAGGAGCACGACCGAGCCGGCGGCCACGACGAGGCTGCGCAGCAGCACCCGGGCGAGCCCCAGCGGGCGCCCGGTGCGGGCGTCGACCGTGCGCAGGTGCAGCACGCGCCGCCCGAGCGTCCAGCCGAGCGTCCCGTGGGTCCACCACTGCACGAGCGCCTGCGCGAGCAGCAGGGCCCACGCGCCGAGCAGGACGCCCGGCGAGGTGGGCGTCACCGCAGCGCCCGACCCGGCGTCCCGCGCCGCCCGGAGCGCGACGGCGAGGACCACGCCGCCGCCCAGCACGAGGGCCGCGGCCAGGTCCAGCAGGAACGCGGCGGCGCGACGTCCGAGCGTCGCCGGTGCGGGGTGGCTCATGAGCGGGGTCCTTGCTCGTGGGTCGTCGGGGTGTCCGGGGTCGCGCGCCGCCGGGCGCGGCGCAGCGGCCGTCCGGGCGGTCCGCCTGCGCGTGGCACCCGCCGGGAGCGACGCAGCGACGCCAGCGAGACCCGGGCGCGCACACGCCGGCCCCACGGCAGCGCGCCGTGCATCTCGGTGACCGCCTGCTCGACGCGCCGCCAGTACGCGGCGGCCTCCGCGAGCGTCGGCGTGCCCGGGCCGAAGACCGCGGCGTCGGCCTCGGCCGCGAGCCGGCCCACGACCGAGCCCGCCCGCTGCGCGGACCACGCGGCCCCCGCACCAGGGACCCCCGACAGCGCGCGGGTGAGCTCGTCGGCGGTCTCGCGCCGCGTCGCGAGCGGCGACGGCGGGTGGCGCAGGTCGCGCGCGGCGTCGAGCACCTCGTCCCAGCCGCCCGCGACGCGCACCACGGCGTCGGGGTGGTCCCGGCGCCGGCGCCGGCGCCGGGCCTTGAGCGCGAGGACGACGACGAGCGGGCCGAGCAGCACGACCAGCGGGACGGCCACGACGCCTGCCACGCGGGCGACGCGCAGCCACACCGCGCTGCCCCGGTCGCCGGAGTCCGGGTCCTCGGCCTGCGGCTGCTCGGTGTCGTCCTCGGGCGGGGTCACGGGCTCGGGCGGCGGGGGCGGCGGCTGCACGACCTGCGGCTCGGGGTCGGACGGCTTGGTCGTCGACTCCTCCTGCGGCGTCTGCGAGCGCGGCGGCGTCGGGTCGAACGGCACCCAGCCGTGGCCCGTGAACGCCACCTCGACCCAGGCCTCGACGTCGTCGCCCGTGACGGTCATCGACTCGGCGCCGCGCTCCTCCTCGCCGGGCACGAAGCCCAGCACGACGCGCGACGGCAGACCCATCTGCCGCGCCATGAGAGCCATCGCCGATGCGTACTGCTCGCCGTCGCCGACCATGAGCTCCGAGCCGAGCAGCGTCGTCAGCCGGTCGGCACCGTGACCGGACAGCGACGGCGAGTCGCCCGCCTCGGTCAGGCCGTGGCTGAAGAAGCCGCCCTCGGCGAGCGCCTTCTCGAGGCTCCGCGCGATCTGCACGGGCGAGCCGGCGTCGCGGGCGACGTCCGCCGCGGTCGCGCCGATCACGTCCGGAACAGCGGTCACGTCGGGGACGACGACCTGCCCGGGCGCCGCCTCGCCGACCGTCGCGTCGTCGGGCACCGGGGGCACGACCACGTCGAGCGTGTACCGCAGGCCCGGCTCGACGCCGCCTGTCAGCACGGCGGCGCCGGTCGCGTCGTTGTAGCGCAGGTCGCCCGCGACGACCGGGTCCTCGAAGCGCACCGCGGTCGCCTGGCCCACCGTCGGCAGCCACACGCCCGCGAGCTCCTCGAGCTCGATGGTGACCTGGGCGGGCTCGCCGCGCGTCGTGGTCTCGATGGTCTCGCCGACGCGCCGGAACTCCCCCGAGCCCTGCGCCGAGCCGTCGCCCGCGACGTTCCACACGACGCCGTCGAACCCGTCCATCGTCGCGAGGCGGACGCGCGCGCCGGCCGGCAGGCCGCTCACGGTGAACAGCGGGTCGTCCTTGGCCTTGACCAGCTTGCGGAAACCGGAGAGCGGGCTCGGGTACGCCCGCGGGTCGAACGGCGGGACGAGCTCGTCGCGCAGCACGTACCGCGGCGTCGACCCGGTCACGAGGGGTCCGCCGAGGACGCCGCACCCCGCGACGACCGCGACCAGGACGCCGAGGGCGACGAACCGGCGCGGCCGGACCCCGCCCGCGCGCCACGCCGCCCACCCGACGAGCACCGCGGCGAGCCCGAGGCCGGTCGCGACGGGCGCGACCACCTGACGCGTGCCCAGCAGCACCGCGCACACGAGTGCGACACCGGGGACGACCGCGGCGAGGGCCGCCCGGCCCGGGGTGCGCGCCCGCAGCGCGGTCGCGGTCACGGTCACGGAGCCGACGAGCGCGAGCAGGAACGGCACGGCCAGCAGCGCGCCGCTGGTCCCGACCGGCGGCTGGAGCGTGAGGACCTGCTTCCAGGACGCCGTCGCACCGACCGCGAGCTCGGTGAGCGTGCGCACGGTCGGGACGACGCCCCCGACGGTCGTGCTCGGGGCTGCGAGCGCGCCGCCCGCCAGGAAGTACGCGAGCACGACGAGCGCGACCACGACGATCGCCGGCCAGCGCCGGAGCGCCCCGAGCACGCCGGTCGCGGTGCCCAGCAGGAGCCCGCCGGCGAGGGCGGGGACGGCCGCACGCGCGCCGTAGACGGGGACGAGCGGCACGAGCGCGACGGCGAGCGCGCCGACGAGCAGCACGACGTCGACGACCGCGGGCCACCCGGCGCGCGGTGCGGCGTCCCGGGGGGTCCCGGCACCGGCCATCAGCTCACCACCCGGCGCAGGACGCGCGGCAGGTCGTCGAGCGTGCCCAGGGTCGCGAGGCTCAGGGCGCCCTGCGTCCGCACCTGGACCTCCTCGCCGGCCGTGCAGCGCATCACGACGGTGCGCGTCCCGACGGGCACGTGCCGCGCGCCGGCGCGCAGGTCGCCCGCGGAGGGGACCGAGCCGGTCACGAGCACCGCGACGGACGCCTCTGGGGCGTCGCGGGCGACGCGCCGGCCGAGCGCGGACATCCCGGTGCCGCCGATCGCGAGCTGGACGCCCGCGCAGTCGTCGAGCAGGAGCGGCGGGGTCTCGACGCGCAGGCGGCCCGCGCCGACCAGCACGGCGAGGTCGCGCTCCTCGCGCAGCGTCTGCACGCCGAGCGACGCGACGGTCGAGACGGCGAGCTCGAACTCGTCGTCGTCGGCGTAGTCGCGGGGGTCGGTCGAGAGCGCGAGCGCGGTCTGCGTGCGCCGCGTGTCCTCGAACTGCTTGACCATGAGCGCGCCGCGGCGGGCGGTCGTGCGCCAGTGGATGTAGCGGCGGTCGTCGCCCGCGACGTAGTCGCGCAGGGCGTGGAAGGACAGGTCGCTGTCGGACAGGTCGCGCGTCGACTGCCCCTCGAGGTCGCGCAGGAGCCCCGCGCTCGCGCCCGCGAGCGACACGAGCTCGGGGTGCACGTAGAGCTCGACGGGCTCGGTCCAGCGCACCCGCCGCCGGGCCAGGCCCAGCGGGTCGCCCCGCACCGAGCGCACGGGCCCGACGACGACGACCGCGCGCCGCGACGTGGGGATCGCGAAGATGTCGTCGTGCTCGACGCCCGGGCCGAGCGACGGCAGCGCGAGGTCCGCGGCGCCGGCACCCACGGGCAGCTCGATGCGGGCGGGGAGCGAGCGCCGGCGGGCGACGTTGCGCACCGCGAGCCGCCCGACCGCGCGCTCGCCGACGCGCACGCGCCGGTCCGCGAGGTCGAGCTCGACCGCGAACCGCTCGCGCCCCACCGTCATGAGCAGAGCGACCACGACGAGCCCGGCGAGCGCGGCTCCCCCGGCCGCGAGCTCGAGCCAGCCGAGCACCCGTCCGAGCACGAGGCCGACGACCGCGGCGACCGCGGCCGCCCAGCCGGCACCGGAGACGCGCAGGGCCACCGTCAGGCCGCCCGCTGCGCCGGAGGTGACGTGGACTCGACGATCCGCTCGATGACCTGCACCGCCGTCACGCCCGCGAACTCGGCCTCGGTGTCGAGCACGAGGCGGTGCGCGAGGATCGGCACGGCGAGCGCCTTGACGTCGTCGGGCACCACGAACCCGCGCCCGTCGGACGCGGCCCAGACCTTCGAGCAGCGCACGAGCGCGAGCCCGCCGCGCACGGACGCGCCCAACGACGTCTGCGCGTCCTCGCGCGTGGCCTCGAGCAGCCGGGCGACGTAGTCGAGCACCGCGGCGTCGATGTGCACGCTGCCCGCGAGGTCGGCCATGTCGGCGACCGCCTTGGTGGTGATCTTCGGCTGCAGACCCGACGTGCGGTCCTTGGCGCCCGCGAGGATCTCCACGGTCGACGAGCGGTCCGGGTACCCGAGCGAGGTCTTGATGAGGAACCGGTCGAGCTGGGCCTCGGGGAGCCGGTAGGTGCCGGCCTGCTCAATCGGGTTCTGGGTCGCGATGACCATGAACGGACGGCCGACGGGGTGCGTCACGCCGTCGACCGTGACCTGCCCCTCCTCCATGACCTCGAGCAGCGCGGACTGCGTCTTGGGCGACGCGCGGTTGATCTCGTCCGCGAGCAGCACCGAGGTGAAGACCGGTCCGGGGTGGAACTCGAAGCGCCCGGTCCCCTGGTCGTAGATGGTCACGCCCGTGACGTCGCTCGGCAGGAGGTCGGGCGTGAACTGGATGCGGTGGTGCGTGCCCTGGACGGTCGCCGCGATCGCCTTCGCGAGCGACGTCTTCCCGGTGCCCGGGGCGTCCTCGAGCAGCAGGTGCCCGTCGGACAGCATCGCCGTCAGCGCGAGGCGCACGGCGTGCTCCTTGCCGAGGACGGCACGGCCCACGTTCGCCACGAGCGCGCCGAAGGTCTCGGCGAACCACGTCGTCTGTTCGGGGGTCATCGGGGCTCGGGTCTCCTTGGTGGTGGCCGTCGTGGCCGTGGCGGCCGGCGCGGCGGTGGCCGTGGCGGCGGTCGGGCGGGTCGTCGTGCTGACGGGGCGCGAGGGCGGCCCGGGTGCGGCAGCCGGCTGCGCCGGTGGCGCGGGGTCGGCAGGTCCGTAGCGGGCGTCGGGGCTCACCCGCCACCCCCGGGCGCGGGTGGCGGCGGCGCAGGGGGTTCAGGGACGCTCGACGCGCCCTCCGCCCAGCCGGCGCTCTCGCCGTACTGGTTCGTCGCCTTGACCCGGATGCGCACCTCGGTGCCGGCAGCGACCGGCGCGCCCGGGAGGGCCTCGTTGATCGCCGACGACGTGACCGTCCCGAGCGCCGCCCACGACCCGTTGCCGACGCGCACCTCGACGACGTACCCGGTGAGGGGGACACCGCCGTTGTCGGACGGCGCGTTCCACGTCGCCTCGACGCGTGCCCCCGTCTGCTCGAGCGTCACGACGACGCGCGACGCGTCGCCCGGCTCGCTCGCCCGCTCGATGCGCTTGTCGGCCGACGCGGCACCCGACTCGCCCGCACCGGTCACGGCGGAGACGGAGACGCTCACGACGGCGGACCGGTTGCCGAAGCCGAACCGTGGCAGCCCGTTCGTCAGCGTGTCCGAGGTCCCGGTGACGGTCGTGTCGCGCACGACGCGCCCGTCGACCAGGAACACGACGTGGTAGCGCTGGTTGCCGCCGCCGCCCCACGACCCCGTCGCGCCCCACGAGGCGGTGATCGAGGTGGGCTGCCGGTTGTCGTCGCGCGTCGGGTCGCTCAGCGACACCGCGTCGGGGGCCACCGGCTTCGTGACCGGGGTCGCGGTCACGACCGCGCTCGGAGCACCACAGCCGGCGATGTTGCACGCGCGGACCTGGAAGGTCTGCTCGACCCCGCCCGGCAGGGCGCCGACCACGATCTGACCGCTGCCGGCCGCCACGACGGACGCG
Organism: Cellulomonas sp. NPDC055163; assembly: GCF_053607065.1. Lineage (NCBI taxonomy): Bacteria > Bacillati > Actinomycetota > Actinomycetes > Micrococcales > Cellulomonadaceae > Cellulomonas > Cellulomonas sp. NPDC055163. The sequence goes on along the minus strand of NZ_JBSGSU010000003.1, from coordinate 230,413 downwards.
CCCTGGAGGACCTCGTAGCCGGTGATCGGCGACCCGTTCGCGTCGGCGCTGAACCCGCTGAGCGTCACCGTGCCCTGACCGGGCTCGGCCGTGCCCGAGCCGACCGCCCGCACCCCGCTCGTCGCCCCCGGGACGCCGTACGTCGAGACGGTCACGGAACCGGCGTCGGACCAGCCCGCCTTGTTCTGCGCCCGGACCCGGAACTCGTGCGCGTAGCCGTTGGCCGCCTGCGTGAACGCGTACGCGAGCGTGGACGCGCTCAGCGGGTACGTCCCGCCGCTCGGGCCGGAGATCGTGAGCTCGTACGCGCGCACCGCGTCGCCGCCGGTCGAGGCGGGCGGAGCCCAGCTCACGTTGATCTGCCCCCCGAGGGGCGTCTCGACGCGCTGCGCGGCGACCACCGGCGCGTCCGGCGCCTTCGCGGGCACGATCGTCGCCGACGACGGGCCCCACCCGCTCGGCTCGGGCGCCCGGTTCTGCGCGCGCACCCGCACCGTGTACGCGGTGCCGTTCTGCAGGCCGGTGAAGCGCTGCGTCAGCGTCGACGTCGTGACCGACGCCGGTCCGTTGGTGGGCGCCGGGGTGATCTCGAGCGTGTAGCTCGTGATCGGCGACCCGGTGCTGCGCGGGGCGTCCCAGCGCACGGTGAGCTCGCGGTCCCCCGTCGCGACCTCGACGGGCGCGCCGGGCGGGTCCGGCACGGCGTCCGGGCGGGCGGGCGCCGACGCGGGGCTCGGGTCGGACCAGTCGACGGCGTTCTGCGCGGCGACCGTGAACGTGTACTCGGTGTCGTTGGTCAGGTTGTCGATCGTGCACGTCGTGCTCGCGCACGCGCGCACCGCACCGCCGGGGTTGGCGACGACCCGGTAGCCCGTGACGGGCGCGCCGCGGTCCCCGGGGGCGTCCCACGCGAGGACGACCGTCCGGTCGCGGACCTCGACGACGCGCGGGGCCCGGGGGGTCTCCGGCTTGCCGCGCACGGAGACCGTGATCCGGCCCTCGACCTCGCGGTCGGGGTCGCCCGTGGCGTCGCGCACCCGGAAGCGCGTGACCATGGTGCCCTGGAAGTCGGGGCCGGGCCGCACGGAGACGGTGCTCGACGTCGCGCTCGTGGTGCCCGCGCCGGGGGTCTCGACGACCGCGCCCACGACCGTGAGCGGACCGTCGGGGAACGGGTTGACCGCGTTCTCGAGGACGTTCACGACCGTCTCGCGGCCCTGCACGCCGTCCGGGACCGTGCGGTCGAGCACGCGGGCGAGCGAGCGTGTGCTCGCCGTCACGCGCAGGTCGACCTGGGTGTCCATCGAGCCCGAGCGGCCGTAGCCGATCTTCACCGCGAGCGCCCCGAGCGTGCCCTTGGGGGTCGTGCGCGCCGCGGACACCCGCAGCGTGCTGCCCTCGAGCGCCGCGGTGAAGCCCGCCGGGACGGCCGAGGTGAGCTGGTAGGTGTACGGCGTCGTCGTCGTGGTCTCGCCCTCGGGGCCGCGCGTGAGCGCCCGGAGGTCCACCGCGAGCGGCGCCTCGCCCGGGCCCATGTCGAGCGTCGTCGGCTCGAACGTGGGCGGGTGGTCGTCGAGCGCGTAGACCGTGATCGAGAGCGTGATGACCGACGTCCGGCCGTTCGCGTCCCCGGCGCTGGTCCGGTCGGTGACCGGGACGGTGATCGACGCCGGCCCGGCGTACCCCGCGGCCGACTGGAAGCGCAGGGTCGTGGCGTCCTTGACGAGCGCCGTGCCGTCCGACTTGGTCGCCGTCACGGCGGCCGGGTCGGCGATGCTGGCGGTGCGTCCCGGCGCGACCTGCACCTGCTCGTCGAGCGGGATCTCGAGGGGCTCCCCCGAGGCGACCCGCAGCTCGGGCGCCTTGGGCCGCGGCGTCGGCGGGAAGAACCCGAGCGCGGGGACCGTGATGAAGGCGTAGGCCGAGACCCGGTCCGCCTGCGGGGAGACGTTGGTCAGCAGGTACGGCACGGTCTGGGCGTGGTCGACGAGCGTCACGACGACGTTGCCCTGCGCCGTCACGGTCGCGACCTCGGACGCCGAGCTCGGCACCGAGACCTCGAGGTCGCTCAGCGGGCCGCTCGGGTTCTGCGCGACCTCGAGCACGTCGACCTCGACGCTCTCGCGGCCGATCGTGTCGATGGGGGGCACGACGACGTCCTGCGCGATCGGCGGCAGCACCGTCGCGTCGCCCGAGACCGTCACGGTCAGCACCGCGGTCGCGCGGCCGCCACGGATGTTCGTCGCCGAGTAGACGATCTGCAGCACCCCGGGCTCGTCGGGCGCCTGCACCAGGATCCGGCGGCCCTCGACGCGTGCGTCGACCCCCTCCGCCATCTCGAGCTCGGTCTCGAGGCTCAGCTCGCCGCCGTTCGGGTCGACGTCGTTCGCGAGCACGCGCACCTCGACCCGCTCGCCCGGGCGGACCTGCACGGCGTCGTCGCGGGCCACGACCGGCACGGTCGTCGTCGGCCGCGGGCTGATCCCGACGCGGATCGTGGCGACCGCGCGCTGGCCGACCCAGTCCTCGACCGCGTACGTGAAGGTGTCGGTGCCGAGCTCGCCCGGCAGCGCCTCGTACTCGAGCCAGTCCGCCCCGACGTCGACGATCCGGCCCTTGGTCGGCGCGAGCGCGGCCCCGAGCAGCGTGACGCCGTCGCCGTCGTCGTCGATCCCGACGAGCGGCACGGGGATCCGGATCGTCTCGCTCTCGAAGACGCGGGCCGTCAGGTCGCGCGGGCGCGGCGGTGCCTTCGTGGTCGCGTCCGACTCGTGCACCCGCACGGTCAGCGTCGCCGCGGTCGTGTTGCCGAGCGCGTCCCGCACCGCGAACGTCGCGTGCGCGGTCAGCGCGGACTCGGGCGCCTGGTAGCGGAGCACGTCGCCGGACACGAAGAGCAGGCCCTGGCCGTCGCCGAGCGGCTCGGCGAGCTCCGGCACGAGCGTGAGGCGGTCGCCGTCGGGGTCGTAGGCGTCCTCGAGCACCGGGACGGTCACGACGCCGCCCGTGCGCACCGAGACCTCGACGTTCGCCACGACGGGCGGCTGGTTCGTCGCGGACGGCGGGACCGGGTGCACGGCGATCTCGCTCGTCGCGGACGTCGTCCCGTTCGACACGACGTAGCGGACGGACACCGGGGCGTCGAGCGTGCGCGTCGCCGAGATCTGCACGAGCTGGTGGCCGATCACGGCGACCCGGAGGCCGGAGTCCGCCGGGGCCTCGACCGACTGGACGACGAGCACGCCGCCCGCCGGGTCGATGTCGTTCGCGAGCGGGTCGACCGTGACCTCGCCACCCGCCGGGAGGTACGCACGGTCGCGCACGGCCACCGGCGGCTGGACCTCCGACGGCCACTCGCGCACGTCCACGCGCGCGAGACCCGTCGCCTGCTGCGGCGGCGCGGCGACGACGAACGGCACGTAGTACGTGCCGGGCCGCGCGGCGCTCACCGTGAACGTGCCGGCCGCGAGGTCGGTCGTGATGGTCAGGCCCGCGACCTCGTCGACGCCCGCGAGCCGCACGGGCTCGGCCGACGAGCTGCGCACCGCGGCGAGCGGCTGCACGAGCGCCGGCAGGTCGACGTACGTGACGACGTGCACCGGGTCGACCTGCGGCGCGAGCGAGCCGGCGGCGCGCACGTCGACCTCGAGCACGCCCTCGGCCGTCTCGACGCCGTCGGTCACCGTGAGGCGCACCTCGTTGCGGCCGAGGGCCCCGCCCTCCGCACGGAACGTGACCGAGCCGTCCTGCCGGAAGCTCACGCCGCCGCCGTCGGAGACCGCGCCGACGAGCACGAGGTCGTCGCCGTCGGGGTCCGCGAAGTCGGCGAGGGCGTTGTAGGTGGCCTGGGCGCCCTGCTCGACGCGCATCGAGCCCGTCCGGACCTGCGCCGGGGCCTCGTTCACGCCGTCGTCGCGCACCGTCAGCGTGACGCTCGCGGTCGAGGGGGCGCTCGTCCCGCGCCCGTCGGTGATCGTGTAGGTGAACGTCGCGCTGCCCGTGGCGTCGGGGGCGACGGTCAGCTGCAGCGAGCGCCCGCCGTAGATGGCCTCGAGGCGCCCGAACTCCTCGGGCACCGGGTCGAACTCGCTGACCGCGAGGATGCCGCAGTCCGACGACGAGTCGTTGTCGATGACGGGCAGGATCGTGGCGCGGCCCGGGCGGACCCCGAAGCCGTCGTCCTGCGCGGTCGGTGGCGCCGACTGCGTGCCGCACTCCGCGACGAGGTCCTGCGTGGTCTCGGTGCCGTCAGCGTCCTCCTGCTCCTCCTCGAGCTCCTCCTCGGGGACGATGTCCTCCCAGTTGGGCTCGCGCAGCGCGGTGTCCTCGAGCGGCATCCACACGCGCCCGCGGAGCGTGTCGTTGAGGACGACGGCGCCGCGGTTCACCCGGAACGTCAGCTCGTCCTGCGCGGACATGCCCTCGAGGTCCTCGACCTGGGCCCCGGAGCCGCCGCACTCGCGCAGGTAGCTGCCCGTCGCCGACGCCCACGCGGCGTGCGCGCAGTCCCGCACGCGCACCGGCGCGGCCGGACGTCCCGAGCCTCCGGTCAGGCGCTCGACGGGGTCACCGCCGCCGAGCGGGACCCGCAGGAGCGCCGTGCGGCTCGCGACCAGCGCGTCGTCCGCCGCCGGTCCCGGCTGCTGCAGCACGAGGTCGTCGCCGTCGAGCTCGACCTCGCCGCGCAGGGTCACGAGGGTCGAGCCGTCGAGCCCCACGGGCTCGTCGCCGACCGCGGTGAGCGTCTCGACGCCCGTCCCGAACGAGCCGACGGGCTCGACGACCGGCGTGCCCGCCTCGAGCCGCACGCGCGTGACGTCGCCGGTCGTGCCGTCGACGCCGAGCGCGACCCCGTCGCGGGTGACGACGACTCGGCCGCCGTCGCCGAGCTCGAGGTCGGGCTGGTCGGACGAGACGCGCAGCGCGTCGAGCGCAGCGAACGGCCGCACCCAGGCGTTCCCACCCGAGTCCAGGACGGCGACGGTCCCGCCGCCCATCGACGCGGACGCCCCGCCCGGCACGGGCACCTGCGCGACGAGGGTCACGCTCGCGGGGTCGACCACGGAGACGGTGCCGGGCTCGACGAGGAGCACGTCGCCCGCGTCCTGCAGCACGTCGAAGCGGGTGCCGGTCGTCACGAGGCCCGAGTTGAGCTCCTCGACCTGCGTGTTGAAGCGCCCGAGCTTGAGCTGGCTCGTCGCGGTGAGCCACACGCCGCCGTCGTTCAGGTCGACGCGCGCGAGCGGGAAGCCGGGGTTGACCAGCGCGAGCACCGCGAGGACCACGGGCACGGTCACGACGGCCGCGGCGGAGACGGTGCGCCGGCGGACGGAGCCGAGCCTCATGGCGTGCACCCCTCGGCGGGACGCGCGGACGCCCCGCGGTCGGCGCGCACGATCGACACCTCGACGCACACGGGGCTCGCGGTCGCCGCGGCGGCGGGCACCGTCACGGTCGGCTCCTCGACGAGCTCGAGGACGGGCTCCCCGGTCGCGGCGCGCACGCCCCACAGGTAGCGGTCGCCGTCGACGGGCTCGGGGTTGGTCCAGGTGAACACCACGGCACCGTCGGCCTGCCGGGCTCCCGTGAGGTCCGCGGGCGCCGGCACGGCCGCCGCGACGCCGCTCGCGGGCGGCTCGAAGCCGGTCGGGTCCTGCGTGGCGGGCGGCGCCGCGGAGTCGCCGAGCGTCAGCGCGACGACCACGACGAGCGCCGCGAGCACCACGCCCCCCGAGACCAGTCCGGCGACGAGGCGACCACGCCCGGCGGGGGCCGGGTCGGGCTGCGGGATGAGGATCTCGCGCGCGGCCGTCTCCGTGCCGAGCTCCTCGGCGGGCGCGCGCCGACCGGTCGTCGCGGCGGCGGGCACGGCCGGCGACGACGCGGACGTGGGCTGCGGGCCGGCGGCGGCCCGGAGGCGGTGCGCGACCGTCACGGCGGGGACCGGGGGCGCGGGGTCGGGCGAGACGCTCGTGACCGGGCGCAGCCGTGTGCCGTCGTCGTCGACCGCGCGCAGGGCACGCCGGGTGGCGCGGGCCGGTGCCGGGCCCGCCGGGTCGATGCTGACGACCGGGCGCAGGCGCGTCCGGTCGTCGCCGTCCTCGTCCTCGCCGTCGCGGACCGTGCCGGCGGCCGGCACGCGCGCCTCGTCGGTGAGATCCAGGGGCGTCACCGCGAACCCGAGCTCGGCCTCGACCTGCTGCAGCGAGCGCGCGAACGCGACCGCGCTCGGGTGCCGGCCCGCGGGCGACCTGCTCATCGCGCGCGCGAGCACCGCGTCGAGGCTCGCGGGCACGTCCTGGCGGCCCGTCGGCGGGACGGGCGAGCGCTCGATGCGGCCCACGAGGTCGGCCGCGCCGTTCGCGCCGCCCGGGACCTCGAACGGCGTCCGGCCCGCGAGCAGCGAGTAGACGGTCGCCGCGAGCGAGTACACGTCGGAGCGCGCGTCCCCGGTCGGGCGCTCCGCGAGCAGCTCGGGCGGCGACCACGGGATCGACATCCCGATCGCCACCCCGGCGCCGGCCCCGGTGGTCGCCGCGATGCCGAAGTCGGTCAGCGCGGGCCACCCGAAGTCCGTGGTCAGGACGTTCGCGGGCTTGATGTCGCGGTGCAGGATCCCGGCGCGGTGCGCGGTCTCGACGGCCGAGCCGAGCCGCACGCCGATGCGCAGCGCCTCCGCCACGGAGATGCGCTCGACGCGGTAGCGCTCCGCGAGCGCCGGCCCGGAGCAGTACTCCATGACGAGGTACGGGCGCCCGTCGGGGGCGATGTCCGCGTGGAAGATCGTGACGATCGACGGGTGGTGCGAGAGCTGGGCCATGAGGTTGGCCTCGCTCTGGAACCGCACCCGCAGGTCGTCGTCGAGCGAGCCGGCGAGCAGCACCTTGACCGCGACCGAGCGCCGCGGCATGTCCTGCTCGTAGAGGAAGACGTCAGCGAACCCACCGAGGCCGAGCACCCGGACGAACCGGTGCCCGGCGATCCTCGGCGGGTCAGAGGCGACGCGGCGTGCGGTCACGCACCCCGCTCCACGGTGAACGTCACGCCGTCCCCGAGGTCGACGACCTCGCCGGCGGCGACGACCGTCGCCTCACCGGGGTGCAGCCGCCGGGCACGCTCGCCGGGCCGGGACACCAGGATGCCGTTGGTGGAGTGGAGGTCCGTGACGAGCACGTCGTCGCCCTCGGCCCGGACCTCGGCGTGCGTGCGGGAGATGTCCTGCTGCGGGCTCGGGACGGTCACCAGGCGCGGGAGCTCGCGGTTCGTGACGCGCGAGACCTGCGGGGCGCGGCCGAGCAGCACCGAGCGGTCGAGGGAGACGACGAGCCCCGTCGACAGCACGAGCTTGGCGGTCGGGTCGACCTCGGGCGCGACGACCCGGAACGGCCCGGGGACCTCGTCGCCGGCCCACGAGGGCAGCTGGTCGCGGATCGCGACGAGGTCGCTCGACAGGATCGTGAGCCCGTCGTGGTCGTCACCGAAGTCGGGGTCCGCGTGCGCGGCGGCCTCGCCCTGGAGCACCGCCTCTGCGGCTGCCACGACGTCCGCGCCGTAGGTGTCGACGTCGTCGAGGTCCTCGTCGTCGGGGACCAGCCCGGGGGTCTCGACCGCGTACTCGGCGGGGCGCTCGGCCGCGGGCAGGACGGGTGTCGGCGTCGACCACGTGCGGGCGAGGTCCGCCGCCGGGTCACGGCCGAGGTCGGCGTCGTGCTGCTCGCGCGCGGGTGCCGGGGTGTCGACGGCCTGGAACGCGGGCATCGGCAGCTCGGCGACGTGCAGCGGAAGGACCGGCACCGCGGTCGCGCCGGGCGACGACCCCGCGGCACCCGAGGCGAGGGGGATCTCGGCGGAGTGCGGCGCCGGCTCGGGGCGGAAGCCGACGACGGGCTCGTCCGAGACCCCGACGTGGACCGGCTCGGCGTCGGCCGGGTCGGCCTCCACCGGCTCGGCGTGGGCCGGCTCGGCGTGGGTCGGCTCGGCGTGCGTCGGCTGGCCGTGAGCCCGCTGGGCGAGGTCGACGGCGCCCGCGGACTCGGGGTCGGCCTCCGCGGGTGCGTCGCCGGGCACAGGCGTGCCGGCGGCTGCGTCGACGGGGGTCTCGGCGGCGGGGGTCTCGGCGGCGGGCTCGGGCGTGGCCTCGTCGGGCTCGATCGCGTCGGTGGTCGACGCGGAGGGCCCGGCCGTCGCCTCGCCCGGCGCGGACCCCGCCCCCGGGGCAGCCGCGTCGTCGCGCACCGCGAGCGGGACCTGCACCGCGGACGAGCGAACGACGCCGCTCACGACCGGCAGCGCCTCCGTGGCCGTCCACGCGCCGGCACCGGCGACGCGCACGGTCACCACGTCGGCGCCCTCGGCGACCCGCTCGGACCACGTCGTGACCTCGCCCGCGGCGAGCACGGACGACCCGTCGGGCCCGCTGACCTCGACCTCGACGGGGCCGCGCAGCGCCGCGTGCACCCGCCCACCGGTGAGGTCGACGAGCGCGAACGGCTGGAGCCGTGCGATGCCGCCGGTCAGCAGCACCTCGAGCTGGTCCGCGAGCCCGCCGTCGGCCGGCACGGCGTCCCAGACGGCCCGCACCACGGAGGGCGGCGTGGTCGGCGCGAGCAGCGCCACGACCCCGCCTGCGACGACCGCGTGCCAGTCTCCGGGGGTGTACTCGGGCACGATCACGGCTGGACCTCCGTCGTCCTGGTTCGCGGCACGGTCGCACCGTCGAGCATCTCGTCCCACGCGCTCGGCGCGAGCTCCGCGCCCGCACGCGGCACGGTCACGTGCACGTCCTCGTCCCCCACCGCGGTCGCCACGTCGACGACGACGGCGCTCACGTTGTCGTGGCCGCCGGCCTCGACCGCGCGCTGCACGAGCTGCTGCGCGGCCTGCTGCGGGTCGCTGTGCTCGGCGAGGATGCCGGCGATCGCGGCGTCGTCGAGCTCACGGGTCAGGCCGTCCGAGCACACGAGGACCCGGTCGTGGGGCCCCGCGGGGATCAGCCAGTAGTCGGGCTCCGGGCTCGGGCCGGTGCCGAGGGCGCGCGTCAGCACGTGCCGCTCGGGGTGGGTGCCCGCCTGCGAGGAGCTGAGCTCACCCGAGTCGAGCATCTCCTGGACCACCGAGTGGTCCACGCTGATCTGCTCGAGGAGGCCCTCGCTCACGCGGTACACGCGCGAGTCGCCCACGTTGAACACGAGCCAGTACGAGCCGTCGTCGTGCTCCGCGACGGCGACGCCCGCGACGGTCGTGCCGCCCGCGCGTCCCTCGAAGGTGTCGCGGATGCGCTCGGCCGTGCGGGTGAAGCACGCGTGCACGTCGTCCGCGGAGGCGACGGTGCGCCCAGCGAGGTGCGCGAACTCCTCGACCGCGAGCCTGCTCGCGACGTCACCGGCGTCGTGGCCACCCATGCCGTCCGCGACGAGGAACACCGGGGGGTACGCGAGCAGCGCGTCCTCGTTGACCGACCGCACGAGACCGCGGTCGGTCGCGGAACCCCACGACGTGCGCACTCCCACCCCCGCTGCTCCTCGGGCGCGCGTCAGCCGCACCCACATGCTTGGTTATCGGCCACATCGTGCCCTACATGAGCAAGACAAGTGTAAAGATCCGCGGACGTCTCAGATGCCCAGCTGGTACACGCCCCAGTACGCGAGCACGACGAGGATCACGGCCGCGCCCGCGACCGAGGTCCACAGCTCGACCCCCGCGACGCGGCCGGTCGCGACCCGGTCCCCGGAGTCGCGCAGCCGGCGTGCACGGTCGAGCAGCGCGACCCCCGCGACGACCGCCGCGATGCCGAGCACCCGCACCCCGATCCACCCGCCCTGCACCACCCACGCGTTGCGCTCGTACCCGAGCGCGAGGCGCGCCACCGCGACCAGGTACCAGACCAGCGCCGCGACCGTCGCGACGACGAGCAGGCGCAGCGCGTCCGCCCTCCCCCGGATGCCCGCCCCGAGACCGTCGGGTCGCTCGGGCCGACCGCGGCGGCGGCGCACAGCCCGGTTCGCCGCCGTGCCGAGGTGCGTGAACGGGCCGACCACGAGCAGCGCGACGCCGCCGCCGACGGTCGCGAGCACGACGTCGCCGTCGCCGAGCCACCGCGGGGTCGGCACCGGCGCCGCCCAGTAGTCCTGGACCGGCTGCGCCCCGGCGATCCGCGGGCTCGTCCCCGACGTCCCCGGCAGCCCGCGGACCCAGCCCGTGAGGTCGCGCAGGAACTCCTCGAGAACGACCCCGCCCACGCGGATGCCGTGGCTCGCGCCCTCGTAGTACCGCACGGTGTAGTCGGCGCTGCCCGCGATCGCGGTGTCCCGGATGATCTGCTCGGCGCCCTGGACGAGCGGCATCGACGCGTCGCCCGTGCCGTAGACGACGAGCACGGGCTGGCGCATCTGGCGCTGGTACGGCGCGACGTCGAAGTCCGCGTACTCGAAGCCGCCGCCCGGCAGCGACATCCCGACCGCCCGCGGGATCGCCCGGAACACCCCGGTCGGGACCCCGGTGTTGCGCAGGTAGGAGTCGGTCGCGAACGCGGCCTGCTGGCGCGGGGGCACGACCGGCGCCGAGACGAGCGCGACGAACGCGAGGGACGGGTCCTGCGCGGCCATGACCGGCGCGATCCACGCGCCCTCGCTCTCGCCGTACAGCCCCACGCGCGCCGGGTCGACGTCCGCCCAGCCGCGCAGCACCTCGACCGACCGCGCGTAGTCCGCCGCCATCGCGACGTAGTCGCGGTGCCGGGCCGTGTAGGTGTCGAGCCGCTTGTCGGGGACCATCGCGACGACGCCCGACTCCGCGAGCGCGTACGCCTGCTCCTCGAACGCGGTCGAGAACTTCCCGGTGCCGGCGCCGTGCACGAACACCACCCCGGCGCGCTCGCCCGGGGCGCCGACCGGCTCGCTGATCTGCGCCTGCACCACCGCGCCGTCGAGCTGGACGCTCACGACCGTCGTGCGGACCTCGTACCGGACCGGCTCGGGCGCGCCGCCGATCGCGGTCGACCGGCTCTGCACCTCGAGCGGGTCGGTGAGCGGGACCGGGTCCCACTGCGGCCCCATGACGGCACCGAGCACGGCCAGCAGGATGATCCCCACGACCGTCCCCGCGGCGACCCGGTTCGGCATCCGGCGATTATCGCGCAGCCCCTGGTCCGCACCGGGAGCCACCCCGGGCCGCAGGGTGGTCGTCGTCAGAAGCCCATCCGCCCGAGCTGCTTCGGGTCGCGCTGCCAGTCCTTGGCGACCTTGACGTGCAGGTCGAGGAACACGCGCGTGCCGAGCAGCGCCTCGATGCCGCGCCGCGCCTCGGTGCCGACCTCGCGCAGCCGCGAGCCGCCGCGCCCGATGATGATGGCCTTCTGGCTGTCGCGCTCGACGAAGAGGTGCACGCGCACGTCGAGCATCGCGGGCCCCTGCGCGCCGTCGGCCTGGGGGCGCGGGACGATCTCGTCGACGACGACCGCGAGGGAGTGCGGGAGCTCGTCGCGCACGCCCTCGAGCGCCGCCTCCCGGACCAGCTCGGCGACCATGACGTTCTCGGGCTCGTCGGTCAGCTCGCCCTCGGGGTAGAGCGCCGGGCCCTCGTCGAGGTGCCCGATGAGCACCTTCTCGAGCTCGGCGACCTGGTAGCCCGACTCGGCGGAGACCGGGATGATGTCGGCCCACTCGCCGAGGGCCGAGACGGCGAGCAGGTGCTCCGCGAGCCGCGCCTTGCCGACGAGGTCCGCCTTGGTGGCGATGGCGACGACCGGCGTCCCGCGGCCGTCGCGAGCGAGCTCGCTCAGCTGCTCGGCGATGTACCGGTCCCCCGGGCCGACCTTCTGGTCCGACGGGAGGCAGAAGCCGACGACGTCGACCTCGGTGAGCGTGTCCTTGACGAGGTCGTTGAGGCGCTCGCCGAGCAGCGTGCGCGGGCGGTGCAGGCCCGGGGTGTCGACGAGCACGAGCTGCGCGTCGGGCCGGTGCACGATCCCGCGGATGGTGTGGCGCGTCGTCTGCGGGCGGCCCGAGGTGATCGCGACCTTCTGGCCCACGAGCGCGTTCGTGAGCGTCGACTTCCCTGCGTTGGGCCGGCCCACGAGGCAGGCGAATCCGGATCGGAAGGTCATCGGGTGGCTCCAGGGGTGGCGTCGGTGGACGCGTCGTCGACGACGTCCTCGGGGGTGTCGTCGGGTGCGTCGGCGGCGGCGCTGCGGCTCACGAGCAGCGTCGCGACCTGCTTGCGCCGGCCCTGCGTGCGCTCGGCGACGAGGTGCAGGCCGTGGATGTCGCCGGCCGAGCCGGGGATGGGGACCTTGCCGAGCGCCTTCGCGAGCAGGCCGCCCGCCGAGTCGACGTCGTCGTCCTCGACGTCGAGCTCGAACAGCTCGCCGAGCTCGTCCTTGCCGAGCCGGGCCGGCACGCGGAAGGTGCCGTCGCCGAGGTCCTCGACGACGGGGCCGCTCGGGTCGTGCTCGTCGGTCAGCTCGCCGACGATCTCCTCGAGCGCGTCCTCGATGGTCACGAGGCCCGCGACGCCGCCGTACTCGTCGACCACGATCGCCATGTGCGACGACCCGGCCTGCATCTCGCGCAGCAGGTCGTCGGCGGGCTTCGACTCGGGGACGAACACCGCGGGGCGCGCGATCGACGCCGCGGGCGCGTCGGCGGAGGCCGGGTCGTCGTGCTGTCGGCGCACGAGGTCCTTGAGGTACAGCACGCCGCGCACGTCGTCGACGGACTCCCCCACGACCGGCACGCGCGAGTAGCCGGAACGCAGCAGCAGGGACAAGACCTTGCGCAGCGGCGTTGCCGCGTCCGTCGTCACCATGTCGGTGCGCGGGACCATGACCTCGCGCGTGAGCGTGTCGCCGAGCTCGAGCACCGAGCGGAACATATCCCGCTCGTCCTCCTCGATGCCCTCCGACTCGCTCACGCGCTGCACCATCTCGCGCAGCTCGTCCTCGTCGAGCTCCGCGGTGCGCCCCGCGCCGGGCGACGCGCGAGCGACCCAGCCGACGAGCGCGTGCGTCGCGGCGAGCAGCGGCGCCAGCCAGAGGAGCACGGTCACCGGGTGCTGGCGACCGAAGGTGCGCGGGCTGACCCGCACGAGCAGGTAGGCGACGACCGCGCACAGCGCCCCCGCGACGAGCAGCACGACCCACCACGCGAGGGGGCGGCTCGCGACCACGAGCGTCAGGCACACGGTCGCGGTCATCTCGGCGAGCAGCCGCACGAACGCGGCCGACGACGCGACCTCGCCGGGTCGCTCGGTGAGCCGGTGCACGCGCGCGGCACCGGGGCGCCGCTCGGCGAACAGCTCCGTCACCGCGGCGCGCGTCACACGCACGACCGCGACCTCGCCCGCGCTGAGCGCCGCCGCGAGCGCGATCCCGACGACCGCGAGCACGACGAGCAGCCCGACGGGGATGTCGGTCATCGCCCGGCCAGGAACGTGAGCAGGAGCTGGCGCTGGAGCGCGAACATCTCCTTCTCCTCCTCCGGTTCCGCGTGGTCGTACCCGAGCAGGTGCAGGATCCCGTGGGTCGTGAGGAGCAGCAGCTCCTCCGCGGTCGAGTGCCCGGCGACGCGCGCCTGCTGCGCGGCGACCTCGGGGCACAGCACGACGTCACCGAGCAGGCCGGGCGGTGTCGGCTCGCCCTCGCGCCCAGGGCGCAGCTCGTCCATCGGGAAGGACAGCACGTCGGTCGGGCCGGGCTCGTCCATGTACCGCACGTGCAGGTCCGTCATGACCTGCGTGCCGACCAGGAGGATCGACAGCTCGGTCTGGGGGTGCACGTGCATCGCGTCGAGCACGTACCGCGCGAGCGCCGCGAACTCGGCCTCGTCGACCTCGGCACCCGACTCGTTGTTGACCTCGATGCTCACGTGCGGTCCCACCGTGCGTAGGCGTCGATGATGTCGCTCACGAGGCGGTGGCGGACCACGTCCGAGGACGACAGCCGGCAGAACGCCACGTCGTCGACGTCCGCGAGGATCGACTCGACGACCCGCAGGCCCGACGTCGTCGCCGACGGCAGGTCGACCTGCGTGACGTCGCCGGTCACGACGACCCTGGACCCGAAGCCGAGGCGCGTGAGGAACATCTTCATCTGCTCGGTCGAGGTGTTCTGCGCCTCGTCGAGGATGATGAACGAGTCGTTGAGCGTGCGCCCGCGCATGTAGGCGAGCGGCGCCACCTCGATCGTGCCCGCCTCCATGAGCCGCGGGATCGAGTCGGGGTCGACCATGTCGTGCAGCGCGTCGTACAGCGGGCGCAGGTACGGGTCGATCTTGTCGTTGAGGGTGCCGGGCAGGAACCCGAGCCGCTCGCCGGCCTCGACCGCGGGCCGGGTCAGCACGATGCGGTTGACCTCGCGCGCCTGGAGCGCCTGGACGGCCTTCGCCATGGCGAGGTACGTCTTGCCGGTGCCCGCGGGGCCGATGCCGAACGTCACGGTGTGCCGGTCGATCGCGTCGACGTACTCCTTCTGACCCGTGGTCTTCGGGCGGATGGTCTTGCCGCGGCTCGACAGGATGTTGAACGCCAGGACGTCGGCCGGGCGCGCCCCGGCGTCGGCCGCGAGCATCGCCACCGAGCGGGTCACGACGTCCGGCGTCAGCGGCGTGCCGCTCGCGGCCATCTCGACGAGCTCGTCGACGAGGCGCGCCACGAGGGCGACGTCGCCCGCCGGTCCGGCGAGGCTGATCTCGTTGCCGCGCGCGTGGATGTCGACGTCCCGGAAACCGGCCTCGACGGCACGCAGCACCTCGTCGCGCCGGCCGAGCAGCTCGGCCATCGAGATCTCCGGGGGGATCGTGATCCTGTGCTCGAGGTGGGCGGTCACGCCTGCGCCACCGCGCCGTGCGGATGTGCTGTCGGTCATGTGCTCGGCTCGCGCCTCGCGCTCCTTCGGTGCGGACCTTCTCCGTTCCCGGAACCCTCACCGGGCCCGGGGTCCCTGCGCTGCTGCGGGGACCCCACGAGTCTACCGAGGCTCGCGCCCCGATGGCCCGCGCACGGCGCGCGTGCTGCGCGAGGCCCGCACGGGTGCGGATCGGCAGCCGGTGGCGCGTCCTGCGGGGGACGTCGACGGACCGCGGGCACACTCGGGACGTGCGCCGAGCGGCGCGCCGGACGACGAGGGGGACGCGATGCACGGGAGAGCCGGACGAGACGGGCGGGCCACGGCCACCACGGTGCTGCTGCACGCGACGACGGCCGCGCTCGGGCTGGGCCTGCTCGCCGGCTGCGCTGGCACGAGCGGCGAGGAGCCGACCGCGAGCGCGAGCGCGGAGCCGTCGGCGACGCCCACGGCCTCGCCCACGCCGACGCCGACCGCCGAGCCGTCGGGGACCGCCACCCCGGGCGACGTCCCGACGAACGGACCCGTCGCCATCACGGCACCCACGTCCGGCGCTACCGTCGCCGGCCCGCAGGTCGAGGTGACCGGGACCGGGACGGCGTTCGAGGGCACGCTGCGCTGGGAGGTCGTGTCGGTCGAGACGGGCGAGGTGGGCGCGCAGGACTTCACGACGGGCGGCGCGAACGGCGAGATCGGACCGTTCGCGTTCACCGCGACCCTGCCCGCCGGGACGTGGACGCTGCACGTCTGGGAGCCCGGCATGGGTGAGGGCGACACGGCCGAGGGCCGCCGCAACGAGGCGACGGTGACGTTCACGGTGTCGTGAGCGTCGGCGCCCGGACCGCTGACGACCGCGGGCCGACCGTGCGGGGCGACGCCCTGACCAGCAGGGTGTGCGCCGCGGGCCGAGGGTGCGGGGACGCCGCGCCTCAGGGCTCGCGGCCGGGACGCCTCGCCTCAGGACCAGCGGCCGAGGCGCTCCGCGAGCAGCGCGAGCGCGACCGGGCCCGCGGTCGACGTCCGCAGCACGTGCGGCCCGAGCCGCACCGTGCGCGCACCCGCCTCGGTGAGGGTCTCGACCTCACGCTGGGAGATCCCGCCCTCCGGACCGACGACGACGAGCACCTCGACGGGGCCGGCGTCCGGCGCGAGCCCCTCGGGTTCCCCGGTGCCGACGCCGGCGCCGACACCATCGGCACCGGCCGGGCCGGGCGCCGGGAGCGCGACCGACGCGAGCGGGGTGCCGGCCTCCTCGTGCAGCACGAGCACGAGCCCCCCGCGCCGGGCCGTCTCCTGCACGCGTGCCACCAGTCCGCGGCCGTCGAGCGCCGTCCCCACCTCGGGGACCCAGGCGCGCCGGGACTGCTTCGCCGCCGCGCGGACGGTGCCCAGCCAGCGCAGCCGGCTCTTCGCCGCGCGGTCCCCCCGCCACACGACGACCGAGCGCTCGGCCTGCCACGGCACCACCGCGTCGACGCCCACCTCGGTGGCCGCCTCGATCGCGAGCTCGTCGCGGTCGCCCTTCGCGAGCGCCTGCACGAGCACGAGCGCGACACCGGGCGCCGGCTCCTCGACGCGCGCCTGCACGCGCAGCTGCACGCCCTCGGGGTGCGTGCCCTCGACGACGCACTCGAGGCGCACGCCCCGGCCGTCGACGACGTCGACCCGCTCACCGGGCGCCCGCCGCTGGACGACGCCCGCGTGCCGCCCCTCGGTGCCGCCGAGCAGGTGCAGGTCACCCGACCCGACGCCCGCGAGGCTCCCGGGCTCCGCGAGGAAGACCGGAGCGCTCACCGGCTCAGCGCCCCGCGAGCTTGTCGCGCAGCTTGGCGAAGACCCCGGCGTTCGCCGCCGAGAGCCGCCCCTCGGGGCGCTCCTCGCCGCGCAGCACCGCGAGCCGGCGCACGAGCTCGGCCTGCTCGTCGTCGAGCGACGTCGGGACCTGCACCTCGACGTGGACGTGCAGGTCGCCGCGGCCCCCGACGTGCAGGCGCCCGACACCGAGCCCCTTGAGCGTCACGACCTGGCCCGGCTGGGTACCCGGTCGCAGGTCGATCTCGCGCGGGCCGTCGAGCGTGTCGAGCACCAGGACCGTGCCGAGCGCGGCCGCCGTCATCGGGACCGGCAGCGTGCAGTGCAGGTCGTCGCCGTTGCGCATGAACGTCTCGTGCTTGCGCTCGCGCACCTCGAGGTACACGTCTCCCGAGGGCCCGCCGGCCGGGCCGACCTCGCCCTGGCCCGTGAGCTTGATGCGCGTCCCCGTGTCGACACCCGCGGGGACGTCGACGCTCAGGGTCCGGCGCGAGCGCACCCGGCCCTCGCCCGAGCACTCGGTGCACGGCTCGGGGATCACGGTCCCGAACCCGTGGCACGCGGCGCACGGCTGGGAGGTCATTACCTGGCCGAGGAACGAGCGCGCGACCCGCTGCACGCTGCCCCGCCCGCCGCAGACCTCGCACGTGCGCGGCGACGTCCCCGGGCGGCAGCACGTGCCCGAGCACGTGGGGCACACGACGGCGGTGTCGACCGCCACGTCGCGGTGCACGCCGAACGTCGTCTCCGCGAGGTCGAGGTCGAGGCGCACGAGCGCGTCCTGGCCGCGGCGCGCACGCGGGATCGGGCCGCGCTGGGCACCGGCGCCCGCCGCGGCCCCGAAGAACGTCTCGAAGATGTCCTGGAAGCCGAAGCCGCCGCCCATGCCGCCGCCGGGCGACGCGGGGTCCGCACCCATGTCGTACATGCGGCGCTTCTCCGGGTTGGACAGCACCTCGTACGCGCGCGAGACGTCCTTGAAGCGCTCGTCGGAGGCCCCCTCCGTCCCGGCGACGTCCGGGTGGTGCTCGCGCGCGAGGCGCCGGTAGGCCTTCTTGATCTGCTCCGGGCTCGCGTCGCGCGGCACGCCGAGGATCTCGTAGTAGTCGCTCACTGAACTCTCTCTGTGCTGGGGGGAACGCTGGGGTGAGGCGTCATCCGGCGAGGATCCGGGACAGGTACCGCGCAACCGCGCGGACCGAGGCCATCGTCGCCGGGTAGTCCATGCGCAGCGGCCCGATCGAGCCGATCCGAGCCACCGCCGTGCCGTCGTCGCGTGCTCCGCTGTAGCCGCTCGTCACGAAGCTCGTCTCGAGCAGGCCCTCGTGCTGGGTCTCGCGCCCGATGCGCACCGCGACCCCGCCCGAGTCCTCGGCCATCTCGCTGAGCAGCCGCAGCAGCACGACCTGCTCCTCGAGCGCCTCGAGGACCGGTCCGATCGTGTGCGTGAAGTCCGAGCCGGTGCCGCGTGCGAGGTTCGCGGTCCCGGCGAGCACGATGCGCTCCTCGATCTCCTGCCGCAGCGTCTCCTCGACGACCGCGACCACCGAGCGCACGAGCGGCACGTCGTGCGGGGCGAACGCGTCGGGGAGCTCGGCGAGCACCCCGTCGAGCTCGGGCAGGCGCCGGCCGGCGGCCGCGACGTTGAGCCGCGTCCGGAGCTGGGCCACGACGCCCTCCTCGACGTCCGTGGCGAGCTCGAGCGTGCGCTGCTCGACGCGACCGTTGTCCGTGATGATGACGACGAGCAGCCGCCGGTCGCCCACGGGCACGAGCTCGAGGTGGCGCAGCGCCGAGCGGCGCAGCGACGGGTACTGCACGACGGCGACCTGCTGGGTGAGCTGCGCGAGCAGCCGCACCGAGCGGTCGACGACGTCGTCGAGGTCGACCGCGTCCTCGAGGAACGACTGGATCGCGCGCTTCTCGGGCGCGGACAGCGGCTTGACGGTCGAGAGCCGGTCGACGAACAGCCGGTAGCCCTTGTCCGTCGGGACACGCCCGGCGGACGTGTGCGGCTGGGCGATGTAGCCGCCCTCCTCGAGGGCTGCCATGTCGTTGCGGATCGTCGCGGGCGAGACGCCGAGCGAGTGCCGCTCGACGAGCGCCCGGGAGCCGACCGGCTCCTTGGTCTGCACGTAGTCCTCGACGATCGCGCGCAGCACGTCGAGCTTGCGGTCCTCGCTCATCGCACCTCCTGGCCGTCGGACCTGTGGCGTGCCCGGGGGGCTCCGGCCGCCGGGTGCCCGACCACGGGACGGGCCGGACCGGCGCAGGCGTGGCACTCGGGCATCGAGAGTGCCAATTCTACCTGCCGGACGGCGCTGCCTCGCGGCGGGGCGGGCGCACGTGACGCGTGCCACGGCCCGGCGTCCGGACGACGGCGGGCGCGCCCCCGCGCGACGGTGGCGGCCGTGGGTGTCCTCGCCGCCCGTGGACGCGCTCCCGCGGCTCGGGCGAGGAGTCCGGTCAGGCGGCGGGGACCCGCTGCACGAGGTGGTCGACGAGGTCGCCGACGTCGACCGTCCCCAGCACGATGCCGCTCGCCTCGACGCACACGACCGGCGCCCCGCGCCAGATCACCGAGCGGGCCGTCGCACGCCGCAGCACCTCGAGCGGCGCTGCGGACGGCGTCACCACGAGCGCGGGTGCGAGGTGGGTCCCCCCGGCGGGGTCGCGGACGACGACGCTCGCGGGACGGTTGCGGGCGTCGAGCACGACGGCCCCCGGCGCCGCGCCGGTCGCGTGGCGGGCCATCGTCGCGGGCAGCACCTGCGCCACGCGGACGAGGCCGACGACGTGCTCGCCGCGGTCGGTGCTCGCCGCGGTCGTGCGCACGAACGCGGTCATCTCGTCGTCCATCCCCGTCCACCCCGACGCGGGGCGGCCCAGCGCGTAGCCCTGGACGAGCGGGACACCGAGGTGGATGAGGGCCGCGAGCTCCTCGCGCGTCTCGACGCCCTCGGCGACGAGCCAGGCGTCCATCTCGCCCGCGAGGTCGCCCAGCATGCGCACCGTGGCGCGCTGCACCGGGTCGGCGTGCACGCCCGTGATGAGCGCGCGGTCGAGCTTGACGATGTCGGGCCGCACGCGCAGGAGCTGCGTCAGCCCCGAGTGCCCGGTCCCGGCGTCGTCGATCGCGACGAGCCCGCCGCGCGCCCGCACCTCGGCCAGCACGTCGCCGAGCGCCTCGTCGTCGTGCGCCGCGACGTGCTCCGTGAGCTCGACCACCACACCGTCGAGCCGGCCGCGCTCGAACAGCGCCCCGCGCACGACCGGCTCGGCCATGAGGTGCGGCTCGACGTTGATCGAGCAGAAGCCGTCGACGACGCCCCGGCCGCGCAGCTCGTGCATCTCGTGCAGCACGATGGCCGTGAGGAGCGCGTCGATCCCCCGCCGCCGCGCGGCGGCGAACCACACGTCCGGGCTCGCCGACGGCGGACCGTCGAAGCGCGAGAGCAGCTCGTACCCGCCGACCCGCGCGTGCGTCACGTCGATGATCGGCTGCGCGACGAGCCGCACACCTTCCCCTGCGAGCACCCGGTCGAGCGCGTCGTCCCACACCGGGTCGTCGAGCTCGTCCGTCGTGCGCGTCACGACCGCCGTCATGCCTCCCCCTCGCCCGTAAGTCACAGCCGCCTTGTCCATCGGTTGTCCAGGTCCGCGGCATGAGCCCCGGGACCCGACGTGTTTTCGCTGGTCACGCGCGGGCGCCTCACCCACCGGGACGGAGTAGCGGCCCGTCACCCGGACGCGCCGTCGCCACGCGGCGCCGCGCCCCTCCGTGGTGCCGCGTCTACGCTGCCCGGGTGACCCACGACCGCTACGGGAACGACGTCCTCGGGAGCACCCGGCCGGCGTCCTCGCACCACCGCGCCCCCCGCACCTCACGCCCGCAGGCCGCCGAGCCGGGCCTCGTCGTCGAGGAGGTCATGACGGGCTGGGTCGGTGCCGTCGTCCGCGTCGAGAAGTCCGGCGGCCAGCACGTCGTGGTGCTCGAGGACCGGCGCGGCAGGACGCGCACGTTCCCGCTGGGTCCCGGCTTCTGGGTCGACGGCGAGCCCGTCGACCTGCGTGCGCCCGCGGGCCCGGCGGCGCCCGCCGCACCGACGCGCACCGCCTCGGGCTCGGTCGCCGTCCCGCACGCGAGGGCCCGCGTCGCGCGCGGCAGCCGCATCTGGGTCGAGGGCAAGCACGACGCCGAGCTCGTCGAGAAGGTCTGGGGCGACGACCTGCGGCTCGAGGGGGTCGTCGTCGAGCTGCTCGACGGGGTCGACAACCTCGCGGACGCGCTCGCCGACTTCGGGCCGACGCGCGAGCGGCGGGTCGGCGTCCTCGTCGACCACCTCGTGCCGGGCTCGAAGGAGCGGCGGATCGCCGACGCGGCGATGCGCACCGTCCCGGCCGGCACGGTGCTCGTGCTGGGCCACCCCTACGTCGACGTGTGGCAGGCCGTGCGCCCCGAGCGGATCGGTCTCGCCGCGTGGCCGACGATCGAGCGCGGCACCGAGTGGAAGCACGGCATCCTGCGCGAGCTCGGCTGGCCCGCGGACGAGCAGGCCGACGTCGCGCGGGCGTGGCAGCGCATCCTGCGCTCGGTGCGCTCCTACGCGGACCTCGAGCCGTCGCTGCTCGGGCGCGTCGAGGAGCTCATCGACTTCGTGACGACCGGCTGAGCCGGCTGGTCGGCGCGAGCCACCTGGTCCGCGCGAGCCGCCCGAGCCGGCTGGGCCGCGCGAGCCGCCCGAGCCGCCTCCCCCGTCACGCGGCGACGGGGCGGCCCAGCAGCGTCCGGTACAGGTGCGTCTGCGCGACCACCACGAGCGGCGCGGCGAGCACCACGCCCACGCCGCACACGAGCACCCCGACGAGGCACACGAGCAGCGCCACGACGGCGAAGCCCGCGCAGACCCCGAGGTTGCGCTGCACGAGCGCCGCGCTCGACCGCAGCGCCGCGACCGGCCCCAGGCCGGTGTCGAGCACGAAGAGCAGCGTGAACTGCGCGTAGAGCACGACGGCGAGCACCGGCAGGTAGCACAGCAGCGTGCCGAGCCCCCCGAGCGCCGCGACGAGCAGGGCCGCGAGGACCACCTGACCGGTCCGCCCGCCGTGGGTGAACGTGCGCGCCGTCGGCGCCCGGCCCTCGGTCACCGCGAGCGCGCCCCGCGTCAGCACGGCCTGCACGAGCCCCGCGAGCAGCATCCCCGTCACCGCGAGCAGCAGCACGAGGCAGGCGAAGCCCGCGACGCCGAGCACGCGGACCGCGGACGCCCCCTCGCCGGCGACGGCGTCGACGAACCGCGCGACCCCCCGCCCGACCGCGAGCGTCACGAGCAGCTGGACCAGCACGGCCCCCGCCGTCGCGGCGAGCGACGCGAGGAGGAACGGCCCGGCGTGGTCGCGGACCGTGCGGGCGGCGTATCCGTAGGCGTCCTCGACGCCCCTGTCCAGCATGGGGTCGCTCATCGTTCTCCTCGGCTCGGGTGCGGCACCATCCTGGCTGCACGACGGTCCCGGCACCCGTCCGGCCGCGCCCGACCACGTCGGGTGGGCGGATTTTCCCGGGTTCGTCCCTGCGCCGCACGCCGGACGACTAGTGTGCGGCGCATCGGCGCGTCCGCCGCGCCGAACCCCCTGACGCGAAAGGCTCGACATGAGTGACCACCCGCCCGCGGGGCACACCGCCGCCCCCCTCACCGACGCGGAGACCCGTCAGTGGGCCGGACTGGCCCACCTCGGTGGGATCCTGTGGATCATCCCGGGCCTCATCATCTGGCTGGTCTTCCGGGCGCGCAGCGCGTTCGTGGACCAGGAGGGCAAGAAGGCCGTCAACTTCCAGATCACGCTGCTCCTCGCGTCGATCGTGCTGAGCGTCGTCCGCAGCGTCCTGCCGTTCGACGCGCTGTGGAACCTCGCCCAGTTCGCCCTCTGGGTCGTCTCGATCATCTTCTCGATCCAGGGCTACCTCGCCGTGCAGCGCGGCCAGGCCTACCGCTACCCCTTCTCGCTGGAGCTGATCAAGTGACCACGAACCCTGAGCACCCGCAGCAGCCGTCCGGCGCGGTCCCGCCGCCGCCCGCCGCGGGCTACGGCCAGCCCGGTGCCGTCCCGCCCCCGCCCGCCGCCGGCTACGGCGCACCGCAGGGCGGCTACCCGCCCGCCGGCTACGGTGCCCCGGGCGTCGGCGCGCCGCTGAACGACTCCGACCAGCGGCTGTGGGCGATCCTGTCGCACGTCGGCGGCATCCTCTTCTCGTTCGTCGCGCCGCTCGTCATCTGGCTCGTCTTCAAGGGCCGCGGCCCGTTCGTCGAGGACCAGTCCAAGGAGGCGCTGAACTTCCAGATCACGGTGCTCATCGCCTACATCGTCGGCGGCGTCCTGAGCGTCATCGGGATCGGCCTGCTGCTCGTGCTCGCCGCGTGGGTCGCGACGCTCGTGTTCGGCATCATGGGCGCGGTCGCGGCCAGCTCGAACCAGTACTACCGCTACCCGGTCACGCTGCGCCTCATCAAGTGAGCTGACGCCGGCACGACGACGCCCCCGCTGCGCCCCGCGCACCGGGGGCGTCGTCGTGTCCCGGTGGCCGCGGCTCGGGTGTGCGGCGTCGCCGCCGCAGCGGCGCCGTCAGTCCGTCAGCGTGCGCACCACGGCGTCCGCGAGCAGCCGCCCGCGCTGCGTGAGCAGCACCCGGCGCTCCCCGTCCGCGCCGAGCGCGGCCCGGCCGTCGACGAGCCCGTCCGCGACGAGCCCGGCGACCCGACCGCGCGCCGCCTCGGTCAGCGCGCCGAGCCCCAGCCCGTCGGCGAGCCGCACCCCGAGCATCACGCGCTCGAGCTGCGCCGCGTCGTCGGCGACGGTCTCCCGCCCCGCGGCCGGGCTCAGGCCGCGCGCGAGCCGGTCGGCGTACGCGCGCGGGTGCTTGACGTTCCACCACCGCACGCCGCCGACGTGGCTGTGCGCGCCGGGCCCGACACCCCACCAGTCGTCCCCGCGCCAGTACGCGAGGTTGTGCCGGCAGCGGTCGGCGTCCGTGCGGGCCCAGTTGCTGACCTCGTACCAGCCGAGCCCCGCGGCGGTGAGGAGCTCGTCGGCGAGCTCGTACTTGGCGGCCAGGTCGTCCTCGGTCGGCAGCGCGAGCTCGCCGCGGCGGACCTGCACGGCCATGCGCGTCCCGGTCTCGACGACCAGCGCGTAGGCGGAGACGTGGTCGACGCCCGTGGCCAGCACGGCGTCGAGGCTCGCGCGCCAGTCGCCCAGCGACTCCCCCGGCGTCCCGTAGATGAGGTCGAGGGACACGCGCAGGCCGGCGTCCTGGGCCCAGCGCACGACGTCGGGGATGCGCCGCGGGTCGTGGGTGCGCTCGAGCGTCGCGAGCACGTGCGGCACCGCGGACTGCATCCCGAACGACACGCGCGTGAACCCGGCGGCGGCGAGCTCGGCGAGCGACCCCGGCGTCACGGAGTCCGGGTTGGCCTCGGTCGTGACCTCGGCGTCCGGCGTCAGCCCCCACGCCGCGCGGATGCCGTCGAGCAGCCGGACGAGGTCCCGCGCGGGCAGCACCGTCGGCGTGCCGCCGCCCACGAACACGGTCGAGACGGGCCGCGCGGGCAGGGCCGCGTCGCGCAGGACCCGCGCCGCGAGCGTGATCTCGCCGAGCGCGGTCGACGCGTACGAGGCCTGGCTCGCACCGCCGCCGAGCTCGGTCGCGGTGTACGTGTTGAAGTCGCAGTAGCCGCACCGCACGGTGCAGAACGGCACGTGCAGGTACACCCCGAGCGCCCGGTCGTGGGCGCCGTCGCAGACCGACGCCGGCAGGGCGCCGTCGCCCGGCGCGGCGTCGCCGTCCGGCAGCGCCGGGCTCACTTCTTCTTCGCGTCCTTGTTCACGCTGCTGCCCGCGGCCTCCGAGGAGAGCGCGGCGATGAAGGCCTCCTGCGGCACGTCGACCCGGCCGATCGTCTTCATGCGCTTCTTGCCCTCCTTCTGCTTCTCGAGCAGCTTGCGCTTGCGCGTGATGTCGCCGCCGTAGCACTTCGCGAGGACGTCCTTGCGGATCGCGCGGATCGTCTCGCGGGCGATCACCCGCGCGCCGATCGCGGCCTGGATGGGCACCTCGAACTGCTGGCGCGGGATGAGGTCCTTGAGCTTGCCGACCATCATCACGCCGTACGCGTACGCCTTCTCCTTGTGCACGATCGCGCTGAACGCGTCGACCTGCTCGCCCTGCAGGAGGATGTCGACCTTCACCAGGTCGGCGGCCTGCTCGCCGCTGGGCTCGTAGTCGAGGCTCGCGTACCCGCGGGTCTTGGACTTGAGCTGGTCGAAGAAGTCGAACACGATCTCGGCGAGCGGGAGCGTGTAGCGCATCTCGACGCGCTCCTCGGACAGGTAGTCCATGCCGAGCAGGTCGCCGCGCCGGGTCTGGCACAACTCCATGACGGCCCCGATGAACTCGCTCGGGACCAGGATCGTGGCGCGCACGACCGGCTCGCGGACCTCCATGATCCGCCCGCCCGGGTACTCGCTCGGGTTCGTGACCGTGACGACGCTGCGGTCCTCGAGCGTGACGTCGTAGACGACGTTCGGCGCGGTCGAGATGAGGTCGAGGTCGAACTCGCGCTCGAGGCGCTCGCGCACGATCTCGAGGTGCAGGAGCCCGAGGAAGCCGACGCGGAACCCGAAGCCCAGCGCGACCGACGTCTCGGGCTCGTAGACCAGCGCGGCGTCGTTCAGCTTGAGCCGGTCGAGCGCGTCGCGCAGCACCGGGTAGTCGGTCCCGTCGAGCGGGTACAGACCCGAGAAGACCATGGGCTTCGGGTCGCGGTACCCGCCGAGGTCCTGCGACGCCGGCTTGCTCGCGTTCGTCACCGTGTCGCCGACGCGGGACTGGCGCACGTCCTTGACGCCCGTGATGAGGTAGCCGACCTCGCCCACCCCGAGGCCCTTCGTGACGACGGGCTCGGGCGAGATGACGCCGATCTCGAGCAGCTCGTGGGTCGCGCGCGTCGACATCATCGCGATCTTCTCGCGCGGGTTGAGGTTGCCGTCGACGACGCGGACGTACGTCACGACGCCGCGGTAGGTGTCGTAGACCGAGTCGAAGATCATCGCCCGCGCCGGGGCGTCCGCGTCGCCCGTCGGGGCCGGGATGAGCTCGACGATCCGGTCGAGCAGCGCCTCGACGCCCTGGCCCGTCTTGCCCGAGACGCGCAGGCAGTCCTCGGGGTCCCCGCCGATGAGCTTCGCGAGCTCCTCGGCGTACTTCTCGGGCTGCGCGGCCGGCAGGTCGATCTTGTTCAGCACCGGGATGACCTGGAGGTCGTTCTCCATCGCGAGGTACAGGTTCGCGAGGGTCTGCGCCTCGATGCCCTGCGCGGCGTCGACCAGCAGCACGGCCCCCTCGCACGCTGCGAGGGAGCGCGAGACCTCGTACGTGAAGTCGACGTGCCCGGGGGTGTCGATCATGTTGAGCGCGTACGGCTGCACCGCGCCCGAGGAGTCCGCGACGCCCCACGGCATCCGCACGGCCTGCGACTTGATCGTGATGCCGCGCTCGCGCTCGATGTCCATGCGGTCGAGGTACTGCGCGCGCATCGCCCGGGCGTCGACGACGCCGGTGGCCTGCAGCATGCGGTCCGCCAGCGTCGACTTCCCGTGGTCGATGTGCGCGATGATGCAGAAGTTGCGCAGGAGCTCGGGCGGCGTGGCCGCCGGCTGGATGCGCTGCATGCCCGCGGCGGCTGGGATCGGGGACAACTCGGGTTCGCTCCGGCTTCGACGGGGGGCTGGGTTCGGGCCCCGGTGCTCGACCGGGCCCGCCACCATGGTCCCATGACCGACGCGGACCTCGACCATCTGGCGCTCCTCGAGCTCGTGCAGCGCGAGCTCCACGCCACGATCGACCTCGTCGCCGCGGACGCGCCGGTGCCCTCGTGCGGCCCCTGGGTCGTCGCGGACCTCGTGGACCACCTCGCCGGGATCCACCACTGGGCCGCCGCGATGGCGCGCGGGGAGGACGAGGAGCCGCTCGAGCGCGGGCCGGTGCCGCTCGCCGAGCACTACGCGCGGTGCGCGCGCGAGGTGGCCGCGACCCTCGCCGCCCTCGGCCCCGACGCACCCGGCCGGACGCTCGACGGCCCCGGGCCTGCGTCGTTCTGGCGCCGGCGCCAGCTCCACGAGACGCTCGTGCACCTGTGGGACCTGCGCACCGCGGGCGGGCTCGGCGTCGAGGCCGCCCCCGAGGTGTGGGCCGACACCGTCGACGAGGTCGTCCACGTGATGCAGCCGCGGCAGGTCCGCCTGCGGCGGATGCCGGCGCTCGACGTCGCCGTCGACCTCACGGCGCTCGACGCGGGCCGCACCTGGCGGCTCGGACCCGGCGGCGTCCCGCCGCGCGTCGCCGTCGCCGGGTCGGCCGAGTCGCTCGCGCTGCTGCTCTGGGGCCGGCGCACCCCCGGCGGGCCGCTCCTCGAGGTCACCGGGGACGCCGCCGCGCTGGACGGGGTGCTGGGCCAGCCGCTCGTCCCCTGAGCCCGTCCCGGACAGGTGTCCGTCGGGCCGGGCCCCGCGCGTGCGTCATGATTCTCGGTGTGCCGCGCGCGACCAGGTCGCTGCGCGGCGCACGGGGGAAGGGGAGCACGACGTGCCGAACACGGCGCCAGCACCGGACGACGCTGCCGGGGACCACCACGCGAACGGATCTGCTCACGCGGCGCGTCCGCCTGCCGATGGGGAGGCGACCCTGTCTGGAGGCAGCATGCTCGGCACCAACCCACCGCGACCCGTGTCGCTCGGTGGCGTCCGCCTGCCCGACGCGATGGTCGACGCGCTCCAGGAAGGCGTCCTCATCTGCGACGCCCGCGGGGTCGTCGTCGACATCAACGAGGCCGCGGGCACGATCCTCACGCTCGACCGCGACCAGCTGCTCGGGCTCGACCTCGCGTCGCTCGTCTACGACGCGGTCGGACCCGACGGGGCGGCGCTCCCGAGGGACGACCTGCCGGTCGCGCTGGCCCGTCGCACGAACCAGCCGGCGTCGAGCACCATCAAGGTCAGACGCGGCTCCCCCCACCCGCTGTGGCTGCGCGCCACGGCGATCCCGTTCGTACCCGTCGAGGACGAGGTCTGGTGCATGGTCACGCTCACGGACGTCACCGGAGAGCAGCACGCGCAGGAGCGGCTGCGGCACAGCGAGGAGACCTTCCGGCTCACCTTCGAGGACGCCCCGATCGGCATGGCGATCGTGTCGCTCGACGGCCGCTACGTCGAGGTCAACCGGGCACTGACCGAGGGCCTGCAGCGCACCCGCGAGGAGCTCGTCGGGGCGTCGTTCGAGGACATCACCCACCCCGAGGACCTCGAGACGGACCTCGCGCACGGCGCCCGCCTGCTCGACGGCAGCCTCGACTCGTTCCAGGTCGACAAGCGCTACCTGACGCCCGGCGGCGACACGATGTGGGCCCGGCTCACGGTCTCGGTCGTGCGGGACTCCGACGGCTCGCCGGTGCACTTCGTCAACCAGATCGAGGACGTCACCGAGATGCGGCTCGCCCAGGAGCAGCTCGAGCGGCGCGCCCTGTACGACCACCTCACGGGGCTCGCGAACCGCAGCCTGCTGCTCGACCGGCTCGCGCACGCGCTGACCCAGCACGCACGCTCGGGGAACCTCGTCGCCGTCGCGTTCGCGGACCTCGACCACTTCAAGCGCCTCAACGACTCCCTCGGGCACGACGCGGGCGACCGCATGCTCAAGGCCGTCGCGGAGCGGATGACCGGCGCCGTGCGCCCGGGCGACACCGTGGCCCGCATCGGCGGCGACGAGTTCGTCGTGGTCCTCGAGGGCGTCGACTCCGCGGAGCACGCCGGCGCGCTCCTCGACGATCTGCTGGCCGCCGTCGAGCTGCCGCTGCACATCGACGGCCACGAGGTCGTGCCGCGCCTGAGCGCCGGGCTGACCGTCAACGACGGGACGGGGGTCGCGGAGGAGGTCCTGCGCGACGCCGACACGGCGCTGTACGTCGCCAAGGACGCCGGGCGCTCGCGCTGGGAGGTCTTCCACGACGTCTACCGGCGCGACGCGCTGCGCCGCCTCTCGGTCGAGACCGAGCTGCGGACCGCGATCGAGCGGGGGCAGTTCCTGCTGCACTACCAGCCGGTCGTCGAGCTCGACACCCGCCGGACCGTCGCGTACGAGGCCCTCGTACGGTGGATGCACCCCCGTCGCGGCCTGCTCCTGCCCGGCGAGTTCGTGCAGATCGCCGAGGAGTCGGACCTGATCAACGGGATCGGCGGGTGGGTGCTGCGGGAGGCCGTGGAGTTCCTCGCCCGCCACCCCGAGCTGCCCGGCAAGGTCTACATCAACGTCTCGCCCCGGCAGCTCGGTCGCGGCACGCCCGCGACCGACGACCGGGGGGCGGGGCTCGCGCCGCTCGTCGCGCAGGTGCTGCGCGAGAACGACGTCCCCGCGTCGCGGCTCGGCATCGAGATCACCGAGAACGGCGTGCTGCAGGCGACCGAGCAGACGCGCGAGGACCTCGAGCAGCTGGCCGCGCTCGGCGTGGAGCTGATGCTCGACGACTTCGGCACCGGCTTCTCGGCGCTCACGTCGGTGCTCTCGACGCCCGTGAGCGGCCTCAAGCTCGACCGCTCCTTCACGGTGCGGCTCGGCGACGGGGCTGCGTGCGACCGGATCAGCACCGCGATGGCCGCGCTCGTCGACTCGCTGTCGAGCCACGGCGTGGTCGAGGGCATCGAGACCGAGAAGCAGTGGGCGCTCGCCCTCGGCCACGGCTGGACGCACGGCCAGGGCTGGCTGTTCGGCCACGCGGTCGCCGAGAGCGCGATCTTCCCGGTGCTCGACACGGCGTTCTGACGGGGCGCGGTGCGGTCCGGCCCTCGCCGTGACCGCACCGCCCACCCGCGCCCGCGTCGGCGTCTTCCTCGGCCTCGGCGCTGTCAGGCCTCCTGCGTGATCCGCACCTGCACGTCGAGGTCGATCGTCCCGGCACCTGCGTAGATGCCCCGCAGCGGCGGGACGTCGTCGTACGAGCGACCGCGCGCGAGCACCACGTGCCGCTCGCCCGCGACCGTGCGGTTCGTCGGGTCGTAGGGGTGCCACTCGCCGGACCACCACTCGACCCACGCGTGCGACTCGCCGACGACCGTCTCGCCGATCGCGTCCGCGACGGGGTGCAGGTAGCCGGAGACGTACCGCGCCGGGATCCCGATGCTGCGCAGCGCCCCCGCCGCGAGGTGCGCCATGTCCTGGCACACGCCCGTGCGGGCCGCCCACGCCTCGCTCGCCGGCGTGTGCACCGCGGTCACGCCGGGCACGTACTCGAGCTCGTCCCGCAGCGCCGCGCACACCGCCACGGCGGCCTGCGACGGCTCGAGCCCCTCGGCGACACGCGCCGCGAGCTCGGCGACCTCGGGCGGCGCCTGCGTCGTCGCGGTGTCCGCGAGGAACTCCGCGAGGTGGTCGCGGAGCTCGGGGCTGCGCAGGTGGTCCCACGTCGTCTCCGAGCGCACGTCGCGCCGCGGCGCGATCTCGACGCGGTGCTCGGAGGTGATCACGAGCGACTCGTGCGGGGTGAGCACCTCGAACACCGTCACGTGCGCGCCCCAGTAGTCACGGTGCTCCGACACCCACGTGTGCGGCTGGACGTCGAGCCGCGTCTCGAGCACGGACTGCCCCGGCTGCGACAGCGGGGTCATGCGCGCCTCGTTGTACGACGCCGTGACCGGGCTCGCGTACCGGAACGACGTCGTGTGCACCACGTGCAGCCGGCTCACAGCGCCTCCCCCACCCAGTTCGTCACGTGCCCCGACGGGAAGTAGCGCGCGCGGATCGCGTCGCTCGCCGCCGAGCACGCGCGCTGCACCCGCTCCATCTCCTCGGGCAGCCCGTCGAGCACCTCCATGAGCGGGCGGTACTCGAGGCTCGCGCGCGCATGACCGAGGTGGCGCAGCGCGTCGTCGACGCTCGCGCGGCTCGTGACCGGCTCGAGCGCCGTCAGGCACGACTCGGCCTGCCCGAGCGCGAACACGAGCGAGCGCGGGAACAGCCGGTCGAGCAGCAGGAAGCCGGCGGCGCGCTCGTCGGACGCGATCCCGCGGTAGGTCCGCAGGTAGGCCTCGTGCGCGCCGCACGAGCGCAGCAGCGTCTGCCAGCTCGGCCCGGTCGCGCCCACGAGCGCACGGGTCGTCAGCAGGCGCGCGGTCATGTCGACCCGCTCGATCGAGCGCCCGAGCACCATGAACTGCCACGTCTCGTCGCGCGACGTGACCGAGTCCATGAGCCCCGCGACGACCGCCGCGCGCTCGCGCACCCACGTGAAGTAGTCGTGCGGCCGCGCGGGGCGCATGTGCGACGGGAGCTGGTTCCACGTCGTGTTGAGGCACTCCCACAGGTCCGTCGAGATGATCTCGCGGGCCCGCCGGGCGTTCTCCCGGGCGGCGACGAGCGACCCCGCGATCGCGCTGGGCGCCCGCCGGTCGTAGGCGAGGATGTCGAGCACGCTCTCCCGGCCGACCGCGACGCCCGCCGGCGGCGCGGGGCGGTCCATCACCGAGAGCAGCGAGCGGCACGCGAGGTCCTCCTCGGCCCACGGGTCCTCGAGCAGGCTCTGCACGTGCACGTCGAGCAGCCGGGCGGTGTCGTCCGCGCGCTCGATGTACCGGCCGATCCAGAACAGCGACTCCGCGATGCGGCTCAGCACGTGCCCACCCCGTCCTGCGCCTGTTGCTGCTGCATGACCTGCGCGCGCAGGTCGTGCGGGTTCGCGTCGATCGGCACCGACGACGGCACGGTCTGCGGCGCGGTGTCGCCGGCCGGCTGCGCGCGCCGCGGCAGCGCGCCGCCCAGCACCCACGTGTCCTTCGAGCCGCCGCCCTGCGAGCTGTTCACCACGAGCTGCCCCTCGGGGAGCGCGACGCGCGTGAGGCCGCCCGGCAGCACCCACACGGAGTCGCCGTCGTTGACCGCGAACGGGCGCAGGTCGACGTGCCGCGGCCGGAGCCGGTCCTCGATGAGCGTCGGGACGGTCGAGAGCTGCACGACCGGCTGCGCGATCCATCCGCGCGGGTCGGCCAGGAGCCGCTCGCGCAGCGCCGCGAGCTCGGCGCGCGACGCGCTCGGCCCGACCACGAGCCCCTTGCCGCCCGAGCCGTCGACGGGCTTCACGACGAGCTCGTCGAGACGGTCGAGCACCTCCTCGAGCGCCCCCGGGTCCTCGAGCCGCCAGGTGTCGACGTTGGCCAGCACGGGCTCCTCACCGAGGTAATAGCGGATGAGCTCCGGGACGTAGGTGTAGACGAGCTTGTCGTCGGCGACGCCGTTGCCGACCGCGTTGGCGATCGTGACGGTGCCGGCCCGCGCGCAGGTCATGAGCCCCGGGCTGCCGAGCAGCGAGTCGGACCGGAACGCGACCGGGTCGAGGTACTCGTCGTCGACGCGGCGGTAGATGACGTCGACGCGCCGGCGACCCTGCGTGGTGCGCATCCACACGCGCCCGCCCGCGCAGAACAGGTCGCGGCCCTCGACGAGCTCGACGCCCATGGACCGCGCGAGCAGCGAGTGCTCGAAGTACGCGCTGTTGTACACGCCCGGGGTCAGCACGACGACGGTCGGGTCGTCGACGCCGTGCGGGGCGGCGGCAGTGAGCGCGGCGAGCAGCCGCCGCGGGTAGTCCTGCACCGGGCGGATGCGCAGGGCCGCGAACAGCTCGGGGAAGGTCTGGGCCATCGCCCGGCGGTTCGAGAGCACGTAGCTCACGCCGCTGGGCACGCGCACGTTGTCCTCGAGGACCCGGAAGCCGCCGACCTCGTCGCGCACGAGGTCGATCCCGGAGACGTGCACCCGCACCCCGTTCGGCGGCTGGATGCCCCGGGCGGCGCGGTGGAAGTGCGTCGAGGAGACGACGAGGCCGCGCGGGACGACACCGTCGGCGACGGCCTTCTGCGGCCCGTAGACGTCCGCGAGGAACGCCTCGAGCGCACGCACGCGCTGCGCGACCCCCGGCGCCACGTGGTCCCACTCGGCCCCGGTCAGCACGCGCGGCGCGACGTCGAGCGGGAACGGCCGCTCCTCGCCCGCGAAGTCGAAGGTGACACCCTGCGCGAGGTACGAGCGGGCCAGGGTGTCGGCGCGTGCGCGCAGCTCGGTGGCGGAGAGCTGGGCCAGCGACGAGTGCACGTGCTCGTACGCGGGCCGCACCCCGCCCACGCCGTCGAGCATCTCGTCCCAGGCCGCTCCGGCCGGGTAGTCGTCGAACACGTCCGCCATGATCCGGACCCTAACGGCGCCGTGCGTCCGGCGCGTTACGGACGGCCCCGCGCCGCGCCGCGCCGGCGGGTAGGGTCCCCCCGTGCGCGGACGGACGTGGGTGCGGGTGCTCGACGCGGTGCTGCGCGCCGTGACCTCCGGCGGCAGAGCAGGGGCACGCGGTAGCGGGTCCGGCGGCGCAGGGGCACGCGGCAGCGGGTCCGGAGGCGCAGGGGCACGCGGCAGCGGGTCCGGAGGCGCAGGGGCACGCGGCAGCGGGTCCGGCGGCGCCGGGTCGACGACACGGGCCCCGGCTCGAGGGACGTCGGCCGCCCGGGGCGCCGGGACCGCCGAGCGTGGCGCGCGACCCGCAGCGCGCCCCCGGCCCGCCCGCACGCGCTCCGGGGCGCGTGGGGACTACGCCGGCATCGTGCGCCCCCAGTACTCCCCCGACCCCGACGGCAGCGCCGACCCGGGCGAGATCGTGTGGACCTGGGTCGCCTACGAGGACGACCCGTCGCAGGGCAAGGACCGCCCCGTGCTCCTCGTCGGACGCGACGGGCCGGACCTCCTCGGGCTCATGCTCACGAGCAAGGACCACTCGCGCGACGCGGCCGACGAGGCGCGCTGGGGCCGGGCGTGGCTCGACATCGGCGCCGGCGACTGGGACGCCCGGCGCCGCCCGAGCGAGGTGCGCCTCGACCGCGTCCTGCGGGTCGACCCGGACGCCGTGCGACGCGAGGGTGCCGTGATGGAGCGCGCACTGTTCGACCGGGTCACGGGCTCGCTCGCCGAGCACCACGGCTGGTAAGATAGTGAATCGCGTGTCCGCCCAGGTCGGCGGGCACTGGTCCAGTTCCTCTCCGCGGGTGTCCCCACGCCCCAGTCCCGGAACCAGACGGGCCCTCTACGACCTATCCGACGCTCAGGCGACACACCAGAAAGTCCACACGTGGCAAACATCAAGTCCCAGATCAAGCGCATCGGCACCAACGAGAAGGCGCGCCTGCGCAACAAGGCCGTCAAGTCGGAGCTCAAGACGCACGTGCGCCGCGTCCGCGAGGCCGTCGCCGGTGGCGACAAGGAGGCCGCCTCGGTCGCGCTGATCAGTGCGTCGAAGAAGCTCGACAAGGCCGCCTCGAAGGGTGTCATCCACCAGAACCAGGCAGCGAACAAGAAGTCCGCTCTCGCGAAGGCCGTCGGCTCGCTCTGACACCTCGCGCTCAGCGCACCGTACGACGAAGGCGCCGCCCGTCCAGGGCCGGCGCCTTCGTCGTACCCGGGACACTGCGGCAGCCACGTCGTCTCCGCGGGACACGGAGCTCGCCCTCCCGGGACGGGAGACGTCCGCGCCGTCCCGGGCCGTGCGCGTGGCCGCACCGTGCACGTGGGAGCATCGCCGCGCTCCTCGAGGCCGCAGCACCCGCGCCCGGACGCGACGAAGGCGTCACCCCCCCTGCGGGGCGACGCCTTCGTTCTCTTCCGACCCTGCGGCCCTCAGCCTGCTGCGGCGGTCCATGCCTCCCGCAGCGTCGCGGGAACCGTGGGTCGGAAACCTGCCTCGCGCAGCGCGCGGTCGAACGCGTGCGCGGCGCCGGCCACGTCCCCGTGACCGAGGAAGCGGTCGCCGAGCTCGCGCCACGCCGCTGCCGACTGCCGGGTCGCGGACATCATGCCGAGCATGTCCGCCGCCCAGCGGTACGCCCGCGCCGCGCCGGCGACGTCCTCCCGGGCGTGCAGCGCGTCACCGAGCGCGAGCTGGGCGACCGCGGTCTCGAGGCGCGGCTGGTCGCCGAGCCGACGCAGCGCCTCGCGGGCGCTCGCCTCGGCCACGTCGACGTCCCCGAGCACGAGGTGCGCGCGGGAGCGCTCGACGTCGACGCGCGACAGCTCGATCTCGGAGCCGATCGCGAGCAGGTCGGGCAGCGCGCGGTCGAGCTGGCGCAGCGCCTCGTGGGGCTCCGCGGGCTCGCTCCGCAGCAGCAGCCACGCGTAGTTGAGCCGCAGGCGCGGGAGGTCACGGCCGAGCTCGCCCTCGCCCAGCAGCGCGAGCGCACGCTCGGTGTACCGCTGCGCGAGGGGGTAGTCGCGGCGCTGCTCGGCGACCAGCGCGGCGTTCCAGTACACGCTGCCGCGTCCGCGCGGGCTGCCGAGCGCCTCTGCCTGGCGGACGAGCTCCGCGGCGCGGTGCGTCGCGTACAGGAGGTCACCACGCTCGACGTACGCCCACAGGACGGTCGACGCGAGGCGCAGGTGCTCGTCGGTGCCGGACATCCCGCCGGCCTCGAGCTCGCTCAGGATGCGCTCGCCGACCTCGACGGCGCGGTGCATGTCGCCGCCCTCGAGGTACGAGGCGACGAGTCCGGTCGCGATGGCCGCGGAGTCGAGGTTGTGCGACCGGGCACGGGCGTCGTCGAGCAGCGGCTCGAGGATCGCGACCGCGGACTCGAGGTCACCGAGGGCCTCGTGCGCACGTGCCAGCGTCATGAGCGCCTCGACGCGGACGGCGTTCGTCACGCTCGTCAGGTCGATCGCCGAGATGCGCGTGCGGGCGCCGGCCGGCTCGCCGGCGCTGAGGTCGAGCTTGGCGTAGTCGATCTCGAGCCGGGCGCGCGCCTCGTTCGGGCCGTCGTCGCCGTGCTTGAGGTACTCGACCGTCGACCCCAGCCGCTGCGCGAGCACGGTCAGCGCGGAGTCCGTGGGCTCGCGGCGCCCCGCCTCGATCAGCGAGATGTAGCTGGGCGAGAAGGAGTCGCCCGCCAGCCCGGTCTGGGAGAGCCCCGCAGCGAGCCGCGCCTGCCGGACGCGGTCAGCGATCGTCGTCATAGTCGGTCACTGTACCTGTGACGAGCCGGAATTACCGCCCCTGACAGCGGGCGAATTTCCGACCACGTGGTAGCGGACGATGGGGCGCCCGCTACCACGCCGGTCGCTGGCTCAGCCGGCGAGACGGCGTGAGCTGCTCAGTTCATGTTCATGCGGCAGCAGCCGGTGGCGCCGCCGGACATGAGGCTCACCTCGGACGCGTGCGCCGACGCCGCGGCGGAGAAGGACAGCACGGTGGCGAGGGCGAGAGCGGCAACGGCCTTGAGCGAAGACGACATGGGAAGGCTCCTGTCATAACGGATTGACTGCGTGTCACGTCTATCATGACCGATCGCGGACCCCGAGTCGCCCCTTTCACAGGGCTCTGGCACAGCTCCGCCCAATCGAGTGACCCGCCCGAATCGAGCGGCGCGAATTCCCCGACGTCGTTGCAGTTCAGCCGATCGGAGGAGTGTCATGCCGGGGATGCTTATGGTGTCATAGTCGTCATGACCGGAGACAAGGACGCACTGGCGGCACAGCTCGCCGCCGCGGTGGACGACGCGATCTCCGACAGCGCCCGCCACGACTGGGCCCAGCACCTCGCCCGGGAGCGCGTTCTCGTCGGGCGCCAGGGGATCTTCTCGCCGCGGCTGCGGCCCTTCGCCTACCAGCTCTCGTTCCGGCCGCCCGGCACCAGCGGCCAGGCGGCGCCGCACCACGCGACGTGGACCGAGCTGCAGCACGAGCGCGCCACGGCACACGTCCTGCGAGCGACCTTCGGCCGCGCCGACCTGGAGCAGGTCGCGCACGGGCGATGGATGTTCGTGCGCTTCCCGCGCGCCTACCTCGTGCAGGACCTGCCCGTGCCGGCGCGCCCCGACCGCCTCGTCATCGAGATCGCCGACAACGTCGAGGTCGACACCGAGGTCATCGCGGGAGTGCGGCGGCTGCGCGAGCGCGGGTTCCGCGTCGCCATCCCCGGCTTCGTGAGCCGGCCGGGGCAGCGCCGCCTCCTCCCCCACACCGACTTCGTCAAGATCGACGTGCGCGACCTCGACGTCGAGGGCCGCCCGGTGGTCGAGCTCGCCCGGTCGTACGGTGCGCTGCTCGTCGCCGAGTACATCGAGCACCCGTGGATGCTGCACCAGAGCCGCGACCTCGGGTTCGACCTGTTCCAGGGGAACCTGCTGGAGCCGTCGGCCACGCTGGACCGCTCCGCGGCCCGGCTGCTGCGCCCCGTCGGCTGACCCCCGCTCGAGCGCCGACCTCCGGCGCCGCCGGACCGGGCGCCGCGGTGCGACGACGGGCACAGGAGCGCCCGACGCGCGCTGCTGTCAGCGCGAACCTGCCGAGGCCACCCGGAGCACCGCCCGCTCGACCGCGAACTGAGGGTCCCGGCTCTCACCC
Organism: Cellulomonas sp. NPDC055163; assembly: GCF_053607065.1. NCBI lineage: Bacteria > Bacillati > Actinomycetota > Actinomycetes > Micrococcales > Cellulomonadaceae > Cellulomonas > Cellulomonas sp. NPDC055163. The sequence goes on along the minus strand of NZ_JBSGSU010000003.1, from coordinate 193,290 downwards.
TTGACCTCGGCGTCGGCCTGCGCGACCGCGCTGATCGCCACCGCGAGACCCTCGGGGGTCCAGCGCGCGAGGTCCCGCTGCGCACGCTCGACCTGCCACGGCGCCAGCCCCAGGTCGCGAACCGCCCCCGACCCCCGACCCCGCACCGCCGCGACCTTCGCGAGCGTGCGCAGCTTGGCCCCGAGTGCCGCGACGATCGGCACCGGGTCGACACCCGTCGCGAGCGCGTGCCGCAGGAGCGCGACGGCGTTCCCCGCGTCGCCCTCGATCGCCGCGTCGGCGACCCGGAACCCCGTCGCCTCGATGCGGCCGCCGTAGTACCGCTCGACAGCCGCCTCGCCGATCGTCCCCGTGGTGTCGGCGACGAGCTGGGCGCACGCCGCGGCCAGCTCACGCAGGTCGCTGCCGACGGCGTCGACCAGCGCCCGCACCGCCTTCGCGTCCGCCCGTCGCTTCGCCCTGCGCAGCTCCGCCGTGACGAACGCCGACTTCTCGGAGTCCTTCTTGAGCGCCTCGCACGCCACGACCGGCCAGCGCCCCGCCCGGACGGTGTCGAGGAGCTTCTTGCCGCGCTGGCCGCCGCCGTGCCGCAGCACGAGCACCACGTCCTCCTGCGGCGCGGCGACGTACGCGAGGGCGTCGGTGAGGAGCTCGTCGGTCGCACGCTCGACGGACTCGACGACGACGACGCGGTCCTCGGCGAACAGCGACGGGCTCGTCACGACGCCCAGGGAGCCCGTGCCGTAGTCGGCGGCGTCGAGGCGCGTCACCTCCACGCCGGCGTCCCGGTCGCGCGCGAGCCCGACGAGCCGCTCGACCGCCCGGTCCGCGAGCAGGCCCTCGGGGCCCGACACCAGGACGACCGGCGCCAGCTCGACCTCGTCCCAGCCGATGCCCGGTGCGGCGCCACGTCCGCCGGAGGTCGAGCGGGTGCTGGAGCGGGTCGGGGTCGGCACGCGCCCAGCCTGCCATGCCGGACCCACGTCCCGGCGCGGCGTGCGGCAAGGGCCGGCAGCGAGCTGGGGGCGGCCGGCGGCACCGAGGAGGGGCACGGGAGAGGCGCGACGCTGGGTGCGAGGGCGCGCGACGGCGGCGCGAGGTGCGGGACGTCGTGCGCGAGGTGAGCACACGCCTCGGGTGCGGTCAGGCGAGCGAGCGGCGACGGCGGCGCACGCGCTCCGCTGCCGTGCCGACCCCGTGGCCGGCGTCCCCCGGTGGGCGGCCGAGGAGCAGGGCGAGCCCGGCGGTGGTCCCGGCGACGAGCAGGACCACGCCGAGCGCACCCGGTGTCCACGCGACCTGAGCGCCGGGTAGCGACGCCGCGACGCGGGCCACGATCGCGATCCACCAGCACGCGAGGCCGGCGAGCTCCGCGAGGACCACGCCGGCGGCGTGCCACCACGGCGACACGAGCGCCGCAAGGAGGCCCAGCACGGTCGCGGGCGCCACCGCGGGCGCGACGAGCACGTTGGCCGGGACCGCGTAGAGCGCGACCGTCGGGCTCAGGAGCAGGACGACGGGCGCGCACACGCTCTGCGCGGCCACCGGGACCGCGAGCGCGTAGGCGACCGGTGCCCGCGCCGAGCCGGACCACCGGCGCGCGAGGGGTCCGGCGAGCAGGACGAGCCCGGACGTCGCGACCACGGACAGCACGAAGCCGAGCTCGCGCGCGAGCCACGGGTCCGCGACGAGGAGCACGACGACCGCCGCCGCGAGCGCAGGCACGGCCCGCGCAGGTCGGCCGAGGACGAGCGCCCCGAGCCCCACCGCGCCCATCGCCGCCGCGCGCAGCACGCTCGGCCCCGGGTGCACGAGCACCACGAACCCGAGCATCACCACACCGACCACCGCGGCACGTCCCCGGCGCGGAAGTCCGGCGGCGCCGGTCAGCACGAGCACCCCCGCCCCGACGATCGAGAAGTGGGCGCCCGAGACGGCGGTCACGTGGGTGAGCCCGGAGTCGCGCATCGCCTGGTCCAGGTCGTCCGGGAGCGCGGTCGTGTCACCGACGGCGATCCCCGGCACGAGCCCGCGCGCGTCCGCACCCAGCCCGGCGCTCACGTCGCGCAGCCCGGACCGCACGGCATCGACCGCGTGGAGCGTGACACCCGGGGGCTGGACGAGCGTGGCGGTCCCGCCTGCCTGGAGCAGCGCCGCCGCGCGACGCCCGGGCGTGCTGGGCACCACCCGACCGCGCACCTCCACCCGGGCACCGTACGAGACGCCGGGCCACGGGGAGCCGGTCAGGACGGTCACCGGCGCCGACGCCGCGCGGTGCTCGCCCCGGGTCTCGACGTCGTCGACGGCGATCGTCGCCCGGTACCGCGGTGGGGCGTCGGGTGGTCCGGACCGGACGCGAGCGGGCTCGGACGTGAGCGTCCCCGTGAGCGTCACGGTCGCGCCGGACGCTGCGAGTCCCGCCAGGTCGCCCACGTCCCGGGCGGCGAGCTGGCTCGCACCGGCGAGCAGCACGCCCGCGACGACACCGCACGTCAGCACCGCCTGCCCGGCGCCGCAGCGAGACCGGTGCGGCACGCCAGGGGCAGCGGTGGAGTCACGATGTGGCCGGGTCTGACGTCTAGCGACAGGGCCACGCTGCGGTCGGGTGCGACGTGCGGCAGCGCCAGGGCTGGGGTCGGGCGCCCTGGTGCGGTCGGGCGACCCGGTGCGGTCGGCCGACCCGGGGTCGGGCGACCCGGGTCGGTCGACCGACCCGGGGTCGGGTCGCGGATCCGGGCGACCGGCGACCTCGCGGCGCCCGGCCGGCCCGGACCGACCGGGCCGGACGGCGCGCCCAGCCAGCCCGGCCCGTCCAGCCCGCCCGGCCAGCTCGGCCCGCACGCCTCGCACGGCCCGTCGGGCGCGCAGGGCATGCACGGCGACGCCGAGCGGCACGGCGCCCGCCGCGATCCCGGCGGCGAGCACCCACGGCGCGGGCAGCACGACGAGGACCGCTGCCGCCGACCACGCCGCGAGCGCCGCCGGGACGAGCCGCAGGTCGAGCGGGACCCTCACGTCACACCCGCACCGAGGGTGCCAGGCGCTCGACGAGCGCGGGGCCGATGCCCTCGACCTCGGCGAGCTCCTCGAGCGTCCGGAACCGCCCGTGCTCCTCGCGCCACGCGACGATGCGTCCCGCGAGCACCGGGCCGATGCCCGGCAGCGCGTCGAGGGCGGCTGCGTCCGCGGAGTTGAGGTCGAGCGGTCCCCCGGGCGCCGCCGCGTCGGCGACCGCGCCGGGTGGCGCGGCAGGCGCCGGCTCCCCCACGGCGGAGACCGCGACCTGCTCGCCGTCGAGGAGGACCCGCGCGAGGTTGAGGGCGGCGAGGTCGGCGGAGGACGAGGGCCCACCGGCTGCCGTCAGGGCGTCCGACACCCGGGAACCCTCGGGCAGCTCGACGATCCCCGGCTGTGCCACCTGGCCCACCACGTGCACGACGACCCGGCCAGAGGCTGCGGCGGATCCGGCGGCTGCGGGCTCCGCGCCTGTCGGGGCGCCGGCTCCGGTGCCCGGATCGGCACCGACCGGGTCCGAGGTCGCGCCCGGCGCGCCGGTGACCTCGGGGAGCTCGACCGCAGGACCTGACCTCGGGACGAGCACGGAGGCCGCGCGTGCGACGACGACTCCCGCGACGAGGGCCACCGCGAGCGCCACGACGAGCCCGACGCGGGTCGGCACGGCCCAGCGCCGCACGGCCCGTCCCGAGGCGACCTCGTGCTCGCGCTCGAGCGGCGAGCCGTAGCGGCCCGCGTACTCGTCCCGAGCACGCGCGAGCCCTCCCGGCGCCATCCGGCGGACGACGTCCTCCACGTCGGTCACGGCGCCGTCGTCCCCGAACCGCTCGGCCGGAGCCCACATCACCGGCACGGGCCCCGACACGGACCCGGACACGGCCCCGGACGGGAGCTCGGGCTCCGACTCGGACGTGGGCTCGAAGATGGACGGGAGCTCGGGCTCCGACTCGGACCCGGACGTGGGCTCGGGCTTGGGCTCGGGCTCGGTCACGAGCGCACGATCGGACTCAGCCCAGGTCCCGGCCCGGGGATCGCGCACGCCCGTCGCTCCGCCCACGCGCGTCGCCCGACCGACGTCCGGGTCGGCCCGTCCGGGCCCCAGGTCGGGCGCGCCGCCCTGCCCGCTCGCGCGGCGCGAGCCGGGTTCGTCCACGTCGCGCAGCTCGGGCCACCGCGGTCGCACGGCGTCGAGCGCCGGGGGTGGGTCGTCGGATGCCACCCGTGCGACGCGCGGCACGGGCGACGTCGGCGTCCGGAGCTCGTCCGCGCGGCGGACCGTCCCGGGCGCCGAGACCGGCACCCGCGGCGGGGCACCCACCGTGCCGTCGGTCGGGCGCGCCGGGTCGCGACGACCCGGTTCGGCACCGGGTGCGCGCTGCGGCGTCCAGCGCCGTGGGTCCGCGAGATGCGGCGCCGGCGCCGGGCTCAGTGCCTCGAGCCGGCGTCGGGCGGTGTCGGAGGGGTCGGGGGCTCGGACCATGCCGCGACCGTAGGGACGGCCGGGTCGCCGGTCTCGCGCACCCGCGGCGCCCGGAGCGCCCCAGGTGCGGTCAGGCGGCTGGGGGTGCGTCGGCGTCGGCGACGACCAGCGCGAGCACCCCAGGCCCCGCGTGCGCGCCGAGCACGGCGCTGACCTCGCACACCTCGACGGTGCACACGCTCCCGGCGAGCCGCGACCGCAGCGACTCGGCCACCTCCGCGCCGAGCTCCGGCTGACCGAGGTGGTGGACGGCCACGCGCGCGTGCCCCCGGCGCTGCACGTCGGCGACGACGAGCGCCTCGAGGCGCTCCCGGGCGGCCCGTCGCGTCCGGACCTTCTCCGCGACCTCGATCCGGCCGGCGCGCATCGCGAGGATCGGTCGCAGCCCGAGCACGGTGCCGAGCGCGGCCGCTGTCGCGCTGAGCCGGCCCCCGCGGCGCAGGTGGTCGAGCGAGTCCACGAGGAACCAGGCGTGCGCGTCGGACGCGACCTGACGTGCGCGCTCCGCGACCACGGCACCGTTCGGCAGCGGTGCGGGTTCCTCGCCGACAGGTGCGGAGGGCCGGTCGCGCCGCCGCCCGAACGGAGCGTGCCAGGTGCGCGAGCCCGGGACCGTCGGGGTCGGCTCCCCCGCGTCCAGCGGCACCCCGCCGCGCGCGAGCCGCGCGGCCGAGAGGACCGCGAAGCCGAGCCCCATCGCGACCGAGCGCGAGTCGACGACGTGAACCGGGAGCGGCGCTGCGAGCGCGGCGAGCTGCGCGCCGCGCACGGTGCCCGAGAGGTCGCCCGAGAGGTGCACCGACACGATCTCGCGTGCTCCCCCGGCAGCCGCACGCGCGTACGCGTCGGCGAACGCGGCGGGCGACGGCTGCGAGGTCGTGACGCGCTGCCCCGCGGCGAGAGCCGCCGTGAGCGCGGCCGGGTCCAGGTCACGCCCCTCGTGCAGGCGCTCGCCGCCGAGGACGACCTCGAGCGGCACCACGACGACACCCCACCGCTCGAGCTCCTCTGCGGGCAGCGACGCCGTCGAGTCGGTCACGACGGCGACCGGCGACGGCACGGGCTCGGTACGGCCCGGGCCGCGCCGCGTGCGGTCCGGCACGGCGGTCAGGCCGGGACGACGTTGACCAGGCGCGGCGCCCGGACGATCACCGTGCGGACGTCCCGCCCGGCGAGCGCCCGCTGGACGCCCGGGTCGGCGAGCGCGATCTCGCGCAGCGCGTCCTCGGTGACGTCGGCGGGCACCTCGGCGCGGCCGCGCACCTTGCCCTGCACCTGGAGCACGCACGTGACGGTGTCCTCGACGAGGTGCTGCGCGTCGGCGACGGGGAACGGCGCGTGCGCGAGGGACTCGTCGTGGCCGAGACGCGACCACAGCTCCTCCGCGATGTGCGGCGCGATCGGCGCGGTCATGAGCACGAGCGGCTCGATCGCTGCGCGCGGCACGGCCGGCAGGCCCGTCAGGTGGTTGTTGAGCACGATGAGCTTGGCGATCGCGGTGTTGATCCGCATCGCCTCCATGTCGGCGCGCACGTCGGTGATCGTGCGGTGCAGCACGCGCAGCGTCTCGGTGGACAGCGGGTCCTCCGTGACGACGAGCGCACCGGTGGTCTCGTCGACCACGTTGCGCCACAGCCGCTGCAGGAAGCGCTGCGCGCCGACGACCGCCCGGGTCTCCCACGGGCGCGAGAGGTCCAGCGGACCCATCGACATCTCGTAGACCCGCAGGGTGTCGGCGCCGTACTCGGCGTACATCTCGTCGGGCGTGATCATGTTCTTCTTGGACTTGCCGATCTTGCCGTACTCGCGGTGGACCTCCTCGCCCTGCCACGAGAAGCCGCTCGGCACCGACTCGTCCTCGACGACCTCGGTCGCCTCGACGTAGGCGCCCCGCCCGTCGCGGTACGCGTACGCCTGGATGTAGCCCTGGTTGAACAGCTTGCGGAACGGCTCCCGGCTCGACACGTGGCCCAGGTCGTAGAGCACCTTGTGCCAGAACCGCGCGTACAGCAGGTGCAGGACGGCGTGCTCGACGCCGCCGACGTAGAGGTCGACGCCGCCGGCGCCGTGGGTGTCCGCCGGGTTGTGGCCCGGGCCCATCCAGTACTGCTCGAGCGCCGGGTCCACGACCTGCTCGGTGTGCGACGGGTCGAGGTAGTGCAGGTAGTACCAGCACGAGCCGGCCCAGTTGGGCATCGTGTTGGTGTCGCGCCGGTAGGTGCGCGGTCCGTCGCCCAGGTCGAGCGTGACGTTCACCCAGTCCTCGTTGCGGCCCAGCGGCGCCTCGGGCGAGGACTGGGCGTCCTGCGGGTCGAACGTGCGCGGCGCGTAGTCGGGCACCTCGGGCAGGTTCACGGGCAGCGACGCATCGGGCAGCGCGATGGGCAGGTCGTGCTCGTCGTAGACGATCGGGAACGGCTCGCCCCAGTACCGCTGGCGGCTGAACAGCCAGTCGCGCAGCCGGTACGTGATCGTGCTCTCGCCGAGCCCCTCGGCGACGAGCCAGTCGACGATGGTCCGCTTCGCGGTGGCGACGTCGAGACCGTCGAGCGAGACCGTGTCGTTCGACGAGCCGATGATCGCGCCGTCCCCGGTCCACGCGCCGCCCTCGAACCCTGCGGGGGGCTCGACGGTGCGCACGACCGGCAGGTCGAACGCCTGCGCGAAAGCGAAGTCCCGCTCGTCGCCGCCCGGGACGGCCATGATCGCGCCGGTGCCGTAGCCCATGAGCACGTAGTCGGCGGTGAAGACGGGGATGCTCGCGCCGTTGACCGGGTTCGCCGCGCGGATGCCGGTGAACACGCCGGTCTTGCGGCCGGCGTCGGCCTGGCGCTCGATCGCGCTCTTCGCGGCCGACTCGCGCCGGTACGCCGCGACGGCCTCGGCCGGCGACGCGTGGCCGCCGGTCCAGCCGTCCTTCGTCCCCTCGGGCCACTCGGCGGCGACGTCGTCGAGCAGCGGGTGCTCCGGCGAGACCACCATGAACGTCGCGCCGAACAGCGTGTCGGGGCGCGTCGTGAACACCTCGACCGACGTGCGCTCCGCACCGTCCGGGCCCGGCACCGGGAATCGCACGCGGGCACCCTCGGAGCGGCCGATCCAGTTGCGCTGCATCGAGGCGACCTTCTCGGGCCAGTCGATCAGCTCGAGGTCGTCGATGAGGCGGTCGGCGTACGCGGTGATCCGCATCTGCCACTGCCGCAGCGTGCGCTGGAACACGGGGAAGTCGCCGCGCTCCGAGCGGCCCTCGGACGTGACCTCCTCGTTGGCGAGCACCGTGCCGAGGCCCGGGCACCAGTTCACCGGGGTCTCCGACACGTACGCGAGCCGGTGCGCGTCGACGACACGACGGTGTGCGACCGCGTCCAGCTCGGCCCACGACGCGCCCGCGGGGACGCCCTCGATGCCACCCGGGACGGCGCGGGCACCGGACTCGATCGCCTCGACGAGCGTCGACACGGGGCGCGCGGCACCTCGCCCGCCGTCGGGCCGCACCGCGTCGGCGTCGTACCAGGACTCGAAGATCTGCAGGAAGATCCACTGCGTCCACCGGACGTAGCCCGGGTCGATCGTCGCGAACGTGCGGCGCGGGTCGTGGCCCGTCCCGAGACGGCGCAGCTGACGCGCCATGATCTCGATGTTCGCCTCGGTCGTCGTGCGCGGGTGCTGGCCCGTCTGCACCGCGTACTGCTCGGCGGGCAGGCCGAACGCGTCGTACCCGAGAGCGTGCAGCACGTTGTCGCCGAGCATGCGGCGGAACCGCGAGACGACGTCGGTGCCGATGTACCCGAGCGGGTGGCCGATGTGCAGACCCGCGCCCGAGGGGTACGGGAACATGTCCATCACGAAGAACGGGCGCCGCCCCGGCTCCGCGTGGCGGCCCTGCGCGTCGGTCAGCGGGCCCGTCGGGTTGGCCGCGTAGAACGTCCCGCGCCGCTCCCACTCGTCCTGCCAGCGGAGCTCGAGCTCGTCGGCCACCGCCGCGGTGTAGCGGAAGGGCACGTCGTTGGGCACGTCGTGCGGTACGGGAGCGTCGGGCGCGGGGTGCGAGGGAGCCTGCGAAGTCACCTGCACAGGCTACCGGCGGGCGGGAGGGGGAGGAGGGGAGGGAGATAGCCCGACCCAAACGTTGGCGGAATCGGGATTGGAAGGGCGCACCGCCCACCGCCCCC
>NZ_JBSGSU010000003.1:54261-184613 GCF_053607065.1 Cellulomonas sp. NPDC055163 | reverse complement strand
GAGCGTCTTTCTTTTGTCAATTTCTCGAGTACGGAAATTCCAGCCAGGGGTTAGAAGGACTCCCCAAGCCCCCCCCCCCCGCGCCCCCCCCCCACTACCACTGTGTCTCTCCCCCCCCCGGTGGCCAGGCGTGGGAGCGGGGGTCAGCGCGAGGCGCGCATCTCCGCGACGAGCGGGCACTGGAACGGGTCGCGGGCCTGCAGGCCGACCTCGTTGAGGTACCGGATGACGATCCGGTACGACTGCATCAGCGTCGTCTCGGTGTAGGAGATGTTCTTGTCCGCGCAGAACTGGCGCACCATCGGCTGGACCTTCTTGAGCGCCGGGCTCGGCATGCTCGGGAACAGGTGGTGCTCGATCTGGTAGTTCAGCCCGCCCATGAACACGTCGACCCACCGGCCGCCGGAGATGTTGCGGCTGAGCAGGACCTGGCGGCGCAGGAAGTCGATCTTCATCGACGCGGGGACCACCGGCATGCCCTTGTGGTTGGGCGCGAACGACGCACCCATGTACACCCCGAAGATGCCGAGCTGGACGCCGAGGAACGCGAACGCCATGCCGACCGGGAGCACCCAGAACACGAGCGCGAGGTAGCCACCGAGTCGCAGCGTCACGAACGCGATCTCGACGGGGCGACGCTTGACCTCGCCGCGGCCGAAGATCGTCGTGACGCCGGAGATGTGGAGGTTGAGGCCCTCGAGGAGCAGGAGCGGGAAGAAGAACCAGCCCTGACGCTTCGCGAACCAGCCGGCGAGACCGGTGCGCTCCTTCGTGAGGTTCTCGGTCGTGAACACCAGGACGCCCGGGTCGATGTCGCCGTCGGCACCGAGGGTGTTGGGCTTGGCGTGGTGCTTGCTGTGCTTGTGGTTCCACCAGCCGTAGCTCATGCCGGCGTAGAGGTTCGCGATCACGAGGCTCGCCCAGTCGTTCCAGCGACCGGACTTGAAGATCTGCCGGTGAGCGGCGTCGTGGCCGAGGAACATGACCTGGCCGAGCACGATCGCCAGGACCGCGGCGACGACGAGCTGCCACCACGTCGGGCCGAGCAGCACGAAAGCGGCGACCAGCCCGCCGAGCATCGCGGTCAGCACCGCGAAGCGGGTCCAGTAGTGCGCGTAGCGGCGCTTCATGAGGCCCGCCTCCTGGACCATGCGCGTGAGCTCGGTGAACTCGCTCACCTGGCGCTCGCGCGGGCTGCGCGCGGCGGGGGCCTCGTCGGGGATGCGGCCGTCATTCAGCGTGCTCGTCATAGAGGGAGCCTCGTGCTCATCGGCGGTGACGCGATGCCCGACAAGGCAGCACATCTGATCGGTCCAGGACACCATAGCCCGAGACTCTGTGCCATTCGGGAGTTTGCGTCGTCCGTCACGTATGTCCGTCCCGCATCTCGGCAGCCGGTCGCCCGCCGCGTCCGCGACGAGCCGGGCGGCACGCCGCGAGCCGTCCGTCAGGTCGGTCCGGACGACGCGTGGCGCAGGGCGCTGCGCTCGCGCTTGTCCGCGTACAGCGCGGTGTCGGCCGCGTGCATCCACGCCTCGACGTCCTCGCCGCGCCAGCGGGCGACCCCGGCCGACCACCCGATCCTGGCGCCGACGCTCAGCCGCTCGAGCAGCCGGCCGGCGCCCTCGTCGTCGGTCGACGGGAGCAGCAGCGCGAACTCGTCGCCACCGAGGCGGCCCAGGACGTCGCCCGCGCGCAGGACGCCCGCCCACGTGTGCGCCGTCTGCACGAGGGTCTCGTCGCCGGCCGCGTGCCCGTGCAGGTCGTTGACCTGCTTGAAGCCGTCCAGGTCGAGCAGCACGAGGGTGAGCGGGCGCCCGTCCCGCGCGGCGCGGGCGAGCTCCTGCCCGGCGAGAGCGAGGAACGCGCGGCGCGAGAAGGCCCCCGTGAGCGCGTCGTGCGTCGCGTCGAGGCGCAGCCGGGTGACCTTGTCGTTGAGCACCCAGCCGACCCCGCTCGCCGTCAGCACGAGGAACGTCCACGTGGGCCAGGCGGACGGCGCGTCCGCGGCGGCGAGCCCGACGCGCAGGCCGACGGCCACGAGGACGAGGTGGGCGGCGAGCGCGCGCCGGGTCTCGAACGCGGCGACGAAGACCGCGAGCCACACGAACCCGAGGGCCGTCACCGCCGGCCCGGCCTCGGTGGTCGAGGCGCCGACGCACAGGGTCATGCCGAGCGTGCCGACCACGAGCACGCCGTGCACGTGCGCGACGCGGGTGCGCGCGGTGCGCACGCGCAGCCAGGTCCCGAGCGCGGCGGCGAGCACCCCGAGGGCGGCGGCGAGCCCACGCGGCGCGGTCGGGCTGAACGGGACGAGCGAGGTCAGGGCGCACACGGCCGCGGTGAACAGCAGACCCGTGCTGAGCGCGCGGACCTCGCTCGCGCGGGCGAGGCGGCCCGGCGCACGGTTCGGTGGCATGGTGCCCGCTCCTCTCGCTCGCCCGTCGGCGTCTCGCTCGCCCGTCGGCGTCGAGGTGCCCCATCGGCAGCGACGGCCCGAACCTGACCCGTGGAGGGACGGTCGTCGCGCCCCGACCCTCGCCTGGCCGGCGGGCACCGTCCCGGGACGTTGACGACGGCTCGCCCGGCCCGGCCGGGACGCCCGCCCTAGACTCCGGCCATGCCCGACGACGTGCGAGGTCCCGCTGCACCCGGTCCCGACGTGCCCGGTCCGGACGCACCGGCTGTCGCGGGCGGGGGCCTCGAGGGCGACCCCTCGGGCGCAGTCCCGAACGTGGGTCCCGCGCCCGACGCCGCGTCGATCGCGGCGCTGCGGGCCGCCGCGGCGAGCGCCCGCGCCGAGGCCGCCCAGGCCCGGGCCGACGCGGCGCAGGCACTCGCCGACGCCGCGCAGGCCGCAGCGGAGGCCGCGGAGCTGGCCGTCACCGGCCCGGACGCCGGCGCGGCACCCCTGACCTCGCCCGCCACGCCGCGTGCGTCGGCCCCGCGGGCGCCCCTCGCCCCGGCCACGGCTCCCGCACCGGCAGACGCACCCCCTCCCCCGCGCGCGTCGACCGACACCGGGGCCGCCCTCTCCCCGTGGGCCGCCCAGGTGGCGGCGGGCTACCGGTTCGCCGGCGGCAGCGTCCCGCTCGGGGCGCTCGTCGAGGACGGCGTCGCGACCGCGGACGCGCCCGTCGGGCTGCCGCTCGCGATGATGAACAGGCACGGCCTCGTCGCCGGCGCGACGGGCACCGGGAAGACGAAGACGCTCCAGGTGATGGCCGAGCACCTCTCCGACGCGGGGGTGCCCGCGTTCGTCGCGGACGTGAAGGGCGACCTCTCCGGGCTCGCGGCGCCGGGCACGTCGAGCGAGAAGCTCCTCGAGCGCACCGCGAGCACCGGGCAGCAGTGGACCCCCCGCGCCTACCCGGTGGAGCTGCTCACGCTGGGCGGTCTCGGGCAGGGGACGCCGATCCGGACGACCGTGACCGACTTCGGGCCGCTCCTGCTGAGCAAGGTCCTCGGGCTGAACGCGACGCAGGAGTCGAGCCTCGGGCTCGTCTTCCACTGGGCCGACTCGCAGGGCCTCGCGCTGCTCGACCTCAAGGACCTGCAGGCCACGCTGGCGTACCTCGTCGGCGACGAGGGCAAGGCCGAGCTGCGCGGGATCGGGGGGCTCTCGGCGGCGACGGCCGGCGTGATCCTCCGGGAGATCGTCGGGCTCCAGGCGCAGGGCGCCGACGTGTTCTTCGGGGAGCCCGCGTTCGACGTGAGCGACCTGCTGCGGCGCTCGCCCGACGGGCGGGGCGTCATCTCCGCGCTCGAGCTCCCCGCCGTGCAGGACCGCCCGGCCCTGTTCTCGACGTTCCTCATGTGGCTGCTCGCGGAGCTGTTCCAGGTGCTCCCCGAGGTCGGTGACGTCGCCGAGCCGCGGCTCGTGTTCTTCTTCGACGAGGCGCACCTGCTGTTCACCGACGCCTCCGACGACTTCCTCACGCAGGTCACCCAGACGGTCCGGCTCATCCGGTCCAAGGGCGTCGGCGTGTTCTTCGTGACGCAGAGCCCCAAGGACGTGCCGCCCGACGTCCTCGCCCAGCTCGGCAACCGCGTGCAGCACGCCCTGCGCGCGTACACCCCGGACGACGCGAAGGCGCTGCGGGCCGCGGCCCGGACGTTCCCGACGTCGCCGTACGACCTCGAGGAGCTCCTGACGACGCTCGGGACCGGCGAGGCGGTCGTGACCGTGCTCGGGGAGAAGGGCGTGCCGACGCCGGTCGCCTGGACGCGGCTGCGCGCGCCGCAGTCGCTCATGGCACCCGCGCCCGCGGACGTGCTCGCGGCCGCCGTCGCGGGCTCGCCGCTCGCCGGCCGCTACGCGCAGGCGGTCGACCGCGAGTCCGCGTACGAGCTGCTGCAGCGCCGTGCCGAGGCGACCGCGCGCGAGCAGGAGGCCGCGGCGGCTGCGGAGCGGGCGGCCGAGGAGTCCCGCGACCGTGCCGAGGCTGCCGAGCGCGAGGCCGCGGACCGCGCGAAGGAGCTCGAGCGCATCGAGCGGGACCTGCGCCGCGGCTCGGGCACGTCGTCGCGCCGGTCGAGCACGTCCCGGCGGTCGACCACGTCCCGGCGGTCGAGCACGTCGAGCCCGCTCGACAGCCTCCTGCGCTCCGCCGGGACGCAGCTCGGGCGCGAGATCACCCGGTCGATCTTCGGGACGCGCCGGCGCTGACGCCTCGGCGGCCGTGCCCTCAGCCCGCGGCGGGCTCGGGCGCGGGCGTGCGGTCGAGCGCGACGGCCTCGGGTGCTGTCGGGGCGGTCGGGCGGTCGACGGCGGCGGGCGCGGGCGTGCGGCCGACGGTCACGACCACGACGAGCCCGACGACCGTGAGCCCCGCACCGACCCACGCGGGCGCGAGGTAGCCGAGGCCGCCGGCGATGACGAGACCCCCGAGCCACGCCCCGCTCGCGTTGCCGAGGTTGAGCGCCGAGTGGCACAGCGCGGCGCCGAGCGACGGCGCGGCCGGCGACACGTCCATGAGCCGGGTCTGCAGCGAGATCCCGAGGATCTGCGACGAGACGCCGAGCGCGACGATCGACGCGACGGCGAGCACGGGGCTGCGGCCGGTGAGCCCGAGCGCGCACAGCACCACGCCCGTGCTGACGAAGCCGACGAGCACGGTGCGCAGCACGGCCCGGTCGGCGAGGCGCCCGCCCACGAGCGTCCCGACCGTCATGCCGACGCCGAACAGCGCGAGCACGAGCGGGACGGTGGCCTCGCGCAGGCCGGTGACCTCGGTCAGCAGCGGCGAGACGTAGGAGTAGACGGCGAACATGCCGCCGAAGCCGATCGACCCGGCGCCGGCCGCGATCCACAGGCTGCGGTTGCGCAGCGCCGCGAGCTCGGTGCGCACGCTCGTGCCGTCGCTCACGGGCAGCCCCGGTGTCCAGCGCAGCAGCGCGCCGAGCGTCACGAGCCCGAGCACGCCGACGAGCCCGAACGCGAGACGCCAGCCGAGCTGCTGGCCCACGACCGTGGACAGCGGCACACCGACGACGTTGGCGATCGTCAGCCCGGCCATCATCATCGAGACGGCCTGACCCCGGCGCTCGGCACCGGCGACGTGCGTGCCCATGACGGCGCCGACCCCGAAGAACGCCCCGTGCGGGAGCCCCGCGACGAACCGGGCGACGACGAGCCAGCCGAGGCTCGGGGCGAACGCCGCCAGCACGTTGGCGGCAGTGAAGGCAACCATGAGCCCGAGCAGGAGCGTGCGGCGGTCGACGCGCGCCGCGAGGGTCGTCAGGAGCGGCGCACCGATCACGACGCCGAGCGCGTACGCGGTGATGACCCAGCCGGTAGTCGGGATGCTCGCGCCGAGGTCGCGCGCGACGAGCGGCAGGAGCCCCATCGTCGCGAACTCGGTGGTGCCGATGCTGAAGCCGCCGAGTGCGAGCGCGAGGAGCGCCGGGCGGGTGCGGTGCGGGCGCGGGGCTGCGGCGGTTCCGGCGTCCGCGCCTCGTGCCGGCTGCCCCGGGGACGCGGGCGCGGCGGCGGAGGCGGGCGGCGCCGTGTCGAGCAGGTGGTCCACGAGTGCTCCTCGGATGGCGGCCGGGAGCCCGTGGTGAGGGGCGCCCGATCTGTGTCGAATCGATTCGATCTCGCCGAGCGCAACTCCGTCGTCCACTGCGGTGATGTACGGCCAGGCTACCCCGCGTGCGCGGGGACGAGCCAGATGGCGCCCGCTCCGGCCTCGCCGAGCTCGACCGCGCGCTCCTTCCCCGGCGCGCCGCCGAGCGGGGCGCGCACCCGGACCGCCACCACGCCGGCGGCCTGCCGGAGCGCGACGACGTGCACGCGCGCGTCGAGCACGAGCCCGACCGAGGCCAGGTAGCGCAGCAGCTCGGGGTCGGCGTCGGAGATGCGGGCGACGACCCAGTCGCCCCCCTCCAACCCCCACAGCACGTGCGCGGCGGGCGCCGGCACCGCGCCCTCGCGCGTCGGGATCGGGTCGCCGTGCGGGTCCCGGGTCGGGAAGCCCAGGCGCGCGTCGATCCGGTCGACCAGGAGGTCGGAGACCGCGTGCTCGAGCACCTCGGCCTCGTCGTGCACCTCGTCCCAGCCGTAGCCGAGCTCGCTGACCAGGAACGTCTCGAGCAGCCGGTGACGGCGGACCATCGCGAGCGCGTGCGCGCTCCCGGCCTCCGTGAGCTCGACGGCGCCGTAGCGCGCGTGCGACACGAGGCCCTGCTCGCCGAGCCGGCGCACGGTCTCCGAGACGGTCGAGGGCCCCACGCCGATCCGCTCCGCGAGCATCTTGGTCGTGACCGGCGCGTCGGACCACTCCTGCGCGGACCAGATGACCTTGAGGTAGTCCTGCGCCACGGAGGTCAGCGCGCTCGGCTCGGGACTCACGGCGCCAGCCTAGGGGCGACGAGCTCACGGTCCGCCTCGGCGTCCGCGGCCGAGCCGCGCTGCTGCGACGAGCGCGACGCGCGCCGCAGGAGGCCCGTGCGCGGCGCGAACACGTACGCCGCGGTGAAGACGATCCCCTGCGCGACGACGACCATGCCCGCGCTGGACGCGTCGAGGTAGTAGCTCGCGTAGAGGCCGACGACCGCGCACGCGCCCGCGAGGACCGGCGCGATCACGAGCATGCGGCTCATCCGCTCGGTCAGGAGGTACGCCGTCGCGCCCGGGATGATCAGCATCGCGACGACGAGCACGACACCGACCGCCTGGAGCCCGACGACGACCGTGACCGCGAGCAGCCCGAGCAGCAGGGCGCCGAGCACCCGCGGGGAGATGCCGACGGCGTGCGCGTGGGTGCGGTCGAACGCGTAGAGCGTGAGGTCGCGGCGCTTGAGCACCAGGACCGCGAACGTCAGGACGCCCAGCCCGACGACCTGCACGATGTCGACGTCCGCGACACCGAGGACGTTGCCGAACAGGATGTGGCCCAGGTCGACCTGGCTCGGCGTCGTCGAGACCAGCACGATGCCGAGCGCGAACAGCGTCGTGAAGACCACGCCGATCGAGGTGTCCTCACGCAGGCCCGACGTCTCACGGACGAGCCCGATGAGCGCGACCGCACCGACCCCGAAGACGAGCGCCCCGACCGCGAACGGCAGCCCCACGAGGTACGCGAGCACCACGCCCGGGAGCACCGCGTGCGCCACGGCGTCCCCGAGCAGCGACCACCCGACGAGCACGAGCCAGCACGACAGCAGCGCGCACACGACCGCGGCCACCCCGGTGACGAGCAGCGCGCGCTGCATGAACTCGTAGCCCCACGGCGCGGCGAGCCAGTCGAGCCAGTCGAGCACGGCGGTCATCGCGTCCCTCCGAAGGCCAGGGCGAGGTTCTCGGGCTGCAGGACGACCTCGGGTGCGCCGCGCACGAGCACGCGCCGGTGCAGCAGGACCGCGTCGTCCGCGAGCGCCGGGAGCCCGGCGAGGTCGTGGGTCGAGACCAGCGCGGAGACCCCGTCGGCGACGAGCTCGCGCAGCAGCGCCGTGACGGACGCCTGCGACGACACGTCGACGCCCGCGAACGGCTCGTCGAGCAGCAGCACCTGGGCCTCCTGCGCGAGGCACCGCGCGACGAACGCCCGCTTGCGCTGACCGCCCGAGAGGCGGCCGATCTGGCGGTCCGCGAGCGCGCTCAGCCCGACGCGGTCGAGCGCGGTCCCGACGGCCTCCCGGTCGCTCGCCCGCAGCCGGCGCAGCGGGCCGAGGCGTCCGTACCGACCCTGGGCGACGACGTCGCGCACCGAAAGCGGGAACGTCCAGTCGACGTCCTCCGACTGCGGGACGTACCCGAGCAGCGCCCGGCGCCGCGCCTGCGCACCGTCGTGGCCGAGCACCTCGACGGACCCGGCGTCCGGGCGGACGATGCCCATCACGGCCTTGAGCAGCGTCGACTTGCCCGAGCCGTTCGTCCCGACCAGCCCCGTGAGCCGGCCCGCCTCGACGACGAGGTCGACGCCGTCGAGCGCCAGCACGTCGCGGTAGCGCACGGTCAGCCCGCGCACGGTGAGCGCCGGGGTGGTCGCCGCAGCGCGCTCGCCGGTCGACACCGTCGCGCCGGTCGTGCCCGTCGTGCCCGTCATGACGTCTCCTCGCCGGTCAGGCCCTCGATGATCACGTGCACGTCGTGCTCGAGCAGGTCGAGGTAGGTGGGGACGGGGCCGTCCGCCTCCGAGAGGGAGTCGACGTAGAGCACCCCGCCGAGCCGCGCCCCGGTCTCGCGCGCGACCTGCTCCTGCGCGGTCGGGGACACGGTCGACTCGCAGAACACCGCGGGGACGTCGCGGTCGCGCACCAGGTCGATCGCGTGGGCGATCTGCTGCGGCGTGCCCTGCCGCTCGGCGTTGACCGGCCACAGCGACGCCTCGGCGAGCCCGGCGTCGCGCGCGAGGTAGGAGAACGCGCCCTCGCACGTCACGAGTGCCCGGCGCTGGGGTTCGAGCCCCGCGAGCTCCTCGCGCAGCCGCTCCCCGAGCGCGGTGACCTGCTCGGTGTAGGCAGCGGCGTTCGCGCGGTAGTCGGGCGCGTGCGCGGGGTCGAGGTCGGCGAGGGCGTCGGCGATGTTCGCGACGTAGGTCGCGGCGGCGTCGGGCGACATCCACGCGTGCGGGTTCGCGTGCCCCTCGGCGGCGCCGCTCGCGATCGGCAGCGTCGCGATGCCGTCGGTCAGCGTGACGTGGGGTGCGTCGACGCGGTCGACGAAGCGGTCGAACCACGCCTCCAGGCCGAGCCCGTTGTCGAGGACGAGGTCGGCCACCTGCGCGCGGCGCAGGTCGTCGGGGGTCGGCTCGTACCCGTGGATCTCGGCGCCGACCTTGGTGACGGACTCGACGCGCACGTGCCCGCCACCGACGACCCGGGCCATGTCGGCGAGGACGGTGAACGTCGCGAGCACGACCGGGCGGTCGTCGCCGAGCGCGGCGACCGCCGCCGGGCGCTCGCCGGCCCCCGTCGCCGCGCAGCCGCCGAGGGCGAGCGCTGCGGCGCCCGCGAGCGACGCGGTGCGGCGCATCGTGGCCGTACGAAACCGAGAGTTCGGCATGCCGAACATCTTGCCACCCCGGCGGCTGGGCGCCACCCGCGCGTGAGGTGTGTCGGCCGCCCGGGGGCCGGGGGCGCTCCGCTCGCGCGCTCCCGGCAACCGCCGTCAGGACGCCGGGTCCGCGGCTGTCTCGCCGGACGGCTCCTCGGTCGGCGACACCGGCGCCGCCCGTGGCCATGCGACCCGCGGGCCCACCGACACCGCGGCGTCGGTCCCGACCTGCACGAGCTGGTAGTCGAGCAGGCGCGCCTCGTCCGGGTCGAAGCGCAGCACGGTCAGCTCGGCGGTGCTCCGCAGCGGCCCGACGGTCGGCTGGCCCGGGGCCGCGCCCGCGCTGCTCCCGCTGACGTAGCGGATCCCGGCACCGACCTGCTCGGGCCCGGACCGCACGTGCTTGTGGCCCGAGAGCTGGGCGGGGACGCAGCCCCGCTCGAGCGCCGCGTCCCCGATCGGCGGCGTGTGGATCAGCAGGAGGTCGACCCGCTCGTCCTCGCACGCGACGTCCGCCAGCCGCTGGCGCGCCTCGCTCGGCGACTCGGCGCTCGACCTCGACGTGCCGGCGCCGATCCGGGTCTCGCGCGGGTCCCGGTCGCCGAGGATGCGCACGCCCGCGACCTCGACGACCTCGCCGCCGAGGACCGTCGCCCCGGCCTTGCGGTACGCCGCCTCGGTCTCGCGCGAGTCGTGGTTGCCGGGCGACACCACGACCGGCACGCCGCCCGCTGCCCGGGCGAACGTCGTGACGCAGTACTGCTCGACGGCGGTGCCGTCGATCGTCGTGTCGCCGCCGTCGAGCAGCACGTCTGCGCCCGAGAGCTCGACGAGCGAGCGGATCACGGGCGCCATCCCGACGTTGCAGTGCAGATCGGAGACCAGCACCAGGACGACCGGCTCGGCCGCCTCGCGGTCCTCCTGCGCTGCCGGGGTGCGGGTGGGCGTGCTGGACGGTTCGGGCGACGCCCCCGGCGCGGCGGGGCTCGTCGTCGTGCCCGGGGCCGGGTCGGCCGCGGCGGCGTCGACCGGCGCGGGGTCGGTCGGCGCGGGATCCGCGGCCGCGGGATCGACCGCCGCGGGGTCCGCCGGGACCGGTTCCGCCGGCGCCGGGCTCGACGACGCCGCCGCGGCGCCGCCCGGCACGGTGAACGCGGCCCGCTCGGCGTGCGCCGCCTCGATGCGCGCCGAGCGCTCGGCCCACGCTTCGTCGAGCGACTCCTCGGCGCGCGCGTAGAACTCGGTGTTCGACCGGTAGGCCTCGACCGCGTAGGAGCCGTACGTGTCGATCACGCCACCGAGCCGGCCCGTGACGCGCGCGCCCTCGAGCGGGGTGCCCGCGAACACCGCGGAGGCGACCGGTTGCGACGCGCGCGCGCCGCCGCCGGTGCTCGCCGTCAGCACCCCGAGCCCGACGGCCACGACCGTGCCGCCCGCGAGGATCCGGCGCGCCTGCGGGGCGAGCGCGGCGGCGAGCTCGTCGCGGCGCGCGTGACCGAGCAGCAGGCGCCCGAGCAGGACGAGCACGGTCACGACCGCGAGCGCACCGAGCGTGCGCCACAGGGCGTCGGTCACCAGCGCCCGCACCGCGTCCTGCAGCGTCGCCTGCGGGCCCGCGAAGAACTGCAGGTACCCCTGCAGGTCGGAGCTCAGCGCGGTGAGCGTCGTCGCGGGGTCGACCGCCGTGACGCCCGACGGGATCTCCTGCACCGTGACCCGCGCGCCGAGGCCGAGCGGCACCGGGGAGTCGATCTCGAGCGTGCCGAGCGGGCCCAGGTCGAGCGTGACCGTGCCGTCGGTCGTCACGTCGTAGCGGGCCTCGTGCGGCCCGAGGCTGAGGTCGGCGGTCGCCGTCGTGACACCGAGGACGAGGCACCCGAGCACCACGAGCAGCGTCGGCACCCCCAGGCGCAACCAGGCCGGGAGCCGGGGCGCGGTGTCCTCGCGCACCGGCGCGTCGTCCGCGGGCGCGTGGGCCGCGGGGTCCGGCCCGGTCATGCGTCGAGCCTAGGTCGGGCGCCGGGACCGATCGAGCGGGGCGCCGGGTGGACCTGCGGGTGGAACCCGGCGCAAGGCACGGTCGCACCGCGGGAGGAGGAAGAAGAGGCGTGTGCGGGGACCGGCCCGCGGGCGGACCGGTCCCCGGGCGCGCGGCTCAGCGGCGCGAGTCCCGCCACGCGACCCACTCGCGGGTCAGCGACAGGTCGTAGTCCGGTCCTCCGGCGCTGGTCGTGAAGAGCGTCACGCCCGCGGCGACGAGCTCGTCCGCGACCTCGCCGGGCGACGTCTGGACCGCCACGGAGCGCTCGACCTGCGTCGCGTCACGCCCGACGGCCTGGCCGTGCTCGTCGAGGATCGCGCTCTTGCGCCGCAGCGTCTCGACGTCACCGAACGAGTGCCACGCGTCCGCGTGCTGGGCGACGATCCGCAGCGTCTTCTTCTCGCCGCCGCCGCCGATCAGGATCGGGATCTCCCGGGTGGGCGCCGGGTTCGACTTCTGCCACCGCGCCTTGATGCGCGGCAGCGCCTCACCGAGGTCCGCGATCCGCGAGCCCGCGGTGCCGAACTCGTAGCCGAACTCGTCGTAGTCCTTCTCGAACCAGCCCGCGCCGATCCCGAGGATCAGGCGCCCGCCCGAGATGTGGTCGACCGTGCGGGCCATGTCCGCGAGCAGCTCGGGGTTGCGGTACGAGTTGCACGTGACGAGCGCCCCGATCTCGACGCGGCTCGTCTGCTCCGCCCAGGCGCCCAGCATGGTCCAGCACTCGAAGTGCTTGCCGTCGGGTTCGCCGTAGAGCGGGAAGAAGTGGTCCCAGTTGAAGATGATGTCGACGCCGGCGTCCTCCGCGGCGCTCACGGCGTCGCGGATCTGGGCGTAGTCGGCGTGCTGCGGCTGGAGCTGGACCCCGATGCGGATGTCATGCGTCATGCGAGCGACCCTAGGGCCCGCGCAAGCCCGCCACATCTCGCACGGCAGGCACCGGGACTGCGGCCCGTCGACCCGGGCCGGGCGCCCCGACGGCGGCGGCCGCTACTGGTACGTGACGAGGTCCGGCACCGGCTGGACCTGCATGGTCTGCACCGGGTCGAGCATGGGCACGTCCTCGTCGTAGAAGTTCTTCCACCCCCACCGCAGCTGCGGCTGGGCGCCCTCGCGCAAGCGCGCCCAGGTGCCGGCCTTCGCGGGCTGACCGCCCTGACCATCGACGTGCACGAGCAGCGCGAGCTCGTCGTGGCCGAGGTCGAGGCGCTCGCGCTCCGCGACCATGCGCGGCTGGAACTGGTGCAGGACGAGCATCTTCTGCGGCAGGGCCCGCTCGCGCGTGAACGCCGCGAGCCACGCGATCACGGCGTTGACCTCGTCGACGCCGACCGAGCCGATCTGGCGGAGGTGCACCTGGTCGGGCGCGAGGCGCCACTCGGGGTCGAGCGCGAGCCCGACGTGCGGGAGCGCGAGGAGCTCGGCGTACGCCTGGGCCTGCGTGACGAAGTCGGTGCGACCGGGCTGCAGGTCGAGGACCACGAGCATCCCCGCGGCTCCGGCGGCGTCGACGAGGGGGCGCAGGTCCTCGACCGCGCGGCGGCGCGAGTAGCTGCCGTCGGCCTCGGCTCCGCTGGACGCGATCGTCGCGATGATCTCGAGGGTCGGGACGACGGTGTCCGCGGTCAGCGTCCGGTAGGGCGCGGCGTGGGCCTCGGCGCGGGCGAGCGTCGCGGGGACGTCCTGCTCGCCGAGAACGCCGAGCGCACCGCTGCCGGGCGTGCCGTACAGCGCGACGTACCGCTTGCCGGGCTCGCCGGGGAGCGCCGGGAACACGAGCTGGCCGCCGCCCGGCAGCTGGACGCCCGTCGCGGCGGACGCGACGCGGGGCGCGAGCAGCTCGGGGGTCCCGAACGCCGATCCCAGCGCGAGCACGGCCTGGGGGGCCGCGGCGGCGAGCGCCTCGACGGTTGCGGCAGTCGAGCGCGGGTCACCGCCGGGCACCACGGTGACCGGGACGCCCGCGGCGCGCGCGGTCGCGAGCGCGGCGAGGTGCGTGAGCGAGCCGTCGGTCAGCACGAGCGCGCCGGCGGGCGCGGCGGGGCGCTCGACGGGCGGGAGCTCCACCGGCGGTGTCGTCGACGTGCGGGCGGCGGGCGACGCGGTGCTGCTCGACCCGGGCCGCTCGGTCGCCGCGCGGTCCGGGGCCGCCGCGTCCTCGGTCGGGGCCGTCGGCGCGGGCTCCGCGGGCGCAGCCGGGTCCGCGGGCGCAGCCGGGGGCGCGTCGGGCACGAGCACCGCGGTCCCCTCCACGGCGAGCCCCAGCACCGCCGCGGCCTCCTGGCCCGGCAGCACGGGCTGGACCGCGCCGAAGTCCGCAGCGGCGGCGTCCGCGAGCGCGTCCGGCAGCGCGTCGACCCCGTCCCCTCCGGTGGCCGGCGTGACCGTGTCTACCCCGCTGCTCTCCGGGAGCGTCGACGAGCCGAGGGCCAGCGCCACACGCGTGCCCAGCCGGTCGAGCTCCGCCGTCAGGTCGGCGTCCGGCGCACCCGCGCCCGTGAGGAGCACCGGGGCGCCGAGGCGGACCGCGACCGACCCCGCGAGCAGGACCGCGCGCGCGTCGTCCGCGGGCGCCAGGACGACGGTGGGAGCCGCCGCGAACAGCGCACGGCTCGTCGCGAGCGCGACCGCCTCGGGAGCGCCGTCGGGCACGAGCGTCACGGGGGCGCCGGGGGCCTGCGCCTGCGCGGTGAGACGCGCGGCCGACGGGCTCGCGCTCGCCCCGTCGCTCCGGCTGGGCCGCGGCGAGGGGTCCGCGGTGCAGGCGCCGAGCGCGACGACCGCTCCCGCGGCCATGACCGCCAGCGCTGCCCGCCCGGGTCGACGGCGGGGCGGCGCGGACAGGTCGGCAGGTCCTCGGAACGGCACAGCACTCCCGGGTGACGACGTGGTGGACCTCGCCACTCTAGGTCGCCGGGCACACCGGGGCAGGCCGGGCGGTCGGCGTCGGCGGTCCGCCGACCCCCGCCCCGACCGGAGCAGCGGCCGGGCGCCGCCCCCCACGCCGGGAGAGGATGCGGCCATGGTCGACGAGCACAGCACCCACGAGCACAGCACCGCCGGGTCGTACGTCACGCAGGGCAGCGAGTTCACGCGCGACATGCGCTACATCGCCACCCGGATCACCGCGGACGGGCGCGACGGCTACCCGGTCGAGGCCGGCCGGTACCGCCTCGTCGTCGCGCGCGCGTGCCCGTGGGCGAACCGCTCGATCATCGTGCGTCGGCTCCTCGGGCTCGAGGACGCGATCTCGATGGGCGTCTGCGGCCCGACGCACGACGCACGGTCGTGGACGTTCGACCTCGACCCCGGCGGCGTCGACCCGGTGCTCGGCATCGAACGGATCCAGGACGCCTACCTGGCCCGCTACCCCGACTACGACCGCGGCATCACGGTGCCCGCGATCGTCGACGTCCCGACCGGGCAGGTCGTCACGAACGACTTCGCGCAGATGACGCTCGACCTGTCGACCGAGTGGACGGCGTTCCACCGCGACGGCGCGCCCGACCTGTACCCGCACGCGCACCGCGACGAGATCGACGACGTCGTGCTCGGCATCTTCACGGACGTCAACAACGGCGTGTACCGGTGCGGGTTCGCGGGATCCCAGGAGGCCTACGAGCGTGCGTACGACCGCCTGTTCGCACGCCTCGACGTGCTCTCGGAGCGGCTCGCCACGCAGCGCTACCTCGTCGGCGACACGATCACCGAGGCCGACGTGCGCCTGTTCACGACGCTCGCGCGGTTCGACGCCGTCTACCACGGGCACTTCAAGTGCAACCGCTCCAAGCTCACCGAGATGCCGGTCCTGTGGGCGTACGCGCGCGACCTGTTCGGGACGCCGGGGTTCGGCGACACGACCGACTTCCAGCAGATCAAGGAGCATTACCACCGGGTCCACGAGGACGTGAACCCCTCGCGCATCGTCCCGAAGGGCCCGGACCTGCGCGGGTGGCTCGCGCCGCACCACCGCGAGCAGCTCGGCGGGCGCCCGTTCGGCGACGGCACGCCGCCCGGGCCCGTGCGGCCCGGCGAGGAGGTCCCGGCCGCGCACACGGCCGCGGCGATGGCGGGCTGACGCGCACCGACCGTTCTGCTACGTTCGCCCGGAACAAGCCCCCGGGGAGCGCAGGAGCGCTGAGAGTGCGGCCGGACACGCAGGTGTCCCACCCGCAGACCCGTGGAACCTGATCTGGTTCACACCAGCGTAGGGAGCAGGGCAGGTGTCGCCGGGTCCTCCCGTCGCCGCGTCCCGCCGGGCGGCCCCTCGGGCGACCCGTCGGGAGGTGCGCGCGGGCGGAGCCGTCGGTGCGCTCGCCGGGGGTCCGCACCGACGGTGAAGGACCGCCATGAACCCGACGCTCTCCCCTCCCCCGACCGCCCCCGGCGCACCGGCCGTGGCGCCCGTGCCGCACCCGCCCGCGAGCCCCGCGCAGCTCGGTGTCGGCGCGCGCTTCTCGCTGCACCCGATGACGTCGGACTTCGTGGACGTGATCCTCGGCGCGCTCGCCGCCGGCGACGCGAGCCGGCTCGAGGTCACCACCGACGACGTCTCGACGTTCGTGCGCGGCGAGGAGGCGGACGTCCTGACCTACCTGCGCGACGTGATCGCGGCCGCCGCCTCCAGGGGCGTGCACGTCGTCGCGCAGGTCCTGCTCTCGCGCGGATGCCCCGGCGAGGTCGCGTGCGAGCTGCCCGATGACGTCGTGCTCCACCCCGTCGAGCTGCCGGGGCTGGCCCCGACCGGGCTGCGCGCGAGCGCGCACTGGGCGCTCTACCCGCTCGACGACGGCGGTCCCGACCCGCACGGTCGGGAGCGGACGGCGGACCACATGGCCGGGATCTACGCGGCGATCGACCGCGCCCGGGAGCGCGGCACCCTCACCCGGGGCGAGCACTTCGTGACCCGGCTCGACGGCGACCTCGCCGACGTGCTCGCGACGGTGGCCGACGGGTGGCTGCTCGTCGGGCGCGAGGTCCGGCACGTCACGACGCACGCGACGATCTCGCTGCACTCGCCGAGCACGCCGAGCTCGCCGGGCGCGGGCGCGGGCACGACCGGCGCGGCCGACGGGGACGCCCGATGAGCGCCCCGGCCGCCGGTCCCCGGCCCGCGGCGACGGTCCGTCGGCGCGGCCTGACCCTCCACGAGCTCGTGCTCGTCGCGGCGCTCGGCGTCGTGTTCGGCTTCCTGTACTGGGCGCTCGTGCAGGCGTGGGCGTGGCTCCAGCTCGCGATGGGACCGCTCGGCGACCTCGCGCAGCACGTCCTGATCGGCGGCTGGATGGTCGTCGCCCCCCTCGCGCTCTACGTCGTGCGCAAGCCCGGCGTCGGCGTCGTCGCCGAGCTGCTCGCCGCGACGATCGAGGTCGTGTTCCTCGGCTCGCCGATCGGGCCGATGCTGCTGCTCGTCGGGTTCGTGCAGGGCGCGGGTGCCGAGCTCGCGTTCGCGGCGACCCGGTACCGCCGGTACGGGTGGGGTGTCTTCGTCGCGTCGGGCGTGACGGCGGCGCTCGCGAGCCTCGCGCTCGGGACCGTGCGGTTCGGGTGGCTCACGCAGGACTGGTTCGCCTACCGCGTGGGGCTCGAGGTCGTCAGCGGGATCGTGCTCAGCGGGGTCCTGGCGAAGGTCCTCGGGGACGCCCTGCTGCGCACGGGCGTGCTCGACAACCACGCCATCGGCCGCGCGGCCCGTGCTGCCCGCAGCCGGGACGGCGCCGACCCGGCCGCTGCGCCGGCACCCGCCCCGCAGCGGGTCGGCGCGTGATCGAGGTCCGCGGGCTCTCGGTGCGCTTCCCGCGCGCCGAGGGCCCGGTGCTGCGGGGCGTCGACCTCGACGTCGCCGAGGGCGAGCGCGTGCTGCTGCTCGGGCCGTCGGGGTCGGGCAAGAGCACGCTGCTGCGGGTGCTCGCGGGCATCGTGCCGCAGACCGTGGACGCCGACGTGTGGGGCGCGGTGCGCGTCGCGGGGGAACCGGTGGTCGTCGACCCGGTGCCCCCGGGCGGCGCCGAGCCCGGTACGGCTGCCACGGTGACCGACGTCCCCACGCTCGCCCGGCGGGTCGCGACGCTCACCCAGAACCCGGCCGACCAGCTGTGCCTGCCGACGGTCCGTGACGAGGTCGCGTTCGCGCTCGAGAACCGCGCCGTCCCGCCCGAGCTCATCGGCCCGCGCGTGCACGCCGCGCTCGCGGCCGTCGGCGCCGGGCACCTCGCCGGACGGCGCACGGGCGAGCTCTCGGGCGGTGAGGGCCAGCGGGTCGCGCTCGCGGCGGCGCTCGTCGCGGACCCGGACGTGCTGCTGCTCGACGAGCCGACGGCCCTGCTCGACCCCGTCGGCGCGCGCGACGTCGCGGACGCGGTGCGCGCGTCGGGCGCCCGCACCTCGGTGCTCATCGAGCACCGCCTCGACGAGCTCGGGGAGCTCCCCGGCCGGCTCGTGGTGCTCGACGCGCACGGCGGGGTGCGGGCCGACGGGGCGACCGCCGAGGTCGTGCTCGACGAGGCACCGACGCTCGCCGCGGAGGGCGTCTGGCTGCCGCTCGCGGCCGAGCTGCGTGCCGCGGGCGTCGCCTCGCTCGACGCGCTCGCCCCCGGCACCGGGTCCGGCGCGCCCGGTGCCGCGGCCCCCCGGGTCACCGCCGCACCCGTGCTGCGCGCCCACGCGCTCGACGTGCGCCGGGGCTCCCGCCGGGTGCTCGACGGCGTGTCGCTCGACGTGCACAGCGGGCGGGTGACCGCGGTCCTCGGGGTCAACGGCTCCGGCAAGAGCACGCTCCTGCTCGCGCTCGCGGGGCTGCTGCCCGGCGGGCCGGACTCCGGCACGGTGACCGGTGCGCGCGTCGGGATGGTGTTCCAGCAGCCCGAGCACCAGCTGCTGACCCGGACGGTGCGCGACGAGCTCGCCTACGGCCCCCGCCGGGCGCGCCTGCCCGACGTGGAGGAGCGGGTCGAGCGCGCGCTGCGCGACCACGTGCTCGACGGTCTCGCCGACCACGACCCCTTCCGGCTCTCGGGCGGTCAGCAGCGGCGGCTCTCGCTCGCCGCGATGGCGGTGTGCGACCACGAGGTGCTCGTCGCGGACGAGCCGACGTTCGGCCAGGACCGTCGCACGACGCGGGCGACGGCCCGGGCGCTGACCGCGCTCGCCCGCGAGGGCAGGGGCGTCGTGCTCGTGACGCACGACCTGCGGCTCGCGGGCCTGGTCGCCGACGACGTGCTCGTGCTGCACGCCGGCCGGGTCGTCGCGCACGGCCCGACCGCGGCCGTCCTCGCGGACGTCGACGTGCTGGCGCGCGCCGGCCTGCGCCTGCCCCCGCTGCTCGCGGCGTGGCGCACGACCGGCCTGCCGCTGCGGCCCCTGCTCACGGCGCTCGACGACCGGACGGCGGGCGCGACCGCGGCGCCCGCAGCGGGCTCCCCCGCCGCACGTGCGGCCGGCTCCCCCGCGCAGCCGGAGCGGGTCGCGTGAGCGGGCCGGGGTTCGGCCGGCCGCTCGCGCACGACTCCGCGCTGCACCGGCGCAACCCGACGGTCAAGCTCGCGGTCCTGCTCGCGATCTCGACGGTCCTGCTCGCGGTCGTCGACCCCTGGACCCCGCTGGTGCTGTGGCTGCTCGCCCTCGTGGCGGTCGGGTGGGCCGGGCGCATCCCGTGGCGGCTGCTCCTGCGCGCGCAGCTGCTGTTCGGGCCGTTCGCGCTGAGCATCCTCGCGGTGAACTGCGTGACGCGCGAGGGGCCGGTCCTCGGTGCGGTCGGGCCGTTCGAGGTCACCGGCCCGGGGCTCGCGATCGGGCTCTCGCTCATGCTGCGCACGCTGCTCGTCGGGACGCTGTCGGTGGCGTTCGTGCTGACCACCGACGGTGCGCGCCTCATGACCAGCCTGCACCAGCACGTGCGCCTCGGAGCGCGCCCGACGTACGCGGTGCTCGCGGGGTACCGGATGCTCGAGCAGCTCCCCGAGCGGTGGTCGACCATCCGGCTGGCGCAGGCGGCACGCGAGCCCGCGCGCGAGCCGGGGCGTCCAGGCGGCCGCGGGTCGGCGCCGGGCTCGGGTCGTCCCGGACGCGGTGGGCGCGACGGCGGCCGGCGACTGCCCGCGTCGCCCCGGGCGCTGGCCCGCGCGGCGTTCACGCTGCTCGTCGTGACGCTCCGTCAGGCGGAGCGCATGGCGGTCGCGATGGAGACGCGCGGGCTCGGCTCGGGGCCGCGCACGGTGCACGCCCCGGTCGCGCTCGACCGCCGCGACGCGGCGTTCGCGGCGGTGACCGTCGGGGTGTGCGCCGCCGTGATCGTGACGGCCGCCCGGCTGGGCGTGCTCGCGTCGTGGGGCTCGACGCCCGGCTGACGCGGGCGTCCGGGGTCAGCCGGCGGTCGTCACCGAGATCGCGTTGCGCCACGGGTCCTCGAAGCGCAGGGTCGCGCCGTCGTGCCGCGCGGCGACGTCGTGGAACGCGAGCCGCGAGGTGAGCGCCGCGACGTCGTCGGCCGTGGGGACGACGATCGCGACCTCGCCGAGCCCGAGCGACGACGCGCGCGGCCCGGCGCCCGCGCTGTTCCACGTGTTCATCGCGAGGTGGTGGTGGTAGCCGCCCGCGGAGACGAACAGCGCGCCGTGCCAGTCGGCCATGACATCGAAGCCGAGCGCGTCGACGTAGAAGCCGCGCGCCGCGGCGACGTCGCCGACCTGGAGGTGCACGTGCCCGACGGTCGCGCCGCCCGCCGCCGGCTCGGCGGCGTCCGCGAGGTGGTCGCGCAGGAACGCGTGGGGGTCGAGGCGCAGCGAGTCCATCTGCACGCGACCGTCGGGCCCGTAGGACCACAGGGAGCGGCTGCGGTCCCAGTAGAGCTCGACGCCGTTGCCCTCGGGGTCGGTCAGGTAGAACGCGAGCGACACGAGGTGGTCGGCGCTGCCGGTGTACGTGTGCGGGAAGTGCTGCGCGACGGACGCGAGCGTCGCGGCGAGGGTGGCCTGGTCGTCGAACAGCAGCGCGGTGTGGAACAGCCCGGCCGAGCCCCGCTGGGCCCGCGGGAGGTCGGGCGTGTGCCGCAGGATCACGAGCGGGCGCCCCGCGCGGCCGAGGGTCACGACGTCGGGCCGGTCGGTGCCGATCAGGCGGGCGTCCGGGTCCTCGATGACCTCGAGCGCGAGGCCGTCGCGGTAGTAGCGGGTCTGGAGGTCGAGGTCGGCGACGAGCAGCGTCACGGCGTCCATGCCGGTGCCGGCGGCGATCGACTCGGTCGTCGGGGACTGCAGCACGCCGGGTGCGGCCTGCGTGGTGTGCGCGTTCATGGGGGTCCTCCCGCTCGGGTCTCTCCACTTTAGTTGATGCTTCAATAAAAGGCAAGCGCGTGCGCTCGTGGGTCCCCAGGTGCTCCACACTGGTCCGCATGGACGAGCACCGACCGCCGCCCGGGAAGGCCGCAGGCTGGTACACCGACCCCCGCGGCGGCACGCAGCAGCGCTGGTACGACGGCGAGCGGTGGACGGTCGCGACGCGCCCGGACCCCGCACGCACGCCCGAGGACCCCTACGCCGACCTCGAGCGGGCACCCGCCAGCAACTACGCGGCGATCGCCGGCCTGCTGCTCGGCGTGCTCTCGCTCGGCTGGAACCCGTTCCTCGCGGTCGGCCTCGCCGGCTTCCTCGCGAGCCTGCTCGGGCGGCGGCGCGCGAGCGCCTGGGTCACCGAGGGCTACCGGCCGGAGGGCCAGCGCCGCGCGACGTGGGGGCTCGCGCTCTCCGCCGTCGGCACCGTCCTCACGCTGCTGCTCGAGGGCCTCGTCCGCTGACGGGGCGCCGCCGCCGCGCTCAGCGCCCGGCCGGCCCGTCGCCCTGCTCGAAGTGGTTGTGGCCGAGGCCCTGCAGGAACCGCGGCCCCTCGGCGGCGAGCTCCGCCTCGAACTGCGCGGCCCAGCCCGCGTACGGCGCACCCGAGAGCGAGTCGTTCGCGAACCGGCGGTCGTCGGTCACCTCGGTCACGCAGAACGCCGGGATCGTCAGGTCCGTCACCGGACCCCCGCGCTCGCACTCGGCGATGACGAGCGGACGGTTGGCGCCCCCGAACACGTCGACGACCCAGCCGTCCGAGCCGAGCCAGATCGAGTAGCGGCTCTTCACCACGCGCGCGCCACCGAGGCGGATCATCTGGAGGCCGACCGCGACGTCGATCTCCCGCTCCGCCTCGTACCGGGTGCCCTCGTTCATGGGGCTCTTCACCGTCAGCGCGCAGAAGTCGACACGGTCCGCGAGCGCGTCGAGCACCGCGAGGTCGTCGTCCATCGCCTCGACCGGCACGACCGCGTCGCTGGCCTGGACGCGCAGGCGCAGCGCGTACCCCTGCTCCGCGAGGTAGTAGCTCTGCACGATGAACGCGGGCGAGGGCTCCACGAGCAGCTCCGTGGGCAGCTCGCGCACGAAGAACCGGCGCTCGAACTCGAAGTCGCCGTTGCCGCCGTCGCTCACCGTGCGGACCTTCCCACGCTCGTGATCACGGGACTCACCGTAGGCCCTGCGCTCCGGTGGCGGGACCTCGCCGGCCCGCGTACCAAGGAATGCATGAGCGACCAGACGACACCTCAGGACCCCACGGACCAGTACGACTCGGCGGAGCACCCGGCGGAGTCGATCGAGCACCCCGGCCGCACCCAGGACATGCCCGAGAAGCCCGACCACGGTGAGGAGTCGTACCGGGGCAGCGGACGCCTCGAGGGCAAGCGCGCCGTGATCACCGGCGGCGACTCCGGCATCGGGCGCGCGGTGGCCATCGCGTTCGCGCGGGAGGGCGCGGACGTCCTCATCGCGTACCTGCCCGAGGAGGAGGAGGACGCCCAGGAGACCGTGCGCTGGATCGAGCAGGCCGGGCGCACGGCCGTGACGGTCCCCGGCGACATCCGCGACGAGGCGCACTGCCGGACGATCATCGACACCGCCGTGCGCGAGCTCGGCGGGCTCGACATCCTGGTGAACAACGCGGCGTACCAGATGTCGCAGGCGAAGAGCCTCGAGGACATCACCACCGAGCAGCTCGACCGCGTCATGAAGACGAACATCTACGCGATGTTCTGGCTCAGCAAGGCCGCGCTGCCCCACCTGAAGCCGGGGTCGAGCATCATCAACACGTCCTCGATCCAGGCGTACCAGCCCAGCCCCGAGCTGCTCGACTACGCGACGACCAAGGCGGGCATCGTCAACTTCACCAAGGGCCTCGCGCAGTACCTCGCCGACAAGGGGATCCGCGTCAACACCGTCGCACCCGGCCCGATCTGGACGCCGCTCATCCCCGCGACGATGCCCGAGGAGAAGGTCGAGAAGTTCGGCCAGCAGACGCCGATGGGCCGCGCGGGCATGCCCGCGGAGCTCGCGCCGGCGTTCGTGTTCTTCGCGTCGCAGGAGTCGAGCTACGTGACCGGCGAGCGCCTCGGGGTCACGGGCGGCCAGCCGCTCGCGTGAGCCCGGCACGCCGAGCGGCGCGTGCCACCGTCCCCGACCTCACCCGCCCGGGGACGGTGGCACGCGCCGCCGCAGCGCGCTCCCCCGGCCGCCGGGCGTCGGGGGCGTGGGTGCGGTCACGGGGCACTCCGGGGATCGGCTCGGTCGTGGCCCTGCCTGCCGGCTCCTGCCTACCACGACCACGACGGTCCGGACGGCGTTCCCCGCACCGCTCCTGAGAGGGGACTGTGAGGCCGCCTGAGAGCGGGCTGTGGTCCGGGGCACGGGCGCTTGACCGCCGTCGGCGACGGCGGTCCGATCAGGGCATGACGACTCCCGTGCGGTCCTCCGACGTCCTCCGCGCACGCGCCCGCACGCTCGGGTGGTGGGTCGAGCTCGTGGCGGTCGGGCACCTCGTCGTCGGGTCCGTGCTCTTCCGGGACGTCGTCCGCGACGTCGCGCAGGACGGCGGCTGGGGCGCGGTCCCGCTCCGAGGGGACCGCTCGACGGGGTTCTGGTTTCTTCTCGCGTCGCCCGCGTGGTGGGCGCTGGGCCGGGAGCTGCGCGCCGCGGAGGAGCGCGGCGACCGGGCGACGCAGCTGCGCACCGGGCGTGCGGTCGCCGGGATCAGCGCCGTCGGAGCGGTGATGCTGCCGGGGAGCCCGTTCTGGGTGCTGCTCGCCCTCGGCGTCACGGCCACCCGGCGCGCCGCGGTGCCGGGCGGCGGAGGCCGGCTCACCCGCCGCTGAACGCGACCGCGTGCGGCGCGCCGGGTGCCACGAACGCGAGCAGCCGGTGCCCCTCGGCCTCGACGTCGTCCGTCTCGGGCGCCGTCAGCGGCGTCGACCGGTGGACCTCGAGCGCGGCCGTGCCGTCCGCCCGCCGCAGCGCCCACGTCGCGCGGACGAGCCCGTCGACGAGCACGGAGCCGACGAGCCCTCCCGGCCCGCCCAGCAGCGGCTCGTGCGGCGCCGGGTGGACGACGCGGGCACGGTCGGCGTACGAGAGCAGCCCGTTGTCGTACTCCGGCAGGAAGCGCACCGGCGCCGGCACGTCGGCGTCCGGCACGACGCCGTCGGGCACGTCGAGCAGGTCCTGGCCGTCCTCGCCGCGCAGGTGCCGCACGCCGTCCCCGAGCCGGTCGACCACCTCGCGCAGGCGCGTCAGGCCGCACCACGCCTGCACGTCGCGCACGGTGGCCGGCCCGAACGCGCGCAGGTAGCGCAGCACGACGTCGTCCACGGTCGTCGCCCCCACCTCGGCGTCCCGGCCCAGCCACGCCCGGTACGTCGTGAGGGCCGACGCGCCGCTCTGGCCCCAGAGCCCGCGCGGCGTCGGCTGGACGAGCGGCACGTGGTAGCTGAAGGCCCAGGACAGGCTCACCGGGTCGAGTCCCGGCACCTCCTCCGCGAGGAGCCGGGCGAGCTCGGCGCGGGTGCGGGGTCGCTCCTCGACGAGCCGTACCGCGACCTCGAGCTCCCGTGCCAGGTCGTGGCCGCGCAGCCGCTGACCCCACGCGGTCGAGGCGAACGTGCGCTCGAGCACGGGCTGGACGTGCGGACGCAGCGCCACGGCGTCGTCGGCGGTCACGGTGTGGATCGTCGTGCGCATCAGAGGCGCGCGCACGAGCTCCCGCCGGCGCAGCGGTGCGGCGAGGTCCTCGGGGTCGAACCCGTCGAGCCGCGACCAGAGGGCCAGGTACGGGACGGCGGGCACCTGCGCCTGGAGCCCGACGAGGCCGCGCACCACGCCCGTGACGTCCCGGCGCTCGCGGCGCAGCAGCAGCTGCCGGTCGAGCGTCGCACGCCCCAGCGCGCGCGTCGTGACCACCGGACCGGCGGTCCTCGCCGTCGCCGTGCGCGCCATCCGCCCAGTCTGGTGCGAGGCCCGCCGCTGCCGACGTCGCCCGGCCCGACCGGCCCGAAGGGGCGTCGGGCCCGCACACCCGTCCGGACGCCGGTCAGCGCACCGCCACGCCGGCGCGGTCCGGCGCGGCGCACAGGTGCGGGCGCGCGAGCGCGAGGGCCACCGCCGTGAGCACGATCCCCACGAGCACCGGCGCGAGGTGCAGCACGTCCGTGTACCCGATGCGGACGTGGACGACGACGGCCGGCAGGAACCCCGCGGCGGCGGACAGCGCGAGGGTCCACCACACCCACCGCTCCCCCGCGCGCCAGCCCCACGCGCTGAGCAGCAGCACCGCGAGCGCCGCGCCCATGAGCGCACCTCCGAAGCCGGCGCGGTCGTGCGCGACGAACGGCACGAGCCGCTCGCTCGCCGCCCGCAGCTCGTCGGCGTGCACGCCGAGGAACACGAGGTCGCTCGGCACGAAGACGTCGGAGAGCCCGACGGCGGAGATGACGATCCCCCCGGCGAGCATCCCGAGCCCGGTCGCGACCATGAGGAGCTGGCCCACGAGCGAGCGCCGCCGCAGCACCTCGTCGACGTCCGGCGGCGGGGTCCACGCGGGCGCCGCGGGGCGCCCGAGGACCGCGAGCAGGAACATCGGGAACAGCACGACCGTGACGGCGGTGTGCAGCGGCTCGACGAACCCGATCACCAGGAAGTAGAGCAGCGTCGGGAACGAGACGGCGCCCGAGACGGCGAGCGCGGTGCGCGCCCACGCCCACCCCCGGCGCATCCCGCCCCACGCGAGCCCGGCGTAGAGCACGCCGATCGCGACCATCGTGCCGGCCATGGTGATGCGGTCGTGCTGCAGGAACGGCACGAGCCGGCCGTTGAGCTCGTCGAGCTGCGTGCGGTCCATCCCGAGGTAGCCGAGGTCGTACCAGAGCAGGAGCGGACCGAGCGTGATGAGTGCGGCCCCGAGCCCGGCGCCGACCATCCCGACCCCGACGAGGAGGGCCCACAGCCACGCGGGCCACCGGCGGGGGTCGCGACCGGCGGACGCCAGCGACGCGGGCGTCCGGGTCGGAGTCCCCGCCTCGATGACGCGCTGGAACCAGCCGGGACCGGACCGGACGAGCAGCGCCGGGGTCGCGAGCACGGTGCTGCCCCGGTCCGCGAGCGTGTCGAGCGCGGCGTACGGTGCCGGGTCGTCGAGGTGCACGTGGCCGGGCACAGGACCGATGGCGACGCGGTCGGCGAACGGTGCGCAGGCGCGTGCGACGTCGTCGTCGACGGCTCGGACGGCGAGCGTGCACGTGCGGCCCACGGCGGCACGGCGCACCGTCTCGACGTCGCCCGGCCCGACGGGCCCGACCTCGACCACCCCGGCCCCCAGGGCGGGCAGCGCCCGCACCGCGTCGGCCGCGTGCTCGACGCGGACGACGGCGCCGAGCCGTGCGCGCAGGTGCTCGGGCACGGGCGGGTGGTACGACATGAGCCGCACGCCGGTGCGCCCCGCCCCGGTCGAGCACAGCGTCGCGAGCGCGTGCAGCGCGGTGCGGTGCGCCCGGTCGCGGCCCAGGAGGCCCACGAGCACGGGACGCAGCGGGTGGTAGGTCCAGTCCGGCACCGCGCCATCGTCACACGCGAGGGCCGGGCACCGGGAAGGACGTGGCGGTCCCGGGCTTGCCGTGACGCGCTGCCCCGCGCCACGATCACGGCGTGCCCCGCATCGA
Source organism: Cellulomonas sp. NPDC055163 (assembly GCF_053607065.1). Taxonomy (NCBI): domain Bacteria; kingdom Bacillati; phylum Actinomycetota; class Actinomycetes; order Micrococcales; family Cellulomonadaceae; genus Cellulomonas; species Cellulomonas sp. NPDC055163. The sequence continues at coordinate 158,060 of NZ_JBSGSU010000003.1, read as the reverse complement.
CGACGAGGAGCGCCGTGCGCGGCTCGCCCGGCGCCACGGGGTCGCGCCGGGCTGGCGCCGCGACACCGTCGAGGAGGCCGCCGGGTCGATGGTCGGCCTCCACGCGACCGACCCGAGCGGGCTGTTCCTCGCCGCGTGGGCGCGCGTCGACGGGTTCACCGTCCCGGACCTCGAGCGCGCGCTCTACGGCGACCGGACGCTCGTCAAGCACATGGTCATGCGGCGGACGCTGTTCGCGGTCCCGCGGGAGTCGATGCCGGTCGTCCAGGCGGCGGCGAGCCGGCGGATCGCGGGCGTCGAGCGGCGCCGCCTCGAGCGCGAGGTCGGGAAGGCGGAGCTCGTCGACGACCCCGCGCGGTGGTTCGACGCGGCCGCCGCTGCCGTCGTCCGGCACCTCGGGGCCGGTGAGCCGCTCACGTCGACAGAGCTGCGTGAGCGCATCCCCGAGCTCGACCTGGCGATCCCCTACGGCGAGGGCAGGTCGTGGGCGGGCCGGGCCGGCGTCGGGCCCCGGGTGCTCACGTGCCTGCAGGCGACCGGGACGGTGCTGCGGGCGGGCAACGCCGGGCCCTGGACCGCCTCGCGTCCCACGTGGGCCCTGACGCGGGACTGGCTCGGCGCCGACCTCCCGGAGCTCGCGGAGGACGCCGCGCGGGCGGAGCTCGTCGCGGGGTGGCTCCGCGCGTTCGGCCCCGGGACGGTGCGGGACCTCCGCTGGTGGCTCGGCTCGACCGTCGCCGCGGTCCGCCGGGCGCTCGTCGACGTCGGCGCCGTCGAGGTCGAGCTCGACGGCGGCGGCACGGGCCACGTGCTGCCGGACGACCTCGAGCCGGTCGGGGCCGTCGACCCCTGGGTCGCGCTGCTGCCGGGCCTCGACCCGACGACGATGGGCTGGACCGAGCGCGGCTGGTACCTCGGACCGCACGGGCCGCAGGTCTTCGACAGCGTCGGCAACGCGGGCCCGACGATCTGGGTCGACGGCCGCGTCGTCGGCGGCTGGACCGTCACCCCGACCGGGGACGTCGAGCTCGCGCTGCTGGAGGACGTCGGCCGTGACGCGCGCCGGGCGATCGACGCGGAGGCCGGGCGGCTCACCACCTGGCTCGACGGGACGGCCGTCCGTCCGCGGTTCCCGCCGGCGCTGACCCGGGGTCGCTGAACCCACCACCCGGCGGTGCACGCCGCTCGCACGACCCGCGGCGTGCGTCCGGCCGGCCTCCGTCCCGACGCCCCGAGCCGATGACCAGGCATTCGGGCCCTGCGCCGCGTCGCGAGCGCGTAGCCTCACCGCACGGCGCGGTGGGTCCGGCCGTGCTCCGGCGCGCGCCTCGGCGCGGTGGTGCTCCGCACGACGGGAGGAGCTGGGGTGTCCGACACCACGCTCGCCGCCCTGGGCGGCGACGCCGCACGGCCCGCCCAGTACGGGCACGACGCGCTCGTCGCGTGCGACAACCTCGTCCGGATCTACCAGTCCGGGAGCGTCGAGGTGCAGGCGCTCCAGGGCCTCGACCTGCTGGTGCACGAGGGCGAGATGGTCGCCGTCGTCGGGGCCAGCGGGTCGGGCAAGTCGACGCTGCTCGGCGTCCTGTCCGGGTTGGACGCCCCGACCGCGGGGAGCGTGCGCGTGGGGCGCTGGGACCTCATGGCGATGGGGGCGCGCGACCGTGTCGCGTACCGGCGGCAGATGGTCGGGTTCGTGTGGCAGCAGACGTCCCGCAACCTCCTCCCCTACCTGACCGCGCGGCAGAACGTGGCCCTGCCGATCACCTCGGGCCCACGCCGGAGGCGGCGCGCGCGGGCGGACGAGCTCCTCGGCCTCGTGGGCGTCGGGCACGTCGCGGACCGGCAGCCGCACGAGATGTCCGGCGGTGAGCAGCAGCGGGTCGCGATCGCGACCGCGCTCGCCAACGCACCGCGGCTGGTGCTCGCCGACGAGCCCACGGGCGAGCTCGACACCACCACGACGCAGGAGGTCTTCGAGACGCTGCAGACCGTGAACCGCGAGGCCGGCACGACCGTCGTCGTGGTCACGCACGACCCGGCGGTCAGCTCGCTCGTGGAGCGCACCGTCGCCATCCGCGACGGGCGCACGAGCAGCGAGGTGCTGCGCCGGGAGACCGGCGGCGACGTCGTCCACGAGGAGTACGCCGTCATGGACCGTGCGGGCCGCCTCCAGGTGCCCCGCGAGTACCGCGAGGCCCTCGCGCTCACCAGCCGGGTGCGCCTGGTCCTCGAGGCGGACCACGTGGGCGTGTGGCGCGACGGCGGTGCCGCGTGAGCCGCACCCCGGGCGCACCCGTCCGGGTACGCGGAGTGCACCGCACGTTCGGGACGGGACGGTCCGCGGTGCACGCCCTGCGGGGGGTCGACCTCGACGTCGCACCCGGTGAGCTCGTGGCGCTCGTCGGCCGCTCCGGCTCGGGCAAGACGACGCTGCTCAACCTCGTCGGCGGCCTCGACCGCCCGGACCGGGGCAGCGTGCACGTCGACGGCGTCGACGTGGCCGGGCTCGACGACGACGGGCAGGCGCTCCTGCGCCGGGACCGCGTCGCCTTCGTCTTCCAGACCTTCGGGCTGATGCCGGCGCTCACCGCGGCCGAGAACGTCGGTGTCCCCCTGCGGCTGCACGAGGCGCCCGTCGCCGTGCGCGAGCGCCGCGTCGGGATGCTCCTCGAGCTCGTCGGGCTCACCGCACACGCGCAGCAGCGGCCCGACGAGCTGTCCGGGGGCCAGCAGCAGCGCGTCGCGATCGCACGCGCCCTCGCCTCCTCACCACGGCTCCTCGTCGCGGACGAGCCGACCGGGCAGCTCGACAGCGAGACGGGCCTCGCGGTCATGGCGCTGATCCGCGGCGTGGTCGAGGCCGAGGGGATGACGGCCGTCGTCTCGACGCACGACCCCGTCATGATCGCGCTCGCGGACCGCGCGCTGCACCTCGTCGACGGCCAGGTGGTCGAGGCCGTCACCCGTGGGTGAGCACGTCTGGCGCCGCAGCCGCGCGCAGGTGGCCGTGCTCGCCGCGGTCCTCGTGGTCATGGTCGCCGGGTCGGCCCTCGTGGGGGTGTGCGTGCTGCTGACGACGGCCGCACCGCAGCGCGCCCTGCAGCTCGCCATGGCCGCGGCCCCCGAGCCCGACGTCCAGGTCGGGGTCGCGCTCGGCTTCCCCGAGGAGCCGGACGACCCCGCCGTGGACTCGCTCGTCGCCGCGACGGCACGGGACGCCTCCGAGGCCGTCGCGACCGCGTCGGCGCTGCTGACGGAGCCCTTCGGCGACCTCCCCACGGCGCAGACCGCGTGGCGGTCCAGCGTCATGCGCTACCTGCAGGCCGACGGCGGCGACGTGCGGCTGGGCTACCTCGCCGAGCTCGACGACCCGGACGCGCGGGGGACGGTCGTCTCGGGGCGCTGGCCCGCCGGGCCGGGCGAGGTCGCGCTGCCCGTGTCCGCCGCGGGCGCGCTGGGTCTGGACGTCGGGAGCACGACCGCGCTCGCGGCGGACGCGAGGGGCGCCGGGGCGGGCGCCGGCGTCGGCCTGACGGTGGTGGGGACCTTCACGCCGCGGCCCGGCCCGGCGTGGGAGGAGGACCCGCTGCGCGGGGCGGGCGTCGCCCCGGACCACCGCGGCCACCTCGCGGCCTTCGGGCCGTTCGTCGTCCCGCCCGGTGGCATCACCGCCAGCGGGATCCCCCTGCGCCGCGTCACCCTCGTCGTGGCGCCGGACCTCGCCCGGGCGGACGGCGCCGACCTGACCCGGGCAGGCGCGCTCGTCGACGCGCTCGGCGACGAGCTCGACGGCGCCCTGCACGACCGCGCCCAGAACGTCGTGGTCGACCGCCCGTTCGCCCGCACGCTCGGGGAGGCGCGCGAGCAGACCCGCGTGACGAGCTCCGGGGTGCTCGCGGTGGCGCTCCTGGGGGCTGCGCTCGCCGCCACGACGATCACGCTCGCCGCCCGGCTCGTCGCCGGTCGCCGGGCCTCCGAGGCCGCCCTGCTCGCCGCCCGCGGCACGGGTCGCGGGCGTCTGGTCGCGCAGGCGGCGCTCGAGGCGGCGGGGCTCGCCGTCCTGAGCGTCGTCCCGGCGACGCTGCTCGCGCTCGGGCTCTACCGGACGCTGGCCGACGGCGTCGGCCTCGGTCGGGGCCCCGCACCGGACGGCGCGCCGACCCTGCTGGTCGGGAGCGTGAGCGCGGTCACGCTGCTCCTCGCGGCACTTCTCGTGCTGCCCTGGCTGCGGACGGCGGCGCCGAGCAGCACCCGCGAGGAACGCGGCGGCGTGCTGGCCCGCTCCGGCGCCGACCTCCTGCTGCTCGCCCTCGCGGTCCTCGCGTACCTGCAGCTCCGTGCGCACCGCGTCGCGACCGGCACCGTCGTCGACCCCGTGCTCGTCGCCGCGCCCGTCGTGTGCCTGCTCGCCGGGTCCGCGCTGCTGCTGCGCCCCCTCGCGCTGGTCGCGCGCCGCGTCGACGCGCGCGCCGGGTCGTCCCGCTCGCTGACGCTGCCGCTCGCGGCCTGGGCGGTGGCCCGTCGCCGGCAGGCGGCAGCGGCGGCCTTCCTGCTCGTGCTGGCGACGGCGTCGGCGGTGTTCGCGGCGGGGTCCGCCGCGACGTGGACCCAGTCGCAGCGCGACCAGGCGGCCGCGGCCGTCGGCACCGACCTGTCCGCCCCGGCACCCGCGGGCGCGCTCGGCACCGGCGCAGCCGTCCACGCCGTCACGGGCGGTCGCGTCAGCGCGGTCACGACACGGCCCACGGTGCTCGGGTCGCGCGCCGCCGGCGGCGAGCCGGTGCGGCTGGTCGCGGTCGACACGCGGGACGCCGGCGGCATGCTGCGTGGACGGCTGCCGACCGGCAGCTGGGACGACGCCACGTCCGGACTGGCACCGGCAGGCGAGGTCGGCGGGGCGCGGCTCCCCGGGACGCGCGCGGAGGTCGCCGTGGTCGGCGACGTGGCCGACGGGGCGCCGGTCACCGCCGCGCTCAGCCTCGTCCTGCAGGACGAGGAGGGCGCGCGCGCCGCGGTGCCCGTGGGGACCGTCGCGCTCGACGGCGCCGTCAGCACGTTCACCGCAGCGGTTCCCCGGGGCGCGCGCGTCGTCGCCGTGGACGCCCGGCTCTCCGCCGGCAGCAGCGACCCGGACCGGCAGTCGTCACCCCGTCTCCTCCTCGACGTGACGCTGCGCGGTGCCTCCTCGGAGGCGGGTGGCTCGTGGTCGGTCGCCGCGCCTCCCCGGGAGGACTTCGTCGTGGCGACGCTCGACGCGGTCACGGCGGACGACGTGCCGGGCGGCGTCCGGATCCGGCTCGAAGGCAGCGTCGCGTTCCCCGGTCTGTCCTGGAGCGACGGTGCACTCACCGCCCTCGCGTTCGAGCCGGTCGCCCAGGTGCCGGTCGTGGTGTCCGCGCCGCTCGCCGACCAGCTCGGCCTCGGTGCCGGCGACGAGATCCAGGTGTCGTTGGGCGCGAGCTCCGTGGAGGCGACGGTGCAGCGCGTCACGCCCTACGTCCCGTCGCAGCCGCGCGGGCTCGCCGTCCTCGCGGACGTGGACACGCTGTCCCGCGTCGCCCTCAGCCTCGGTGACCTCGCCCCCCTGACCGACGCCTGGTGGGTCGGCGGTGACCTTCGCGACGGCGCGGCGCAGACGCTCGAGGCCCGCGGGACCGGCCCTGTGACCGCGCTCGCGGCGGTCGCGCACGAGGCCGTCGACGGACCCCTGCGTGCCGCGCAGCGAGCCTCCGCCGCGCTGCTGGTCGTCGCCGCCGTGCTGCTCGCGCTCGCCGGGACGGCGCTGCACGCGACGACCGCGCTCGAGGCGCGCCGGCTGGACGTCGCCCGCCTGAGCGGTCTGGGTGCCCCCCGCCGTTCGGTGCTCGCGTCGTTGCTCGCCGAGCAGGGCTTCCTCGTCGTGGTGCCGGTCCTGCTCGGCGGCGTGCTGGGCGTCCTCGCGTGCTGGGCCCTCGGCCCGCTGCTCGCGGTGTCCGCCGAGGGCCTCGCGCCCGTGCCGGCAGCGGTGCCCCGGTGGCCCTGGTCGACCCAGGCGGCGGCCCTCGGGCTGCTGCTGGTCGGCTGCGCGGCCGTCGTGGTGCCGCTCGCGGACCGCGTGGTGCGCCGCTCGACGGTCGCGCGCCTGCGGGCGGACGCGCGCGCATGAGTGCCGCCTGGCGCCGCGCGCGCGCCGACCTCGCGCCCCTGGTCGCCACGGCCGTCGTCGTCGCGCTCGTCGTCGCCGTGACCGCCGCCGTGCCGCAGCTCCTCGCCGCCCGGGCGGACACGGCGGTGCGGACCGCGGTGGCGCAGGCCGACCCCGCGGCCGACCTGGTCGCCACGAGCCGGTACGGCGCGGGGACGTCGGACGCCACGGCCGGTGCCACGAGCACGACGATCGGCGTCGACGACGCGGCACGAGCGCTCGACGACGCACTGCCGCCCTCGCTCGGTGCGGTCCTCGAGCCACCCGTGGCCTCCGCCGGCAGCTCCGACCTCACGTTGAGCACCCCCGGGCTGCCGACCGGTGGCCTGCTCCGGATGGCGTACGTGTGGGCCGGGGCCGAGCCGGCGGTCCAGTGGCTCGAGGGCGCCGCACCCGGCCGCCCCGGCCCGGACGGCGCCGTGCAGGTCGGGCTCTCCGACGACGTCGCCCGTGCGCTCGACGTCCGCGCCGGCGGCACGTTCACGGCGACCACCGCGGACCGCGCCGCCGTCGCCGTGCTCGTCACCGGGGTGTTCACCGCACAGGACACGCAGGACCCGGCGTGGACTGCGGTGCCGGAGCTGCTGCGGCCCCGCGTGTACGGCCGGCTCGACGCCCGCACCACCGTGCTGGGCGCCCTGCTGTCGGCGGCGTCGCTGCCCGCGGCCCGTGCCGCGCTCGAGCCCGACGGCGTGACCCGCACGTTCCGTCTGGCCGTCGACGCCCGCGCCCTCGACCACGCCGGCTCGCGGGACCTCGAGCGACAGGTCGCCGCCCTCGAGGCCTCGCCGCGCCTGCTCCTCGTCCCGGGCCCCGACGTGCGCGTGACGTCCCGGCTCGACCTCCTCCTCGGGCAGGCCCGCGCACGTGTCGACGCCTCGTGGGCGCAGGCCGTGGTGCTGCTCACCGGGCTGGCGGGCGGCGGTGCGCTGGTGCTGCTCGTGGCGGGCGACCTCCTCGCCCGGCGTCGGTCCTCGGCACTGCGGACCAGCCGTGCCCGCGGCACGTCCCTCGTCGGCATCGCGGGCACGGCCGCTGCCGAGTCCGCGATCGTGGCCAGCACCGGCACCGTCGCGGGGCTGGCGCTGGGCGGGCTCGTGGCCCCGGGCGGCGTGCGCTGGCCGTGGGTGGTCGCCGTCGTCGCCGTCGGGGTCCTCGCGCCGCCCGCGTCGGCGACGCTGACCGCGCACCGCGTCGAGCCGCGACGGGTCCCGACCGACCGGCACCACCGGCGGCTCGCGCAGCGCGTGCGCAGCGTGCGGAGGGTGTCCGTCGAGGCGGCCCTCCTCGTCACCGCCGCCGCCGCCACCGTCGCGCTCGTGCGACGCGGCGCCGGGTCCCTCGCCGGTCCCGCGGACCTCCTGCTCGCCGCCGCACCGTTGCTCGTCTCCGCGGCGGGCGCGCTGCTGCTGTGGCGGGGTGTGCCGCCGCTCGTCGCCGCCGCGCTCGGTGCCGCGCGCACGTCCCGCAAGGCCGGTCCGCTGCTCTCGATGGCCCGCGCGCGTTCCACCGGTGCGGTCCTGCCGTTCGTCGCGCTCGTCGTCCTCACGACGCTCGTCGCGCTCGGCGCCGGACTCTCCGGCACTGCTCGCGCGGGTCAGGAGGATGGCGCGTGGGACGCCGTCGGTGCGGACGTCGTGGTGCGCTTCCAGGCGCCGGGCCGGTCCGCCGAGGAGATCGCCGAGACGCTCGCTGCTGCCGACGGCGTGGACGCGGTCGCCGTCGGGAGGATGCGGGACGGCGTCCAGCTCTTCGGCGTGCCCGGAACCGGCAGCGTGCGCGTGCTCGCCGTGGACCCGCCGACGTACGGCGACCTGCTCGCGCTCACGCCGTTCGGGGTCGCCCCGGAGCTCGGGACGCTCGAGCGCGAGTCCGCCGCCGTACGGGGCGGCACCGGAGCACCGACCCTGCCGGCCCTCGTCGCGCCGGCGCTGCTCACCGCCGAGACGTCCGTCCGGTGGGGCGACGTCACGATCGACCTGCGGCCGGTCGGCGAGGTCCCCGCACTGCCCGCGCAGCCGGCTGACAGCCCTGCACCCGCCCCCACCGTCGTGGTCGACCGCTCCGCGCTGACGGCCGTCGCCGAGGCCCTGCGCGCCGCCGACCCGCGCGCCGAGCCGACGGACGACGACCCCGCGGTCGCCGCCCCGGACACGGTGTGGCTCGTCGGCCCGGGTGCGACGACGGCGGCGCGCAGCGCGGCGGAGACGGTCGAGGCGCAGGTCCTGTCCCGCGAGCAGTGGCTCGCGGACCTGCGGTCGGACCCGCTCACGAGCGGGCTCGTCGCGCTCGTCCTCCTCGTCGCCGCGGTGTGCGCCGCGCTGGCGTCGACCGTCGTCGTCCTCGACGCGGCGGCCTCCGCGCCGGAGCGTGCGCGCGCGCTCGCCACCGCGCGGGTGCTGGGCCTCCGGGGGCGCGCGGCGTGGCGCGTCGCCGCAGGTGAGCTCCTGCCGCGGGCGCTCGTCGGCGCCCTGGGCGGTGCGGTGACCGGAGTGCTGCTCGTCGACGCGCTCGTCGGACCCCTCGGGCTCCGGCTCGTCACGGGCCAGCGCGCCGACCCCGCGGTCGCGACCGCGTGGTGGGCCCTCTCGCCGGTGGCGCTCGTCGCCGCGACGGTCGTCGTCGTCGTCGCCGTCGAGTCCTCCGCGCGGCGTCGCGAGCGGCTCGGTCAGGTCCTGCGGGTGCGCTGAGACCGCCCGCGTGCGTGCTCCGGGCTGCAGCGTGCGGTGGGTCCGGTCCGGCACCGCGCCACCGTGACGCGCGGAGGCTGGGCACCCGGCGCGCGAGACGGCGGCCGTCGCCGGGCGGCCGCCGTCGCCCGGCCGCCGCCGGTACGGTGACGCACGACCCACCGTCGCCCGCCGAGGAGAACCGTCGTGCCTGGTCCCGCCGCCGCCCCGGTCCGCCTCGTGTGGCGGGGAGCGTTCACGAACGACGAGGTCGAGGCGCTGCACGCCGAGGCGTTCGGGCACGACCCGACCGGTGCGGACTGGCACGGCCGCCTGACCCGGCTCAGCCTCGGCTGGGTGCTCGCACGCGACGACGACGGGCTCGTCGGCTTCGTGAACGTCGCGTGGGACGGCGGTGCGCACGCCTTCGTGCTGGACACCGCCGTGGCCGCCCGTGCGCGCCGCGGCGGTCTGGGCGCGCGGCTGGTCGGGACCGCGCGCGAGCACGCCGCGGCCGCGGGCTGCGCGTGGCTGCACGTCGACTTCGAGGACACGCTGGGCGGGTTCTACCTCGACGCCTGCGGCTTCACCCCGACGGCCGCCGGAGTGCTCCGGCTCCGGTGACCCCGCGAGCCGCGCGTCAGGCGGTCGACGGCGGGCGGAGATCCTCTCGCGCGCAAACGGTCACGAGCGTGATCACGCCGCTCTTCCTGCTCACCGTGACCGATCACGACCCGAGCAGCCGGCCGCACGTCGCCGGCGCCCGTGGCCCCGGCGAGGGCGGGTCCGGGGCGGCAGATCGCCCGCCGCCTGTGCCTGGACGCCGGGTGGTACCGCGCCGACCCGGTCACGGTCCTCCAGGCCGAGCTCTGCCCCTGGCCCGACGCGCACCGCGCACACGACGAGGCCCTCGCCCGCCGGCGAGGGCCTCCGGCTGCCCCCCCGTGTCAGCGAGCTGTGCGGGCATCCGCTCCGATGGTAGGCAACACCCGGAGCCGTGTCCTGCCGACCGGCGTCGCACGCCAGGACGCTCCGGCCGGCTCGGGCCGCTCGGGCCGTCGTCTCGCGCCACTACGGCCCGGCACGACCCGGGACCGAGTCGCGCGGCGCGGCGCGGACGACCTCGGGCCGAGCCCGAGCACCGGACCGCGTGCGGCAGCAGGGCACGACGCGCACCCTGGGTGTGGGCGCCGAGCGGCCCCGACGAGGGCGCCCGGTCGGCCCGGGCGCACGCGGTGCACGATCTCACCGAGAGGCGGGTCCGGATGGAGTACACGCGACTGGGAGGCTCGGGGCTGCGGGTCAGCCGTGTCGGGCTCGGCTGCATGAGCTACGGCCGAGCCTCGACCGGGATGCACCGGTGGACGCTCGACGAGGACGCCGCAGCACCGTTCTTCCGGCAGGCTGTCGAGCTCGGCGTGACGTTCTGGGACACCGCGAACGTCTACCAGGGCGGAACGTCCGAGGAGTTCGTGGGACGCGCGATCCGCACGTACTCCCGGCGCGAGGACATCGTGCTGGCGACGAAGGTCCACGGGAGGATGCACGACGGCCCCGGCGGCAGCGGGCTGTCGCGCACGGCGGTCCTCGAGCAGCTCGACGCCTCGTTGCGCCGGCTCGGCACCGACTACGTCGACGTCTACTACCTCCACCGCTTCGACGACGAGGTCCCGGTCGAGGAGACGATGGAGGTCCTGCACGACGTCGTGCGTGCCGGCAAGGTCCGCTACCTCGGGGCGTCGTCGATGTGGGCCTGGCAGCTCGCCAAGCTGCAGCACGCCGCACGTCTGCACGGGTGGACGCCGTTCACGGCGATGGAGGACCAGTACAACGTCCTGCGCCGCGAGGAGGAGCGCGACATGATCCCGCTGTGCCTCGACCAGGGCATCGGGCTGACCCCGTACTCCCCGCTCGCGAAGGGCCGCGCCGCCCGGCCCTGGGGCGAGCAGACCGAGCGGTCCTCGGCGGACACCGTGGCGAAGGCGTTCGACCGGGACGTCGACCGGCCCGTGGTCGACGCCATCGAGCGGGTCGCCGAGGCGCGCGGCGTCGCGATGGCGCAGGTCGCTCTCGCCTGGGTGCTGGCCAAGCCCGCGGTGTCCTGCGCGATCGTCGGCGCGACCAAGCCGCACCACCTGGCCGACGCCGCCGCGGCCGTCGACCTCCGGCTCGACCCGCACGACCTGGCCACCCTCGAGGAGCCGTACACCGCGCAGGACAACTACTGGTGGTGATCCCTCGCACGCGGTGCGGGGGATCACCACGGCGGACGTCGCCGGTGACGCTCGACCTCACCGGCCTGCGCCGCCGGAGCGTCGAACCGTGGAGGGGAGCCCCGTGAGCGAGAGCCTGATCGGCGTTCCGTCAGGTGACGTCCGCTCCCTGCTGTCCCGGATCTCGCGGATCGATCCACGCGAGATACATCGACTGGCCGGCTCCGGCACCGACCTGCTCGATCATGAAGTCGCACAGCAGCTCATGGCCCGAGGCATGCAGGACGGGCAGCATCAGCGGTACCCCGAGCACGTGGGCTCGGCCCGTGCTGAGGTGTCGGCTGAAGCCGGCGATGTGGGCCTCGCGCAGGGAGGGCGGGATGAGCGTGACGATGCGCCGCCCGACGAGGTCCTCGACCTCCCAGCCGAGGGACGCAGCCAGCCCGGCGCTCACGCCCAGGATGCGGTTGCGTGCGTCGGAGGCCACCACACCTCGAGGGCTGGACCGGACGCGTTCCAGGGTGGTCGCCATCTCGGCACTCGACCGCGCAGCTTCTGCGTCGACCTCGAAACGCTTGTCGGCACTGCCTGCCCACGGCCGCGGCGGGACCCCGCGCACCTGGCTCTGCACCTGCTCGCACACCCAGTCCCGCACTGCGACGATCTCCGGTTGGCCGGGGAAGGCAAGGAGCGAACCGTCGCCGGCGAGCTGCTCGCCCGCGTCGAGCACGTCCTGGAGGGCTGCGGAGGCGGCGGCGGCGCGCAGCGGCACCTGAAGGGTGATGTCCACGGGGGCGCGGACCTCTCGCAGCGGGCTGGGGTGCCCCTCGGGGAGCGCGATGCGCCGCCCGGTGCCCCGCGGAGCCTCCTGCGCCTGGACGGACACCAGGTCGAGGAGTGCCGTTCGCGCGACCTCGGCACTGGTGAAGTCGAAGCTGGCCTCCGGGTGGCTCGCGCTGTAGAGGCGGAGCTCGCGCAGGATCGCGTCGTGGTGCTCCTGGGCGGCCATCCAGAGCGTCAGCGGAACTCCGGCCAGCACGACCGGCCCGGTCTGCGGTCGTACGTCCGCCGGCGGCGCGATCGGCGGAGGACTCGGGGTGACCTCCCACTGCTCCTCGTCGAAGGCCGCGAGGAGCTCGTCGAGGGACGTCTCCGCCGCCTCGGCGGTCAGCGTGAACCAGGCGATCTTGCCGTCCTCGAGCGGGATCACGCCGCACCGGTCCGTCATGGCGGCCACCATCCCCATGCCCCGGCCCGTCGTCGCGTGGGCGCCGTAGCTTCGCTGCCGGGGACCTGCGGGGTTGTAGTCGCGCACCTCGACGCGCAGTTCCCGCGGACCCAGCGCCACGGAGACCTCGATCGCCGTCTGAGCGTGCAGAGCGGCGTTGGTGACGAGCTCGCTCACGGCGAGCTCCGCTGCGTCGATCCAGGCGTCGTGCCCGGCGCCGGCGAGGAGCTCCCGCACGAAGCGCCGGGCCGCCGCAGGGGCGTGAAGATCAGGGCCGAGGGACAGACCTCCCCCAGGGTGCAGCCGCAGCAGCCCGTCGTCCGTCACCGCAGCTCCCGCATCGGCGAAGCGTAACCGGCACTTCTCCTCCCACTGAGCGCGCCAGCGGGTGATCGCTCATCGGCACCGCGTCTCGCCGATAGGTGGATCACCGGTGCAAGGAGCGAGAATGCCTCAGCGCGAGAACCCTTCCTCACTGCCGTCTGCCTCGTCGCCGACGATCGCGCAGCCGAACGGGACGGAGTGCATGTGAGTGAGACCGAGGCGTCGCGCGCGGCGAGTCCGACGCACGACGACGCCGAGCGTGACGGCGTCGGACGCGACCACGTCGAACGCGGTTGCGTGGTCGATCACGCTGCCTTGTTCGCGCAGATCCCGACGTCCTACCTCGTGATGTCGCCGGTCGGGCCCGACTACCGGATCCTGGACGCCAACGGGGCGTACCTCACCAACGTCGGCCGGACGCTGGAGGAGATCGTCGGGACCCCCGTGTTCGAGGCGTTCCCGCCGACCGCGGAGACGCTCGACGAGCACGGTGTGCCGTGGATCCGTACGTCGTTCGACCGTGCGGTGGCGACCGGGCGCCCGGACCCGATGCCGCTCCAGAAGTACGACGTCCCCGATCCGGAGACCGGAGGGATGGTGGAGCGGTACTGGTCGCTGATCAGCGTGCCGATCCTGGACGCCGAGGGTCGGGTCGCACTCCTGGTGCAGCGCGCGGAGAACGTGACCGACTTCGTGCAGGAGAGTCGGCGCCACGAGGTCGAGAGGCTGCGTGGCGAGGACTGGGAGCGCCGCGCCATGGAGGTCGAGGCGGACCTGTTCGCGCGCGCCGAGGAGCTCGCGGCCGCGCTGCGCGCGAAGGACGTGGCGAGCCGGCGCCTGGCGAGCCTGGCGGACGTGAGCCTGCGGGTGGGGTCGGCCGACACGGTCGCCGAGCTGATCGACGTGGTGTTCGGGTCCGGGCTTCCCGTGCTGGACGCGAGCGGCGGTTCCATCGCGGTGCGCGCACCAGACCAGGACGTTCTGCACCTCACCGTCACCCCCTCGCTCGGTGGTGACGTGCAGCGCGCGTTCCGGGAGCTGCCGTTGGACGGGCCGATGCCGTCCTCGATCGCGGCACGCGGCAGCCTCGTCCTGATCCCGAACCGGGCCGCGGCTGCTGGGTACCCGGGCCTGCTCGAGGCGATGGCGCTCACCGTCGAGCCCACGCACGCCTGGGCGGTGCTCCCGCTCCAGATCGGCACACGCCTTCTCGGGTCGCTCGCTGTCGCCTTCGCGCGCGAGCGAACCTTCCCCGCCGAGGAGATCGAGCTGCTGCGCGCCTTCGCCGCCCAGTGCGCTCAGGTGCTCGACCGGCTCCAGGTGCGCGACGCCGAGCGACACCGCGCTGCCGAGGTCCAGGGCATCGCCGAGACGCTGCAGCGCGGGCTGCTCACCGCGCCGCCCTCGAGCGAGCACCTCGAGTTTGCGGTCTCGTACCAGCCCGCCCAGCGCGTCGCCCAGGTGGGTGGCGACTGGTACGACGTCTTCCACACCCCCGACGGGACAGCCCACCTCGTCATCGGTGACGTCGCAGGCCACGACCAGGACGCCGCCGCTGCCATGGCCCAGGTCCGCAACATCCTGCGCGGCATCGCACAGACCAGGCACGAGTCGCCGGCCGTCATCCTCGGAGCTCTGGACGACGCGCTGCACCACCTACAGCTCGACGCGATCGCCACGCTCGTCCTCGCTCAGGTCACGAGCTCCACGGACGGCAGCCGGCTCCTGCTCTGGTCCAACGCCGGTCACCCGCCCCCCATCCTGCAGCGCGCCGACGGTCGCGCCGAGCTGCTCGACGCGCCACCTGACCTCCTCATCGGTGCTCGACCCGGAGCCGAGCGGCACGACCACAGCGTCACGCTCATGTCCGGCGACAGCCTCCTGCTCTACACCGACGGGCTCGTCGAGACGCGCGGCGGCGACCTGACCGCTGACCTCGCGCGGCTCGTGCACCGCGTCGGGGAGCACGACCCCGCAGGAGGACCTCAGGAGCTGCTCGAGCACGTCGGTGCTCGCCCGGCCTCGCACGACGACGACATCGCTCTCCTCTGCGCCCGGGCGCGGTGAGTGACGCACCGCCGCAGACGTCACGGGCTCGAACGCCGAGCGAGCCGCGGAAGCCACGCCGGCCGCGGCCCCGGGAGCGTGGGTCGTACAGCGCGTGCGGGGTGACCGCCAGATGGGGAGCGAAGTCGGCCTCCCCCGCATCACCACGCTGTACCTGAGCGACACACGCCTCGAGGTCCGCCTCGCCGACGACGACCCGGAACCACTCGAGCCCTTCACCGCAGACGGACCCCGCCTCTGGACCGTCAGCACCGCCACCTTGACGGACGACATCCCACTCGACGACGACCCCGACCGCCCCGAGCCCTACCCCGCACTGGTCACCCTCGGACACACCGACGACGCCACCGTCATCGCCAACCTCGAAGCCGCCGGCACCCTCGCCGTCAACGGCGACCTCAACGCCGCCCACAACACCCTCCGTGCGATCACCACCGAGCTCGCCACCAGCGACCTCACCGGCCGCGTCGGCATCATCACCGGACCCGAGTTCGCTGCCCTCGCTGCCGCGTCCGACCCCGCGCGCCTGCAGTGCGTCGATACGACAGTGCTCCCTGCCGAGCACGCCGAGCGAGCTCGATCGATCGGCGCGGTACTCGGAGCCAACGGCGTAGACGACACCCTCCAAGCCCGATCCGACCGCACCGCCCTCGACACCTGGCTGCCCGTCGTCTACCTCGACGCCCTCGGGAACGAGGGTTGGCCCCCACCGACGCCTTGGTCCGGCTCGGTCCTACTCACAACCAGTTCGCTCCCTGGCGCCTGGACGCTCACCATGGAGCCCAACGGCTCCGCCACACTCGACCCGCCAGAGATGCAGCTCACGGCCTCTCAACTGACGGCGCAGGATCTGGCACGCATCACCGATCTCCTTGCGATGGCGGATGCAGAGACTGCTCCGGGAGCAGAGCCCAACTCGCCGACGACCAACGACCTCGACCACCGAACCGAGCCCTTCCGCGCCCTGGCAGCGTTCCCGGCCCCGGACACACACGCCTACACGGACGTCGGGAACAGCACAGGGCTCCGCATCAATGTCCTCGGTCCCATCGAGGTACTCGGACTACCCACCGAAGCACGCCTGCTGGGCAAGCGCTCCACTGAGCTCCTCGTGTACCGACCTCCCACCCGTCGACGCCAGCGGCCACTACCGCCTAGGCCCCGAGGCGACATGCGACTGGAACCTCTTCCGGCGTCTCGCCGAGACAGGGCTCTCAAGGGAGACCGGAGGCCACGAGTCGCTACGCGAAGCCATCGCACTCGTGCGTGAACGCCCGCTGCTCGGAATCGCCGGTAGCGAGTACACCTGGGCCGAGCACGAGATTCAGCGGATGGCCGCCGCGATCGTTGACGTCGCGCACGTACTGTCAGCACAGCTCCTCGCCGCCAGAGATTTCCGGGGCGCGATCCTCGCTGCTACCCGGGGACAGCTCGCCGAAGCCTGCTCCGAGACGTTGTACGACGACGCGATCAGCGCCGCGAACGCCCTAGGTGACATCCGAGAAGCCGAGCGCCTCGAAAGCCAAAGGCACGCCACGCTCGAGGAGCTCGACCCCGAGTACGCCTCGTAGCGGCAGTAGCACGATGCGTCGAGTACCCGGACGGTCCATGGGTATCGCCTCGCTCCTCGGAAGCCGTACCCGCGGTCCACCGCATAGAGGTCGGCGCGTGCCATCAGCGCGCGGGTGGAGGCACGACGCGTGGTAACGGGACGTTCGCTACGGTGTGCCCCGCTCACACGAGAGACCGGAGGCCACTGTGGCGACGACGGCAGAGCCCGCGGTGGTGCACCCGACCGCTCCACCGGAGTGGTGGGAGGTGGCCCGTGCCCGCACGGCGGCGTGGTGGGCGGATCGACCGGTGCTGGCCGCGCGGTGGGCGCGGGTCCGCGCGGTCGGCCTGTGGGTGTCGCTCGTCCTGGTGCTGGTCATGCTGCTCGTCGTCGAGTCCGCCCGGGCCTCGGTCCGGGTGTACGTCGGGAGCTTCGTGCTCCTGGTCGTGTGGTTCCTGCTCGCCCGGACCAAGACGCTGTCGTGGGCGACGACGGCGCGGCTGTTCAGCTTGGCGGTGCTGTGGTCCGCCGTCATCGGCTGGTTCACGCTCCAGGTGGCCGCGGCGCTGGACCTGGGGCGGTCCTCGGACGGGTCCGGCGTGGCGCTCGCCGGGTTCCTGGAGGAGACCGGCAAGCTCGTCCCGCTGCTCGCGCTCGCGCTCCTCGCGCCCGGGCGGGTCCGGCGGTTCTCCGCGACGGACTGGTCGCTCGTCGGGTTCGCGTCCGGGATCGCGTTCAACGCCTACGAGGACGCGGTCCGCCAGGTGGCCTCGCGCGGGACGCTGTGGCTGTTCTGGAACCCGCCCGAGCCCTACACGCTCAACCCCTGGACGACCGCGGGGTTCGCGTCCACGGACGGTGTCGCGGTCGCGCACGGGCACCACATCTGGACCGTCACGACGGCCATGAGCATCGGGCTGGGGATCGCGCTGTGGCGCACCGGGCGCCGCCCCGCGCGCGCTGCCGGGGTCGGGCTCCCGGTGCTGTCGTTCGTGCTGACCGTCGCCGAGCACGCGTCGTACAACGCGCACAACGCCCACTCGAGCTGGCCCGCCGAGGACGCGGCCGGGTTCCCCGCCGTCCTGTCGGGGCTGTGGTCGCTCACCGGGCACGGGAGGGCGACGGGTGTGCTGTCCGCCCTGTTGCTCGTCGCGTGCCTGCTCGTGGACGTGCAGCGCCGGCACCGGGCCACCTTGCTGCCACCGCGCGGCGGTGACCGGGTGCGACCCGGCGGGGCGGTCCTCGACACGCCTCCCGAGCAGGGCCTGCTCCGGTGGTGGCACCGGCGCGTCGACACCGGGACCGGGATCGCGCGGCGCCTGGCCTCCCTCGCGACCCCGGTGCTGCGCGCGCTCGCGCAGTGGTGGGCCGACGTCGCCGTCGTCCTCGCCGCTCACGCCCGCGTCGGGACGGAACCGCGCCGGCTCGCGGTCGGGCGCGGACGCGCCGTCGCGGTGCACGTGCGCAACATCCGCGCCGACGCGATGGCGCTGACGACCCCGGGCGTCGAGCCGCGTGCACGACGCGTCTTCCAGCGGGCGACGGCGGTCGTCGGCGGCGCCTGGCTCGCGCTCGCACTGGGGTGGGGCACGACGATGGCCTCGGGGATCGGGCGGTACCTCCTGCTCGACGGGAACGGGAACTACCTCGCCGGCCTGCTGGAGAACGCCGGGCAGTGGTGGAACGGCCTGTCCCCCGTCCAGCAGGTCGCCGTCGGCGCCGGCGTCGCCGCCCTCGTCGCACTGTCCGGCGGGTCGCTCGCACTGGCCATCGGCGTCTCCGGCGTCGCGACGTACGGCCTGTCCCACGCCGAGGGCGCCGCGACGTTCAGCCGCGACCCCGTCCGCGCCACCGCCGACTACCTCGCCACCACGACCCCGCTCGAAGCCGGCATGGACGCCGGTGAGCTCGTGCTGACCTTCCTGCCGGGCAACGTTGCCGGGGCCGCCGCAGGGCGCGGTGCGCGCCTGCTCGGGGAGGAGATCGCCCGCGACCCCGCCGCCTTCTGGGCCGCCCAACGCGCAGCTGGTCACGGCGACGCCGGGATCATCGACCTCGGCGCCTTCTTCCGACGTGAACCTGTCGAAGGCGCACACGGAGAGCTCTGGAACCCGCTCGACGCGAATCAGGAAGCCGCAGCAGCGGCGCGCTACCACGCACTGGAACCGAGCCAGATGCGCGCGTTCGGCGACGAGGCCGACTACCAGCGGCAGGTCCTCGGCGACGACGAGCGCTGGCTGGCTCGCTGGGACGGGAACAGGGGTGCGGTCCTCGACGGCGCGACGCACGCGTACGGCAGCCTCGCGGACGCCAAGCTGGTGCTGTCGAGCGAGCGGTCCTTCTACATCCCCGAGTCGATGGGACCGAAGATGATGGACATCGCCACGGCGAACATGGACCGGCGCATCATCAAGGTTCTCGACGCCATGGAGCGAGCCGGGATCGACAACAGCACCACGCCCTTCGAATTCGTGACCAACAACGCACAGGCTGCGGAGTTCTTCGAAAGCCGCATGCGCGCGCTCGGCCTGCGAGGATTCGTCCGCGTCCAGCCCTGGGAAGGAGCACCGTGAAGGAAGCCTTGATCGCCATACCCGAGCTCGCGCTTGACGTCCCGCAGCTCGTCGCTGCGGCTCAGGAGAGGTGGCCGGGGTCGTCGGTCTCCCAGGACCGGCTAGGAAACGTCTCCGTGGCCTGGTCCCGGAGCGCTACGGAGCACCTCGAACTGGCGTTTCACGCCGACGGTCGCGGGGTCGGCCTCGACGGCGAGGGACCGCAGCTGGCGGCCGAAGCTATCGCCTGGCTGCTGCGAACAGCGGATATCCCGGCCGAGGCCGGCGCCGTCCTTGTGGACTGGGCGCCAGACTTCGTCCCCCTCGATCGCACCAGCACGCCGGAGACGATTCTGGCCGCCAACACGAAGTGGTGACAGCCCTCGCCTGCGTCACTCCATCTTGCTCCGTTGTCAAGGTCGCCCGATGGAAGCAGGGCCGACGCGTGAGGTACACGCCCTTAGTGCGACGGGCAGGACGTGCTTCTCCTGGCGGCGGCTCATCCCGTCCGCACGACCCTTGAGCGCCGCGCGCCGGTCGCGCCGTCGGTGCTTCCGTGCACCGGTCAGCGCGGTGGGCTTCATCTCGGTGAGAGAGCTTCGCGTGTCCTCGGGCGCGTAGACGTCGCGCAGGTAGCCGACCTCCGCGAGACGAAAGCGCAGCTGACGTCCCACCCGGAAGCCGCGCGGGCCGCGGCCCTTCGAGCGCAGGTCGTACAGCGCCTGCGGGGTGACCGCCAGGTGCGCGGCGAGCTCGGCCAGGGTCATCGTCGCGGCTGTGGGCGACGACACGTCGGTGTCCATGCCAGCAGGTGGGTGGTGACCCACCCAACCTGGGCGAGAGCCCGCGAGAGACCGGCCTACGGGCTCGAAGTCCGGGCGATAGGTGTCCATCAAATGTCCAGTGGCCACGTCCGGCTCCTGTGCTCAGGATCCCGACGTGGCCACTGACCAGCACTTCGAGTGGAGCTGAGGGGACTCGAACCCCTGACCCCCTGAATCGGAACGCCGACTTCACGATTCCAAGGGTCTGCGGCTCATCTCGACCCATCTCGTTGTGACCTGCGCGAACGCCGGGATCGGTGTGGTGCGGATGAAGAATGCTAGACACGTCTCGCGGCTTCTAGCGCCCCTTCGCCGACGATAAGTGTCCATTAAGTGTCCAGCCTCCCGTCGCCGCAAGCCAGATCGGACAGCCGCCTCTCCCTCGACGTGGCGCCCCCGGGTTCGTCTCGCTCATCGCCCGGATGACGGGTCGGTGGGCGATAGCCGCGCCGATGACGGGGAACGGTCAGCTGCCGCGGATGCAATGTCGGCCGAAGCTCCTCCACCCCGTCATCCCGCGACGCGAACGCTCTGTCGGATGACGTGATCGGCCGCGCCATCCGTCGCGCTGGCCGTCATCGCGCCCAGGACCACGGGTCCTGTTGCCATCATCGGCGCGGCTACACCTTGTGCGGATCGTCTCCCGTGTCCATACGACGCGAGGAGGCCACCGTGACGACCAACATCGAGCGACTGACGGGCGAGACGGGCGTCCCGACCATCAC
The DNA here is from genome assembly GCF_053607065.1 of Cellulomonas sp. NPDC055163. Taxonomy (NCBI): domain Bacteria; kingdom Bacillati; phylum Actinomycetota; class Actinomycetes; order Micrococcales; family Cellulomonadaceae; genus Cellulomonas; species Cellulomonas sp. NPDC055163. Next base: position 137,719 of record NZ_JBSGSU010000003.1, on the reverse strand, counting down.
GCGCGACCGACAAGGGCTGCTCGACGCCCTTGCTGCCGTCGACGCGGAAGGCTGGAACTCCCCCGTCGGCACCGCTCTGCTTCAGTACATCCGGACGCAGCTCGAGCGCCCGTTAGCGATCGACCTCGGCGTCCGCGGCGCCGCAGCGTCGCAGGCGGAGGCGACGGCGTGGGAGGCCGTCTGGGTCGCAATGACGAAGCCCTCGCTGCGCTCGGCCGGCTCGCCGTGGGGCGTGCTCTGGCAGGTGGCTCGCCGCGCCGTGCTCGGGGAAGTCGTCGCTGCGCAGTTCGCGACGAACGAGCGCCGCGCGCGCACGCTGGCCGCCGCAGTGCGGGAGGGAGAGCTCAGCCCACCGATCGCCCTCGAGGTGGTGATGGCCGACGGGCACGAGCCCGCGAGCGTCGACTCCGGACCCGTCGGCGAGGTCGTCTGGCGCGAGCTGCTCGCGTCCGCGGATCGCGCCCTGGTCGACGTGGGGTGGCCGGCCGATCAGGCAGCGAGGATCGTCGACGCCGTGCTGTGCATGCCGACCACACCAGACTCGCGGTGCACCATCGTCGGCTGGCGGCTGCTGGCGGTCGACCTGGGCCTGCCGCCATGGCAGGCCCGCCGCCTCGCACTCGCTCTGCGCGGCACCCCCTCGGCACCGGGAGTCCTGCCGCTGCTGGTGGCCGACGGGGAGTCCGCACTCTGCGACGAGCATGTGCGGACCGCGCTGCTGGCGACGCGGGACCGGTCCCGGACCTCCGACGCCGGACGTGAGCGACGCCGAGCCGCGTAGACGTGCGCCATGCACAGCTGGATTGCCCGTGGAGATATCCACAGATGCGCGTGTGGCGGGCGCATGTTGTCCCTCCCCTGCGCCTACCTGCTGTCATGAGGACTGCGCGAGTGCACCCAAGTGCGCCGAGGACCGGGGTTCCCGGCTCGCCCGGTTGGGTGTGGAATGGGAACCAGCCGGTCAGTGTCGACGGCAAGCAGGTGGGTCACGTGCGGTCCGCAGGGGGCGGTGATCGCCGATGAGTCAGCGGTCCAGAACCGCTCGCGCCTCGCTAGCGCTCGTGTGCCTGCTGACGGTGGCCTCCCTCGGGTCGTGCTCACCCGGAGACGCTGAGGCGGACCCCTCGCCGACGCCGACATCGATCGAGCCATCGAGCCCGACAGCGACCCCCACGCCGACGAAGGACCCGGAGATCGTCGCAGCCGAAGCAGCGATCCTGGACGCCTACCGCGGGTTCTGGGATGCGAAGGTAGCGGCCTTCGCGGATCCCGTCGCCGAGGAAGCCGCCGCACTGTCACAGTTCGCGGTCGACACGGCCCTTGCAGATCTTCGAGCGAACGTCCACTCCCTCAAGGCGAACGGCATCACGGTGACCGGCACTCCCGTGCTGACGCCCCAAGTGTCCGAAGTTCAGCTGGGGGTGGGAGCCACCGCGGTGGTCACCGACTGCGTGGATGTCAGTAACTGGCAACCCGTCTTCGCTGCGACGGGCCAGTCCGCGGCACCGCCGGACCAGCCGACCCGTGTCCTGACCACGGCAACGGCGTACTTCTACGACAGCCGATGGACGATCCGGAACTCGGTTGTCGACCGGGAGACGCCATGTTGAGCCGGCATGCGAGCGTCCTGCTGCTCGGAGTGTCCCTCGCACTCGTCCCGACCTCTGCCAGGGCTGCTCCCTCCGTCGACTCGCCGACGCACACCCGCTCCCTCAACTCGGCCTCCTGCCGGTGAGCGTGACGACCACCGACGGCTTGACCGAGCTCGCCGACCGCCTGCTTCGGGTCCGCCAGCGCGCATGGACGATGGTCATCGCCCCGGAACCGTCCGTGGCCACGCTGCGCGACATGGCCCTCCTCGCGGTCGCCGTGCACGCCCACGCCGCCGCCTTCCACGCCGGCTTCGACGGCCCGTCGCCGGCGCTGCTCACGCACGGTCGAACCTGGCAAGCCATCGGTCGTGGACTGGCCCCGCTCCGCGACCCGGCACCCCGCGACGAAGTCGTGCGCGCCGATCTGACGGAGTCCCTCGGGATCCTCCGTATCGTCGCCCCGCTCAGCAAGCATGGCGACGCGGTGAGCACCGACCCTGGTCTCCGCCGGCTCGGCGCGACGTTCAACGGCGCAGCCCGCGCCATGTGTGAGATGGCCCGCTACAACGCCACCACGCTCGAGCGCCTCGCACGCACCGGGACGATCCAGCTTCCTGCACGCCTTCTCAGCGGCGAGGAGATCACCGACAACCCCGACCTGGTCCACGCCAACCTCGACCGCCAGCTGGCCCCGGTGCCGCCAGCGAACATCGCACGCCTCACTGATCTGTACCTGCGGGCGGCCGGCCCGCCCGTCCCGCCACCGATTCGAGACTCTTGCCCTGCCGTCCGGGCACCGGCCTCGAGCGGCCACACCCCGAGCGGTCACGCTACCCAGGCATAGGTAGCGGCACCCGCGCGAGCCGATCGACGGGCACCCCGGACCTCCCGTGGCGGCGCAGCAGCGCTCATCGATCCGGTGTTCTCCTCGTCCACAATGAGCCGGCGCGTGCTCAGCGTCCACAGCCCTCACGTCACAGGCATGCGCGACCGTCTACCGCGGCGTCACACTGCGATCGTGCGCGGCGCTGCTATGCCGACGCTCCGGCACGAAGGTGGGCGGTGCGATGCCTCAGGTCCGAGCGAGGGCGTCGATCTCCGCGCTCGCGGCCCTCATCGCACTCCTAGGTGGGGCGCCGCTCGTTCGTCCGCACGCGCCGCCTGAGCTCCCGGCGTTCCTCTACCTCGGTGCGATCGAGGTGGCGCTGACCGTGCTCGACGTCCACACCCGCCGGCTGCCGAACGCGATCACGCTCGTCAGCTATCCGGTCTCGGCCGTGCTCCTGACCGTTGCCAGCTGGGTCAAGGGTGACTGGCCCGCCGTTCTTCGCGCCACCACCGCGGCGAGGGTGATGATCCTGCTGTACCTCGTTCTCGCCGTCGTACCCGCGATCGTCGGTGATGCGGCAGGCATGGGCCCCGGCGACGTCAAGCTCGCGGGACTCATCGACCTCTACCCTCGGCTGGCTCGACTGGGCATCGCTGGCTGTGGGCGCGACCGCGACCTTCGTACTCGCCGGCGCGCACTCGCTCATCCTGCTCGCCCGCGGAGCAGGGCGTCGCTCGAAGATCTCCTTCGCCCCCTGGATGTTCGTGGGCGCAGCGGTCGGCGTCGCCGCGGGCACGACCCCGGGGCCGTTCCTCGCGTGGATGCGCGGACCGCCCGAGGCCCCGTCGGCGTCGACGTCGACGTCGACGTCACCGTGGGCCTACCCATCCCCGTACCGCATCCCTCGGCGGCTGGCCAGATCTCCGCCCACAGTCGCGATGACTGTCCTCTGGACGCGCGACGCGCGCGTCCAGGACCGCACATCGTCGTCCGTGTTCGTCCAGGGCGTACTTAGGCTCCCGAGCTGCGCCCTCTGGCCTGCTGTGACCGATGCGTTCATCGAGACGCTGCCGGACTGGGTGCAGAGTTTGAAACTCATCCTTGGCCAGGCCTACGCGCGCCACGTGGCGCGGGCAGGACACGTGATTGAGGACGTGGTCACCCCCACCGGAACCGAGCTCCTCGACCGAGCGCTCACGGACAACCCGCTACTGGAGGCGACGTCCTTTGACGCCGTCGAGGCCGGCGGGCTCCAGTGCCCGCGGACCAGCACGTCGACGTCGACCGTCGCACCGACGGCAGCGAGATCGTGACCGGGTCGCCGTCCAGGGCGACCGCCGAGCCGAGCGCGCGCCGGACCTCGGCCAGGCACCACCGCAGAGCCCCGAGGGGGTCGTCCGCCTCGGCGAAGAGCAGCGAGGCCAGCTGGCTGCGCGTGGGCGGCCTGCGGCCCAGCAGCAGGAACGCCCGGAGCGCCCAACTCTTCCGGCTGCGCACGCGGTGTTCCGGGGCGCCGTCGACGTCGATGCGGGGCCGTCCGAGCAGCTGGACGACGAGCGTCGTCGGCGGGACCCGGCCCGCCTCGTGCGCGTGCGCGCTCACGTCGAGCAGCGTTGCACAGCACGCAGGTCGGCAGCGACGGGCACGATGCCTCATCGCTGCCGACCCGCTGGTGTCAGACCGCCGCTCAACCACATGCGTCCCGCCCCGCTGAGGAAGAACCAGAGCTCACTCACGGTGCGGTGCCGAACGACAGGCGACGCCGCCCCGGGCGGGAAGGTGAAGTGAGCCATGCCGCCACGCGGCGTATCCAGCAGCACTCTCACCTCACTGCCGTCGGGGGCGATCGCGGTCGCTCTCGTCGGCAGGTCCATGGAGTTCTCTTCGGTCATAACCAGACCCCCGGGGATTCGCGTCGCTCGTAGGACCAACCGCCTGGGGGGCCAGCGCACCTTCCCTCGGCAGGCAGAGAGTCCGTCAGCACCGCCCCATGACCGTCGGAAGCTTCCCGACCGTCCGGCTCTCTCAACGGCGCGGCGCTGCAGCTCTGGCAGGCTCGGGCACGACCCGGGCCGACCCCGGCACGGCGCGCAGCGCCACCCGCGCTGCCGGCCCGGACGCGACCACTCGCGTGGTCGCGCCGGTCGCGGTCCTTCCGGTCGTGGTCCTTCCTGTCGGCGCCTGTTGAGACAGCACTGCCGACCGGAGCCACGACTGGAACACCGCACTCGGCTCGACCCCGAGCTCGTGCCGGAGCAGCTCCCGGTAACGCTGGTACGTCCGCCGCGCCTCGACGTAGTTGCCCTCCGCCACGTGTGCCTCCGCGAGCACCCTTTGTGCTGACTCGCGCAGGGGCTCGACGGCGACGGCGCTCATCGCGGCCTCGACCGCCTCGGCACACCGGCCGGCCGCGCGGAGCCGACAGCTGAGGGCCTCCAGCGCGTGCAGCATGCGTTGACGTATCCGCTCGCGCTCGAAGATGACCCACTCGTCGTACCAACCTGGCAGCAGCTCTGTCACGGTCGTCGTCCAGCCGGGTACGTGCAGGTCGACGTCTGTCGCGCTGCCGGAGGTGAGCCGGTCGGCCCAGGAGCAGAACTCGTCGAGGTCTGTCGTCGCGCGATCCCTCAGGAAGATGCTCAGCTTGTCGGACTCGAGCACGTCGATCCCCGCGCACCGCAGCCGCCACATCGTCGAGCGCAGGTTGCCGGAGGCGCGGTCATCGGACCCCTCAGGCCAGAGCGTCCCTGCCGCCTGCCGGCGGTCCACCCTGCCGTGCTGAAGGGCGACGAAGGAGAGCAGCCGCTTGCAGCCCTCTGGGACGACGACACGTCGGCCGTCCTGCACGACGTACGGGTCCCCCAGCACGCACACGACATCCGGCGACGAGTGGACGTCGATCTCGATGACCGTCACGGTCGTGCCCCCTTCGCTCCAGAGCCGCGCTGATTGGAACGTAGAGGGCCAGCGTCACGCGAGCGTCACACCCTCGTGCCGCCGGGCCGCTGTGTCCGAACAGACACCAGAGCCTGCTCGGATACTAGTCGCCCTGCCGGTCGTCGTCGTCGGTCTGCGGCTCGTCCCCGCCGTCCGTCTGGTGGTGCTCGTGACGGTGCGCGTCGCCGCCGCGCGGCCCGAAGCCCGGGTGGCCGCCTCGGGGATGGTGCGGATGCCGCCTGTGGCCGCCACCACAGCCGCAGTCGTCGTCCGATCGCCAGGGCTTGCGCGGTTCTCGTTCGGGCCCGTCGTCCACCGTCGACCTGCAGTCGTCGTCGTGCTCGTCGCTGTCGTCGCACGCCTGCGTCCCGCAGCTGCGCTCGTAGAGCGCGAGCACCTCGGCCTCCGGCGCGCTGACGACCTTCGCGCACCAGGCGTCCGCATTCTTCTGCGCGCACGTCCTGCGCGCGAGAACCCCGACGAGCACCGCGATGGCCTCGACGCCGTCGGTCCAGGTCGTCAGTGCGCGGCACAGGCAGTCCTCGAACTCGGCGTAGCTGCCGAAGCCGTTCCAGATCCACTTCTTCTCGAGGCGCCGACGTACCAGGAGTGCCCGGGCGTAGAGCTCCTTGAGGTCGGGCGTCGTCGGGGTGTCGGACGGCATCGTGGCGTCGGACGCCGGCGCACTGCCGGCCGGCGTGCCGCCGTCGAGCAGCTGTGCGATCGCGGTGAGCTCCGCGCCGACCGCAGCAACGCGCTTCGTCAGCTCGTCCGGCTCGGCCACGAGGGTCTTGAACGCCTTCCTGGTGTCCTCGACGACCCGGACGTACCGGCGTACCCGGCGCACGAGCTTGCGGTGCTCAGCGGGCGGATCGGTGCCGAACTCCACCTCCGGGACCTCGCTGCACCCGCAGGTCGAACCCACGCAGCAGTCGAGCCAGCCCGACACGGTCTCGAACTTGTCGTCGAGGCAGCGCACCGCTCGAGGCTGGTCGATCCGACACTCCAGCCTTTCCACGAGCACGGAAACGTCGTGCATGTACCCCCGGATGCGCGTCGCCGCCTCCCGTTGGTTGTCGCGGTACTTCCGCTTGGCGGCGTCGAAGTCCTTGTGAGCGCTCGCGAGCAGCGGCTGGTGCCCGGCGCGGTACGCGGACTCCTGCGCGAGAGCCTCGTTCCGGCACTGCAGATCCTGGAGCGCGCGGTCGTCGCACTCGTCGCCCGTCGGCTCCGGGCGGCAGTCGTGCAGCTCGAGGAAGTCGTCGAGGAGCTCGGCCGGTACCTCGGGCGGGGCGGGCTGCTCTGCTGTCGCGGACGGCGCTGTGGTGGGTACGGACATGAGAAGGCTCCCTTCGCGGGGTTCCGGCCGGCCGAGTCAACGCGTGGCCCTGTCACCCGCCCGTCGCCCCCGGACGGGTCTGCGACGCGCCGGTGACGGCGCCCGCCGAGGATCGCGGTCATGGCGAGCTACCACGCTCTGGTCGCAGCGGGGGTGAGCATCGTCGCGCTCCTCAACCGCCGGTTCGCGGAACGGGACGGCGGTGCGGGCCTGACCGCTCTGCTGGCCAACACCAAGGAGCTCAAGACGATGGCGGACAACCTTGGACAGCTGATTCAGCAGCCCGCGATCTCCGTGTACCCGTACCGGATCACCGTGGACCGCGAGACGCGCCCCGGCTGGTCCGCGGTCGCGAGCGCCGACGGCCGCCCCCGCATCCCGCTGCGGATGCACTTCTTGGTCGGGGCCTTCGGCGCGACGGTGCAGGACGAGCTGCTGTGGCTGGGCCTGGCCGCCCAGGTGCTGGAGTCCGAGCCGATCCTCACAGGCCCCCTGCTGCAGCCGGTTGCCATGCCCGCAGGCACCGTCGACCCTTGGAACCCCGGCGACGCGGTCCAGGTGATCGCCGACGACCTCGCCGTCGACTCGATGAGCGAGGCGTTCCAGTCGCTGTCGACCGACTACCGCCTGCAGCTTCCCTACCTCGCCCGGGTCATCTGCCTCGAGGGGCCGGCCGTGACGCCCCCGCCGCCGGTGGCGACCGTCGCCGGAGCCGTGGGCGTGATGAGCTGATGTCCCCCGACACGATCCCCACGGCCGTCGGCCCGGCGGACGTCTTCCATCGCCTGGCTCTCGGCGTCCGCGTGCTCGATGGCGTCACGACGTTGGGCGCTCCCTGGCCGCTGCACGTCGGATGGGAGGCGCCGGCCCGGGTCCTCCCGCGGGGCCGCCCCTCGTGGTGGCCGTGCGTCGACCTGCTGCCGTCGGGTGGCGGCCGGTTCCGGCTGAACGCGGGGCGGACCGTGGTGCCGACCACCCTCGTCCTGCGCGTGTACGACCCGAGTCGCCGGTACGTCCCGCGCAGGCTCAGCCTGACCCCGTGGTCGTGGAGCCAGCTCACGCAGCAGGGCCATGACGTCGACGTGCGAGCGCGCACGATCACCCCCTGGCTAGCCCCCGCTGCGGCGTACCCGCTGCCCGTCGGGTCGACGTCGGTCCGGGGGCGTGTGACTCGCGGCGCCGTGGCTCTGCCCTATGCGCGCGTGCGCGCCGTCGCGCCCGGGACGAACGCCGTGCTCGGTCGGGCCCACGCCGACGACCGTGGCGAGTTCACCCTGCTGCTCCGCTCGACGGCGCAGAACCCGGTGATGAGCACAGTCACCGTCGACCTGGTCGTCTACGGACCCGTCGCGGCGCCATCGGCGCCGGACGACCTGCCGCGCCGGACGCGAGGTCCGGACGGACCGCTTTTCGACCCGCCGGTCGAGCCGCTGCAGCGCCCCTCCGACCCGCCGTTGCCGGCCGAGCTCGACACACCCCGGCTGCGAGGCGAGCTGGCGCCACCCGGCTACGTGCTCAGCACGGCGCCGGTCCTGAACCGGCAGCTCGACGTCGGCCGGCAGACCGTGCTCACCGACGTCCCCTTCGCCCCCTGAGTCCGCGCCGACCACACGTCCGAGGAGATCCCGATGCCCGAATACCTCACCCCAGGCGTCTACGTCGAGGAGACGAGCTATCGCTCGAAGACGATCGAGGGGGTCGCGACCTCGACGTTCGGGATGGCCGGCCAGACGCTCGTCGGGCCCGTCCCGTACGTCCTGACGCCGGCCGCGGCCGACCCCTGGCCCGAGCTCGTCATGGTGCCCAGCCCGACCCTCGTCACCAGCTTCACCGAGTTCGAGCGGGCGTTCGGCGGCCTCGGGGACATCGGCGGCGCCGACAGCGGCCAGAAGAACTACCTCGCCTTCGCCGCGCGCGCGTTCTTCGGCAACGGCGGCCGACGGCTCTACGTGTCGCGCGTGTTCCCGTGGACCGGGGGTCAGCAGACGCGCGCCGACTTCGCCGGGCTGCCCCTCGGGGCGCCTGCCGGCGGCGGCATCCCTCTCGCCGCCTTCCGGGCGCGTTGGCCGGGCGTCGCCGGGAACGACATCGCGGTATCGGTGAGCTTCCAGCGCGGCAAGAACGTGCTCGTGAGCCCCAGGGTCGGTCCACCGACCCTGCAGGGCCTCACCACCGGAGCCGCCGTCGAGGAGTTCCCGGACCGGACGAAGCCCCTGCCCCCGCGCGACCCGCAGACGGGCCGAGCCGTGGCTCCGAACCCGGCCAACGTCCGCGTCGTCGTGAAGGACGCCGCCGGCAAGACCAGCCTGCGTGACGGCGCCGGCGCCACGACGCCTCTGGCGGACGACGGGAGAGTCGCGTACCTCCCCCTGACCGTGACCGTGACGGTCCGTTGGGGCGCCCGCAGGTCCGACTCGTACCCGGGACTCGAGCTCGACCCCGCGCACCCCCGCGGGATCGCGAACGTGCTCCAGGCGGAGGACCCGGCCGACGAGATGGCCCTGGTCTGGTTCGACACCGGGGCGAAGCCTGCTGCCTCGCTCCCGGTGGACCAACTCGTGACGGCGCTGAGCGGCCTCGCGACCGAGCAGTTCCTCACCGGCGCGGCCCCGGCAACGGCGCTCGCCCCGTCCGACATCGCCGGCGGACCCGCCGACCCCGACGCCGCGAAGCGAGCGGCCACAGGGCTCGCGGCGCTCCTGGAGATCGAGGACATCGCGATCGTCTCCTCCCCCGACGCGGCGCGCCTCACCACCGACGCCGACCGCGCAACGGCGACGAGTGACCTGATCGCCCACTGCCAGGCGACCAAGGCGTACCGGATCGGCATCGTGGACCCGCCGAAGGACTCCTCGATCTCCGAGGTGCGCTCCTTCCGCGCGCAGTTCGACTCGAGCTACGCCGCCGTGTACTACCCGTGGGTGCGCATCGTCGACCCGACGGTCCGGCCGGATCCCGGGGCGCCGCCCGCCCTGCTCGACCTGCCGCCGTCAGGGTTCGCCGCGGGGATCTACGCCCGCAGCGACATCGCGCGCGGCGTGCACAAGGCCCCCGCGAACGAGGTCGTGCTCGGCATCACGGGCTTCGTGCAGAACGTCACCTTCGACCGCCAGTCGGTCCTGAACCCCGAGGGCATCAACGCGCTGCGGTTCTTCGAGGGTCGCGCGAACCGGGTCTGGGGCGCGCGCACCATGAGCTCGGACCCGGAGTGGAAGTACGTCAACATCCGACGGCTCTTCCTCTTCGTCGAGCACTCGGTCGACCGTGCCACGCAGTGGGCGGTCTTCGAACCCAACAACGAGCGGCTCTGGGCGTCGATCCGTCAGTCGGTCGAGGACTTCCTCTACTCCGTGTGGCGCTCCGGAGCCCTCATGGGCACCAAGCCGGAGGACGCGTACTTCGTGCGCTGCGACCGCACCACGATGACACAGAACGACCTCGACAACGGCCGCATGATCTGCGAGGTCGGCATCGCCCCGGCGGCCCCCGCCGAGTTCGTCATCTTCCGCATCGGGCAGTGGACGGCCGACGCCCACCAGGGCTGAGTGAGGTGAACCCATGGCAACGCGAAACAACCCCTACGGTGCGTTCAACTTCCAGGTGAAGCTCGGCACCGCGGGGGGCGACGACCAGATCGTCGGCGGCTTCTCGGACGTCAGCGGTCTTGGCAACGAGATCAAGTACTCCGAGTACCGCAACGGCAACGACAAGGAGAACCATGTCCGCAAGATCCCCAACATCAACTCGACGGACGACGTCACGCTGAAGCGGGGGGTGATCGGGGACCTCCGCCTGTTCGACTGGCTCAAGGCGCACCGCGACGGCCTGCTGGACCCGCGCACCGTGACCATCACGCTCTTCGACGAGGCGCGCGCGCCCGTCTGCAGCTGGGTGCTCCTGCAGGCGCAGCCCAAGAAGTGGGTGGGGCCCACCCTCGTGGGCAAGGGCGGCGGCGACGTCGCCATGGAGGAACTGCACCTGGTCGCCGAGCGGATCGACTTCCTGACGTCATGAGCCTCACCTCGGGCCTGCGCACCTCCGGTCACCCGGGCGTGTACGTCGCGCCCGCGCCGCCGGACCCCGCCCTGGGGCCGGTGCGGCTGGACGTGACCGGGTTCGCCGGCGTCGCACCGCGCGGGCCGACGGACCTGCCGGTACTGGTGACCCGCTGGTCCGATTACGAGGAGGTGTTCGGCGCGTACGAGCGACCGCCCGGGACGCCGGAGCGGCTGCTGCCGCACGCCGTCGCGTCGTTCTTCCGGCAGGGCGGGCAGCGCGCGTGGGTGCTGCGGGTCGCACCGCACGGAGACGTGCCCATCGGTGCCGCCGAGGCCACCGCCACCTACGCGCTCGGTGCCGACGGCCCCGTCCTCGCCGCGTCCAGCGAGGGCACCTGGGGTGGGCGGTTGAGCGTCCGGCTGCGGTACGACGTCGTCCAGCGGACGCCCGCCGAGCACGAGGGGCCGGCGACGCTGCGCGTGCCCGTGGGCGCCGCCGTGACGGTCGGCACGCTGCTGCGCCTGCACTCACCGACGCCGAGCGCTCGGGGAGGCAGCGATCCGGTGCTGCGCTGGGTGACCGTGCTCGACGAGCACGTCCCCCGCGGCGCCCCCCAACGGCTGACGCTGGACTCCGAGGTAGCGGTCACGGTCGGGACCGCCCTCGTCGCCGACGTCGTCGTGGGTGTGCTCGACGTGGAGGACAGGTCCGCACCGGGCCGGCGCGGCGAGCACCTCACGGGCCTCGGGCTCCGGCCCGAGCACCCGCGCTGGCTGGCGCGCGTGCTGACCGAGGGTCTCGGAGCGGGCGGGGGTCGCTCACCCGGGGTGGCCGGGGCCGGACCTGAGAGCCGGGTCGCCCCGCACCTCCTCGTGCCGCTCGCGGACTGGTCCGCGGTAATGCTGACACCCCGGGACGTGACGCTCCCGCCGGTCGACGCGACAGCCAGGAACGGTGGCGCGGACCGGTCGCACCTGGTCGGTTCCGACGCCTTCTTCGACCCGTCTGCGGGCGATCTCGGCCCGGAGGCTGAGGACGACGACTTCCACGGTGTCGACCGGCTCGCGCGCGTCGGCGAGCTGGGGCTGCTGTGCGTGCCCGACCTGACTTGGCGGTCGGCCCGGGTCCTCCCCCCTCCGGAGCCGTGGACTCCGCCGCGCCCGCGCACGCACTGCAGCGCATGTGACCCGCCCGACCCCGGGCCGAGCTTCGTCGCGCCCGCGAAGCCTCAGCCGGCGCTGGACGCCCGCGTCCGCGACGAGCGGGACCTGATCGCCGTCCGGCAGGGGATGCTCGCGGAGGTCACGCGGCGGCACGCGCGGTTCGTGGCCCTGCTCGACGTGCCCGACGGCCTGTCCGTCTCGCAGATCTCGGCCTGGCGCGCCGGGTTCGACTCGAGCTACCTCGCGGCGTACCACCCCTGGCTGGCCGTCCCGACGGGCACGCGGGGCGTCGCCGTCGCCGTGCCTCCGTCCGCCTTCGCCGCGGGGATCATCGGCGCGCGCGAGCGGCGGCTCGGCCTGCCGTGGGGGCCGGCCAACGAGCTCGCGCGGGGGGCGGTGCTCGCCCTGTCCCCCGTGGACGACGCCGTGCACGACCGCCTGCACGCGCTCGGCATCAACGTGTACCGGGAGGAGCGCGACGGGTTCCGGCTCGCGGCCGGACGCACGCTGTCGTCCGACCCGGACTTCCGGCAGCTGTCCGTGCGCAGGATGATGACGATGATCCGCCTGGCCCTGGAGCGGCAGACGCAGTGGCTAGTGTTCGAACCCCACACCGCCGCGCTGCGGGCGAGCGTGGTCCAGCTCGTCACGGGGTTCCTGCGCGGACTGGCCCGGCAGGGAGCGTTCGCGGGCCGCACCGAGGCGGAGTCGTTCTTCGTCCGTGCGGGCGAGGACGTCAACCCGCCCGCGGAGGCCGCGCGGGGTCGACTCGTCGTGGAGGTCGGTCTCGCGCTCGCCTCGCCGCTCGAGTTCATCATGGTCCGCATCGCGCGCGACCCCGACGGGACCACGGAGGTGAGCGGCGATGTCGGGTGACGTGTACCTGCTGCCGACCTTCGCGTTCCGCGTCACGCTCAGCCGCGTCAGCGGCGGCGACCCCGACCCGGCGGCGCTCGACCACGAGGGCAAGTTCGCCGAGTGCACGGGGCTCCAGCTCGAGGCGGACGTCAAGGAGTACCTCGAGGGCGGACGCAACGACGGCGTCATCCGCCGCGCGGGCCGGGTCAAGCTCGTGCCGCTCGTGCTGAAGCGCGGGATGTTCACGACAGACCCGTCCGGAGGGTCAGGCAAGGCCGTCGGCGCGCTGTGGAGCTGGCTCACGGGGATGGTCGGCGGCGAGCGACCCGTGGCGCGCTACGACGGCCGCGTGGAGATCCTCGACGGCTCGCGGGCCCACACGCTCGCGACCTGGACCTTCGACCGCGGGCTCCCGATCAAGATCGCCGGACCCACCCTCAACGCCAAGACAGGCGAGATCGCGATCGAAGAGCTGCAGATCGCCCACGAGGGCCTGCGGATGGTGCTCCCGACGAGGACGGGGGCGTCCGCATGACGACCACGCTCGTGACCGCCTCCCTGACCCGCCTGCGGGAGAACAAGGCGAGCGGGAAGAACGGCAAGGCGTCGTACGAGGAGCTCACGGCCACCAAGGTCGACGTCCAGTTCAACCCGACGTCGTTGAAGATCTCGCGTACCAACAACGTCGACCGCGGCGGCACCACCACCCGCACGGCGAAGCGGCAGAACCCGTCGGTGCAGGACGCGACGTTGAGCTTCGACCTCGAGTTCGACACAGCCGACACACCCGACAAGGACGTGCGGGACCTGACGTACATGGTGCGCCGGTTCACGGAGCCGACCAAGGAGGACCCCGCCAAGCCGCCCCCCGCCGTGCAGTTCCACTGGGGCACGTTCATGTTCCGGGGCATCGTCACCCAGCTCACCGAGGACCTGGACTACTTCTCGCCGAAGGGCGTGCCGCTGCGGGCCAAGCTGAGCATCACCATCACCGAGCAGAACCCGGACTGGGAGTCCGGCAAGCTCGGCGCCGGGGCGCGCGCGGAGCAGGCGCGTCCCGCCCGGCCGGGCGGCGGCGGCCGGTCCGGCGCCGCTGGCGGCCCGACGACGCCCTCGGCGCCGCCCGGCGCCGGACCGGGCTCCGCCCCGACGCCCAACCCCGTCTCGACGGCCCTGGCCACGGCCGGGGAGAGCGTGCAGCAGGTCCTGGCCCGGGCGAACGAGGACCCGGCGGCGTGGCGTTCCGCGATGGCCGGCCTGACGTCCCCCCTCACACTCCCGGCGGGGACGCAGGTCCAGCTCGCCGCGTCCGCCGGCCTCGACGTCGGTGGCACGGCCGGGCTCGGCGCCGGGTCCGGGTTCACGGCCTCGGCGGGCGTCGGCGACCTCGCGACGGTGCGCGGTGCGCTCGGGCTCCGGGCGACCGCCTCGGCACACGGGGGCGCCGGAGCCGGCGGGGTCGCCGGTGGAGCGAGCGCGGAGGCGGCGGCCGGGTTCGTCCTCGCGGAGGAGGGCGGGCTCGGACGGGCGCTGGCTCGGGTCGAGGCCGAAACGACGTCCGCGGCGAGCGCCTCGGCCCGTGCGTCGTTCGCGGCGCCGGCCGCGTCGGCGTCGTTCAGCGCCTCGGCGTCGGCGCGCGCGTCGACGGCGGGAGCGACGGCCGTCGCACCGACCGTCGACCACCGAGCCCTCACCTACGGGCGAGGCGTCCCGCTACAGGCGCGGGTCTCCGCCGGGGACCGGTGACGCTGCGGAGACGCGGTGCTCCTGAGACTTAGGGCATGGGCGTGCACGTGGGCGAGATCCACACCGAGCTCTCCGGGACCTCGGGGCACCCGGTGCCCGAGACGCGGCAGGGCGACCAGCCGCGCTACCCGGGGGCGGCCGAGGACGCGTGGCGCGCCGCCGCCGTCGACCTGGCGCGGCTGCGCGCGCGGGTGTACGCCGAGGACTTCGAGGACTGACGCGGCCATGGGCGACCAGCTCCTCGCCGCCGCGGGCCCGGTCTTCACGGTGGGCGGCGACGTGGTGCGCCGCCTGTCCCCGAACTGCGTCCGGCTCGTCGTGGACGAGGGCACGGAGGGCCTGAAGACCCTCGAGGCCCACTTCACCGCCACGGGGATCGGCGCGCCGGGCCCGCCAGGAGAACTGCTGCACCTCGACGGCTCCGAGCTGGACTTCGGTTCCGACGTGCAGGTAGCCGTCGGCGGGGAGAGCACGCAGACGCAGGTCTTCGACGGGACCGTCTCGGCGCTCGAGCTCGTGATCGGGGACGGGGAGCCGCCGCGCGTCGTCGTGCTCGCGGAGGACCGGCTGATGCGGCTGCGGCTGACGCGGCGCATGAAGAGCTGGACCCGAGTGTCCGACGCCGATCTCGCGCGCCGCATCGCGGACGAGCACGGCATGGACGCCGACGTGGCGGTGACCGGGCCGACGTATGACGTCGTGCAGCAGGTCAACCAGTCCGACCTGGCGTTCCTGCGGGAGCGCGCGCGGCTCATGCAGGCCGACCTGTGGTGCGTGGGCCGCACGCTGCACCTCTCGGAGCGCTCGTCGCGGAACGGCACGCACGTGACGCTGACCCAGGGGGCCGACCTGCTGAGCTGCCGCCTCTCCGCCGACGTCGCCCACCAGCGCACCGAGGTGCGCGTCAGCGGGTACGACGCACGCAGCCAGGCGGTCATCGACGAGGTGGCGGGCGCGGACACGATCCACGCGGAGGCGGGGTCAGGCCGCACCGGCCCGGAGGTGCTGGAGAAGGCGCTGGAGGCGCGCGCCTCCTACCGGGTGCGGCAGACCCCGCTCACGACGGCGGAGGCGAGCGCGTGGGCACGCGCGGAGATGCTGCGGCGGGCGCGGCGGTTCGTGACCGCCTCGGGGCTCACGCGCGGTACCCCCGAGCTCGGCGTGGGAAGCCTGCTGAAGCTGGAGCTGGTGGGCGCCCCGTTTGACGGCGACGGATACTACGTCACCCGCGCGACCCACACCTTCGACAACGAACGCGGGCTGCGCACGGCCTTCGAGGCGGAGCGGCCCACCCTGAACGGGGGCTCGTGATGGCACTCCCCTCGCCGGTGGACGGTGCCGGGCCGCGCTACTTCGGCGTGTACCCGGCGCTCGTGACCGACCTCGTCGACCCCGACAGCCTCGGACGCGTCCAGGTGAAGTTCCCGTCCCTGGGCACCACGGGCGACCGGGACGTGCGCGCGTGGGCCACGCTGTGCAGCCCGTACGCCGACAAGGACCAGGGGTTGCAGGTGCTGCCGGAGAAGGAGAGCCAGGTCGTGGTCGCCTTCGAGGCGGGCGACCTGCGCCGGCCGTACGTCGTGGGCGCGTCCTGGAACGGCACGCGCGCGCTGCCGCAGACCGCCCAGGCGAGCAACAACATCCGCGTGTTGCGGACGCGTTCCGACAGCCGGCTCGAGTTCGACGACACGAAGGGCTCCCCGAAGGTCACGCTCCGGACGCAGTCCGGCCACAAGGTCGTGCTCGACGCGGGTGCCCAGGAGGTCACCGTGACCCACTCCAACGGCTGCACCATCACCCTCACGTCGTCCGGGTCGATCGACATCAACGCCAACTCGGGGGTCAACGTGACAGCCCCCAAGCTCACCGTGACCGCGGCGACGTCGGTCTTCACCGGCATGGTGCAGTGCAAGGCGCTCATTGCGGACGTCGCCGTGACGTCGCCCCTGTACAGCACGGGCGTGGGGAACCTGTGGTGAACGCCGACGGCTTCGCGCTGCGCTCGCCGTGGTACGCCCGGGAGCGGGAGGGCATCGACCTGCGGTCGGACGCGGCCCTGCCCCCGCGCATCCAGATGTACGACTCCCCGGACTTCGTCGACCGGCTCCTGTTCGACCCCGCAGACTCGCTGAAGCGCGGACGGGACGACCTGTGGACGTACCCCGTCCCGGTCACGCCCGATCTGGCCGACCCGGACCGGCGCGCCCGGCTGGCCACGCACCGGCTCGTCACGACCGGGCTGCGCAAGCTCTACCAGCCGGTGCACGAGCGGTTCTACGTCGTCGTGGTGGAGGTCTTCTGCGACCAGGCCGGACTGCCGCGCGCCGGCAAGCACGACGAGATCTCGGTGTCGTTCCGCATGCGGCGGCTACGAACGCGCGTGGCAGGTGCCCGGCGCCCGCTCCGGCGGGTCGCGACCGCCCTGGTCAAGAGCCTGATGGCCGAGTCGCTGGAGGCCGAGGGTCGCGACCCGGCCAGTGTGACGCTCGGGCCGCTGGACGCCGACGTCCGCGACGTCTGGTGGGCCGACCAGGCCTCGAAGGCGTGGCGGCAGCAGTTCGCGAAGGACCACGCCGAGGAGCTCCAGCTGCTCGAGCTCCGGACCGACCGCCAGCAGTGGATCGTCCCGAAGCGCGGCGTGGCACCGAAGCCGGGCAAGCGAGGACGCTGGCGCACCCTCGGCGACGCGCTTGACGCCGTCGACGACGCGGTCGAGGAAGAGGAGACGTTCCCAATGTGGCGCCTGCCCGTGCGGGGCAAGGACCAGCGGGCGGCGAACGGACTCGACTGCGACGACGACCCGAGCGGACCCTTGAGCCGTTCGCTGTGGTTCGGCGTCGTGCCCACGTTCTCCGACGAGCACTGGTCCGCTCCGCGGGACGGCGGGAAGACCGCCCTCGAGCCCAAGCTCGACCACGCCTCGATCTACGAGGTCGAGTGCGTGGTCACCCAGCCGAACCCGAAGTGCCCGGACCGCTGCCCACCTCAGACGTGGCAGAGCGTCCCGACCGAGCCGTTCCGGCTGGCCGACCCGATGGACCCGGCCGGCACGAAGAACCGGACGGTCACCGTCACGATGCCCGACCTGCGGCGGCTCGCCGCCCAGGCCGGCAAGCCGTCGGCCGGCGGGGTGCGCGTCGTCGCGCCGCCGAGGTCACAGCTGACCACGAACCCGTTCGCCGGCATCCCGAAGCCGGGCTCGGGTCGTGTCGGCGGGGCGGGGAGCGTCTGCTTCTTCGCCGTCGAGCTCTTCTTCATCGTCGCGATGTTCTTGTTCATGATGTTCCTGCCGATCGTGGTGCTCGCGTTCCAGCTCTGGTGGATGCTCGCGCTGCGCTTCTGCATCACGCCACGGGTGAGCGCCCAGATCACGGCGGACTTCCTCGCTCGCGCCGACCTGGTCGCCGCGGCGAGCGCCGGCGGCGCCGCGGGCGCCGCGCTGCGGGCGAACGTGAACCTCGCGTTCGGCCTCGACACGAGCGCGGCGACCGGCGTGCCGGTGACGTCGCCGGACTGGGTGGACCAGCTGAAGGCGGCGCCGGACGTCGCGGCCGCACCGAGGCTGGCCGGCTCGGTCGCCGGCAACGCCGACACGCCCGCACCCGAGCCGCGCCCCGGCGACGAGCCGGCCCACGAGACCAGCCCCGCCGACCCGCTGTGCCGGCCGCGCGTGCGCGTGTGAGCAGGGGCGAGGCCGCCCCGCCATGTGCCGCCGGCGCGAGCGTCCACGTCGCTCACCGCCGACGTCGGTCCGGCGGGTCGCAGCACGGCGGCGTCGATCCTCAGACAGCGTCCGACGGGATGTCGAGCACGTCCAGGACGGCCGCCTGGGTGAGGGCGCCCAGGATGTCGGTGAGGCGCGGCGTGTCGTCGTCCAGCGGCGGTGCGAGGAAGCAACCGACCTCGTGCCCGGCTCGCAGCACCAGCACGCTGAGCCTCTCGGTGCCAGTGTCTCGTTGGACGAAGTAGACCGGCGCCGCCGGCAACGCTTCTGCGATGTCCCAGGCTTGTGTGCCCAGCGGGCCGGAGTCGGCGCGAACCAGCACTCCGCGCCGATTGACTGCCAGCCGCGTCCAGTCCGCACAGCCGAGATACGTCAGCACCTGCCGCACGTCCGACAGCGAGGCGCCCTCCACGACCGCCACGGACGGCGGGACGGTCGGATGGGTGGGTCGCGGCAGCTCGAGCCCGAGCAACGCGGCCAGTGCCCGTGGATCGGCGTCGGTCTCGGAGATCAGCTCTCCGGTGAGCCACGTCGCGACCTGCTCCCGCTCCGGGTCCAGGAGCAGGGAGTACACCGGCCTACCGGGGCTCAGCACCGAGCACCGCCCGGCCAGCGACCGATCGGGTCCCTCGGTGCCGGGTTGGTGGCTGACCACGGCGTTGTACTCTCCGACCGGCATGACGAACCACGGCGACGGCCCGGCGGCGTACGGGACCTCCCACTGCCACAGCTCGCTCACGACGCTGTCCAGCTCCTCGGTCGTCAGTGGCGCGAGGACCACCCAGCAGGGAGTCCGGTCCATCTGTGTCATGGACGTGCCACCCCGAGCGCCTCGCCGATCGTGATGGCGGCCTTCTGCTTGATCCTCGCCTCGGGCAGCGGGACCAGCTCCGTGCTGCCCAGGCCGTTGACCCGCAGCACCCGTCGCAGCCGATCCCGCAGCCGGTCGTCGAGGGCGTCCGTGATACCGAGGTAGGGTCGGCGGCGGGTTGCTGCCTGGGCGTCGCTGAGCTGACCGATCATGTGATCGATCTTCCTCACCGCCTGCTGTTCGGCGTCGGTGAGGCCTCTGCGGTTCAGCCGCTTGATCGCGGCATCCAGCGCCTCTTCCCACGTCTCGGCCGTCCACCCCTTGATCTCGAAGCCATGCCGCCGTCCGGCGACGATGATCTCGAAGTCGATCTCACTGCCACCCATCGTCACCTGGCGGCGGACGGTGCCGGCCAGACGGCCCGCCTCCTCCGCGCCCACCATCTCGGCGCCCGCGCCACGTGCAGAGGTGCGGAAGTCCCTCATCACGTTGCCCGCGTTCGGAGTCTGCGCGGCTCGCCGGTAGAGGTCCCAGTTGGTGCGCTTGTCGCGGCCAAGGAAGTCCAGTGCGTCGTCGGTGATCGAGGTCCGGTTCAACCACACCAGATCCAGCGTCTGTCGGCCGTTCCGGGCCTTCCGACCCAGCACCCCGAGCGCCTCGTCGGAGACCCCGCGCCGGCTGACGAGGGTCTGCACCTCGGTCAGGAACACAGCCGGCGTACGCGACTCGGCGGCCGCCGTCAGCAGGTCGGTCAGGGAGCTCAACGAGTTCGGTCGGGCGTTGACCACGGCCTCGACCGAGCGCAGGAACGCCTCTCGCGCATCTGGCCGCAACTGCGCCGCTCGCTGGGAGATCGCGAACCGCGCCTCGGCCGCGCTCCGGGTCCGGGCCGTTGCCGCCGTACGAGCCTCGACCGCTTCGGCAGTCCGGCCCGCGGCCTGTGCTGCCTCGGCCTCACCGCGGGTGATCAGGCTGCCGAGCCGATCCAGCACCCGGCGGGCGGCCGGCCCGGCGGGCGTCCCGGCGATCTGACCCAGCAGCCGCTCGGCGGCGACCTCGCCCCGGGTGATGCGCAGCATGGCCATGAAGCCGGGCCGCGGGGCCCCCTGCCCGCCGGCGACCGTCAGGCCTTCGTTGGTCGCTGCGGCGAGCGCCTCCGCCTGGCTCGGATAGCGGGCCAGCGCCCGGGTGAACGCCTGCAGCTCGGCGTTGAGCGGCATGACCGCCTGCCGCAGGCGGCCAGGCAGCGCGATCAGCCGTTCCGCCGCGGCAGCGAGCCTGGGCACCAGACCGGACGCGATCAGCCGACCCAGGTCGCGGGAGACCCAGATCACCATCGTGACCTCGTACAGCTGCAAGAAGGCCCGGCCCCCAGGACTCTCCGCCAGCGCAGCCCGATTGTGCTCGATCAGCTCCATGCTGCCGACGAGGGCCGCGTTGACCAGCGCCGCCCGTCCTGCCTCTCCTGCGGCGGCCTCCGCCAGGCCGGCGGCAACCCCACGTGCGCCGGTCCTGGCGGCCATGCCCTCGACGAAGGCCGGGCCGAACGCCCGGGCCAGTCCCGACACGGCCAGCAGGACCTGCCCACCAGACACGGCGGCCGACACCATCCGGCTCAGCATCGCTGGTTCGGGAAACGCCAGAAGGCCCACAGCTTCCAGCACGGACACCACACGGCTCTGCGGGTTCGGACCGAGGGTCGTGACCCGGACCAGCTGAGTCGGCAGGTAGGGCCCCATGGCCGGGCCCACGTCGTCGACCATCGTTCGTCCGATACCGCGAACGAGGTCCTTCGCGAATCCGACCGCACCTGTGCCGCCCTGGCGGAAGATCGCGGGCTGCAGCATCGCCACGGTCCGCTGGATCGGTCCTGCGGCCTCACGTTCGCCTGCCCGCTCCCGGCCGATCCCGACGCCCCCGCCCGTGGGCACCTGGTTCGCGGCGAGCAGCTGCGAGCCCTGTGTGCTCGTGCGTGGGTAGGCGTACCGGTAGAACCCGTCGGAGTCGAAGCCCACTGTGAACTCCGGCAGGTTTTCCAGGCTCTCCCCAGGCACCTGCCCGGCCTCCAGCGCCTTCATCGTAAAGATCCGCCCGACCATGGCGAGGGCACCCGACGACGGAGTATTGAGCAGGCGCGCCATGGTCCCGTTGGTCGAGATCCTGTGCTCGAGCGCCGGGAACTCCCCCACAGGCGTGGTGTAGAGGATGCGGCTGATCAGGCTCAGCTCCGCGAGCTCATTGCTTCCGGCGGCCAGATCGAGCACGGTGATCCGCTGCTCGAACGTCATGATCGACAACACGTCGAAGTCCAGGCCACGCAGAGCGGCCAGGCCGGCGGTCAGCGCTCGCTGCAGGATCTCTGCCCGCTGGGTCCTCTCCGCCTCGCCGCCGACCGCGAAGTCGGGCTGGAACGCACCGCCTGGCATGAAGACCGTGCCGGGGTAGTCCCACCAGAACCGTTCGAGCCGCATCTTGTCCGGGTCGGTCGGCTGGACGTAGTCCGCGTTCCAGAACTCGGGGTAGCTGATGGTGTAGCCGTAGAAGTGGCCGTCGCGTCCCGGGATCATCACACGCCCGCGCTGCGGCGCGACGTTGCGCAACCTGATCTCAGCCGCACTCGCCGAGCGCTCGTCGACGAGCAGCTCGCCGGCCTGGATGGTGCCGAGGTTTCGGTGCTCGCTGGTCCGCAGGAACCTGTCCTCCCCGATCGCGTACCTGAAGCCTCCGATGGCCTGCCGTGCCTCGTTCCATGGTCGAGGCGCGGCGGTGATCGGCCCGGTCGCCGGGGTGTAGCCGGGCGTCTCGCCCGAGGGGACCGAGGGTTGCGTGTTCCGTCGGCTGGACCGGCGGCCGATCAGGGCGTGGATGGCCCACTTCTTCTCGTCCGCCTCGATGATCAGCCACTCCGAGGCAGGACGGATCGTGTCGCTGAACAATCCCCACTCGGTGAGGTGGTGAGTGTCCAGCAGGTCCACGTAGGCGTCGAAGTACGAAGCGCCGGCGCCGTTGGTGAAGTCCCCCCGGGTGGCCCACCACTCCGTCGTGTTGAGCAGCACCATCTCCTCGTCGCCGTCGATCCTGCGCTGCACCAGGATGGCGACGACGGCGTCGACGTCTCGAGGCAACCTTCGGTCGAAGGCAGCACGCACCCGGTTCGCCGTGTCAGGCCGGACGCCCCGGAGGTTGCGCAAGCGAACCCGGCGCGCGTCGACCGGGTCGAAACCGCCGAAGTGTGTCGGATTCCCGTACAGCCGCTGGGCGATCTGCTCCCGGGCGGTGCCGGGCGGTGTGCCCAGGACGGCGGGGTCGCTGGAGTCGATCTCGAGCACCCAGTCGTCGAGTGGCTGCAGGTCGACCTCGCCAAGCTGGGAACCCGGTACTGCATCCGCTGCCCGGTCCGGGTCGTCCGGCTGCCGGGAGATGCGGGCGCCGGCACGCGCTCGCAGGGGTGGTGACGGTGCGCCGCTGACCCATGCGTGCGCTGCGGCCTCGGCCTCCCGCTCGGCCGCATCAGCCGGGTTACTGATCGGCCGTCCGGAGGTCGGCGGGCCGTTGCGGTTCTGGATCACGTGCGCGAGCTCATGGGCCAGCAAGCCACCCCCGTCGGCCTTCCGCGACGATCCAGGCGGGCTGCCCGCGAAGCTGATGTGCGACCCGATCGCAAAAGCCCGGGCGGACATCCGCGCGGCTGCCTGCCGGCTGCCGCTGCCGGTGTCGATCCGCACGGCGCTCAGGTCGGTGCCGAACCAGTGTTCGAAACTCGCCCGCTGTGGTGCCGAGAGTGGCGTCCCAGCCGCCGGCCGAGCCTGTTCGGCAGGGCCTGTCGGTGCCGCGGAGGGCACGGAGTGCCGCCGACCCGCAGACCTCATTCGGTTCTCCTTGATGGACGTGAAGATCACCAGGCTGGAGTGCCGCAGTCACCCGGCCGTCACCTCACGCGTCCCGAGCGCCGCAGCAGCGCGTGCCAGGCGCCATTCGGCCGCAGGCGCCCTTGGTCGGACGTTTCGCGCATCCGTCCGGTGCGTCGGTGTCCGCGGACCATGGAAGTGCCGCGTCACACGCCGCGTCGACCTGCAACGCGCCGGTGACGCCGCTCCCCGCAGGATCACGGCATGAGCATCGACGTCGTCGACCAGTGGACGGGTGTGGGGCTCCGCCTGCCGCAGTCGGCCGACCAGCTCCCCGCCGGCCCCGCCTGGCTCGACGGCATGGACCTGATCCAGCAGTCGGTCACCACGATCCTCGACACCGAGCCGGGCGAGCGCGTGATGCGGCCGGGCTTGGGCTGCGGGCTGCGCCGGTTCCTCATGGCGCCCAACGACGAGTCGACGCGCACGTCGATGGTCGCGAAGATCCGCTCCGCGCTGGAGACGTGGGAGCCGCGCATCCGCCTGGACTCGGTGACGGTCACGTCCGACGAGGATCCGACGCTGCTCTGGGTGGACATCGCCTACGTCCGCCGCGCAGACCTGCGGCCCGACAACCTCGTCTACCCGTTCTACCTGAGGTGAGGGGCGATGGCGCTGATCAGCCCGATCCTCGACGACCGCTCCCAGGCCCAGCTCGCCGAGGAGCTGCGCCGGCGCATCCCCGTCTACGTCCCGGCGTGGACCGACCACAACCCGACCGATCCAGGCATCGCGCTGCTCGAGCTGTTCGCCTACCTGGGCGAGTCGCTGCTGTACCGGTTCAACCAGATCCCGGAGACCACCTACGTCGAGTTCCTGCGGCTCCTGGGGGTGCAGCCGCGCGGAGCGCGGCCCGCGAGCGTGCTCGTCGCAGCGGAGACCGACGAGCCCCAGGGCGTGCAGGTGCTCCGGGGCTCGGAGGCTGCGGCCGGTGACGTCTCGTTCGAGACCGACGACGAGCTGTACGCCTGGCCGCTCGAGGCCGTCGGGGCCGGGAAGACGCCGGTGCCGGATGCCCAGATCGCCCGCGAGCGCCGGCTCGACGCCATCAGCCGGCCCGATGTGCCGAAGGACAGGAAGCCGGTCTTCTACCACACCGCGCTCACGCCCGAGGACCCCACGGCGCCCGACGTCGTGCCCGTCGACGTCAGCGAACAGGTCGACCGCAGACTCTGGGTGGCCCTGCTCGCGCGCGACACGACGGACCTGGCGGCGCTCGGCGGGCGCATCCTCTTCCTCGGCGTCGCCTTCGACGAGCAGCTCGCGCGCAGCCGTCCGCTGGACAAGGTGCTGCCCGACCCGACCGAGAAGTTCCGGTCCAAGGTGCTCACCGAGGACCCGCCGCCCACGGTCTGGGAGCTCTGGACCGGCGTCCCCGCCAGCCCGACCGAAAGCCCCTTCCGCAGCCTCGCCGTCATCGGTGACACCACGCGCGGCATGGTCACTACCGGCGTCGTGAAGCTCGAGCTGCCCTCCCCCTTCCCGGCGAGGCTGCCGGCCGCCGGTGGCCTCGCCGACAGCCCGCCCCCGATCGACGACGAGGAGACGGCAACGAAGGTCGTCGCCTGGCTGCGGGTCGGCCGCCCCGCCACGCCGGACATCGGCGACACGATCGGGAGGGTGCTCTGGGTCGGCACCAACTGCGTGGCCGCCACGCAGTCCCGCACACCCTCCCCCGAGCTGCTCGGCAGCGGGACCGGCGACTCGGACCAGCGATACCCGCTGACGCACTCCCCCGTGCTGGCGGACTCGGTCAAGGTCCAGGTCGAGGAGTCCGGCCGCTGGGTGGACTGGGAGGAGGTCGAGAGCTTCTCGGCCAGCACGGCGGCCGACCGGCACTTCGTCGTCGACCACGACCACGGCGCCGTCGTCTTCGGCACCGCCCGGGTCCCGCAGCTCGGCGAGCGGATCCGCGTGCCGTCCTACCGCTACGGCGGTGGCGCACGCGGCAACGTCCCGGCGAAGGCGGTCACCGCGTTCCCGCAGAACGGCGGCATCAGCAAAGCAAGCAACCCCCTGCCCGCCGCGGGCGGCACCGACCGCGTGAACCTCGCCGCGGCCCTCGACGCAATCCCGGGCGCGGTGCAGCGCAACGACCGCGCCGTCGTCGCGGACGACTACCGGGCGCTGGCGGAGGAGGTGAGCGGCGTCGCGCGCGCGGAGGTGCTCTCGCTGTTCCACCCGGACACGCCGTCCGTCGAGGCCGCGGGCGTCACCAGCGTCGTCGTGCTGCCGGACCGTGACGTGCGGAACCCGGACGCTCCCCAGCCCGACGTCGGGCTGCTGCGCCGCGTCGCGGCCTACCTCGATGTGCGACGCCTGCTCACGGCGGAGCTGTACGTAATCCCACCGGAATACGTCCGGCTGGCCGTGTCCGTCGGCGTGCAGGTCCGCGACGGGTACCCGGTCGACGCCGTGCGGCGGTGGGTGGAGCAGATCCTCCGGCAGTACCTCTCCGCGGTCCCGCCGCAGGGGCCGGACGGTTCTGGCTGGCCCCTCGGCCGCGCGGTGCGGGCCGCCGAGCTCGAGGCGGTCGCGGTCCAGGTCGAGGGCGTCGAGTACGCCCTCGGCACCCGGCTGGCCACGCTCGACCCGGCGCCGACCGAGCGCAACCTCGTCGCCCTCACGAAGTGGCAGGTCCCCGAGATCGCTGCCGTCACCGTCGTGACCGGCCCACCGACCGACCCGACCGTGCCCGCCACCACCCCACCGTCCGACACCGTCCCCGTGCCGCTGCCCGTCGAGGTGTGCTGATGGACGGCGACCGCGGCCTCGCGCAGCTCTCCCACCCCGACCAGTGGGTCCGCTGCGTGCACGACGGCACGGTGCTGCTGTCCGGCGGGGAGGTCGGCCTCGACTGGACGGAGCCTGCGGCGCCCGCGTACGGCCCGCGGTGGGACGGCGACCGCTGCGTGCCCGGGGCGCCGGAGCCCGAACCGGCGTGCCCGGCCGGGGTGACGCAGGACTCCACGGGCCGCACCTGGAGCACGCGCCCGCTCGACGGGGTGCTGCTCGCCGAGGAGGGTGCGGGCCGCGGCGGTCCGCCGGGCGCCGACGGCGCGCGCTACGCCGGCTTGCACCGTCCCACGGGCGTGGCCGTCGACGCCGACGGCCGCCTCTACGTCGCCGAGGCCACCCGCAGCACGGTGGTGCTTGTGACACCCGGCAGCGGCCGGTCGCCCCGCCGGGTGGGCGTGCCCGGCCGCCCCCTCGACCTCGTCGCCTGGGGTCCGCGCGGCGTGCTGGTGCTCCTGGACGGGACCGACGGCGACGGCGGTCCGGCGGTCTGCGTCCTCGTCACCCGTCCCGAGCTGCGGAAGTGCCCGACGAGCGTCGAGACGGCCGCGCTGCACCCGCCCTGCGGACACCCGCACCACCGGCCTGCCCGCATCACCGTGCTGGGCGACCGCCCCGTCGTGCTCTGGACCGGCCCCCCGGGTCGCCGCTGCGCGGGCAGGGCGGCGGTCGCCGGCGTACGCGACGACCCGATCCTCGCCGAGCTCGACGGGACCGAGCTGCTCGCACTGCCGGCCGCGACGGACGTCGAGGGAAACCCCGACGGGCTCCTCGCCATCGGACGCGCGCCGGGGCTCCCCGTCCGCCGCGTGCGCGAGGAGGGCGACGGAAGGAGACGGGCGTTCGTCGAAGACGAGCCGCTCGCGGCCGAGGGCTACGACGGCGGCGCGCTGACCGTGGGCCCGGACGGTCGCGTCGTCTACACGACCACGGAGGGCAGCCGCAGCACGCAGGGCTCGGTCGCCCGCCACCTTCGCGCCGGCTCGGTCACCACGTACCGCCTGGACTCCGGCGCGTACCGCACGCGGTGGGGCCGCGTCTTCGTGGACGCCTGTCTGCCGTCCGGTGCGGGGCTCACGGTGCGGGCCGCCACCAGCGACGACGAGGACGACGACGGGGTCGTGCGCCGGATCGATCCGGCACCGCCCGCCCGTGGCAGCAGGCCCGTCGCGGACCCGGACGACACGCCGCCCCTGCCTCCCGTCGGCGCGTTCGACGACGGCCTGCCGCTGCCCGTCGTGCCGCACGGGATGCAGGGGCCGCGTGCCGCGTCGGACCCCGCCGGTCCGGGTGCCGGTCGGACCGACCCGCCCGGCGACGGCTGGGCGACGTACGAGACCGGCGTCGACGCGCCACCCGGGCGCTACCTGTGGCTCCGCCTGGCGCTCACCGGAACCGCACGCACCTCGCCCCGCGTGCGGGCCGTGCGTGTCGAGCGGCCCGGTCATCCGTTGCTGCGCATGCTGCCGCGTAGCTTCTCGGCCGACGGCGACCAGGCCGCGTTCCTGCAGGGGTACCTGACCGGACCCGAGGGCGTGCTCCACGACCTCGACGTGGCGGCGGCCGACCGGCACCGGCTCGTCGACCCGCGCACCACGCCGTCGGACCTGCTGCCCTGGCTGGCGGGGTTCGCCGGCCTCGTGCTCGACCGGCGCTGGCCGGAGCCCGCCCGCCGCGCGCTCGTCGCCGAGGCCTACCCGCTGTTCGCCCGACGTGGCACCACGGCCGCGCTCGAGCGGATGCTTCGCCTGTACCTCGGTCGCGACGCCCGGGTCGTCGAGAGGTGGCGGCTGCGTGGGCTGGGGGGAGCCGTCCTCGGTCTGGCGCCCCAGGGCGGCCGCCTCGACGCCCCGAGCGTCGACGGCAACAACGTCCGCTACGCAGGCCGCCTCGGGCTCTTCACCCTGGGTGGCGTTTCTCCCCGCTCGGACTCGTACTCCGCGGTGGCGCACCGGTTCACTGTGCTCGTCCCGGGCCGCCTGACGAACGAGCAACGGGAGGTCCTGCGCGAGATCGTCGAGCACCACAAGCCCGCCCACACGCTCGCCGACCTGTGCGAACTCGGGGACGGCTTCCCGGTCGGGCAGGCGCGGATCGGGTACACGGCCTACGTCGGCCCGCCGCGCACGGCCCCCGCGAGCACGCTCGGGGCCACGCGCCTGGACGGCACCGGCACCCTCGGCTCCTCCGTGCCCGGCGCACGCCTGGCACGCACGGCGACCGTCGGCGACGTGAGGCTGGCATGAACGACCTCACGATCGGCGCCCTCACTGCCCGCACAGTCGACTGGCCCCGGCCGGACGACGTCGACCGGCTGCTGTCGGCCGTCGCCGGCGACCGGCTCGAACCCGCCCTCGCAGCCCGCCCGCTGCCCGACGGCGAGTGGTGCCTGCGACGGCTCGACGTCGACGTCCGTCTCGACCCCACCCGGCCCGCGCCGGCGCTCGAGGCCGCGTGGGCACAACAGATTGTCGACGAGCTGTGGCGCACGCTGGCGAGCGGCTCGCCCGACGTCGTCCACTACGCGGGCCTGGAGGCGGCGGCAGACGACCTGCTGGCGAGCCTCGCCGCCGGACGGCGTGACCGTGCGTGGGCGTGGCGGCAGGTCGGGCTGCTCAGTCCGGAAGACCCCGAGCCGACCGGCGAGGCCCGTCGCAAGGTCGCGCTGCGCGTGCTGATGCGCCTGCCCCTCGGTCCGGTCGCGGCGCTCGTGCGGCTCGTCGAGCGCTCCGGAGCCGCGGCGGCCCACCGTCTGCTGGGGACCGAGGGCTGGCAGGCGCTGAGTGGGGCGGTGGCGGTGCCCGGGCTGGCGGGGCGCGCGATGACGGTGGCCGACGAGGCCACTGCCGGTCCGTCGCGCACAGAGGGCCCAGGCCTCGAGCCGGACCCGGCGGCGGACGACCGGCCGCCAGCCGCGGCGGCGGCGCCGTCCCCGCCGGCGACGGCCGCGCGCCACGGCACCACACCGCCCGACGTCGTGCGGCTCGCGGGCGCGATCGCGACGAGGGCCGCGCTCGCCGTAGCGCTGCGTCGCTCCGGCTTGCGCCTCGACGACGAAACGCAGGCCGCGTGGGCCGTCCTCGCGATCGCGGAGGTCGACCCAGTCCGGCTGCGACGTCCGGACGACGAGGTCCGGGCGCTGGTGCGGGCGGTGATCGAGCGGCTGAGGCCCGCCCCGACACTGGGACTCGCGCGTCCCAGCCCGGCGGGGACCGCCGGTCCTCCGCAGGTCGCGGCAACGACGGCGCCCAGGGACGTGGACGCGTCGTCGGACCGCGCCGCTGCTGCGGTGACGGTCTCCGCTCCGGACGCCGTCGCCCGGGCAGGCCGGGCGGACGCCCCCTACCCCGGTGGTGCGGCCGCGCCGTCCGCCGTCGGCGGCCGGTCCACGGCCTGGGGCGGCCTGCTGTTCCTGCTCAACACCGCCGCCCTCGCCGGTCTCCCGGAAGCGCTCGACACGCCTGCGCTGAGCTCGCGCACCACGCCGTGGTGCGTCCGGCAGCTCGCGACCCGCATCGTCCCGGCGCCCGACGACGACGCCGCCGTCGTCGCGCTCGCCGGGCCGCCGACCGTTCGTGAGCCCGGACCCGGCCCCGACGAGATCGAGGCGGGCGAGCTCGACGCCCTCGCGGAGCGGTGGGTCGAGGTCACCGGGGCGCGCCTCCGGGCGGGTGCGGGCACGGCAGCCGGTCGCCGGGCCCAGCCCGACGAGCCCACGCGCGACGCGGCCGACGTCCTGCGGCTCGCGCGCCGGGACGCCACGGTGATGCACGACGCGGGCTGGGTGGAGGTCGTCCTCGACCTCGACGACGTCGACCTCGACGTGCGCCGCTCCGGCCTGGACATCGACCCCGGCTGGGTGTGGTGGCTCGGACACGTCGTGAGGATCCGCTATGAGTGAGACGACGCTGCACCGCACCACGGGCCGGCGGACCGCGGCGGACCTGTCCGCGCGGGCCGGGGCGGTCGCGCTGGCCGTGGCCGCCGTGATCGATGAGCGCTGCTCCCCCGAGTCCGAGGCCCCACGAGCAGCCGCGTTCCTGCGGGAATGGGCGGCGTCGGTCGCCACCGTCCGCGTGCCGTCGTCGCACGACGCACCGACCCCGCTCGACCGGCTGACGGCACGCTTCGGGCTGTCGCTCGACGAGCAGGAGCTCCTCGTCCTCGCCGGCCTCCCGGAGGAGCACGAGGGTCTTGCCGCGACCTTCCGTTCGCTGCACCCGAACGCCGAACCGCGACCCACCGCCGGCCTGGCTGCGCTCCTGCTGGGCGGTTCTCCCCAAGTGCGCGCCGAGCTCTGTGGCGTGCTCGTCGGCGGCCGCGCCGCGCGCCACGGCCTGCTGCGGCTGGAGGGGGCAGGCCCGTTCTTCGAGCGTTCCCTCGTGCTGGCCGACGACTTGTGGCCGACGCTCGCCGGCGCCGACGCGTGGCCCGCCTCGGTGCCGCGCGTCGGCACGGCCGGCCCGCCGCCCGGCCTCGCGGCGTGGCTCGACGCCCCTGGCGTGCGTGCGTGCGTCGACGTGGTCGCACGCGGAGCCCGCGTGCTGCTCGTCGTCGCGCACGACGACGTCGCCGTCGCGCTCGGGCGCGCCGACGCGATCGCCGAGGCCGCGGGCGCATGCCTGGTCGCCGCGGCGGTGGAGCCCGACGACGGAGCGCGCGTGCGTCTCGTGCTCGCGCACGCCGTGGCGCGGGGCGCCGTCCCCGTGCTCATGCTCCCTGCGCGGGACGGCTCAGCCGCAGCTCTCGCCGTCGGCGACCATCCCGGGCCGGTGATCGCCGTCGCGCCGCCCGGGACGGTGCGCCCAGGCCCGGACCGGGCGGTGCTCGCGGTCGACTGCGGACCCGTCCCCCAGGCCTCCGTGCGCGCCGCCTGGCAGGCGGCGGTGCCGGCGCTCAACGGGCGTGCGCGGACGGTCGCAGCCCGGCACCCGCTCGACCCGGCCGTGACGGCGCAGCTCGCGCTCGACCTCGCGGTCCTGGGGCACGACCCCGACCCCGACCGGCTCTCGGACGCCGTCCGCAACCGCACCGGTGTCGAGCTGCCCTCGGCGGCCCGGCTCGTCGCCCCGGCCGTGGGCTGGGACCAGCTCGTGCTGCCCGCGGACGCACTGCTGCAGCTCAGCGGCGCCGTCCAACGCCTGGAGCAGCAGGAGACCGTCCTGGAGGACTGGGGTCTGCGCGAGCGCGCCCAGGCCGTGCGCGGCGCTCGGCTGCTGTTCGTCGGCCCGCCCGGCACGGGCAAGTCGCTCGCGGCGGCCGCCCTGGCCACCGCTGCACACACCGACCTGATGGTCGTCGACGTCTCGCGCCTGGTGTCCAAGTGGCTCGGTGAGACCGAGAAGAACGTCTCGGCCGTCTTCGACGCTGCCGAGCGCACGCGCGCCGTCCTCCTGTTCGACGAGGCGGACGCGCTGTTCGGGACCCGTACCGAGATCTCGGACGCGCACGACCGCTACGCGAACCTCGAGACCGCGCACCTGCTGCAACGCATCGAGCGGTTCGAGGGCCTGGTCGTCCTTACCAGCAACCTGAGGCAGAACATCGACCCGGCGTTCACCCGCCGGCTCGACGTCGTGGTCGAGTTCCCGCTGCCCGACGTCACAGGCCGGGCCGAGCTCTGGCGCCGTTGCCTGCCCACGGGCGCGACGGTCGCCAGTACGACACCGCCCGAGGGCTCCCCGGTGCCCGAGCGGCCCGCCGTGGTCGCTGCGGACGTCGACCTCGTCGCCCTCGCGCGCCTCTACCCGGTGCCGGGCGGATGGATCCGCAACGCCGCCCTTACCGCCGCCTTCTCCGCGTCGGCGGCCGGTGCGCCGATCACCCAGAGCCGCCTCGTCGACGCGGTGCGACGGGAGTACCTGAAGGCCTCGACACCCTTCCCGGGCGAACCACCGAGGAGACGCGATGACCACGCTTGACGACCGCACCGGCACGAGCGTGACCGCTGCGGACAACGCCTCGGGCCACGCCAGGCTGACCGACGTGAGCGCGCTGGACCCGTGGACCTCGTTGCGGCCCGCGACGGGGATGCTGCTCGGCCTCGAGGACTTCCAGGTGCTCGTGGACCACCCGCGCGCCAAGCAGTTGCTGCACGACGCGTGGTGGCACGGCCCGGGCGTGCTGCACGGCCTGCGGGTGCGGTCGCACGGGCTCCTGGAGCTCGAGATCTGCCCCGGCCTCGCCGTCGACGCGGTGGGGCGCGAGCTGCACCTCGACACCGCCGTGTGCTGCTCGATGGAGGCCCTGATCCCCCGAGGCCGGGACCGGACGCTCACGCTGTGGGTGGTGCTGAGGTATGACGCCTGCACGGCACGGAGCGTCACGGTGCTGGCCGACGCGTGCGACGTGACGCGCAGCAGCACCGAGGACACGCGGGTGCTCGAGCGGGCCCGGGTGGAGCTGCTGGCCGTGCGCCCGCAGCCGCGCCCCACCACGTACCGGCGCGTGCGGATGCTGCTCGGCCTCGAGCCCGTCCCGCCCGACCCGGCCCACCCGGTCGGAGCGGACGTCGGCGCCTGGCGCGACCTGGTCACGAAAGCGGCGCCGGCCGACCGCGCCGCCGCGCTCCTGAACGCCTTCCGCTGCCTCGCCGCCGAGGACTGCGCCGACCTGACGGCGCCCGGGCGGGACTGCACGGGCGACCAGCTCCCGACGGACGGCGCGGGCTCGGGCGTCGTGCTGGCGTGCGTCACCTATGCCATCGAGTACGAGGGCGATGCACCGGTGATCCGTGCGGAGCCGGTGATCGACCTCTGCTGCCGGACGGTCGTGCTGCCGACGGGGGTGATCCAGGACCTGGTGTGCGGGCTCGCGCCGGCGCTCCTGGGCACGGACGCGCCCGTCGTCGCGGCGGCGCCGCAGGTCCGCCCCGACAGCCTGGAGTGGGACGAGGCCGCCGAGGCGTTCGCGTTCGAGGTGACGGCAGACGTCGTGCCCGCGTCGCTCAAGCGGGCGGTGCACGTCAGCTCGCTGTCGGAGCACGAGTGGGTGGTCGAGGACCTCGCGGGTCCGCCCCGATACGACCCCGCCCGTCGGCGGGTGCTCGTCCGGCTCGCGGACAGGCCGGTGAACCCGCTGGTGCGCGTGCTCGTGCTCGGCACCGGCCGGACGCCGGTCTACGGTGCGGATCCCCCGGTGCCGCTCGCGGGCGTGGTCGGCGAGGACCCGGGCACGCTCGGACAGGGGCGCGACGCCGTGCTCACGGTCGCCAACCCGCTGCTCGGTGAGCGGGCCGAGGCGCAGACGCCGGACGACGTCCCGACGGGCACGGAAGGGAGCTGATCGACGTGGCCACCATCCCGGAGACGATCCACGCCACGACTTCACATGCGCCGGGCGTCCGCGCCGAGGACGCCGCGACGGTGCTCGAGGCGACGTCGCTCGACGGATTCACGGCGCTCCGGCCGGTCGACGGGCTCTTCTTGCGGGCCGAGCACCTCGCGGTCATGCAGGGCTACACGCGCTCCCTCACCAGGGCGCTCGCGACGGCGACCGGCCCCGGGGTCGTGCACGGGCTGCGGACCTGGCTGGACGGCGGCACCCTCGTCGTCGAGAACGGCCTGGCGATCAGCCCGGACGGCACCCTGCTGCCGCTGGCCGACGGCCCGGTGAAGATCGACCTCGCCCCGCTGACGCACCCGACCGGGGCGGGCGTATGGCGGGTCGAGCTGCACCCCGCAACGGGCACGTCCGGCCCCGCGCCGGTCTACGACTCGATGTGCGGCGACGGCTGCGGCCGAGGATGCGGCTGCTCGGGCGGCAGCGACGGCGCCGGGTCGGCGGGCGGCTCCAGCCGGGACCAGTGGAAGCACGAGGGCGTCGTCGTCC
This sequence comes from Cellulomonas sp. NPDC055163, assembly GCF_053607065.1. Lineage (NCBI taxonomy): Bacteria > Bacillati > Actinomycetota > Actinomycetes > Micrococcales > Cellulomonadaceae > Cellulomonas > Cellulomonas sp. NPDC055163. The sequence goes on along the minus strand of NZ_JBSGSU010000003.1, from coordinate 104,187 downwards.
GCGTCGTCGCGCACGACATGCCGGCGGTCGTCAGCGTCCCGGTGAGCCAGAAGCGCAACGTCGTCGCCTCGACGTACTTCGAGAACGAGCGCGTCGGCGTCCCGCCGTGGCTCCTGCCGGCCGGGGCCGGCAAGGAGGTCGCGGCCCTGCTCTCCCAGCAGCACCCGTGGGACGACGGCACCGCGCTGCAGGCGGGGTCCGGGGTGCCGCTCGCGCTCCTGGTGGACCTCGGCGGCCGGAAGGAGGTGGACGAGTGGGCCGCGCGCAGGCTCGTCGACGGGGCGGCGGCGCAGGGGACGTGGCTGGGCCGGCTGGGGATGCGCCCGTGGTCGGTGTTCCTGGCCCAGATCCTCCAGTTCGAGCAGGAGCTGCTCGAGGAGTTCGGGCCCGGCGCGACCGCCCTCGCGGTCAGCACGGCGGAGCAGCTGCACGCCGACCTCACCGACGTGCTGGCGATCCAGCCCAAGGTGGGGTCGCTCGGGCGTCAGGCGATCCTCGGACGCGTCGGGCAGCACCTCGAGGAACTCCTGGCGAGCTCCGAGTTCTCCACGACGCGGAAGGGCCGTCTGGTCGAAATCGCACCGGCCGGCTACCTGCCCTACGTGGCGAGGACGTGGGACGACGATGTGGTCAGGGCGGCTGTCACCGCGCTCCTCGGACAGGCGCTGGACCTGCGCATCCGGCACATGCGCGTCGACCAGGTGGCCGGCGAGATCGTGGCGGCCCAGCACCGGGACCGCATTCCGCTCCTCGACGGGCGGTCGTGGCCGAAGCTCGACATCCTGGTCCCCTCCGAACGGGTCGACCGCCCCCATATCGAGGCGGACCCCTACGGCTGGATCGCATTCGTCCGCCGGGGCCCGGAGCCGGACCCCGTCGTCGAGCCGACGCTGGAGGACGTGGACGTGTACGTGTACCGCCCAAAGGACGAAGACGGGTTCGACCAGGGCGGGCACGGGAAGAACACGGATCTGGTCAAGGCGATCCTCGCCGCCGACCCACCGGAGGGTCGCGTCGGCCGAGTCACGTACCCCACAGGGGCGTGGGCGTATCCCGGAGCGGCCGGGGACGCGCTCGCGACCAGGATCGCGCGGGAGATCCTGCCCGCGGGACTCGGCGAGATCGCGCTCATCGCGGTGGCGCCCGACGACACGACGCTCGGGCTCGCGTCCACGAGGGCGTTCCTGTTCGGCGCGTCCCTCGACGCAGGAACCTCCGGGCTCCCGGTGACGGCCCTCGCAGACCCCACCGCCAAGGGTGCCCGGGCGATCATCGTCCGCGTCACCGTGCCGACGTGAGGAAGGAACGGCTGAGCGCGATGGAATCGCCACCCAGGAAGAAGCCAACCGCAGCACGCGCCGGCCACTGCCTCATGACGGTCGAGGTCGAGTCCGAGCGCCTTCTAATCATGGTGTCACGTCGTTGGTTCCTCAACTACGGCGACTCCCGCCCGATCAGGGTCGACCCGCCCGGGACCGCTGGGTGCGTCGACATCGAGGACGCCCTGAATCGGGTCGAGGAGTTTCTGCTGGACTTCGAGGTGGCACGCGACGGGCGCCCCTCGACTCGACAGGAGTGATCTGCTGGGAGATCGGTCCCGATCCACGGCCTCAAGACTGTGACCGAGTCGGGAGCACCGGGGCCGTTTTGGCCGCACTCGGCAAAGACCTTGCGCGAACTGGTCCGGGGCGGATTTCTACATCGCCCATTTTAGGGCACATCGATTATATTCTGCGCACGATGACGGGCCTCCGAACCCCACGACTGCAGCGGCGAACGGTCCGGCCATGGCGCACACCCCTTCGTCCCAGCGCGACGGCCGGCTCGGGGCGTACCGCCGCCCATGGCGCACGACGCGACGCGCGTGTGGCAGGCAGGACGACCGGACAGCGGCGGCCGGCAGCTCGGCGCGGCGCCCGCCCAGGTCCGTCGCCGTCACTCCACCGTTCACGGGAACCGTCGGACGGCACGGTGACGGAGCCGTGACGCTCGATCCGTACGTTTGAGCGGACACGCGATGACGCTCCTGCTCCATGCTCAACCCGCAGGAAGTGATGGACTCATGGCAGAGATGGCCGCGATGATCGTCGCTGCTCTGGCTCTCCTCGTCTCGGTCCTCCAATGGATCGCTGCGCAACGGTCCGAGAAGGTGAGGCTGCTGCTGGGCGAGAAGGAGAGCGCCGGCTACCAGGCGCTGCAGATCGTGCGCAAACCCGGCGCGAAAGTGCCCGACGACGTCCTATGGGCGCTGATGCTCGTCACCATCTTCGAGTCCTCCGACCGGGCGCGCATCCAGGTGTACCGGGCACTGGATGAGCTCCGGCCCTCGTACGAGCGCACCATGAAGGACTTTCGAGGAGAGCTCGTCAAGTCCGGGACGCGCTACGCCGACGCGGTGGACATCGACAGCCTCCGAGCACGACTACGCCAGCTCGACCGGGCCGTGCCATGGATCGCGGTAGGCGGTCCGCAACTACCTCCCCAGGGCTAGTTCTCAACCTTCTCGCGGGCCTCGGCGGTCTGCACCAGCCACCGCTCGGAACAAGGTTCCGTCGGCGCTCCGGTACGACCGAGACGCATGGCTGACAGCGCCGGTGACGTGTCACCGGCCCGTGGACCATCGCGCGGTCGACGTGGGTGGCCAGAGCGCATGGCGCGGCTCATGCCCGCGTCGGCGGCCGATCTGCTTCGCTGGCGCCAGCGTGAGGTCCCTCCGGGCGACGTCGCCCGCATCGGTCCTCCCGATGTGGAGTCACCGCCAGCCCCGCGGCATAGAAAACCGCGTTTGCCGGTCGCACCCCGGCACGCCGAATGAACTGCACCAGGTGCGTGCGCGAACCGGCCGGACATGCGTGAGACGTTGTGGTCGGTCGGGTCGATGAACGGTAGCCGGCGGCGCCGGCTGCGCCACCTCCTACCGCCCCGAGTCGTTGGTGCGGACGCCCACTGTCCACGCACCGCGGCCACGCGGCTCCGCGTCGGAGCGGACATGACGGCCATGCGCGCAAACCACCAGACGGTGCACGTCGCCGTGCGCCAAGTGTGCGGCGCCTCGGTGACCCACGCGGCACCCATGCCGCGCGGGGCATCACACGGACCACGAGATCCCCCCGGTGCCGGTCGAGATCTCTTCCTCCAGCGGCGACCGACCGTTGGCCGTTGGATGATCAGGGGTAGTCGCTGGACCGCGCACTGGCCAGGGACACCAGCCTCACCAGCACGTCCGCGAGCGACCTGCGGATCTCACCCATGGTCTACTCCGCAGTGATGTACGGAGCCCTCGGTATGACCGCGGATGCGTGCTCCGACCGGACCGCCTGTTTGATGACAAGCTCGCGCGCGGGTGGTGCAGTTGCGCTTTCACGAGCGTTCCGGCGCGGAACCTGAGGGGGCTTTCGTGTCGCCGAGGATCTTGTCGGCTTGCGGTCTCACCAGGAGGAGCAAGACGGCCGCCGCATGACGGGCCCGGCAATCACGACCTGGCAGCCTGTGACCTCGATGCTGATGTGGGTAGCCAGCTACCTGACGGACACCCCGTGTCGCGCGGGGCGCCGGCACGGTTGGCGCGGGCCATCCCCGCACCCACTACCCCAAGACATGAACTTCGCGCCCGGCCTGCGTCGTGACGGCTGAGGGGGAGGTTGCTCGGTACGGCGGGTCTCGCTGATGGCGGCGACCTCCCAGATCACCGACGCGATCGGGTTCTTGGCGGTCACGGTTGCGATGCACTGGAACGGGTCTCGTCGAGGACGCCCGCGGTGGCGGCCAATTCGATCTCGGCGGCCCAGGAGGACACGACCACCGTCCGTTGCACCGGCCCGAGGTAGTACGACTGCGTCACGGAGGCCTCCACGTCGAGCTAGATCGCTGAGCGCCTCGAGCGAGCCGGCCGCACCGACGGCGCTGCGGCACACGACACGCCCGCGGTCGATCGCAACGATCGCGAAGCGCCCCAGCCAGTGCCCGACATTGAACGAGAAAGCGTTGACGGCCTGCATCGACTACTTGACCTTCCCCCGACCACCACCTGCCGCAGTTGCCGGAGCCGGCTGGGCGTCCCACGGGGGCACTGCCGGCGCCCACTCAAGCACGACGCGTGTCCTGCTGACCGAGAGCCTTCCAAACGGGCGCGCGCCCGCTGGCGCATACCCCAACCCATACCCCAACGGCGAGAGATTCAGGCACGTTCGGCGACGTTCGTTGGCGGCCGCAAGACGCGCTTACCTGGATGGGCGCTTGTTGGCGGACCGGCCCGAACGCCGCTCCGGTCCCTGACACGGAAGGGGTCCTGGCGGGTAATCACAACGCGCACACGGGCGCTCTGGCCTCGGGGACACCCTAGCTACTCACGGGCTCACAGGGGCCGAGAAGGCCTCGCCGTCAGCGATGTACTTCGTCATCTCCTCGTCTCCGGGGCGGGCCACGAGCGGAACCTCGGGCGGACACGAGGTCGGCACTCACCCACACCACGGCAGGGACTGCCGCCTCGATGTGCTACGGATGCTGCGTCGGGATGTCCGGGCGAGCAGAGTTGAGCGCGTGGCAGTGCTTTCGCACGACTTCGAACTGCATCTTCATCAGCAGATACGGCGGGAACTGCCCCTGGAGCCGGTCCATGTCGTAGCGGGTTCGCCGGGACATCTCGTCGAGGCTTCGGTAGGCGACTTGGACGTCCTCCGGGAACAGGGCCGCGACTATCTGGTTCGTGCCGCGCCCCCCAACCTGGGCCGCCGGGCCGCCGGAGTGTTTCCGAGGGTGGCGCTCGTCCTTGGCCAGGGTCGGCTCGCCGGAGAGCGCGGAGTGCACCCACTGGTGAGCGGAGTAGAACAGGGCGACGACGGCCCAGTCGACGTACGGGTCGTCCCCAGAGAGGTGTTCGGCCACTTCCAGATGGTGCTTCGCTCTGGCGACGTGGAAGGGCCGGGACGACATCAGACGTCAGCGAAGGAGTCGTCCGTGACCGTCGCGAGAGGGATGACGTCGAAGTCGACGGCGAACTCGTCGGCGTGGTCCCGCTCGAACGCGAGGATGGTGGAGATTGCCTTCATCCGGTTGTCCCAGTTGTACGACTCTAGGCATGCGCCGACCCGGACGATCTGGGGCCCCGGCTCCCACCGGACGCTGATGTACGTCTTGCCGAGGTCGAGTTCGGGCGCTGCGAAGCGGCCCTCCAGCTCGAACTTCAGCGTCTCCGTGGTGATCACGGGTGACCCGCCCTTCTTGGTCATGTTCGTCACGATAGGGCACTCAACCATCGCGCACCCACATTGAGCCCGGGTGGTTTCGGAGCCGTCCGACATCAGGGGAACCATGCGGCCGCAGTGGTCGGCACCAACAGCCAGGGGTCTCTTGCCGAGGCGCCGGCGTGCAGCAGGCGGCGCGCTTCACGGGCGGTCGATCCGGTCGACGCTAGTGTCCGAGCATGGGTGAGCAGGATCCGCCGAAGCGGCCGAGTCGGCGGAGCGAGGATCACTTCGCTCAGCGGCTCGAGGAGGTCTACGGCGCCCGCCGACCTCCTGGTCCCCCGCCTCGGCGAGATCCGAACGCGGCCTCGATCTGGCTGGGCAGAGGCAAGTTGTGGGACGACGTATTCACTCGCACTCTGGCGAACGTGCTGTCCGTCGGCATCCTCGCGGTCGCGGCCGCGGCGGCCGGACTCATCCAGTTCGACCGTCAAGCGTGGGCGATCGTCATCCTCTGCGGCGGTGTGGTGCTAGCTGTCGTCATCGTGAACGTTGCTCCGGTGCGCTACCTGCTACGCCAGTGGTGGCGCCCGGTGATCTTCCTGCTCATAGTCGGGGCGGCGGTCGCCGTCTCGATCAGGGTGTCACCGTTGATCCTCCCGTCCGGGACCGGGGCTGGGTGCGACCCCCTTTTCGCGCTTGACTGTTAGCGCCCCCGGTCACGATGTACAAGCGCTTCGATCACCTCGTGAGGCGCCTCGGGCTCGGCTTGCGACGAAAGGCTTCACGGTCAGGGTGCGGGCTCCTCTTCGTCAAGCCGCGCCATGAAGTCTTCCTCTTCGGCGCCTGCACCCGTCGCGAGGAGCCTCGGATCGGGGTCCGCCGGCCGCAGGGTCAGGTCGAGCACTCGCGCTGGGGCGGCGTCGACCGTCGCGTCGATGGCCACGTAGTGCCCTTCCGTGACAGCTGTGCTCGTGTGGCCGAGGAAGGCCGCTGCCGCATCGAGGCTGACTCCGCGGGCGATGACGGTGGCCCCGGTGCGGCGGTACCAGCGCGGGGTGATGCCCAAGCCGTCCAGACCCGCGTCCGTGACGAACTCCCGGAAGGTGCGACGTAGGTTGTGCAGGGTGATGACGCCGCCGTGGCGGTTGTGGAAGATCGTCGTCTCGCGCTGGTCAGGGCCCATCGTCGCGATGCGCCGGCGCAGGACCTCAGCCGCGAACTCCGGCACGGCGAGGCGGCGACTGGAGGCGTGGGTCTTCGGATGGTCCTGCCGGAAGTCGGCCAACCCCGCCTGACGCACGACGGTGCCGCGCACGTGGATGACCATCCCGGAAGGGGTCTCCGTCACGTCGCACGGACGCAGCGCGAGGACCTCCCCGGGGCGCAGCGAGGTCCCGAGCAGGACCTCGCAGATGTCACGGACCTTCCCGTCAGGCCGCGGTCCTCTGACCCCCGCCCCGGTGCGCCACCCTCTGGCAGCGGCACGCAGGGCCTGCACCTGCTCGAGCGTCAGTGCCTGAACCTGGTGCTTGGGCCGAACCAGTGGCGAGGTGCCCTCGACAGGGTTCCGCCGGATCGCGTCGTGCCGGAGCGCGAGGCCGAACATCTGATTCAGCAGCGTTCGCAGGTGCTTGGCTCGGGAGTACGAGATCGCGGACTGGGTCTTGAGGAACAACTCCACGCGGCCGGTGGTGATCTCCCCGAGCGTGTACGGCTCGAATGCCGGTCGCACGTGCACTCGCAGGTCGTCCTGGTAGTTGGCCTTCGTGCCCTCGGAGATGTCGCGCTGCTCCAAGTCTCCCAGCCACAGCTCGCACAGCTCCGCGAAGCCGCTCCCCGCGCCCAGCACCCCGCCGCTGAGGAAGCCGGGCCGCTCGACCAGGCGCGCCTTCAGGCGCGCCCGCGCCGCCCGGGCGCTGCCAGCCACGGCCGTGACCTTGCGCAGACGACCGTCCACGTCCCGGTACCGGGTCAGCGCGCGATAACGGCCGCCCAGGTCGGTCACCGCGATGTCCCCGAAGGTTCCGATCGCGGTGCGCGGGCGCCCCCGGTTCACGTGCCGGCGCGCCGGCGGTGCCGGGCGCCGTCGGCGGCCTCCAGCCCGGCGATCCACGCTTCGACCTCCGCCGGACGAAAGCGCAACTGACGTCCCACCCGGAAGCCGCGCGGGCCGCGGCCCTTCGAGCGCAGGTCGTACAGCGCCTGCGGGGTGACCGCCAGGTGGGCGGCGAGCTCGGCCAGGGTCATCGTCGCTGCTGTGGGCGACGTCACGTCGGTGTCCATGCCAGCAGGTGGGTGGCGAGCCGCCCAACCGGGGCCAGACACCCCGAGACACGGGCCTGCGGCCTCGAGGCCCGGTCGATAAGTGTCCATCAAATGTCCAGTGGCCACGTCCGGCTCCTGTGCTCAGGATCCCGACGTGGCCACTGACCAGCACTTCGAGTGGAGCTGAGGGGACTCGAACCCCTGACCCCCTGCATGCCATGCAGGTGCGCTACCAGCTGCGCCACAGCCCCGTGAAGCCTCACCCCGTGGAGCGAGTCGTCACCGCCCTTGCGGGCGTCGTGAAGTCTAGGCGAGACCTGCCCCCGAACGCTAATCGGGGTCGCGGGCCTCCTGGTCGGGCCCGGCGTTCCAGTCCGTCGACGCGTCGGTGGGGCCCAGGTTGTAGCCCGTGAGCCGCCACGCGTGGGGCGCGCTCCCCCGGGCCGCACGGAGCTCCGCCCAGTGCGCGTTGCTCACTCCGACGATGCCCCGCCAGTCCGCGGGGAGGTCGAGCAGCCCCGCGACACCGAGCCCGATCGCCGCGCCGTGGGACACCACGACGAGGGTGTCGTTGTCGGTGAGGCCGGCTGCGTGCTCGTTCACGGCCTCGACCATGCGGGCCGCCACGGTCGCGCGCGCCTCGCCGCCCGCACGCGTCGGCTCACCACCGGCCGCCCAGGCGGCGTGCTCCTCGGGCCACCGCTCACCGATCTCGGCCGCCGTCAGGCCCTCCCAGGCACCGAACGACCGCTCGCGCACGCGCGCGTCGACGACCACGTCGAGCCCGGCCTGCTGCGCGAGCGCCTCAGCCGTCGCCCGGGCACGCCCGAGGTCGGAGACCACGATCTTCGTCGGCTTGTGGCGCGCGAGGAGCGCGGCCGCGGCGGTCCGCGCCTGCCACAGGCCCACGTCGTCGAGCGGGATGTCGGACTGGCCCTGGAGCCGGCCCTCGGCGTTGTGCGCCGTCCGTCCGTGCCGCCACAGCAGCAGGCGGCCAGCTCTCACTGCACCGCCCCGTCGCCGTCCCGGATGTCGTCGGGCAGCGGGATGACCGGGCAGTCCTTCCAGAGCCGCTCGAGCGCGTAGTACACGCGGTCGTCGGCGTGCTGCACGTGGACGACGACGTCGCCGAAGTCGATGAGCACCCAGCGCCCCTCGGACTTGCCCTCGCGGCGCAGCGGCTTCGAGCCGAGCTTGTGCAGAGACTCCTCGACGGCGTCGACGATGGAGCCGACCTGCCGCTCGTTGGTGCCCGAGGCGATGAGGAACACGTCGGTCAGGACGAGCTGCTCGCTCACGTCGAGCGCGATGATCTCGTCGGCCTTCAGGTCGGCAGCGGCGCGGGCTGCCGCGACGGCGAGCTCGACGGCGCGTTCGGTTGCCGGCACGGGTCTCCTCAGGTGGTGGTGGTGTGGCCGACGACGGCGCTGGCCGTCGCTGGGGTCGGGGTGGCGCCGGACGCGTCGTCGCTCCCGCGGCTGCCGAGCAGCACGATCAGGAAGCCGAGCACGAACGCGACCAGGGCGAGCACGAGAAGCTGGAGCCAGGTGTACGGGTGCGACGGGCGCTCGTCGTCCTCGTCGTCGTCCTCGTCGAGGTCGTCATCCAGCTCGTCGGCGGGCCGGGTCGCGCGTACGGGGTCCGGACGCCCGCCGTCCGGACGCAGCGGGTCGGGGCGCGCGGGGTCGGACTTCGACAGCGAGCCCCAGCGCGGGCCGGCGGGAGCCTCCTCGGCGGCGGCCCCGGCCGACCGGGAGCCCGCGAGCGGCGGGGCGTCGGCCGGCACCGGCGGGGCGTCGACGGTGGTGGCGTCCACGGGGGCCGCGCCGGCCGCCGCGGCCCACGACGGTCCGCGCTGCGCGGTCGTCGAACCCCACGGTGCCGGGCCGGACGCGGGTGCGCTCGGACTGCTCGTCCGGGTCGGCGCCTGAGGTGCCGGGCCGCCGGCCGGCACGCCCGCGGGGCCGGCCGGGCCGCCCGGGCCGCCCGGGGGCGAGCCCCACACCGGAGGGCGGGTCGGGGCGGCGGCAGGGGCTGCCGGGGCGGGGGCCGCCGAGCGGACCGGTCCGCCGCTGCCGGGGAAACCCGGGCCCGCGGGCGCGCCGGGGTACGACGATGCTGCGGAGGGTCGCTGCGGCGTCGGACGCTCCTGCGGCGACGAACCCCGCGTCGAGGGCGCCGCGCCGGCAGCACCGGCCCAGCCGGTACCCCGCGCGGGACCGGGCTGCGCGGGGCCGGTGGCGGCAGGACCGGACGACGTCGGGCGCGGGGCCGAGCCGGGGCCCGGGTAGGACGGGCGGGCGGGGCCCGGTGCCGGCCCGGAAGGGCGGGACTGCGGCGTCCGGGTCGGTGCGGCGGACGTTCCCGGCGCTCCTCCCCAGGCACCCGGTGCCGCTCCGGGGGCACCCGGGGCACGGGTCGGGGCTGCGCCCGGCTGGGGCGCGCGCGGGCCGGACGGCTCGAGCGACGTGTCGCGGATCGTGCGACGCGAGCGCATCGCGGCCGACTCCGCACCCATGCCGGGCACCTGGTACGGCCCACCGCCCGCGCTGCCGTCGGGCCCGACGGACTGCACGGGCTGGCTGCGCATCGCGCGGCGCGACGGCGGTCCGCCGCTGCCCTGCGCGTCCGGGCCGACATCGGTCGTCCGCTCGGCCTCGCGGCGGCGGCGGCGCTCTCCGGGCTCACTCATCGTTACCTCGATACAGACCGTGCTTGGCGATGTACTGGACGACCCCGTCCGGCACCAGGTACCAGACGGGCGCTCCACCCCGAGCGCGTGCGCGGACGTCGGACGAGGAGATCGCGAGCGCGGGGATCTCCTGCTGGCTGACCCTGTCCGCAGGCAGCCCGTCGGTGGACAGCGTGTGCCCCGGTCGGTTGACGGCCACGAAGTGCGCCATCTCGAACAGCTCGTCGGGCGCCTTCCAGCTGAGGATCTGCTCGATCGCGTCCGCGCCCGTGATGAAGAACAGCTCCGCGTCGGGCCGCGCCTCGTGCAGGTCGCGCAGCGTGTCGACCGTGTACGTCAGACCGGCGCGGTCGACGTCGACCCGGCTCACCGTGAATCGCGGGTTCGACGCCGTCGCGATGACCGTCATGAGGTACCGGTGCTCGGCGTGCGTGACGTCCTGGTCCTGCTTGAACGTCGGCTGACCCGTCGGCACGAAGACGACCTCGTCGAGCGCGAACTCCGCGGCGACCTCGCTCGCGGCGACCAGGTGCCCGTGGTGGATGGGGTCGAACGTGCCGCCCATCACGCCGAGCCGCAGTCGTCGCTGGGTCATCGGTCGGGTTCCTCGCTCTCGTCCTCGCTGGCTGGTCGCGGGCGCGTCGCTGGCGCTCAGTGGCGGGTGCCGACGCTCCGGAACGCGTACGTCACGAGCAGCATCGCGATCAGGCCGCCGAACGCCGAGAGCCCGAAGACCACCGGGGAGACGGCCAGCTCGGTGCCGTGCTCGGCGTATTCCTGGGTGGCCAGCAGAACGGAGTGCACGTCGATCCTCCTGAGAAGGCTGTTCGTCGGAGCGACCAGTGTCGCATGTCCGGGTCGGGCGTCAGGCTCGGACGTGCCCGTCGCCGTGCACGACCCACTTCGTCGTCGTGAGCTCCCCGAGGCCCATCGGACCCCGGGCGTGCAGCTTCTGCGTCGAGATCCCGATCTCGGCGCCGAGGCCGAACTGGCCGCCGTCGGTGAACCGGGTCGAGGCGTTGACCATGATCGCCGCGGAGTCCAGCTCGGCGACGAACCGCTCGGACGCCGCGAGGTCGCGCGTGACGATGGCCTCGGTGTGCCCCGACGTCCACGTCCGGACGTGCTCGAGCGCGGCGTCGAGGTCCGGCACGACCCGCACCGCGAGGTCGAGCGAGAGGTACTCGGCCGCCCAGTCCTCGTCGGTCGCGGGCACGACGTCGACGCCCTCGGGGGCCAGGCCCGCGGTCGCGTCGTCCCCGTGCACGACGACCCCGGCCTGCGCGAGCGCGACGAGCGCGGACGGCAGGAACCCGGGCGCCGCGTCCGCGTGCACGAGCAGCGTCTCGGCGGCGTTGCACACCCCGACGCGCTGGGTCTTCGAGTTGAGCAGGATCGCGAGCGCGGTCGCGGGGTCCGCGCTCGCGTCGACGTACACGTGGCAGTTGCCGACGCCGGTCTCGATGACGGGCACGGTCGACTCGCGCACGACCGTGCGGATGAGGTCGGCTCCCCCGCGCGGGACGAGCACGTCGACGAGGCCGCGCGCGTGCATCAGCGCGACGGCGCCGGGCCGGCCGTGCGCGTCGATGGACTGCACCAGGTCGGCCGGGAGACCGAGGGAGGCGAGCGCGCGCCCGAGCACCTCGACGATCACCGCGTTGCTGCGCGCCGCGGCCGAGCCACCGCGCAGGATCACGGCGTTGCCGCTCTTGAGCGCGAGCCCCGCGGCGTCCACGGTCACGTTGGGGCGCGCCTCGTAGATCATCCCGACGACACCCATCGGCACCCGCACCTGCCGCAGCCGCAGGCCGTTCGGCAGCGTCGAGCCGCGCACGACCTCGCCGACGGGGTCGGGCAGCGCCGCGAGCTCGCGCAGGGCGTCGGCGATCGCCCCGAGTCGCTCGTCGGTCAGCGCGAGCCTGTCGAGCAGCCCGGGGGACGTCCCGTTCGCGCGCCCACGCTCGAGGTCCTCGGCGTTCGCCGCGACGATCTCGGCCGACGCGGCGACGAGCGCGTCCGCGAGCGCGAGCAGGGCCGCGTCCTTGGTGGCCCGCGTCGCGGTCGCGAGCGCGCGCGAGGCGACCTTGGCGCGGCGGGCGACGTCGAGGACGGCCTCCGTGACGTCCGACGCCGGGCCGGCCGGGTCCGCCGCCGGCTGCGGTGCGGCGAGGGGGGCCGTCCCGGGCGCGGCGGCCGACGTCGTCTCGAGCGAGGTGGTCATCCGGCCAGGGTAGCCCGCAGTGCGCCGCTCCACGGAGGCCTCCCGCGGTCCGGACGCCGGCCGGGTGACGGCCGCGGGCGCATCGGGCCAGAGCGCCGGAGCGCGTCCCCGCGTGGACCCGCAGGCGTCAGGCGATCCCGGCGCGAGCGAGCGAGGCGCCGACGCGCGAGGTGTCGACCGGGCTCGCGAAGCACTCGCCGGCGTGCCCGCCGAACGGTGCGACGCGGACCCAGCCGTCGCGCTCGCACAGCGACCGCAGCTCGTGCAGCTCGCCGGGGACGGCCATGACGATCTCGGCGACGCCGGCCGCGCGCGCGAACTCGTCGAGCTCGGCGATCACGCGACGCGCCAGACCGCGGCGGCGCCGCTCGGGCACGACGTACAGCCGGGTCACCTCGTTGCGGCCGTCGTGCTCCTGGAGCGACGCCGTCGCCACGGCGTCGCTGCCGTCGTACACGAGGACGGTGAGCAGGACCGAGGAGGGGTCGGTGCCGTCGGGGCGGGCGCGGCGCTGACCCGGGCCTCCGCCGGCAGCGGGCGAGCGGTGGCGGAGCTCGTCGGCGAGGCGCTCGCGCAGCTCGGCGGCGTGCGGGTGCCCCCACGCGGCGATCCGGGTCCGCAGCTCGTCGCGCAGGACCGACGGCGCCCGGTCGGGGAACGGGGTGTGCACCGGCTCGGCCATCATCGCCGCGCCCGCGCCGGTGCGAGGCCGGAGCGGCAGCGGCCGCCCGTCGACGTCTGCGGGTGCTGCTCGGGCGCGCGCGTGCGATCCGTGCTCATGTGTCCCCCTCGACGACGTGCCCGCGGTGGACGGGCAGGTGCAGCACTGCGTCGGCACCGGCCCGCACCCGGACGTGTCTCGGGCGGCCGGGACGTACGCGACCGCCGCCGAACCTAGGCCGGGGGCTGCACCGGGGTCAACACGACCTCCCGCTGCCGCCCGCATCGCGAGACCGGGCGAGGCAGCCCGGACGTCAGCGTGGCCGCGGCACCGCCGACGCGCGGCGCCGGACGAGCACGAGGTCGTCGCGGTGCACGACGGCCCGGTCGTAGCCCGGGCCGAGCTCGGCGCGCAGGTCCGACGTGGTGCGCCCGAGCAGGCCCGGGACCTCCTGCGACGAGTACGCCGCGAGCCCCCGCGCCACGACGGTGCCGTCCGGGGCCGTCAGGGCGACCGGGTCGCCCGCCTCGAAGTCGCCCTCGACCGCGGTCACCCCGGCCGGAAGGAGCGACGTCCGGCGCTCGACGACCGCCCGCACCGCACCGTCGTCGAGCACGAGCCGCCCGCGCGTGCGGGCCGCGTGCGCGAGCCACAGCAGTCGCGTCGACGCACGGCGTCCCGTGGCGGCGAACCACGTCCCGACGTCCTCCCCCGCGAGCGCCGCACGGACGTTCGCGGCCGACGTGAGCACGACCGGGATGCCGGAGCCCGCGGCGATCGACACCGACTCGAGCTTGGTGACCATGCCGCCCGTGCCGACCGCGCTCCCCCGCGAGCTCACGTCGACCCCGGCGACGTCGTGCTCGCCGCGGACCTCGGGGATCCGCACGGAACCGGGCCGCGACGGCGGGCCGGTGTGCAGCCCGTCCACGTCGGTGAGCAGCACGAGCGCGTGCGCCCGCACGAGGTGCGAGACGAGGGCCGCGAGCCGGTCGTTGTCGCCGAAGCGGATCTCGTCGGTCGCGACCGTGTCGTTCTCGTTGACGATCGGGACGATGCCGAGGTCGAGCAGCCGCTCGAGCGCACGCTGCGCGTTGCGGTAGTGCCCGCGCCGCACGGTGTCGTCCGCGGTGAGCAGCACCTGCCCGACCCGGATGCCCCGGGCCGCGAACGCCTGCGCGTACTGCGCGACGAGCAGGCCCTGACCCACCGACGCCGCAGCCTGCTGGGTCGCGAGGTCGCGCGGGCGTGCCGGCAGCCCGAGCGGGCCGATCCCGGCAGCGATCGCACCCGACGAGACCAGCACGACCTGACCGCCGGCGGCGTGCCGGTCGGCGAGCACCTCGGCGAGCGCGCGCACACGCTCGGGGTCGAGGTGCCCGTCGGGCGTCGTGAGCGACGACGAGCCGACCTTGACGACGACCCGGACGGCGTCGGGCAGCTCGCGTCGGTGCAGGAGGGGGGCGGCAGCGCTCACGGACGCATTGTGCCCGTCCCGGCCGCCGTCAGGACTCGTCGGTCCAGACCCCGGCCTCGCGCTCGGTCCACAGCTCGGCGCGCGCCTCGGCCTTGGCGTCCATGCGCTCCTTGTACTCGACGCGCTTCTCGCCGCGCGTCGGGCGCGAGCGCTCCTCGATGCGCATGTCGGTCCCGCGCGGTCCGGCGAGCAGCTCCGAGCCGGTCAGGAGCGTCGGCTCCCAGTCGAACACGACCGCCTTGGGTCCGTCGCCGATGACGACCTCGGCCCCCGCGGCAGCGCCCGCGGCGAAGAGCTTCTCCTCGACGCCGAGGCGCGCGAGGCGGTCCGCGAGGTAGCCGACGGCCTCGTCGTTCGTGAAGTCCGTCTGCCGCACCCACCGCTCGGGCTTGACGCCGCGGATCTGGAAGTAGTCGTGCGGCCCGTCGGTGCGCTTCGTGACCGTGAACCCGGACTCGTCGACCGCCCGGGGGCGCAGGACGACGCGCGTCGGCTCCGGCTGGGGCGCCTCGCGCCTGGCCTGCTCGACGAGCGCCGCGAGGGCGAACGTCAGCGGGCGGAGGCCCTCGTGGCTCACCGCGGAGATCTCGAACACCTGGAGGCCGCGCGCCTCGAGGTCCGGCTTCACGAGGTCGGCGAGCTCGCGCGCCTCGGGGACGTCGATCTTGTTGAGCACGACCATCCGCAGGCGCTCCATGAGCGGGACGCGCCCGCCCTCGATGCCGATGTCTCCGCCGTACGCCGCGAGCTCGTGCTCGATCACGTCGAGGTCGCTCAGCGGGTCGCGGCCCGGCTCGAGGGTCGCGCAGTCGAGCACGTGCACGAGCACCGCGCAGCGCTCGATGTGCCGCAGGAACTCCAGGCCCAGGCCCTTGCCCTCGCTCGCGCCGGGGATCAGCCCCGGGACGTCCGCGACGGTGTACCGCGACGAGCCCGCCTGCACCACGCCGAGGTTCGGGACGAGCGTCGTGAACGGGTAGTCGGCGATCTTCGGCCGTGCCGCCGACATCGCGGCGACGAGGCTCGACTTGCCGGCGCTCGGGTAACCGATGAGTGCGACGTCGGCGATCGTCTTGAGCTCGAGCACGACGTCCTGCGTGTCGCCCGGCTCCCCGAGCAGCGCGAACCCGGGGGCCTTGCGCTTGGGGGACGCGATGGCGGAGTTGCCGAGCCCGCCGTGGCCGCCCGCCGCGACGACGTACCGGGCGCCCGTCCCGACGAGGTCGGCGAGCACCTCGCCCGTCGGCGACTTCACGACGGTGCCGTCGGGCACCCCCAGCACGAGGTCCTCGCCCGTGAAGCCCTGGCGGTAGTTGCCCATGCCCTGGCCGCCGGACGGCGCGTGCTTGTGGGGCGAGTGGTGGTACTCGAGCAGCGTCGTGACCTGCGGGTCCACCTCGAGGATGATGCTGCCCCCGTGGCCGCCGTTGCCGCCGTCCGGGCCGGCGAGCGGCTTGAACTTCTCGCGGCGGATGGAGACGCAACCGTGCCCACCGTCACCGCCGGTGGCGTGCAGCACGACACGGTCGACGAACGTCGCCATCGGACACCTCTTCCCGGAGCCGGTCGGGCTCCGTGCATGACCACCGCGGAGGATCCCGGTGGGTCGATCCTGACACGACGAAGGGGCGCACCGCCTCGGTGCGCCCCTCCGACGAACGTGCTGTGGTGGCTCAGGCCGCCGTCACGATGTCGATGACCTTGCGGCCACGACGCGTGCCGAACGTCACGGCACCCGGCGCGAGCGCGAACAGGGTGTCGTCACCGCCGCGCCCGACGTTGATGCCGGGGTGGAAGTGCGTGCCGCGCTGGCGGACGATGATCTCGCCGGCCTTGACGACCTGACCGCCGAAGCGCTTGACGCCGAGACGCTGCGCGTTGGAGTCGCGACCGTTGCGCGAGGAGCTCGCGCCCTTCTTGTGTGCCATGACGAACCTGCTTTCGTGCTCAGAGACGGGGAGGAGCCGCAGCCGACGGGGCCGCGCGCACTCAGTTGTCGATGCCCGTGACCTTCAGGCGGGTCAGCTGCTGACGGTGACCCTGGCGCTTGCGGTAGCCGGTCTTGTTCTTGTACTTGAGGATGTCGATCTTCGGGCCCTTCTCGGCCCGCACGACCTCCGCCGTGACCTTCACCTTGGCGAGGTCCTGCGCGTCGGTCGTGACCTTGTCCCCGTCCACGAGCAGCAGCGCCGTGAGCTCCACGGTCGAGCCGGCCTGCGCGGCGAGACGGTCGACGACGACGACGTCGCCGACGGCGACCTTCTCCTGGCGGCCGCCAGCCTTCACGATCGCGTACACCACGTTGCTGCTCATCTCTGCTCGTCGAACTCAGTCACACAAGTCGGGGGCGTGCTCGGTACGGTGGAGCCGCTCACACGGCCGGCGCCCTCGCAGCACGCTGCGGGATGCTCTCGGTACCTGGTGCACGCACAACCGGCGCGTAACAAACGCGCCGACGTTCAAGAGTACGGAACGCATCTGGCACGGTCAAATGCGTGCCCGCCCCGGCGGCCCCGACCGTGGGACGACCGGTCCCCTGGCTGCCCAGCGACCCGCGAACGCACGCGACGCACCGCACGGGCGACGCACCGCACGACCGACGCCCCCCGACGGTCCGCGCGGCGAGGCACGGACCGCCGGGGGGCGCCCGGCGCGGGTCAGCCCTCGGTGGGCTGCTCGGCGTCGTCCTGCGCGGGGGCGTCCTGATCCGCGTCGTCGGCGTCGTCCGGGTCGGCGAGCACGTCGAACGTGCTGGGGTCGACCGGGGTCAGCTCGAGCGTCTCGCCCACCGGCGCCTCGGCGTCGGCGTCCCCGGGTCCGGCGTCGCGGGCGTCGCCGTCCCCGGCAGCGCCCGGCGCAACCTGCTCAGGAACGTCCCCCTCGGCGCCGCGAAACGTGGCACCGTCGGCGGCCTCCGACGACCCGGCGCCCGCGACGTCGGCGGTCCCCCCGGAGGGCTGCGCCGCAGCACCGACCCCGGCGTCTCCCTGGCCATCCGGCTCGGCCTCGACCCGCACGGCTCCCCCGGCGACCGGCGTGCCGGCACCCGGCGCGTCGTCGTGGTCGTGGGCGTGCTCGTGGGCGTGCGCCGCGGCGGCCGCGATCGTCGCCAGCGTCGCCTTGACCGCCTCGCGGGCCTCGGGCAGCACCGGCACGGCGGGCAGGGCCGCGCCCGTGGCGCCGGAGTCCTTGCCCCCGCGCTTGCGGCGCGTGCGCTTCGCGTCGGCCTCGGCGGGCGCGGGCGGCTGCTGCGGCTGGTGCTGGTGCTGCGGGGCACCGGCCTCCGAGCGCGAGGACTTCTCGATCGGGTCGGCGTGCACGATGAACCCGCGGCCGTTGCAGTGCTCGCACGTCTCGCTGAACGCCTCGACGAGCCCCTGGCCGACGCGCTTGCGCGTCATCTGCACGAGCCCGAGCGACGTGACCTCGGCGACCTGGTGCTTGGTGCGGTCGCGCCCGAGGCACTCGACGAGCCGACGCAGCACGAGGTCGCGGTTGAGCTCGAGCACCATGTCGATGAAGTCGATGACGATGATGCCGCCGATGTCACGCAGCCGGAGCTGGCGCACGATCTCCTCGGCCGCCTCGAGGTTGTTGCGCGTCACCGTCTCCTCGAGCGTGCCGCCCGAGCCGGTGAACTTGCCGGTGTTGACGTCGACCACGGTCATGGCCTCGGTGCGGTCGATCACGAGCGAGCCGCCCGACGGGAGCCAGACCTTGCGGTCCATGCCCTTCGCGAGCTGCTCGTCGACGCGGTGCGCCGAGAACACGTCGCCCTGCCCCGTCCACCGCGACACCTTGCTCGCGAGGTCCGGCGCGAGGTCGCCGATGTAGCCGGAGATCGTCGACCACGCCTCGTCGCCCTGCACCACGAGCGAGCTGAAGTCGTCGTTGAAGATGTCGCGCACGACGCGGATCGCGAGGTCCGGCTCGCCCTGCAGCAGCGCGGGCGCCGACGCGGTCTTCGCCTTCTTCGAGATCGACTCCCACTGGCCCTGCAGGCGCGCGATGTCGGCGCGCAGCTCGTCCTCGCTCGCACCCTCGGCGGCGGTGCGCACGATGACGCCGGCCGACTCGGGGACGATCTCGCGGAGGATCTTCTTGAGCCGGTTGCGCTCGACGTCGGGCAGCTTGCGGCTGATGCCGGTCATGCCGCCGCCGGGCACGTACACGAGGTACCGGCCCGCGAGCGTGATCTGCGACGTCAGGCGTGCGCCCTTGTGGCCGATCGGGTCCTTCGTGACCTGCACGAGCACCGAGTCGCCGGACTTGAGCGCCTGCTCGATGCGGCGCGGCTGGCCGCCCTCGAGACCGGCGGCGTCCCAGTTGACCTCGCCGGCGTACAGCACCGCGTTGCGGCCCTTGCCGACGTCGACGAACGCGGCCTCCATGCTGGGCAGCACGTTCTGCACGCGGCCCAGGTAGACGTTGCCGGCCATCGACAGCTGCGCCTGGCGGGACACGTAGTGCTCGACGAGCACGCCGTCCTCGAGCACCGCGATCTGCGTGCGGCCGTCGCGCTCGCGCACGACCATCGTCCGCTCGACCGACTCGCGGCGGGCCAGGAACTCCGACTCGGTGATGACCTGACGGCGGCGGCCCGCGTCCCGGCCCTCGCGGCGGCGCTGGCGCTTGGCCTCGAGGCGCGTGGACCCGCGCAGCGCGGTGACCTCGTCGCTCGGGGCACGCGAGGCCCGGCTGCGGCTCGGCGCGGCGACCTCGGGCTCGGCACCCTCGCCGCGTCCGCTGCGGCTGCGGCGACGACGGCGACGGCGGCTCGACCCGCCCTGCTCGTCGGCGTCGGCGTCGGCGTCGGTCTCGGCGTCAGCCTCGTCACCCTCGTCGCTCTCGGTCTCGGCGTCCGGCTCGGCGTCCGGCTCGGCGGCGCGCGGGGCGTCGTCGTCCTCGGTGACGTCCTCGTCCTCGGCGCTGCGGCCACGACGGCCGCGGCCCCCGCGGCGGCGCCGGCGGCGCGGACCCTGCTCGTCGGAGTCGTCGCCGTCCGCGGGGCGCTGGTCCTCGGCGTCCTCGGTGTCCTCGTCCTGCGCGGTCGCAGGCTCCGCCGCGGCGGGCAGGGCGGGGTCCGCCGCGAGGTCGTCGAGCGCCCCCGCGAGCAGCACGGTGGGCTCCTCGGCCGGCGCGTCGGGCTGGGCCCCACGACGACCCCGGCGGCGCGACGGGCGCGTCGTGGCGGGCTTCTCCTCGACCGGGGCCTCGACCGGGGCCTCCGCCTCGGCGGTGGGCTCCTCGGTGTGCAGCGCGGCGGCGGCCTCCGAGATCGCCTGCGGGCTCCCGGCGGGCGACTGCGCGCGGCGGCGGCGCGGGCGCGCGTCCGGGTCGGGTGCCTGGAAGAGCAGCGCGGTCGTGGCGAGGCGCGGGGAGCCGGTGCGGGGCTCGGCGGGCGGCTTCGCGGCGACCGTGCCGGCGAGCTCGGCGAGGACGTCGAGCGTGGGCGCGGCGGGGGTGCTGGGCGCCGCGGTCGCGGTCCCGACGGTCTCCGGGGAGGCGGCCGGGTCGGTCGCCTCCTCGTCCTCGTCCTCGGCGACGACCGGCTCGACGACGGGTGCGACCTCGACGGGCGCCTCGGCGGCCTTGCGGCTGCGGCGGGGTGCGCGCTTGCGCGGAGCGGCGGCGGGCTGGGCGTCCGCGGCCGGGGTGTCGGCGGCCGGGACCGGCTGGACGGGCGCTTCGGCAGCGGGCGCGGCGGCGGCGGTCGCCGCTGTCGCCTGCGCTGCGGCCACGGGCTCTGCGGCGGCCGGGGCGGCGGTCGCCCGCGTCGAGGCTGCGGGCGTCGGGTCGACAGGCGCCGCCGGCTGCTCCGGGGCCGCGGTGGCACCCGGGTCGGGAAGGACGACGGTGCGGGTCACGCGACGCGAACGCCGCGCCGGTGCGGCGGCGGCCTGGGCGGCCGGCGCGACCGTCGGCTCGGTCACGACCGGGGGCGCGCTCGGGGCCTCGGCGGCGACCGCCGCGCCCTCAGCGACGGAGCCGGCGCTCCCGGCGACGTCCTGCGCGCCCGGCGTCCCGGGGGCGCCCTGCGGCGTGGACGCGTCCGGCGGTGCCGCGACCTTGCGGGTCGCGCGGCGCCGTGCGGGCTTCTTGGCGGGCGCCGTCCCCTCCGCGCCGGCCGCGTCCTCGCGGCCCGTGGCGTCGTTCGGGGCTTCGTTGCTGGGGGTTCCTGCGGTGTCGAAGGTCACGCGGGGTGCTCCTGTGTGCCCGACGGGTGCCGTCCACACACCTCGGCGCCCACGGGCGGTCAGTCGTCGCTCGCGCGGTGCGCTGCGACGGAAGTCGTCGGTCGCGGCTGGCTGCACAGGCGGTCGGCGCCATCGCCCTGCCTGCTCGTCGAGCGGGTCCCGTGTGCGGGGCCCGGCGGAAAGCCGGCGGCGCCTGGCGAGCGCGATGCGCTGGTGCGGCGAGCACGGTCACGGTGTCGGGGCGGTGTGGGCGCCCCGGAACCGCGTCCAGTATCGCACAGGCACCGTCGGAGGCCCTCAGCGACACGGTCCGGGTGTGACGACGTCGTGCCGGCGAGCGGGACCTTGGTCCCACGGCCCCCCGGGGCGCCGACCTAGCGTCGGGAGTGGTCCTGGGCGTCACCGCCGGACCGGTCCGCGCGCCCCACCACGGGTGTACGGACCCGCCGCCGCTCGACCCGACGGAGATCCCGCGTGGAAGCCCTCGACCTCGCCCGCTGGCAGTTCGGTGTCACGACCGTCTACCACTTCATCTTCGTCCCGCTCACGATCGGGCTCTCCCCTCTCGTCGCGCTCATGCAGACGTTCTGGGTCCGCACGGGCGACGAGCGGTGGCTGCGCCTGACGAAGTTCTTCGGGAAGCTGTTCCTGATCAACTTCGCGATCGGCGTCGCGACGGGCATCGTCCAGGAGTTCCAGTTCGGCATGAACTGGAGCGAGTACTCGCGCTTCGTCGGCGACGTGTTCGGCGCGCCGCTCGCGATGGAGGCGCTCGCCGCGTTCTTCGTCGAGTCGACGTTCCTCGGCCTGTGGATCTTCGGGTGGGACAAGCTCCCCAAGAAGCTCCACCTCGCGTGCATCTGGGCCGTCGCGCTCGCGACGAACCTGTCCGCGTTCTTCATCCTCGCGGCGAACTCCTGGATGCAGCACCCCGTCGGTGCGGTGCTCAACACGGCGACCGGCCGTGCCGAGATGGTCGACATCGTCGCGGTCCTGACGAACCCGACCGTGCTCGCCGCGTTCCCGCACACGATCACCGCCGCGCTGCTGACCGCCGGCACCTTCGTCGCCGGGATCGCGGCGTGGTGGATGGTCCGGACCGTGCGCCGCGGCGACGTCGACCTCGCGCGCACCGTCTACCGCCCGGCCGTGGTGCTCGGCACGGTCACGATGCTCGTCGCCGGTGCCGGCCTCGCTGTGACGGGTGACTGGCAGGCCAAGCTCATGTTCGACCAGCAGCCCATGAAGATGGCCGCAGCCGAGGCGCTGTGCGAGAGCACCGACGGCGCCGCGTTCTCGATCCTCGCGATCGGTGACCTCGCCAACGACTGCGACGGCGTGAGCCACCTCATCGAGATCCCCGGGATGACGGCGTTCCTCGCGACGGGTGAGTTCGACGCGCCCCTCCAGGGCGTGCACGAGCTGCAGGCGCAGTACGAGGAGCAGTACGGCGCGGGCGTGGACTACACACCGAACCTCGCCGTCACCTACTGGAGCTTCCGGCTCATGATCGGGACGGCTGCCGGGTCCGCGCTGCTCGCGCTCGCCGCGCTGTGGTTCACGCGCCGCGGCCGGGTCAGCGACAGCCCGTGGCTCGCCCGCATCGCACTGGTGGCGATCCCGACCCCGTTCCTCGCGTCGGCGTTCGGCTGGATCTTCACCGAGATGGGCCGCCAGCCCTGGGTCGTGGTGCCGAACCCGAACCCGAGCGGCGTCGACGGCGTGTGGCTCCTGACCGCGCGCGGCGTCTCGACGGTCGTGAGCCCCGCGATGGTGGTCACGTCGATGGCCGCGTTCACGCTGCTCTACGGCGTGCTCGCCGTGATCTGGTTCAAGCTCATGCACCGCTTCGCGGTCGAGGGCGTCGCGGCGTCCGAGCACGACCCGAGCCCCGAGGCGCGCACCGAGGACCCCGACGACCCGGACTCCGCGGCCGACCGCCCGCTGTCCTTCGCGTACTGAGGCAGGGGAGACGACATGGAGCTCACGACCGTCTGGTTCCTGCTCATCGCCGTCCTGTGGACCGGCTACCTCGTCCTCGAGGGATTCGACTTCGGGGTCGGCATGCTGCTGCCCGTGCTCGGGCGCCGGAGCAACACGGACCGCCGCGTCATGATCAACACGATCGGCCCGGTCTGGGACGGCAACGAGGTGTGGTTGCTCACGGCCGGCGGCGCGACGTTCGCGGCGTTCCCCGAGTGGTACGCGACGATGTTCTCGGGCTTCTACCTGCCGCTCCTGCTGATCCTGCTCGCACTGATCGTGCGGGTCGTGGCCTTCGAGTGGCGCGGCAAGATCGACGACGACCGGTGGCGCGCGCGCGCCGACCTCGCGCTGACCGTCGGCTCGTGGGTGCCCGCCGTGCTGTGGGGCGTCGCGTTCGCGAACCTCGTGCGCGGCGTCGAGCTCGACGCCGACCACCAGTACGTCGGCGGGTTCGTCGCCCTGCTCAACCCGTTCGCGCTCCTCGGCGGGGCCGTCACGGCGCTGCTGTTCCTGACGCACGGTGCGGTGTTCCTGGCGCTGAAGTCGGCCGGCGACGTGCGGGGGCGCGCGGGTGCGCTGGCCGCGCGGCTCGCCCCGGTGACGCTCGCCGTCGCCGCCGTGTGGGCGGTCTGGGCGCAGCTCGCGTACTCCGTCGCGTGGACGTGGGGCGCCGTCGGGCTCGCCGCAGCCGCGCTGCTCGTCCTCGTCCGGGCGACGCGCGAGCGGCGCGAGGGCTGGGCGTTCGTGGCCTCGGCCGTCACGATCGTCGCGGCCGTCGTGCTGATCTTCGGGTCGCTGTTCCCCGACGTGATGCCGGCGTTCGACCCGGCGAACTCGCTGACGGTGACCAACGCGTCGTCGACCGACTACACGCTGACGGTCATGACCTGGGTCGCGGTCGCGCTCACGCCGCTCGTCCTGCTCTACCAGGGCTGGACGTACTGGGTCTTCCGGAAGCGGGTCTCGGCGGAGCAGATCCCCGCGAGCGTGGGCCTGACGTTCGCGCGCCGCGGGTCCGCCGCTGCGGGCGTCGCCGCCGGGGCGGCGTCGGGCACCGGCGACGGCCCGGCGGGCGACGCGGGCCGTCCGACCGCGTCGTGAGACACGGCCCGGCGTGAAGCCGCTCGACCCCCGGCTGCTGCGGCACGCCCGCGCCGCACGCCGCTACATCGCCCTGACCGTCGCGCTCGGGGTCCTCGTCGCCGGGCTGGTCGTGGCGCAGGCTCTCCTGCTCGCCCACGCGCTCGCTGCCGCGGTGCACGACGGCGCGACGCTCCCCAAGATCGCCCCGCAGGTGGCCGGGCTCGCCGGCGTGGTCGCGGTGCGTGCGCTGGTCGCGGGGGTGCAGGAGCGGTTCGCGCACCGGGCGGCGACGCGCGTGATCGGGGACCTGCGCGCGCAGCTCGTCGAGCGCTCCGCGCTGCTCGGTCCGCGCTGGACGGTCGAGGGCGACGGGTCCCGCGTCGTGACGCTCGCGACCCGCGGGATCGACGCGCTCGAGCCGTACTTCGTGCGGTACCTGCCGCAGCTCGTGCTGGCGGCCACGCTGACCCCCGCGACGCTCGTCGTCGTCCTGGGGCTCGACTGGGTCTCGGCGGCGATCGTGGCCGGCACGATCCCGCTCGTGCCGCTCTTCATGGTGCTGGTCGGGCGGCTCACCCAGGGGCGGTCCGAGCGCGGGCTGCGCGTGATGCAGCGGCTCGGCTCGCAGGTCCTCGACCTGCTGGCGGGCCTCGCGACGCTGCGGGCCTTCGGGCGCGAGCTCGGGCCCGTGGCGCGCGTGCGTGAGCTCGGCGACGCGCACCGCCGCGCGACCATGGGCACCCTGCGCGTGGCCTTCCTGTCCGGCATGGTGCTCGAGCTGCTGACCACGCTGTCGGTCGCGCTCGTGGCCGTCGGGATCGGGCTCCGGCTCGTCTACGGCGAGCTCGACCTCGTCACCGGGCTCGCGGTGCTCGTCCTCGCGCCCGAGGTGTACCTGCCGCTCCGCCAGGTCGGCGCCCAGTTCCACGCGTCGACCGACGGCGTCGCGGCCGCCGAGCAGGTGTTCGCGGTGCTCGAGACCCCCCTGCCCCCGCGGGGCGGGCGACCGGCGCCGGACCTGCGGACCGCGTCGCTGCGGCTGCGCGGCGTCGGGGTGCGGGCGCCCGGCCGTGACGTGCTGGCGCCCGCGGGGCTCGACCTCGACGTGCGGCCCGGCACGGTCGTCGCGCTGACGGGTCCGAGCGGCGGCGGGAAGACGACCGCGGTCGAGGTGCTGCTCGGGCTCGTGCGCGCGGACCTCGGCACCGTCGAGCTCGTCGGGCCGGGCGGGACGACGCTCCCGCTCGACGAGATCGACCCGGCGACGTTCTGGGCGCAGGTCGCGTGGCTCCCCCAGCGCCCGCTGCTCGAGCCGGGAACGCTCGGTGCGGTCGTGACCGGGGGCGTCGACGTGGGGCCGGCCGAGCGCGACGCGGCCGCCGCGCTGACCGGGCTCGACGCGGTCGTGGCGTCCGCTCCGCTCGGCTGGGGGACCCCGTGCGGACGCGGGGGCGAGGGGCTGAGCGTCGGTCAGCGCCAGCGCGTGGCCCTCACGCGTGCGCTGCTCGGCACCGCCCCGCTCGTGGTGCTCGACGAGCCGACGGCGCACCTCGACGCCGAGGGCGAGCAGGTCGTGCTCGGGACCGTCACCGCCCTGCGCGACGCGGGGCGCACCGTCGTGCTCGTCGCGCACCGGACGTCGCTGCTCGCGGTGGCCGACGAGGTCGTCGAGGTCCGGCCCGCCGCGTTCGGGACGGCGTCCAGCCCCACGGCCGGGCACGGCGCCGGACCCGAGCGCGCCGAGGTCGTCGCGTGAGCACACCCCCGCGTCCCTGGACCGCCGAGGACCCCCTGCGCCGCGCTCTCGCGCTGCTCGACGTCGACCGTGCGCGCGTCGGGCTCGCCGTCGGCCTCGGCGTGCTGAGCCTCGGCTCGGCCGTGGCGCTCGCCGCGGTCGCGGCATGGCTGATCGCGCGCGCCTCGCAGATGCCGCCGGTGCTCGAGCTGTCCGTCGCGACCGTCGCCGTGCGCGCGTTCGGCATCGGCCGCGGCACGTTCCGCTACGTCGAGCGCGTGACCTCGCACGACGTCGCGCTGCGGGGCATGGCGACGCTGCGCACGACCTTGTACGAGCGGGTCGCGACCGGACGCGTCGGCGCCGCGCTCGCCCTGCGGCGCGGCGACCTGCTCGCCCGGGTGGGGGCGGACGTCGACGCCGTGGGCGACGCGGTCGTGCGCGGGCTGCTCCCCGCCGCGGTCGCCGCGGTGCTCGGCGTGGGCACCGTCGTCGCGATGGCGCTGTTCCTTCCGGCGGCGGGGCTCGCGCTCGCGGCGTGCCTCGTGCTCGCCGGCGTGGTGTCGCCCGCGCTCGCCGCCCGTGCCGCCCGGACCACCGAGGCGCGGGCGGTCGACGCGCGGGCGGCCGTCGCGAGCGTGTCGCTCGGCGTGCTCGACGCGCCGGGGCCCGCGACCGTCGCCGGCCTGCTCCCGCGCGAGCTCGACGCGCTGCGCTCCGCCGACGCGGCCCTCGCCCGGGCCGTCGACGCCGGCGCCCGGCCTGCGGCGCTCTCCGCGGCGCTCGGGCAGCTCGCCGTCGGCCTCGCGGTCGTCGCGGCGCTCGTGCTGGGCGTGCCGGCGGTCACCGCCGGGACGGTCGCCCCGGTCGAGCTCGCGGTCCTGGTCCTCACGCCGCTCGCGGCCTTCGAGGCCACGGCCGTCCTGCCCGCGGCCGCGATCCAGGTGCAGCGCTCGCGCGCGGCGGCGGGCCGCGTGCTCGCGCTGCTCGACGAGGCGGCGGGCCGGACGACGCCGGGCGGGCCCGCGACGCCGGCCGTCCTTGTGCTCGGCGCGCCTGCAGCGCCCGCGGTCCGCGTGCCCGGCGACCCCTCGTGCCCGGCCACCGCTCGTCCCGGCTCGGCCGCCGCCGAGACCGGGGGGCGCACCCGGCCCACCACGCTCGTCGCGCGCGGCCTCGTGTGCGGCTGGCCGGGCCGTGAGCCCGTCGTGCGAGGGCTCGACCTCGAGCTGCGCCCGGGCAGGTCGGTCGCGGTCGTCGGACCGAGCGGCACCGGCAAGACGACGCTCCTGCTGACGCTCGCCGGACTGCTGCCCGCGCGCGGGGGGAGCCTCACGCTCGCCGGGGCCGGCCTCGACGCCCTGCCGCGGTCCGAGGTGACGTCGCACGTCGTGCTCACGACCGAGGACGCGCACCTGTTCGAGACGACGGTCCTCGAGAACCTGCGCGTCGCGCGCGGCGACGTCACGCCCGACGAGGCGCGCGCCGCGCTCGACCGCGCCGGCCTCACCGCGTGGCTCACCGGCCTGCCCCTCGGCCTCGACACCCCGCTCGGCGCGGACGGGCGCAGCGTCTCGGGCGGCGAGCGCCGCCGGCTCCTGCTCGCGCGGGCGCTGCTCTCCCGCGCGCCGCTCCTGCTCGTCGACGAACCCGCCGAGCACCTCGACACCACGACCGCGGACCGCCTGCTGCGCGACCTGCTCACCCGGCGGACCGGCCCGCCCTCCGCAGGACCGCGCTCCCCCGCGGCCCCGCCGCCCCGCGGCGTCGTCGTCGTGACGCACCGCGTCTCCGCGCTCGACGCCGCCGACGAGGTCCTCGTGCTGCGCGACGGGCGCGTCGCGGCACGAGGCACGCACGCGGAGCTCCTCGCCGGCGACGCGGGCTACCGTGAGGCACAGGCGCGCGAGCAGCACGAGCAGCAGGAGGACCGATGACCGACGCGGCGACCCGAGCGGCTCGGCCGGCCCCACCGGCGGACGCGGCGCGGGACAGCGACGTGGTCACCGGCGACGGCCTCACCGACCTGCTGAACGCGGTGCTGTCCGTCGCGAGCGGGCTCGACCTGCGCGGCGTCATGGAGCGTTTCGTCAAGGTCAGCGCCGAGCTCACGAAGGCGCGGTACGGCGCCATCAACGTGCTCGACGCGCGGGGGGCGTCGACGACGTTCGTGCAGACGGGGATGCCGACCTCGATTGCGGAGATGATGAGCAACCCGCCGCACTCGATCGGCGTGCTCGGCCGCATCCCGACGCACGGCGTCCTGCTGCTCGACGACCTCACGCAGCACCCCGCGTTCCGCGGCTTCCCCGTGAACCACCCGCCCATGGGCTCGTTCCTGGGCGCCGCGGTGCGCGTCCGGGAGCAGGTCTACGGCTACCTCTACCTGTCCGAGAAGGACGGTGGCTTCACGCGGGCCGACGCCGACGTGGTCGTCGCGCTCGCCGCCGCCGCGGGCATCGCGGTCGCCAACGCGCAGCTCTACGCCGACGCGGCCCGCCGTGAGCACTGGCTGCGCGCGGGTCAGGACATCACGACGATGCTGCTCTCGGGCGTGGACGAGGAGGAGGCGCTCGAGCACATCGCCGCGACGGCGCGCGAGGTGGCGGGCGCCGACACCGCCGCGCTCGCGCTCCCCGGGGTCGGCGGCGAGCTCGTCATCGAGCTCGCCGACGGGCACGCGGCCGACAGCCTCGTCGGTGCCGTCATGCCGCGTGACGGGCGCTCGTGGTCCGTGATGGACGAGGGCCGCGGCCTGCTCGTCGAGTCGCTCTCGAAGTCCCGCGTCGTGCGGGTCGCGCCGATGCGCGCGTTCGGCCCCGCGCTGTTCGCGCCGCTCCAGACGTCCGGTCGCGGGGTCGGCGTGCTCATCGTCCTGCGCCGCATCGGCAGCGCGCCGTTCGAACCGAGCGACCTCGTCACCGCGGAGTCGTTCGCCGCGCAGGCCGCCCTCGCGTTCGTGCTCGCCGAGGCGCGCCACGCGCAGGACGTCGCGGCGCTGCTCGACGAGCGCGAGCGGATCGCGCGCGACCTGCACGACCTCGCGATCCAGCAGCTCTTCGCGACCGGCATGCAGCTCGAGACGGTCCGCCGCCGGGCCGCCCGCGGCGTCGACCCGAGCGAGCTCATGGGGATCGTCGAGGACGCGCTCGACAACGTCGACGGCTCCGTCCGGCAGATCCGCCAGATCGTCTACGCGCTGCGCGACCCCGACGCGGCGACCGGTCTGGTCGAGCGCCTGCGCCGGGAGGCGTCGCTCGCCCGCACCGGGCTGGGGTTCGCGCCGTCGTTCGTCGTCTCGCTCGACGGCACCGTGGTGCCGGACGGCGACTACATCGAGGCCGACCAGCTCGACGCGCGCATCGGACCCGACCTCACCGACGACGTCGTCGCCGTGGTGCGCGAGGGGCTCGCGAACGCCGCCCGCCACGCGCAGGCCTCGTCCGTGTCGGTGCGCGTCTCGGTGCAGGGTTCGGGGCCCACGGGCCGGGTGCTCGTCGAGGTCGAGGACGACGGCGCCGGCCTCTCGGGCCGCAGCGACCGGCGCTCCGGCACCGGCAACCTGGCCGCCCGGGCGCGCCAGCACGGCGGCACGTTCAGCCTCGGCGCGACGCCCGACGGGCGCGGGGCGCTGCTGTCGTGGGCGGCGCCGCTCGGCTGAGCGGGGTGCCGCGGGCGGCCGCTCGGACGAACAGGGACGGGCCGGTCGGTGACCCGTCTCGGCTCGGCGCCCGCCTCGGCTCAGCGACCCGCCCCGGCTCAGTGACCCGTCTCGGCGCGCCACCCGCTGTGCTTGCGCGCGGCGACCCACGCGGCGACCTGGGTGCGCCGCTGGAGGCCCATCTTCGCGAGCAGCGACGTGATGTGGTTCTTGACCGTCTTCTCCGCGACGCCGAGCCGCTCGGCGATCTCCCGGTTCGACATGCCCTCGCCGATGAGGTCGAGCACCTTCATCTCGCTCGGCGTGAGGTTCTCCGTCGGGTCGTCGTGGCCGGCACGGCGGCGGGTCACGGTCCGCTCGTCGAGCAGCGTGCGGCCCGCCGCGACGGCCCTGATGACCTCGGTGATCTCGGCGCCCCGGACGCTCTTGAGCAGGTACGCGGAGGCACCGGCCCCGAGCGCGGCGGCGAGGGCGTCGTCGTCGTCGAACGAGGTGAGCACCACGGCCTTGACCTCGGGCTGCGTCGCGCGGACCTGGGTCATGAGGTCGATCCCGGTGCCGTCGGGGAGCTGGAGGTCGACGAGCAGGATCTGCGGGCGCACGAGCCCCGCGCGCCGCACGCCGTCGGCGACCGAACCCGCCTCGGCGATCACCGTCATGCCCTCGGCGCGCTCCACGACCTCCGCGATGCCCCGCCGGACCACCTCGTGGTCGTCGACGATCATGACGCTGATCGGGCGGTCGTTCGCGGTGGGCGGTGTGGTGGGGGGCACCGTGGCATCGTACCGAGGAGGAGCCGCCAGGCGGCCCTCGACCCGCACCCACGACGCACCGAAGGACGCCATGACGACCGTGCTGATCCCGACCGGGCTCGACCTGGACCCCACGCTCCCCGACGACGTCGAGGCCGCCTGGTACGACCCGCGCGAGCCCGTGCCCGAGGAGCACGTCGACGCCGAGGTGCTCGTCGTGTGGGCGAGCCCCGCCCACGTCCTCGAGGACGCCGCGCGCCGCCTGCACCGGCTGCGGTGGGTCCAGACGTTCGCCGCCGGGCCCGACGCCGTGCTGGGGGCGGGCTTCGCGGACGACGTCGTCGTCACCTCGGGCCGGGGCCTGCACGACGACCCCGTCGCGGAGCACACGCTCGCCCTGGTCCTCGCAGGCGTCCGCGCGCTGCCCGACCTCGTCCGCGCGCAGGACGAGCACCGGTGGGCGCGCGAGCTCAGCGGCAACCACCCCGGGCGCCCCGCGGACGCGCTGCGCACGCTCTCGGGCGCGCACGTGCTCGTGTGGGGCTTCGGGTCCATCGCAGCGCGGTTCGCCCCGCTCCTGACCGCGCTCGGCGCGCACGTGACCGGCGTCGCGACGACCGCCGGCGAGCGTGCCGGGTACCCAGTGATCGCTGCGTCGGAGGTGGGCCGGGCGCTGCCCGGCACCGACGTGCTGGTCGCGATCCTCCCGGCGACCGAGGCGACGCGGCACGCGATCGGCGCAGACGTCCTCGCGCAGCTCCCCCGGCACGCGTGGGTCGTCAACGTCGGGCGCGGCTCGACGCTCGACGAGGCGGCGCTGCTCGACGCGCTGCGCGGCGACCGGCTCGGCGGCGCGGCGCTCGACGTGTTCGAGACCGAGCCCCTGCCCGCCGACTCGCCCCTGTGGTCCGAGCGCCGCGTGATCGTCAGCCCGCACGCCGCGGGCGGGCGGCCCGTGGACCCGGGCGGGCTGCTCACCGAGAACCTCGCGCTGTTCGTCGCGGGCCGGCCGCTGCGCAACACGGTCACGCGCTGAAGCCGCCGCGACCGCTCAGAACCGGGCGTTGCGGGGCCGCGGCTGGCAGACCGGGCAGGTGAACGCCGAGCGGTTCATGAACTCGTCGCGCCGCACGAGCGCCCCGCAGCGCGGGCACGGCTTGCCACCCTGCCCGTAGACCGCGAGCGACCGGTCGAAGTACCCGGACTGCCCGTTGACGTTGACGTAGAGCGCGTCGAAGCTCGTGCCGCCCTGCGCGAGCGCGGCACGCATGACCTCGGCGGCGCCGTCGAGCGCCCTCTCGACCTCCGCGCGCCGTAGGGTCTCGGTCGGGCGCGCGTAGTGCAGGCGTGCGCGCCACAGCCCCTCGTCGGCGTAGATGTTGCCGATCCCCGACACCAGCGTCTGGTCGAGCAGCGCGCGCTTGAGCCCGGTCCGCCTGGCCCGGAGCCGGCGCACGAGGCCGTCCCGGTCGAGCGCGGGGTCGAGCAGGTCGCGCGCGATGTGCACCGCGGGCTCGGGGAGCAGCGGCAGCTCGGACCCGAGGCCGCCCGGTGCCCCGTCGGGGGTCGGGACGAGGTCCGTGACCGACAGGTGGCCGAACGTCCGCTGGTCCACGAAGTCGAGCGCGCCACCGTCGGACAGGCGCACCCGGACGCGCAGGTGCGGGTGCGGGGCTCCCCCCTCGAGCTCGGCCGCGGAGCGCACGAGGAGCTGCCCGCTCATGCCCAGGTGCGCGAGCAGCGCCGCGTCGGGATGCTCGGTGCCGGGTGCGTCGAGCACGACCCAGAGGAACTTGCCGCGGCGCACCGCGGCCTCGAACCGGCGACCCGCGAGCCGCCCGGCGAGGTCGAGCGGTCCGCCGACGTGGCGGCGGACGCTGTAGTCGCGGTGCACCTCGACGCCGGCGACCGTGCGGCCGAGCACATGGCGGGCCAGCCCGTCGCGGACGGTCTCGACCTCGGGCAGCTCGGGCACGAGCCTCAGGGGGCGGGCGCGGGTGCCGTCGCGGGCGTGCCGGCGACGGACGACCCGTCATCGGCGGAGGCGGGGTCGGCGTCCGCGGGCGTCGGCGCGGCGGCGTGCGACAGCTCCTCGAGCGCGCGGTACGCCGCAGCGGCAGCGTGCTGCTCGGCGAGCTTCTTCGCCGGGCCGGTCCCGCTGCCGCGGCCCACTCCCCCGACGATCGCGTGTGCGGTGAACGTCCGCGCGTGGTCGGGGCCGTCGCCCTGGACGTCGTACGACGGCGCGCCCAGGCCGAGCGCCGCGGAGAGCTCCTGCAGGCTCGTCTTCCAGTCGAGGCCCGCGCCCAGGTCGGCGGCGGCCTCGAGCGTGGGACCGACGAGGCGCAGCACCACACCGCGCGCGGTCTCGAGCCCGTGCGAGAGGTAGACGGCCCCGAACAGCGCCTCGAGCGTGTCGGAGAGGATCGAGTCCTTGTCGTGACCCCCGGTCGCGAGCTCGCCCTTGCCGAGCAGCACGTACGCGCCCAGGTCGAGCTCGCGCGCGACCCCGGCGAGCGCGCGCTGCGAGACGGTCGCCGCGCGCATCTTCGCGAGCTCGCCCTCGGACTGCGACGGGTGCCCGCGGTACAGCTCCTCGGTCACGACGAGCCCGAGGACGGTGTCGCCCAGGAACTCGAGCCTCTCGTTCGTGGGGATGCCGCCGGCCTCGTGCGCGAACGACCGGTGGGTCAGGGACAGCACGAGAAGCTCGGGGTCCAGGAGGACCCCGAGCTTCTCGACGAGCTGGGCGGCTGCGAGGCTCATGCGGGCGTCGGTGACGGGTGCACGCGGATCACGGCCGGCGACGTCGGCGTCAGCCGACCTCGTGCTCGCTACGGATGGCCTCGACGTAGCGGCGGTTGTTGTACGCACCGCAGGACGGGCACGCCGTGTGCGGACGCGTCTGCGCCTTGCACTGCGGGCAGGTGGCGAGCGCGGTGGCAGTGGTCTTCCACTGCGACCGACGCGCACGGGTGTTGCTGCGCGACATCTTGCGCTTCGGAACAGCCACGGCTAGCTCTCTTTCGTGTCGTCTTGCGTGCTCGTCAGGCCACCGAGCGCGGCCCACCGAGGGTCAAGGATCTCATGCGTGTGGTTCGGGTCGTCCGCCAGGCGCGCTCCGCACTCGGAGCACAGTCCTGGGCAGTCGGGCCCGCACAGCGGTTGGAACGGCAGCACAGGGACCACCGTGTCGCGCAGCGCGGGCTCGAGGTCGACCAGGTCGCCCTCGAGCTCACGCACGTCCTCGTCGTCGTCGCCGTCCTCGACCGCGACGGCGGCACGCTCGGGGTAGACGTAGAGCTCCTGGAGGCTGACGTCGACATCCTCGACGACCTCCTCCAGGCAGCGCACGCACTCCCCGACCGCCCGGCCGCGGACGGATCCGGAGACCAGGACCCCCTCCATGACCGCCTCGAGCCGCAGATCCAGCTCGAGGTCGCTCCCGGCGGGGATGCCGATCACGTCGGTACCGAGGTCCTCGGGTGCCGGGACGGTCCGCTGCACGGTCCGCATCGATCCCGGACGTCGGCCGAGCTCGTGGGTGTCGAGCACGAACGGCGAGCGGGGATCGAGGTGTGTCGCGCGCTGCACGGTCCAGGTTCCCGTCATGAGGTGTCTCGGTCGCGCCATGACCGGCAGGACCAACGGACAACAGTACGGTACGGGCGGCGCTCGCCCAAACCGCCGGCGCGTCCACCGGCTCGGTCGGCTCGGTCGGCTCAGTCGTCCTCGGAGCCCGAGAGCCGGCCCGCGAGCTTCGCCCGGCCCGCCTGCACCTGGCTCAGCACCCGGCCCAGGTCGATCTCGAAGTCGGCGAGGCGCCGGTCGCAGTAGTCGTCGGCGTCGCGGCTCAGCATCTCGGCGGTCTGCTCGGCCTCGCGGACGATCTCGGCGGCCCGCTCACGCGCCTGCGCGACGACCTCCTGGGCGTCCACGAGCTGCGCGGCGCGCTCCCGGGCACGGGCGAGCAGCGCGTCGGCGTCCGCCTGCGCCTCGGTGCGTGCCTGGTCGGCGTCGGCGAGCACCTCGTCGGCACGCGTGAGCTGCGAGGGCAGCACGTCGCGCGCCTGCTCGACGAGGTCCAGCAGCTCGGCGCGGTTGACCAGGACCGAGGAGGACATGGGCATCGCGCGCGCGCTCGAGACCGCCGACGCGAGCGCGTCGAGGATGCCCGTGAGCCCCTCGGGCTGCGTCCGGTCCTGCCCGTCCGCGTCACGGTCGTCGTACATGCTCATCGGGTGCTCCCTCCCGGCGCCGGGCGCACGCCCAGCGCCTCCCGTACCGCGTGCGCCACGGCCGGGGGCACGAGGTCCTCGACCGCGCCGCCGAACCGGGCGACGTCCTTCACGAGCGACGACGCGATGTGCGCGAGCGCCGGGTCGCCGGCGACGAACACCGTCTCGACGCCCGACAGGTGCCGGTTCATCAGCGCCATCGGCAGCTCGGCGTCGAAGTCGGCGCCGCCGCGCAGCCCCTTGACCACCGCGACCGCTCCTTGCGCCCGCACGAAGTCGGCGAGCAGC
Organism: Cellulomonas sp. NPDC055163; assembly: GCF_053607065.1. Lineage (NCBI taxonomy): Bacteria > Bacillati > Actinomycetota > Actinomycetes > Micrococcales > Cellulomonadaceae > Cellulomonas > Cellulomonas sp. NPDC055163. Next base: position 69,742 of record NZ_JBSGSU010000003.1, on the reverse strand, counting down.
CCGACGACCGGCTCGACGCGCACCCCGGCGAGGTCGGCGACGGCCTCGCGGGCGAGCCGCACGCGGTCCTCGACGCCCAGCAGCGCCGACTTCGAGGAGTTGCTCGCGACGCCGACGACGACCTCGTCGAACATCGAGCGCGCGCGGCGGACGACGTCGAGGTGGCCGAGGGTGATCGGGTCGAACGACCCGGGACAGACGGCTGTGGTCACGCGGCCAACCTACGCGAGGCCCCTGCCGGACGCGCGGAACCCCTGCTCACCCGGGTGCGCCGCGCTCCGTGCCGTGCGCGGTGCCGTCGTCGCCCTCGCCCTGCGCCAGGCCGTAGCCCGTGCCCCGCGCCAGGCCGTCGTCCGCGCCCTGGGCCGTGCCGTCGTCCGTTCCCTGCGCCGTGCCGTCGCCCGCGCCCTGGGCCGTGCCGTCGTCCGTGCCCCGCGGTGCCGGCTCCGCGAACCACACGCGCGTGTCGCCGTACGCGCGGACGTCGAACCGCTCGAGACCCGGCGGCCAGGTCGGCTCGGCACCCCGGGCCGCACGCTCGACGACCACCACGGCGTCCGGGTCGAGCGCGCCGGCCACGCCGAGGAGCACCTGCGCGAGGTCCTCGTCGGACACGTCGTAGGGCGGGTCGACGAGCACGAGGTCCCAGGGCGCGACGGCCGGGCGTCCGGCGAAGCGCTCGGCCCGCTCGGCGACGACCGCGACCCGGTCGGCAAGCCCCAGCGACCGGGCGTTGCGCCGGCACACGTCCGCCGCGACGCGGGCGTGCTCGACGAGCGTCGCGTGCGCCGCTCCCCTGCTCACCGCCTCGATGCCGAGCGCGCCCGAGCCCGCGTACAGGTCGAGGACGCGCGCGCCGTCGAGAGCGCCCAGGTGCGCCAGCCGCGAGAACAGCGCCTCGCGCACGCGCTCGCTCGTCGGGCGGGTGCCCTTGGGCGGGACCTCGAGGCTGCGGCCGCCGACCGTCCCCGCGACGACCCGCGTCACCGCGCACCCCCGGCCGGCGCCGTCGGGGCGTCGCCGGACAGGCCCATCCGCTCGGCGAGCGTCCGGGTGCTCGTCGCCACGGCCACGACCACGAGGCTCAGGACGGTCTGCACCACGACCACCTCCGGGTGGACGTGTCCGAGGAAGATGCTGACCAGCACCGGGACGAGCCCCAGGACGAGCACGTCGGGCCCGCGCGCGAGCACCGCGGTGACCCCCGTCGGGATCGCCCCCATGGGGGTCGAGACGAGCGGGGCCGACCAGTCGGGGGCCGGCCGGTACGCCGCCCGGACCGCCGCGCCCGCCCACACCGGCACCGCGGCGACGCCGAGCGCCAGCCAGCCGGGCACGTCCCCGTGCCACAGCCCGACCACGCCGAACGCGACGAGCGACCACGCGATCATCGCCACCGCGGGGACGACCATCCGCAGGAGCCGCACGTCCCGCGCGCCGAGCGGCAGCAGCCGGTCGAGCACGGGCGCCATCTCCGCGCGCCGCGCGCCTTCCGCCGCCGTGGTGGTCGCCACGAAGCCGCCGACGACGAGAGCGATCGCGAACCCCACCGGGCCGGCGAGCGCGGGTGCCGTGCCCACGAGCACCGGGACCAGGGCGGTCGCCAGCAGCAGGACCAGCCGGCGCGGCGAGCGCAGCACGACGAGCGCGTCCGCGACGACGAGCGCCGAGGACGGACCGCGCACGATCCGCAGGCGGGACGCGCGACGGCGCCGGGGCAGCGACGCGTCGGTCAGCGCCCGGCCGAGCTCGCGCGTGTCCAGCGAGACGACGGCGCCGACCGCCTGGCTCGCGACGGCGCCACCCGCGCGCAGCGAGCGCGACGGGATGCGGTCGAGCCGGAGGTCCACCGCGACGACGAGCGCACCCGCGGCGACGGCGAGCCCGACGAGGACGAGCGGGGTGACCGCGGGCAGCCCGTCGGGGTGCCATCCCGCGACGCCGCTCACGACCGCGAGGAGCACCGCACCGGCGAGCACGAGGTCGCCGGCGACCGAGGTGGCCCGGCGCGAGACGTCGAGGGTCTGCCCGAGCGACGCCCCGAGCACCACGACGGCCGCACCGAGCGCCGCGGCGAGCACGGTCGGCAGGACCCGTCCGGCGGGAGCCGCGAGCACGCCCGCGTCGAGCACGCCCACCGCGACGCCGCTCACGAGCGCGGCGGCGGCGGGGACGCGGGCGACGGCGGGTCGCAGCAGGCCGCGCCGCTCCACCGGGAGCGGGAGCCACCACGTCGCCTCCGGGCCGCCCGCGCTCACCGGCCCGAGCCGCCCGGACAGCGAGAGCACGACGCCGGCGAGCCCGACGACGACCGCGACGACGAGCGCGGGCAGGCTGAGCCCGGGCAGCGACCACACCGTGGTGCCCGAGGCGCTCTCCGCCGCGTCGGGCAGCGCCTCGCGCAGCGTGCCCGTGACCCCCAGCGCGATGCCGATGCCGATCGCGGCGATGATCGCCGCATAGTAGACGTCGCCGAGCAGCTCGCCGATCCCCGCGCCGGCACGCTGGTTGGTGGTCGCGGACGTGAACCTGCGGATCGAGCGACCCCGCGGCAGCTCGCCGACCTCGAAGCGGCCCACGTCGGTCGCGCCGCTCACCGGGGCGCCTGCGCGATGACGTCCGCGGCCTCGTCGGCGCTCAGCACCGGGGACTCCGCCTCGCCCACGAGCACGGCCGCGTCCGCCACCGCGCGCAGCAGCCCCGGGTCGTGCGTCGCGAGCAGCACGGCGCCGCCGGACGCCCGCTCCTCGCGCAGCCGCTGGGCGAGCGCGTCCTGCATCCGGCGGTCGAGCCGCTGCTCCGGCTCGTCGAGCACGAGCAGGGCGCGCGGTCGGACGAAGCCCGCCGCGAGCAGGAGCCGCCGGCGCTGGCCCGACGAGAGCGCCGCGGGCAGCGACGCCGCGTGCGTCGCGAGCCCGAACTCCTCGAGGATCCCGTCCACGACGTCCTGCGCACCCCGCACGCCGTGACCGCGCGCCGTGAGGTAGAGGTGCTCCGCGACGGTCAGCGCCGGGAAGTACGCGTCGTCGTCGAGCACGCTCGACACCCGCGTGCGGTACGCGACGTCGCGCTCGTCGACCTCGCCCCCGAGCACCTCCAGGGTGCCGCCCGCCGGGTCGAGGAGCCCGAGCACCGCGCGCAGGATCGTCGACTTGCCGGACCCGTTGGGCCCGACCAGACCGAGCACGGAGCCGGGCTCGAGCGTGAACGTCACGGGCGCGCACACCGGCTCGCCCCCGTAGCCGACGAGCAGGTCCTGGGCACGGATCACGGGTGCGGTCGACACGCCGACAGACTACGCAGTGCGTCCGGGAGGCCCCGGCCCGCACGAGCCGCTCGTCGCCCTCCCGGCGGCTCACGCCCGGTCGAGGAACTCCTCGCGCTCGCCCGCGAGCTGCCGGTCGATCGCGGCCCGCAGCGCCGGGTGCCCCTCGAGCTCCGGGTCGGCGTCGACCACCTCGCGCGCGTCGGTCCGCGCCTGCTCGATGACCTCGCCGTCGCGCGCGACCCGCAGCAGGCGCAGGGAGCTCGCCGCACCCGACTGCGCGGCGCCGAGCACGTCGCCCTCGCGCCGGAGCTCGAGGTCGACCGCCGCGAGCGCGAAGCCGTCGCCCGTGGACGCGAGCGTCGCGAGCCGCGTCGCCGCCGGGGTGCCCTCGGGCGCGTCGGCGACGAGCAGGCACAGCCCGGGCGCGCTGCCGCGACCGACGCGTCCGCGCAGCTGGTGCAGCTGGGACAGGCCGAACCGGTCGGCGTCGAGCACGATCATGACGGTGGCCTCGGGGACGTCCACGCCGACCTCGATGACCGTCGTCGAGACGAGCACCGGCACGCGGCCGGACGCGAAGTCCGCGAGCGCGCGCTCCTTCTCGTCGGGCGGCATGCGCCCGTGCAGCTCGGCGACGCCGACGCCCGCGAGCGCCGGGAGGGCGCGCAGCTCCTCCGCGACCTGGAGCACGGCCTGCAGCGGCCGCCGGGCGGGGGCCTCGGTCGCCCCGTCGAGGTCGAGCTCGTCGGGGGCCAGCAGGTCGGTGCCGTCACCCTCGTCGCGCCGGGCGCCGCCCTTGCCCTCGTCGGGGTCGATCCGCGGGCACACGACGTACGCCCGCCCGCCGCGCTCGACCTCCTCGCGCACGCGCCGCCACGTCCGCTCGACCCACGCGGCGTTCTCCGCGGGGACGACGTGCGTCGTGATGCCGCTGCGCCCGGCCGGGACCTCGGTGAGCACCGACGTCTCGAGGTCGCCGAACACCGTCATCGCGACGGTCCGCGGGATCGGCGTCGCGGTCATCACGAGGAGGTGCGGGGTCTGCGCGGCCTTGGCCCGGAGCGTGTCGCGCTGCTCGACGCCGAAGCGGTGCTGCTCGTCGACCACCACGAGCCCGAGGTCCGCGAACTGCACGGTCTCCGAGAGCAGCGCGTGCGTGCCGACGACGATGCCGGCCCGCCCGCCCGCGGCGTCGAGCAGGTTCTCCCGGCGCGCCGTCGCGCCCTGGGACCCCGTGAGCAGCGCGACGCGGGTGCTCTGCTCGGCGCCGCCGAGGAAGCCGCCCTCGCCGAGCGGGCCCAGCAGCGCCCGCAGGGTGCGTGCGTGCTGCGCGGCGAGCACCTCGGTCGGGGCGAGCAGGGCCGCCTGCCCGCCGGCGTCGACCACCTGGAGCATCGCGCGCAGCGCGACGACGGTCTTGCCCGAGCCGACCTCGCCCTGCAGGAGCCGCTGCATCGGGTGCGCCGCCGTGAGCTCGCGCTCGAGCTCCTCGCCGACCGCGCGCTGACCCGCGGTGAGCGTGAACGGCAGCTGCGCGTCGAACAGGTCGAGCAGGCCGCCGTCGACCCGGGGCCGGGCGGTGGCGACCGCACCGACCGCGCGGGACCGGCGCCGCGCGAGCTCGGCCTGCAGCACGAACGCCTCCTCGTACCGCAGCCGGTCGCGCCCGCGCTGCCAGTGCTCGTCGGTGTAGGGCTCGTGCACGTCCAGGAGCGCCTGGCGCAGGCCCACGAGCCCGTGCCGGGCGCGCACGTCGGCGGGCAGCGGGTCGGGCAGGTCGTCCTCGGTCAGGGGGTCGAGGACGGTCCGCACGCAGCGCTGGATCCGCCACGTGGGCGCCGCGGCGGACGCGGGGTAGATCGGGATCGGGCGCGACGCCTCGAGGAACGCGCTCGCCTCGTCGTCCGCGTCCACGCCGATGAGCTGGTAGTCGGGGTGCGTGAGCTGGCGCTGGCCTCGGTAGTCCGAGACGACGCCGGTGAACAGCCCGGTCCGCCCGGCGACGAGCCGCGTCTCGTGCAGGCGGAGCGCCCCGCGCCGCTTCGCGAAGAACGTGAGGTGGAGCTGGTGGCTGCCGTCGGTCACGACCGCCTGGAGCATCGCCCCGCCGCGCGAGCGCATCTCGCGGACCGTCGCCTGCCGGACCTCCGCCATGACCGTCACGTGCTCGCCCACGACGAGGTGCGCGAGGTCCGTGAACGCCCCCGGCTCGGAGTACCGGCGCGGGTAGTGCCGCAGCAGGTCGCCGCTCGTGCGCAGCCCGAGCTTCGCGAGCGGCGCAGAGCTGCGCTCGCCCAGCACCCGAGCCAGCGGCTCCTCGAGCCGGGGCACGGGGCGCACCACGGCGTCGTCCGGCACGCTCATCGCCGACCCCCTCGCAGCACCGCGCCGGCCGCGTCCGGCACGCCGTACCCCCGGCGTGCGGTGCGGCTCCCCGGACCCGTGCGCTCCCCTGCCCGCTCGTTCACTCGACCCCCATCCAGTACGACGGCAGCCCGTCCGCCGGTCCCGCACCCAGCACCGTGAGCTCCGGGTGGCGCTCGGCGACGTGCTCCTCGAGCTCGGCCCGCGCCGACGGCGTCACGTCGCAGCCGGTCAGCAGCGTGAGCGTCTCCGGCGCCGAGGGACCGGTGTGGTCCGCGAGCAGCGCGTCGACCGCCGCGAGCGCCGACCCGGGTGCCGGGTCGCGCACCTCGGAGGTGCGCAGCCCCCCCAGGCTCCGCAGGCACGCCGCCAGGCGCGCGTCGGCACCGGCCCCGGGGTCGGACCCCGCGAGCGCGAGGGCCCCGACGGTGACGCGCAGCTCGTCGAGCGCGGGCAGCACCTCGATCCTCAGGCCCGCCGCCGCGAGGGTCGCGGTGCACCGGTGCGCGAGCGCGGCCGTCGCCTCGTCCCCGGGGAGCACGACGACGTGCGACGTGCCCGTGTCCGTGACGGCGCGCACGAGGTGGCGCTCGCTCACGGCCGCCCCGTCGCAGCGCACGAGCGTCACGGCGCCGAGCGACGCGAGCGGGCCCGCGAGGTCGACCGAGCCCGTGCACGCGACGACGCCCAGGCCGGTCGGCAGCCCGGTCACGGCGCGGTCCACGAGCAGCCGCACGACGACCTGGTCCCGCGCGCCGAGCGCGGCTCCGCTCACGGCGGCCCCCGGGTCGTCGGTGTGCACGTGGACGTGCCAGAGGCCCTCACCGCCGACGACCGCGACCGAGTCGCCGAGCGCCTGCATCCGCGCGCTGAGCTCGGGCGCCAGGTCGGGTGCGCGCACGGCCACCGGCTCGGCACCGGGCGCCGCGCCGGCGGGTGCTGCGCCGCCCTCGCCCGACGCCCGCACGAGGAGCATCACCTCGTACGCACCGCCGCCGTCGGCCAGGCCGTGCGTGCCCGGCCCACCGGCGGGGAGTCCGTCACCGGCCGGCGCGTGCGGGTGCGCGCTCCCCGCCGGGAGCCAGCCGAGGTCCGGGGCCGCGTCGCCCTCCCCCGCGACGACCCGGCCGAGCGCGTCGAGCAGCACGAGCAGCGCGCACGCGCCCGCGTCGACCACGTGCGCGGCGCGCAGCACCGGGTGGTCGGCGCTGATCCTCCCGAGCGCGGCGTGCCCCTCGCCGAGGGCGGCCGCCAGCACGTCCGCGAGCGGGGCGCCGCGGTCCGCCGCCGCCGTCGCCGACCGGGCGACGACCGCGGCGAGCGTCAGGACGGTGCCCTCCTGCGGCTCGGCCACCGCGCCGCGCGCCGCGTCGGCGGCCGAGGTGAGCGCCCGGGCGAGGTCACCCGGCCCGGCCGACGCCGGGAGGGACCGGGCCAGGCCGGCGAGGTACTGGCTCACGATGACGCCCGAGTTGCCGCGTGCCGCCAGCAGCGCCCCGTGCGCGAAGCGGCGCGCGACCGCGTCGGCCCCCGGCTCGACCGGCCCGCTCACCGCACCGCCGTCCGCGTCCTCGCCACCGCTCCCGGGTTCCCCGAGGTCCCGCGCGAGCGCCTCGGAGCCGCCGGCGACCGTGAGGTACACGTTGGTCCCGGTGTCGGAGTCCGCCACGGGGAACACGTTGACGGCGTCGACCCGTGCGCGCGCAGCAGCGAGCGCCGTGGTCGCGGCGGCAGCCCACGCGCGCAGCGCCGTCCCGTCGAGCCGCTCCAACCGCCCGTGCTCCGTTCTCGTCGACGTGCGTCCCCCGTGCGACCGCACGCAGGCGACCCGCGTGCGTGCTCCGGCTCGTCCCGCGAGCGCGCAGGGCCGTCGGCGTGGGACGCGTGCCCACACGATGCCCCATCCCGCCGACATTTGGGTCGCGGCTCGGGCATGGGCTAGTCTTTCCAGGTTGCCCGGCAGGTCCGCCGCCGGGCGCAGGTGGTGCAGGTCCGTCCCGCACGGTCCCGCGTCGTCCTCACGGACGGTGCGGAGCGCACCATCCGACCCAGACTTCGCCGCGAGAGCGGCGTGCTCGACCGAACCAGGAGAAGACCGTGGCTGCCACCTGCGACGTCTGCGCCAAGCGCCCGAGCTTCGGGCACAGCGTCTCGCACTCCCACGTGCGCACCAAGCGCCGTTGGAACCCGAACATCCAGCGTGTCCGCGCCGTCGTGGCGGGTGCCCCCAAGCGCCTCAACGTCTGCACGTCGTGCCTCAAGGCCGGCAAGGTGCAGCGCGCGGTCTGACCGCCCCCAGGACGCCTGACGGTCGCTCGGCCGTCACCGAAGGCCCACGAGGTCGACATCTCGTGGGCCTTCGTGCTGCCCCCACGGTGTGGCATCGTGAGGTCATGGTGCAGCAGATCGAGGAAGTCACCGTCCGTGTCGCCGACGCCGCGGACGCGGAGGCCATCGCCCGCGTGCACGTGAGGTCGTGGCAGGAGGCCTACGTCGGGATCCTTCCGGCGGACTACCTCGAGTCGCTCGACCTCGAGGCGCGTGCCCGTCGCTGGGAGGAGGACCTGCGCGAGGGTCCGCGGCAGCACGTCCGCACGTGGCTCGCGCAGGCGGGAGCCGAGGTCGTGGGCTTCCTGACGCTCGGCCCGAGCCGGGACGAGGACGCCGGGCGGCTGGACCTCGAGATCTACGCGATCTACCTCGACCCGCAGCGCTGGGGGCAGGGCGTGGCCCGCGACCTCATGCGCACCGTCGTCGGCGAGGTCGACCGGCATGCCGTGATCACGCTGTGGGTCGCCTCCGCGAACGAGCGCGCCCGGCACTTCTACCGCCGCAACGGCTTCCAGGCCGACGGCACCGAGCGCTACGAGACGGTCGGCGGCATCGAGCTGCTGCAGGTGCGCTACCGGCGTCCCGGCGCCGCCCACTGAGCCGACCACCGTCGGGGCCGCGCAGCGGAGGGCGCGTCGCCGCTGCGCTCACCGCGCGAAGTGGTCCCACCCGGAGGTCCGCACGTCCGGCTCCCGCCCGTCGACGAGCACCCCGGCGGCTCCGGCCCTCCGGGCGAGCACGCGCCCGATGCGGCGGAACGGCGCCGGGAGCGGACTGCCCGGCGGGAACGTCGCGAGCAGCCCGTGGTCCTCGCCGCCGGTGAGCACCCACTCCCGAGCGTTCGCGCCGAGCAGCTCCGCGGCACCGGCGACACGCGCCACGTCGTCCGCGAGCACCCGGGTCGGGTCGTCGAGGTCGAGCACGACGCCGCTGGCGCGCGCGATCCGCCCCGCGTCGCGCAGCAGCCCGTCGGACACGTCGAGCATCGCGCTCGCGCCGGCGTCCGCCGCGGCCGGGCCGGCTGCCAGCGGCGGGTCGGGCCGCAGGTAGGCCCGGACGAGCCCGGCGTCCGCGTCGGCGCGGCCCGCGAGCAGGAGCGCCAGCCCGGCGGCCGAGCGTCCCTGCACCCCGGCGTGCGCGACGACGTCACCTTCCTGCGCGCCCGAGCGCAGCACCGGCGCACGCCCCGCGAGGTCGCCGTGCACCGTGACGGAGACCACGACGGCGGGACCGCCCGACAGGTCCCCGCCGACGACGCCGACGTCGAGCGGCGAGCACGCCGCCCCGAGGCCGCGCGCGAGCCCGGTCACCCAGGACGCCGGCAGGTCGCCCGGTGCGACCAGGGCGACGACGAGCGCGGTCGGCACGGCGCCCATCGCCGCGACGTCCGCGAGGTTCTGCGCGGCCGCCCGGTGCCCGACGTCCTCCCCGCTCGACCAGTCACGGCGGAAGTGCCGGCCCTCGACCAGGACGTCGGTCGACACGACGACCCGGCCATCCGGCGCGCTCACGACGGCGGCGTCGTCACCCGGCGGCACGAGGGTCCGCGAGCCGCGCGGCAGGTGCGGGAAGATCCGGGCGAGCAGCTCGTCCTCGGACAGGTCGGCCACGGTCGGGTCGTCGGGGGCGGTCACGACCAGCACGGTATCCGGCCCGTCCGGTGACCGGCGCACCGGGTCGGAGGGGGTCGGAGGGCGTCGGAGGGGTCCGCGGGGGCGGGTTAGCGTGGGGTCGTGCGCCGCCGTCCCCCGTCCCCGCTCCCCCGTGGCCGTCGTCTCCGCGCGGTGCGGCGCGGCCGCGGGCCTGCGGTCGTCGCGCTCGTCGTGCTCCTCGCCGGCTGCGCACCCACCGTCTCGGTCGCGGAGGCGCCGTACGGCCACGAACCCGCGTGCGCGCGCGTCGTGCTCGCGCTGCCCGACGAGCTCGGGGGGCTGCCCCGCCTCGCGACGTCGAGCCAGGCCAGCACCGCGTGGGGCACCGCGACGGCGCCGGTCGTGCTGCGCTGCGGCGTCGAGCCCCCCGGGCCGACGACCGACCGGTGCGTCACGGTCGAGACACCGGGGGGACCGAGCATCGACTGGCTCGCGGTGCCCGCGGACGACGGCGGCGGCGGCGCGGCCCCCGGTGCCGCGACCGACGGGACGGCCGACGGGACGGCGGACGGCGCGGGAGGGTCGGGCCCGGCGGAGGGTGCGACGGACTGGACCTTCACGACGTACGGCCGCGAGCCGGCGATCGAGGTCGTCGTGCCCGCGGAGGTCGTCTCGAACCGCTCGACGTCCTTCCTCGACCAGCTCGGCCCGGCCGTCGACCTGCTCGCGCCCGAGCGCACGTGCCTCGGGCTGACGGGCTGACCGGTTGGCCGGCCAGCCGGTTGGCCCGGCTGGCCGGTGGACCGGTCGGCCCAACGACCTGCCCGACCCCGGGCGCACGCGTCGTCGACCGCGCACCGGCGGGTACGGTGTGCGCCGTGCAGACGAGCGTGATCGCCCCGGACGACCCCCGTGCAGCCGACGTGCGCCGCCTCCTGGAGCGCCACCTCGCGCTCATGAACGCGCAGAGCCCGCCCGAGGACGTGCACGCGCTCGACGTCGACGGGCTCGTCGACCCGTCCGTGACGTTCGTGAGCCTGCGCTCGGAGGGCACCCTGCTGGGGGTCGCGGCGCTCAAGCAGCTCGACGCGACGCACGCCGAGGTCAAGTCCATGCACACCGCGCAGGAGGCCCGGGGGCGTGGCGTCGCGCGCGCCCTCCTCGACCACCTGCTCGTGCTCGCCCGAGAGCGGGGCCTCGAGCGGGTCAGCCTCGAGACGGGTTCGCAGCCCGGCTTCGCGCCTGCCCGTTCTCTGTACGCCCGCACGGGCTTCGCCGAGTGCGGACCGTTCGCCGACTACCTGCCGAGCCCGCACAGCACGTTCATGACGCGCCGGGTCACCGGGTCCGACGCCGCCGGGCCCGCGACCGCCGCGTCGGCCTCTCCGGAGGGCGCGCACGCGTCCTGACGACGACCACGACGCTCCTGACCAGCCCGCGCGACGCTCCTGGCCAGCCCGCGCGACGCGCCTGACACCGCCCGGCCTGCCGCCTCAGCGCAGCCCGGTCGGCCGCTCGAGCGCGAGCCGCAGGAGCTCGTCGATCAGGTCCGGGTACGTGAGGCCCGTCGCCTCCCACATGCGCGGGTACATCGAGAACGGCGTGAACCCGGGCATGGTGTTGATCTCGTTGACCACGACCTCGCCGTCCGGGGTCACGAACACGTCGACGCGCGCGAGGCCCTCGCAGCTCACGGCCTCGAACGTGCGGACGGCGACGTCCTGGACCCGCTCGACGAGGTCGCCGGGCAGGTCCGCGGGGCAGGTCAGCTGGACCGCGCCCTCGTCGAGGTACTTGGCCTCGAAGTCGTAGAACCCGTTCTTGGCGTCGCTCACGACGATCTCGCCCGGCAGCGACGCCCGGGCACGTGCGCCGTGACGCCCCCCGAGCACCGCGCACTCGATCTCCCGGCCGACGATGCCGGTCTCGACGAGCACCTTGGGGTCGTGCCGCTCGGCCTCCGCGACGGCGGCGGGGAGGTCCGCGAGGTCGTCGACCCGGGAGATCCCGAGGCTCGACCCGGCCCGTGCGGGCTTGACGTACACCGGCAGCCCGAGGGGCTCGATCTGGCGCGTCCACCCCTCGGGGTCCCGCGCGAAGTCGCCGGGTCGGAGCACGACGAACGGCGCGACCGGGAGCCCCTGACCGGCGAGCACCAGCTTCATGACGTGCTTGTCCATGCCGACGGCCGACGCGAGCACCCCGGCGCCGACGTAGCGCACGTCCGCGAGCTCGAGCATGCCCTGCAGCGTGCCGTCCTCACCGAACGGGCCGTGCAGCAGCGGGAGCACGACGTCGACCCGGCCGATGTCCTGCGGCAGCAGCCCGGCCTCGAGCACCCGCACCGCGTCCTCGTCGGCGGCCTGGGGCAGCAGCACGCGCCGCGGCCCGTCCACGACCTCGGGGAGCCGGCCGTCGACGATCGACCAGGTGTCCGGGTCGTCCTCGACGAGGACCCAGCGACCGCCGGGCGTGATGCCGACCGGCAGGACGTCGTAGCGGCTGCGGTCGATCGCCCGGAGCACGCCGCCGGCGGTCGCGCAGCTGATCGCGTGCTCCCCGGAACGGCCACCGAACAGCAGCAGCACGCGCGGGCGCGGCCCGGTCGCAGGAACGTCGAGCGGGGGCGGGGTCGTCTCCATCGCGCCCGACCCTACCGGCCCCCGACCGGCGCCGGACGCCGTCCGTGGTCCGCACCCCGACTACCCTGAGCACGTGCTCGACGACCCCACCGCAGCCCGTCCCACCGTCGCCCCGTCGACCCTCGCGGTCACGGCCGGGCGTCCGCCCCGCATCCCCGGGGCTCCCCTCAACCCGCCGGTCGTGCTCACGTCGACGTTCGTCTCGGCGGGCGTCCCGGGACCGGGCGACCCGCTCTACGGGCGCATCGACACCGCGGCCTGGCACCCGTTCGAGGAGACGCTCGGGCAGCTCGAGGGGTCGACCCACCCGGCGCTCGTCTTCGGCTCCGGCATGGCCGCCATCGCCGCCGCGCTCTCGCTCGTCCCGCCGCGCGGCCGGCTCGTGATGCCGCGGCACGCCTACCAGGTGTCCCTGGGCTACGCGCGCGACCTCGCGGACCGCTCGGGCGTCGAGGTCGTGCTCGTCGACGTCGACCGCACCGAGGAGGTCCTCGCAGCCGTGCGCGGCGACGCCGGCGGGCGCCCGGCGGACCTGCTGTGGATCGAGTCCCCGACCAACCCGATGCTCGAGGTCGCGGACCTCCCGGCGCTGGTCGCGGGCGCGCACGACGCCGGCGCGCTCGTCGCGGTCGACAACACGTTCGCGACGCCGCTCGTCCAGCGGCCCTTCGAGCACGGTGCGGACGTCGTCGTGCACTCGGTCACGAAGTACCTCGCGGGCCACAGCGACGTCGTGCTCGGCGCGGCCCTCGCGGACGACGACGCGCTGCACGCGCGCCTGCACGCCTACCGCACGATGCACGGCAGCATCGCCGGCCCGTTCGAGGTGTGGCTCGCGCTGCGCGGGGTCCGCACGCTCGCGCTGCGGGTCGAGCGCGCCCAGGCCAGCGCCGCGGAGCTCGCCCGACGCCTCGCGGAGCACCCCGCCGTCGCGCTCGTACGCCACCCGAGCCTGCCCGACGACCCGGGTCACGCACGCGCCACCGCCCAGATGGACGGCTACGGCGCGATCCTCGGGGTCGTGCCCCGGGGCGGGGTCGCCGCGGCGGACGCGGTCGTCGACGCGGTGCGGCTGTGGGTGCCCGCGACGAGCCTCGGGGGCGCCGACTCGATGCTCGAGCGCCGTCGCCGGTTCGCGACCGAGTCGCTCACCGTGCCGGAGGACCTCCTGCGGCTCTCGGTCGGCATCGAGGACGTCGAGGACCTGTGGGCCGACCTCGACCAGGCACTCGCCGAGGCGCAGCGCACGCAGGCCTGACTCCGCCGGCAGCGCGCCGGTCGGCGGTCAGACGCCCTCGGCCTTGTGCGGCCGGGCGAGCAGCAGGCTCGCGAGCCGGTCCACGGGCAGCCCCTCGTGCACGACCTGCACGACGGCCGCCGTGATCGGCATCTCGACGCCCACGCTCGTCGCGAGCTCGAGCACCGAGCGCGAGCTCTTGACGCCCTCGGCGGTCCCCCCGGTCGCCTCGATGGCCTGGGCGAGCGTCATGCCCTGCCCGAGGTGCACGCCGAGGGTGTGGTTGCGCGAGTCGGGGGACGCGCACGTCGCCATGAGGTCGCCCATGCCCGCGAGGCCGGGGAACGTGTCGGCGTCGGCCCCGAGCGCGAGGCCCAGGCGCGTGATCTCGACGAGGCCGCGGGTGATGACGGTCGCCATGGTGTTGAACCCGAGCCCGCGGCCCTGCGACATCCCGACCGCGAGCGCGATCACGTTCTTCACCGCTCCGCACAGCTCGACGCCCACGACGTCGTCGTTGGTGTACGGCCGGAAGTACGACGACGCGCACGCCTGCGCCACGAGCCGCGCGGTCGCGTCGCTCGACGACGCCACGACGGTCGCGGTGGGCTGGCGCTGGGCGATCTCGCGCGCGAGGTTGGGCCCGGACACGACCGCGACGCGCTCGTCGGGCAGCCCGAGCGCGTCCGCGACGACCTGGCTCATGCGCCGGTCCGTCGCGAGCTCGACGCCCTTCATCAGCGAGACCGCGACCGCTCCGGCGGGGAACGCGTCGCGGAGCGGCTCGAGCGTCGCGCGGGCGCTCTGCGAGGGGATGGCGATGGCCACGAGGTCGGCGTCCGCGAGGGCCGCACGCGGGTCCGTCGTCGCGGTCACGCCGTCGGGCAGCCGGATCCCCGGGAGGTAGGCCTCGTTGCGGTGCTCGCGCGCGATCTGCTCGCACGTCGCGGCGCTGCGCCCCCAGACGGTGACGTCGCAGCCGGCGTCGGCGAGCACGGCCGCGAACGTCGTGCCCCACGCGCCCGAGCCGAGCACCGTGGCCCGCACCGCGCGCTCCCCCGTCGCCCGCTCCGTCACGGGGTCCCCGGCTCCGCCGAGGCGTCACCACCCTGTGCACCGGGTGGCGCGTCGGGCTGCGGCGCGCCGGCCGCCTTCGCGCGGCGCATGTCGTACCGCACCTCGGGGGCCTTCTCCCCACGGATCCCCTCGAGCAGGACCGTGATGGCCGCCATGATCCGCTCGGTGGCCTCACGGAGCGTCGCGGTGTCCTGCGGGCGCCCGTACAGGTCGTCGAGCACCACGGGCGGCCCGGCGACGACCGTGACCTTCTTGCGCGGGATCGGCTTGAGCACCTTCGCGTACCGCCCGAGCACGTCCTGCGGCCCCCACTGCGCGACGGGGACGACCGGGACCTGCGTGCTGAGCGCGAGGCGCGCGACGCCGGTCTTGCCGCTCATCGGCCACAGCGCGGGCTCGCGCGTGAGCGTCCCCTCGGGGAACACCGCGACGCACTCCCCGTCCCGCAGCGCCTGGACCCCGGCCTCGAGCGAGCGCCCGGCGTCGCTGCTGCCCCGGTACACGGGGATCTGGCCGGTCGCGTGCAGGATCCGGCCGAGCACGGGCACCCGGAACAGCGGGTCCTTCGCGAGGATGCGCGGCGCGAACCCGGCGTCCCACAGGTAGTGCGCGAAGGTCAGCGGGTCGATCTCGGTCATGTGGTTGGACGCCGCGATGAACCCGCCGGACGTCGGCAGGTGCTCGGTCCCGTGCCAGTCGGTCCGGGTCATCGAGCTCATCAGCGGCCGCACGATGCGGGCGACGTTGCGGTAGGCGCGGTTGGACCGCTTCGGTGCTGGCACGCTGACGGATGCTACCCGTCCCGCTCGCACCCGGTGCGTGCCCCGTCCGTGCCAGACGCGTGCCAGACGCGCCGCGAGCCCGCACCGGGCTGGTGCGGGCTCCCGCGTCCGCGTTAGGGAGGGGGGGGGTTCCCCCCCTCTTCGACCCCCCCCCCCAGCCCCCCGACCTTTCCCCCAAGGCTCCCCCC
>NZ_JBSGSU010000003.1:0-54251 GCF_053607065.1 Cellulomonas sp. NPDC055163 | reverse complement strand
CGGGTGAGGGGGTGGTCCCTCCTCCGTGGTGTTGGGGGTGGGCCCGTTGCGGGAGGGGGGGCGAAAAAGAAGCTGAGGGGCGAGGCGCGGGGGGGGTGTGTCCTCCCGGGCCGGGCTGGGGACGGGCGGGTGTCAGTCGCGGCTGAAGTCCGCGCCGAGGGCCCCGAGCTTGTCCATGAAGTGCTCGTACCCGCGGTCGATCAGGCTGATCCCCCGCACCGACGAGGTGCCCTTCGCGGCGAGCGCCGCGATGAGGTGGCTGAACCCGCCGCGCAGGTCCGGGACCTCGATCTCGGCGGCCGCGAGCGGCGTCGGGCCGGAGATGACGGCCGAGTGGTAGAAGTTGCGCTGCCCGAACCGGCACGGCCGGCCACCGAGGCACTCCTTGTAGACCTGGATCGTCGCACCCATGCCGCGCAGCGCGTCGGTGAACCCGAAGCGGTTCTCGTAGACCGTCTCGTGGACGATCGACAGACCCGTGGCCTGCGTGAGCGCGACGACGAGCGGCTGCTGCCAGTCGGTCATGAACCCCGGGTGCACGTCGGTCTCGAGGACGATCGAGCGCAGGTCGCCGCCGGGGTGGAAGAACCGGATGCCGTCGTCGTCGACCACGAACTCGCCGCCGACCTTGCGGAAGGTGTTGAGGAACGCCGTCATCTCCGGCTGGGTCGCCCCGCGCACGTAGATGTCGCCGCCCGTCGCGAGCGCCGCCGACGCCCACGAGGCAGCCTCGATGCGGTCCGAGAGAGCCGTGTGCTGGAAGCCGTTGAGCCGCTCGACGCCCTCGATGCGGATGACCCGGTCGGTGTCGACCGAGATGATCGCGCCCATCTTCTGCAGGACGTTGATCAGGTCCATGATCTCGGGCTCGATCGCCGCGTTCGAGAGCTCGGTGAGCCCCTCGGCGCGCACGGCCGTGAGCAGCAGCTGCTCGGTAGCCCCGACGCTCGGGTACGGCAGCGCGATCTTGGTGCCCTGCAGGCGGCGCGGCGCCCGGATGTGGATGCCGCCCTCGCGCTTGTCCACGACCGCACCGAACTGGCGCAGGATGTCGAGGTGGTAGTTGATCGGCCGGTCACCGATGCGGCAGCCGCCGAGGTCCGGGATGAACGCCTCGCCGAGCCGGTGCAGCAGCGGGCCGCAGAACAGGATCGGGATGCGGCTCGAGCCGGCGTGGGCGTCGATGTCGGCGACGTGCGCGGACTCGACGTTGGACGGGTCGAGGTACAGCGTGCCGTCGTCGGCCTTCACGGTCACGCCGTGCAGCTCGAGCAGGCCGGTCACGACGGCCACGTCGCGGATCTGCGGGACGTTCCGCAGGACGCTCGGTCCTTCACCGAGGAGGGCGGCGACCATGGCCTTCGAGACGAAGTTCTTGGCGCCGCGGACGGTGATCTCCCCCGAGAGCGGGGTCCCACCGTTGACGTACAGCAGATCGGTCATGGTCCCCATCGTCGCTCACGGAACCGTGTGGTTCCTAACCGCGGGCCTGGCGCGTCGCCCGTCCGTGCAGAACCTGCACGGACGGGCGACGTATCGGGATGTTCCGGACGTTCCCGGACGGTCAGACGGTGCGCGTCGCGCCGAGCTCGACCGGGACGCCGACGGGCCGCGCGGCCTCGATCTCGACGGGCGGCAGGTGCTTGGCGGGCAGCGTGCGCGGGCGCCACGGCTCGCGCGTCGCCTCGAACGCCGTGATCTCAGCCTCGTGCTGGAGCGTGAGCCCGATGTCGTCGAGCCCCTCGAGCAGGCGCCAGCGCGTGTAGTCGTCGACGTGGAACGGCACCACGACGTCGTCGGCCGTGATCGTGCGCGCGACGAGGTCGACCGTCACCTCGGTCCCCGGGCGGGTCTCGAGCACCTTCCAGACGAGCTCGATGTCCTCCTGCGCCGCCTGGGCCGCGAGCAGCCCCTGCTTGCCGGAGTTGCCGCGGAAGATGTCGGCGAACCGGTTCGAGACGACGACCTTGAAGCCGTAGTCCTTGAGGGCCCACACGGCGTGCTCGCGCGAGGAGCCGGTGCCGAAGTCGGGACCCGCGACGAGCACCGAGCCCGACGAGTACGCCGGCTGGTTGAGCACGAAGGACGGGTCCCCGCGCCACGCGGCGAACAGCGCGTCCTCGAAGCCGGTCCGCGTGACCCGCTTGAGGTAGACGGCGGGGATGATCTGGTCGGTGTCGACGTTGCTGCGACGCAGCGGGACCCCGACGCCGGTGTGCTGGCTGAACTTCTCCATGGTGCTTCTCGCTTCCGGTGCGTGCGGGTCAGGCGTGCTGCAGGTCGGTCAGCGGCGAGCCGTCGGGTGCGACGACGTCGGCACCCAGGTCCGCCACGGACGAGAGCGTGCCGCGGATCGCGGTCGCCCCGGCGACGAGCGGCGACACGAGGTGCGTGCGCCCGCCCTTGCCCTGACGGCCCTCGAAGTTGCGGTTCGACGTCGACGCGGAGCGCTCCCCCGGCGCGAGCTGGTCGGGGTTCATGCCGAGGCACATCGAGCAGCCGGCGTTGCGCCACTCGGCGCCGAAGTCGAGGAAGATCTTGTCGAGCCCCTCGGCCTCGGCCTGCAGGCGCACGCGCGCCGACGCGGGGACGACGAGCACGCGCACCGAGTCGGCCTTCCGGCGGCCCTTCACGAGCTTCGCGACCGAGCGCAGGTCCTCGATGCGGCCGTTCGTGCACGAGCCGATGAAGACCGTGTCGACAGGGATCTCGCGCAGCGGCTGGCCCGGCGTCAGGCCCATGTACTCGATCGCGCGCTCGGCGGCCTGGCGCTCGTTCTCGTCGGCGATCTGCTCGGGGACGGGCACGTTGCCCGAGAGCGGGAGGCCCTGACCCGGGTTGGTGCCCCACGTCACGAACGGCTCGAGGTCGGCCGCCTCGAGCACGACCTCGGCGTCGAACGTCGCGTCGTCGTCGGTGCGCAGCGTCGTCCAGTACTCCACGGCGGCGTCCCAGTCGGCACCCTCGGGCGCGTGCGGGCGGCCCTGGAGGTACTCGAACGTGGTCTCGTCGGGTGCGATCATCCCGGCGCGGGCGCCCGCCTCGATCGACATGTTGCAGATCGTCATGCGGGCTTCCATCGACAGCGCCTTGATGGCCTCGCCGCGGTACTCGAGCACGTAGCCCTGGCCACCGCCGGTGCCGATCTTGGCGATGATCGCGAGGATGATGTCCTTCGACGTGGCGCCCGCGGGCAGCGTGCCGTTGACGGTGATCGCCATGGTCTTGAACGGCACGAGCGGCAGCGTCTGGGTCGCGAGCACGTGCTCGACCTCGCTCGTGCCGATGCCGAACGCGAGCGCGCCGAACGCGCCGTGCGTCGAGGTGTGCGAGTCGCCGCAGACGACCGTGAGGCCCGGCATCGTGAGGCCGAGCTGCGGGCCGACCTGGTGCACGATCCCCTGGTCGGCATCGCCGAGCGAGTGGATGCGCACGCCGAACTCCGC
The DNA here is from genome assembly GCF_053607065.1 of Cellulomonas sp. NPDC055163. Classification (NCBI taxonomy): domain Bacteria; kingdom Bacillati; phylum Actinomycetota; class Actinomycetes; order Micrococcales; family Cellulomonadaceae; genus Cellulomonas; species Cellulomonas sp. NPDC055163. The sequence continues at coordinate 50,805 of NZ_JBSGSU010000003.1, read as the reverse complement.
GGCGTTGTTGCGCAGCGTCTGGATCTGGGTGCGGCTCGTCACGTCGGCGATGGGCCGGTCGATGTCGAGCGTCGGGGTGTTGTGGTCCTCGGTGGCCAGCGTGAGGTCGGTGCGGCGCACCGTGCGGCCCGCGAGGCGGAGCCCCTCGAACGCCTGCGGGCTGGTCACCTCGTGCACCAGGTGGAGGTCGATGTAGAGCAGGTCCGGTGCGCCGTCGGTGCCGCGGCGCACGATGTGCGCGTCCCAAACCTTCTCTGCCAGCGTGCCGGCCATGTCCGTGGTCCTCTCGTGATCCCCCGCCGGAGAATGGTTGCGGGGCAGTAAGTAGGCCGAGCGGCTTGCGTCTCAGGTTACGAGACGCCAATATCGACCTATGGACAACTCTAGCGGAGTCGGCGTGCTGGACAAGGCCGCGTCCGTTCTCAGTGCACTCGAGGCCGGTCCGGCGACGCTCGCGCAGCTCGTGACCGCCACCCACCTCGCGCGCCCGACCGCGCACCGGCTCGCCGTCGCGCTCGAGCACCACCGCCTCGTCGCCCGCGACATGCAGGGCCGGTTCGTGCTCGGGCCCCGCCTCTCGGAGCTCTCCACGGCCGCCGGCGAGGACCGCCTCCTCGCGGCCGCAGGGCCCGTCCTGACGGCGCTGCGCGACCACACCGGCGAGAGCGCCCAGCTCTACCGCCGGCAGGGTGACCAGCGCATCTGCGTCGCCGCGGCCGAGCGGCCCATCGGCCTGCGGGACTCGATCCCGGTCGGCGCGACCCTGACGATGCAGGCCGGCTCCGCCGCGCAGATCCTGCTCGCGTGGGAGGAGCCGGACCGCCTGCACCGCGGCCTCCAGGGAGCGAAGTTCACCGCGACGATCCTCTCGGGCGTCCGCCGCCGCGGCTGGGCGCAGTCGGTCTCCGAGCGCGAGGTCGGCGTCGCGTCGGTGTCCGCGCCCGTGCGCGGCCCGTCGGGGCGCATCGTCGCCGCCGTCTCGATCTCAGGACCGCTCGAGCGCCTCTCGCGCCAGCCCGGCCGCCTGCACGCCGCCGCGGTCGTCTCCGCCGCCAACCGGCTGACGGAGGTGCTGCGCCGCACGGGTGAATGAGGGTCCCCCGGGGCTTCCGCCGCCGGGTCGGCTGCTCCTGCCGGGCCGTGCGCGGCGCCGGCGGTCGGCCGTCGGCGCGGGGGCCCCAGGGGCCGTAGGCCGTAGGGCCGCAGCGCATCCGGGCACCGTCCCGCGCGTTCAGGGAACCGCGCGCAGCGGCCCGTACGCCGCGCGGTAGGCGCGGGGACCGGCGCGCGGGGCCAACGTCCGGGCGAGCAGGTCGGGCAGCGCCGCGAGCCGCGACATGCGGTCGGTCGCCGCCTGCACGTGGGCCACGCGCGCGCGGCGCCGCCGCTCCCAGACGGCGCAGGCCGCCGACCAGTCGGGCACCGCCGCGAGGACCTCGGCGAGCACCAGGGCGTCCTCGAGGGCGAGGGCGGCGCCCTGTGCCCACACGGGGCCGGTGGCGTGCGCCGCGTCGCCCAGCACGACCACGCGCCCCCGGTGCCAGGTCGGGACCCGCACCTCCTCGACCGGCGCGTGGTAGGGCCGGTCGGGCGCACGGCAGGCGGCGTCGACTGCCGTCCTGGCCGGCGCCGGGAACCCCGCGAACGACTCGGCGAGCCACCCGAGGTCGCCGCCCGCCGAGCTGCCCGCGCTGCTCGACGCGTAGCCGTAGACCTCGCCCTCCGCGACGGGGACCAGGAGCAGAGCCAGGCCCCCACCGGTCCACGCGGTCCAGCACCCGACGCCCGGGTTCGGGACGACGAACCGCCAGCTCGTGGCGGTCATCGCGGACGCACGCGGCCGCGTGCCCACCACCGCGTCACGGACCGTGGACCGCACGCCGTCCGCACCGACGACGAGGTCGGCGAGCTCCCGGCTGCCGTCGCCGAGCACGACCTCGGAACCGGTCGTGCGGCTGTCGACGCCGACGACGCCGACCCCCCGGCGGACCTCCTGGCCGGCGCCCAGCGCCTCCAGCAGCCGACCCGGCCGCACGCAGACCGACGGTGCGACGCCCGACCAGAACGACGCCTCGTCGACCGCGAACAGCAGCCGACCGCTCCGGCTGCGGTACTCGCGCCGGGTCACCGGTACCCCGGCGGCGAGAACGGGCTCGACGACCCCGAGGGCGCCGAGCGCACGCACCGCGTTGCCCGGCAGGTTCAGTCCGAGACCGAGGCCGGGCGCACCGTCGCGGCGCTCGACCACCATGACGTCGATGCCGACGGCACGCAGCGCCCGCGCGGTCGCGAGCCCGGCGACACCGGCACCGACCACGAGCACGCGTCGCGTCATCGCCGGCTCCTCGTCGTGCGGCTCATCGGGCCAGCCTGCCGGTGTCCGGTGGCGGCGTCGAGCACGCGCCACCGCCGCTCACCGGCGTGCCGGCTCATCTCCAGTCCCACTCGACGTCGGCGCACACGCCCCGGGCGAGCACCCCGCCCCACGCGTAGGGCGTCGGGGTGTGCTCGGTCGCACTCGCGTTGCCGAAGATCTCCCACGTCGAGCCGATCGACTGCAGCGTCGCGTTCCCCGGCGCGCTCGAGTCGATCGCGGCGCCGTGCGAGACGAGGGAGCGGCCGTCCTGGCAGAAGACCGACGCCTTCTGGATGGTCGCCGACGACGGACCGCTGACGTCGCCGTCGGTGACGCGGAACCGGTTCGGCCGCTCGGCGCACAGCGCGATCGCGGTCAGCCCCCACGCGCCCGGGTACCCGCCCGGGTGCTCCTGCGCCTGGGCACGCAGCAGCCCGCCGAGGGCGTCGACCCGCGCCACCTGGAGGCCCACCCCGTGGGGGTCGGGGGCGTTGCGCACCGTCGCCCCACCGCCGAGGGCCACCAGGCCGGCCGGGCACACCGCGGAGACCGCCTGCATCGGCTCGGTGCTGGACTGCGGGGTCGACCCGGAGCTGAACACGTACCCGGGCGGCCGGTCGGCGCACCGGACCTGGACCAGGAGCGACCACGCGCGCGGCGTCCCTGCCCGGGTCTCGCTGGCGCGGGCGATCCACTCGTAGCGCCCGGTGACCGGCACCAGGTTCGGCAGGGACGCCCGGAGCGAGATCTGGTTGTCCTCCTGCCACGGGCCTCCCTCGTCGCCGGCGACACCGACCTTGGCCGACCCGCCGACCACGACCTTGCCGACCGGGCAGCTCGCGTGGATCTCCTTGGCGGGCTGGTGGTTCGTCCCGGTCGCCTCGGCGAGGTACTCCATGCCGGTGATCGGAGCCGCGACCGCGACCGCCTCGCCCTCGACGGGCTCCCGGGGAGCCGCTGAGGCAGCCTGGCCGGGTCCGACCAGCCCCGCGAGGCCCACGAGGCCCGCGAGCACCGGCCCGGCGAGCCGGGCCCTCCCGGTTCGGGCGGGCGCGCGGGTCCGGGAAGTGGGGGCGGCCGCGGCGCGGCCGGCTCCGTCGTCGTCCAGCATCGCGTGCGTCACGGCGGTGACCTCCTTGTGCGAAGTTCCGGTGCCGGCGTGTGCCGGGGGTCACCGGCGGCACGAGGTCCGGGTCGCGCCGCTCAGGACGGTGCGGGCTCGTCGTCGTGCACGAGGGGGAGAATGGGATCCACGCTAGGAAGCGGCACCGCCGCGCGGAACGCTCGTGCTACCGGAGGACCTGCCCGATCGTCCGGACGGCACGCGCGGGTGCGCGCGGTCCGGGGTCGAGGCCCTCGCCCGAGGAGGTGCGTCGTGGACGTGCTGTCCGACGTCCTGCTCGCCGTGCGACTCACCGGCGCGGTCTTCTTCGACGTCGACGCCCGGCACCCGTTCGCCACGCAGAGCCCCGGCTCCGACGCGATCGGCGCGAGGGTGATGGCGAACGCCCAGCACGTGATCGGCTTCCACGTGGTGACCGACGGGACCTGCTGGACGGAGGCCGTCGACCGGGACGAGCCACCGCAGCAGCTCGACGCCGGCGACATGGTGATCTACCCCGCCGGAGACGCGAACGTCATGGCCTCGGCGCCCGGGATGCGGGGTCGGCCGGACTGGCGCCGCTACTACCGGCCGGTGGACGAGCTGCTGCCGATGAGCATCCGCGTGAACCCCGACACGTCGGCCGAGCGCTGCCGGTTCGTGTGCGGCTTCCTGGCGTGCGACACCCGGCCTTTCAACCCGCTGCTCGACTCGCTGCCGCACGTGGTGCGTGCACCGCTGCCGGACCGCAGCTGGCGCTGGCTCGCCGGCCTGCTCGACGTCGCGGTCTCGGCCAGCTCCGCAGGCGCGGCACGCCGCGAGGCGGGGGTCGGTCCGGCAGGCGCCGCGCACGGTGCGCGCCCACGGAGCGACACGGGCACGGGCGTCGGCGCGGGTGCGGACTCCCGCGCCGGCATCCCGGCGACGCCGATCGTCCCCCCGGCCGCGGGCCAGGAGGCGATCCTCGCCAAGCTGGCCGAGCTCATGTTCGTCGAGGCGCTGCGCGCACACCTCTCGAGCCTTCCACCGGACGCCACGGGCTGGGTCGCGGGACTGCGCGACCCCTGCACGAGCGCAGCCTTGCAGCTCATGCACGGACGCCCCGCGGAGCCGTGGACCCTCGAGAGCCTCGCCCGGGAGGTCGGCACGTCCCGCTCCGTGCTCGCGGAGCGGTTCGGCGCCGTCGTCGGGCAACCACCCATGCAGTACCTCGCGCGGTGGCGGCTGCAGGTTGCGGCGCGACTCCTCGAGAGCGGCGACGCGACCGTCCGCCGCGCGGCCGCCGCCGTGGGCTACGAGTCGGAGGCGGCCTTCAGCCGAGCGTTCACCCGGTACGCCGGGCAGCCACCCGGCTCCTGGCGGCGCGCGCGCAGGTCGGCGGGGGCGTGGACGAGCTGAGGACCACCGATCGGCCGGAGACGCCGCTGCGTCGGGTGGGACCGGTGAGCGACCGCGCCGCCGCGCGCGGTCGCCGCGCGACGGGGCCGGAACACGACGGGGCCGGAACACGACAGACAAGGGTGAAGCCCTGGCCTGCGTTTCCGCTGACCAGGGCTTCGTGACGCCTCTGTACCCCCGACCGGATTCGAACCGGCGCTACCGCCGTGAGAGGGCGGCGTGCTAGGCCGCTACACAACGGGGGCCTATGCAGCCTGCGAGCGAACTCGCGTGCTACGGGTGAACACTCTACCGGAAGCTCTGAAGATCTCAGAACCGCCGCAGCGGTGCTCGCGCTGGGGTACCAGGACTCGAACCTAGACTAACTGAACCAGAATCAGTCGTGCTGCCAATTACACCATACCCCATGGGGGTACCCCCTCCACGCCGTCGCGTTCCGGACCGAGGCCCGTCACGCGGCACACGCAGACGTCGTACCGGCGGTGAACATTACCCGACGCCGGGGGCCCGTCCAAACCAGATCCTCGCTGCCCCGCTCTGGCGCGGGACGAGCGGCTCGACGAGCGGCAGGACGAGCACCGACCGGGCCGCGAACGCCACGCCGCCCCGCGTCACCCGACGCCCCGCCCAGCCGCGTCCGCCCCTGCATGGGATGCTCGTCCCATGGCTGACGACCCAGCCCGCCAGGACAGGGCCCGCTCGTTCGACCGCGGGGCTCAGGCGTACGGCCGTGCCCGCCCCTCCTACCCCGACGACGCGGTGCGCTGGTGCGTCCCGGACGGAGCGCACCGGGTCCTCGACCTCGCAGCCGGCACGGGCAAGCTCACCGCGGTCCTCGTCGCCCACGGGTTCGACGTGACCGCGGTCGAGCCCTCGCGCGCGATGCGCGAGCAGCTGACGTCGCTCGTGCCGGACGTCTCGCCCCGTCCCGGGACGGCGGAGGACACCGGGCTGCCGTCCGCGTCGGTCGACGCCGTGACGGTGGCCCAGGCGTGGCACTGGTTCGACGAGGCGGCCGCGAGCGCCGAGATCGCCCGCGTGCTGCGTCCGGGCGGCACGCTCGCGCTGCTGTGGAACGTGCGGGACGCCTCGGTCGACTGGGTGGCCCGGTTCGGCGAGATCATCCACCGCGGCGACGCGCACGAGCGCGACCCCGAGGCCCCGGCGCTCGGGGACCGCTTCGAGGTGCCCGAGCACGCGACGTTCCCGTGGACGGACCGGGTCGCGGTGCGGACGCTGCGGATGCTCGCCGCGTCACGCAGCCACCTGCTGACGCTGCCGGCCCAGCGCCGCGAGGAGCTGCTCGACGAGGTCGACGAGCTCGGCCGCACGCACCCGGACCTGCGCGGCCGCGACGAGGTCGACCTGCCCTACCGGACGGTGTGCTGGCGCGCGCGGGTGCGCGGCTGAGGCGTGCTCGTGGGTCGTCGCGGCCCACGCGTGCGGGCGCGACGGCACGCTCGCAGGTGACGCTCCCCGGGCAGCCCGGCGACGGGTCCGGCCCGGTGGGGGTGGCCCCCGCCCTGAGCGCTCGGCGGGGCGCGACGGCGGTCCCCGCGGCCCGCGTCAGCGGCGCAGGACCGCCGGCAGCTCCGTGAGGGACGTCACGACGTGCACGCCGGCGGCACGCGCCGCGGCGATGTCCGCCTCGGGGATCGTGCGGCGCCGCCCGCCCGGACGGTCGACCCACACACCGACGAGCCCGGCGCCGACCGCGGCGTGCGCGTCCACGTCGAGCTCGTCACCGACGTACACGGTGCGCGCCGGGTCCGTGCCGAGCCGGCGGCAGGCCTCCAGGAACACCCGCGGGTCGGGCTTGCCGAAGCCGAGGGTGTCGGTCCCGACGAGCATGGGCACACGCTCCCCGAGCCCCGCGACCTCGAGCTTGCGGGTCTGGTAGGCCACGTCGGCGTTGCTCAGCGCGCCCACGGCGAGGCCGGCGGCGACGAGCTCCTCGACGACGTCGGCCGCCTCCGGGTGTGCGGCCCAGGCGGCGGCGAACGCGGCGTCGAAGAGCTCGTCCCACGCCTCGTACGCCTCGTCGTCGAGCTCGGCGCCCCCGAACGCGCGGTGCAGGTCGTTGGCGCGGCCCATGCGCTGGGTCCGGTGGCTGACCTCGCCGCGCGTGAACTGCGCGTAGCGGTCGTGCTCGTCGGCCCGCCAGAAGGCCACGAGGCCCGCGCGCCGGTCCGCGTCGAGGTCGGTGAGGTACCGGTCGGCGACCGCCTCCATCGCCGCCCCGAACGCCGCGCGCGTGTCGACGAGCGTGTCGTCGATGTCGAACAGCACGCCGTCGACGTGCACCACCCCGTCGAGCGTGGCCAGGCGCTCGTCCGTCACAGCGTCGCGCGCAGCGTCGCGATGCGCGCGAGGGTCGAGTCCTTGCCGAGGATCTCCATCGACTCGAACAGCGGCGGCGAGACGCGCCGGCCCGAGAGCGCGGTGCGCAGCGGCGTGTACGCGAAGCGCGGCTTGATGCCCAGCCCGTCGACGAGCGCGGCCTGCAGCGCCTCCTGCGTCGCGGCGGTCGTGAACGCGTCGGCCGGGATCGGCTCGAGCGCGGCGGTCGCGGCGTCGAGCACCGCGGGGGCCTCGTCGCGGAGCCCCGCACGGGCGTCGTCCTCGACCACGAGCGCGTCGTCGGCCACGAACAGGAAGCCCAGCATGCCGACGGCCTCGCCGAGCAGCGTCATGCGCTCCTGGACGAGCGGCGCGCCGGCGTCGAGCAGTGCGCGGTGGCGGGGCTCGAGGTCGGCGTAGGAGTCGGCGGGGACGATCCCCGCGCGGTGCAGGTAGGGCACGAGGCGGTCCCGGAAGTCCTCGGGCGCGAGCATCCGCACGTGCGCCGAGTTGATGGCCTCGGCCTTCTTGACGTCGAAGCGGGCGGGGTTCGGGTTGACGTCGGCGACGTCGAACGCCGCGACGAGCTCCTCGGTCGTGAAGATGTCGCGGTCGGGCCCGATCGACCAGCCGAGCAGCGCGAGGTAGTTGAGCAGCCCCTCGGGGGTGAACCCGCGGTCGCGGTGCAGGAAGAGGTTCGACTCGGGGTCGCGCTTCGAGAGCTTCTTGTTGCCCTCTCCCATGACGTAGGGCAGGTGCCCGAAGACCGGCACGACCGAGCCGACGCCGAGCTCCAGCAGCGCGCGGTACAGCGCGACCTGGCGCGGCGTCGAGGAGAGCAGGTCCTCGCCGCGCAGCACGTGCGTGATGCCCATGAGCGCGTCGTCGACCGGGTTGACCAGCGTGTACAGCGGCTGGCCGTTCGCGCGGACGATCACGTAGTCGGGCACGGAGCCCGCGGGGAACGTGACGTCGCCGCGGACGAGGTCGGTGAACGTGACGTCGTCGTCGGGCATGCGCAGGCGCAGTACCGGCTCGCGACCCTCGGCGCGGAAGGCCGCCTTCTGCTCGTCGGTCAGGGCGCGGTCGAAGCCGTCGTAGCCGAGCTTGGGGTCGCGGCCCGCGGCGCGGTGGCGTGCCTCGATCTCCTCGGGCGTCGAGAACGACTCGTAGGCGAACCCGCCCTCGAGCAGGCGGCGGGCGACGTCGCGGTACAGGTCCATGCGCTGGGACTGCCGGTACGGCTCGTGCGGGCCGCCGACCTCGACGCCCTCGTCCCAGTCGAGCCCGAGCCAGCGCAGCGCGTCGAGCAGCTGCTGGTAGCTCTCCTCCGAGTCGCGCGCGGCGTCGGTGTCCTCGATCCGGAACACGAACGTGCCGCCGACGTGGCGCGCGTACGCCCAGTTGAACAGCGCGGTCCGGATGAGCCCGACGTGCGGGGTCCCGGTCGGCGAGGGGCAGAAGCGCACGCGGACGGCGGAACCCGTGGGCACGCCGGTGGAGGTCTCAGGAGCGGTGGAGGTCACAGGTGCCAGCCTACTGGCGGGCGCCCGGGCAGCCCGGGCCGGCTCCGCGAGGCTGCCCTGTCGTGCCCGGTCCGGTCCGGCCCCGTCCGGTCCGGCGTCAGGCCCGGCGCAGGACCGGGTTGCGCAGCGTGCCGATGTCCTCGATCTCGCACTCGACGACGTCGCGGTCCACGATCGGGCCGACCCCGGCGGGCGTCCCGGTGAGGATCACGTCGCCGGGCAGCAGCGTGAAGACCTCGGAGATGTACGAGATCAGGTACGCGACGTCGAAGATGAGCTGCGACGTGCGCCCGTCCTGGCGGACCTCGCCGTTGACCCGGGCACGCACCGCGAGGTCGTCGACGTCGAGCCCGGGGACGACCCAGGGGCCGATCGGGCACGACGTGTCGAAGCCCTTGGCGCGCGCCCACTGGTCGTCGGTGCGCTGGATGTCGCGCGCGGTCACGTCGTTCGCGACCGTGAACCCGAAGACCTGGCCGAGAGCGTGCTCGGGGGCGACGTCCTTGGTGACCTTGCCGATCACGACGGCGAGCTCGGCCTCGTGGTCGACGTGCTCGGTCCAGGTCGGCAGGACGATCGGGTCGTCCGGGCCGATCACCGACGTGTTGGGCTTGAGGAAGAGCAGCGGCGCGACGGGCAGGTCGTTGCCCATCTCGGCGGCGTGCGCGGCGTAGTTGCGCCCGACGCCGATGATCTTCGAGCGCGGGATCACCGGAGCGAGCAGCCGCACGCGGTCGTCGTCGAGCGGGACCTGCTCGCCGGTCGGCTGGACCGGGGTGTAGATCGGGTCGCCGGTGAGGACGACGAGCTGCTCGGAGCCCGGGTCACCCTCGACGAGGGCGTAGCGGGGGTCGTCGCCGGTCGTGAATCTCGCGATGCGCACGCGCCCACCCTAGTCGGGCGGCGCGCCCCCAGCCGTGTCGCCGGGTGCCCGCCCGGCGGACGTGCGGCGCGCCCCGCTGCACGTCAGGCGCGCGCGAGCACCTCGCCGTGCACGATCGAGAACCAGCCGTCCTCGGCGGTCCCCCACTCGCGCCACGCGTCCGAGAGGTGCTCGAGCGCGACCTCGTCGGCGAGCCCGTGCGCGATCGCCTGGGCCGCGAAGTTCGACGCGACCGCGCGGTCCGCCCACAGGCTGGACCACCATGTGCGGTCCTCGGGCGTCGCGTAGCACCACACGCCGGCCGACGGCGCGATGCCGGCGGGGTCGAACCCGGCCTGGCGCACCCAGCTCAGCAGGCGGCGTCCCGCGTCGGCCTCGGCGTGGTTGGCCTGCGTGACCTCGTGGTACAGCGTCAGCCACTCGTCGAGCCCCGCGGACGGCGGGTACCAGGTCATCGCGGCGTAGTCGGCGTCACGCACCGCGACGGTCCCACCGGGGCGCGTGACGCGGCGGATCTCGCGCAGCGCGGCGACGGGGTCGACGAGGTGCTGGAGCACCTGGTGGGCGTGCACGACGTCGAAGCTGGCGTCCTCGTAGGGCAGCGCGTACACGTCGCCGACCTCGAACGTCACGTTCGCCGCGTCCGCCTCGGTGGCCGCCTCGCGCGCGGCCTCGATGACCTTGGCCGAGCGGTCGATGCCGACGACGTCGCCCGGGCTCACCCGCGACGCGAGGTCGATCGTGATGGTGCCGGGGCCGCAGCCCACGTCGAGCAGCCGCTGACCGGGCTGGAGCGACGGGAGGAGGTACGCGGCGGAGTTCTCGGCGGTGCGCCAGCGGTGCGAGCGCAGCACGCTCTCGTGGTGCCCGTGCGTGTAGACGTCCTGGGGCGACTCGATGCTCACCCCGCACTGTAGACGCCGACCCGGGGCCCGTTTCAAGCACCGGAACAGGAAAGTCCGCGTGCTGAGACCCGCACCGCCCGGACCTGCGCCGGGCCCGCCCAGGACCCGCGCCCGCGCCGGCGGTACCGTGACCCGATGCAGCGGATCGCCGGCGTCGACGTCGCACGCGGGCTCGCAGTGCTCGGGATGTTCACCGCGCACCTCGCCCCCGGCGCCGCGGGTGACCCCTGGCCGCGGGGTGCCGTGCAGGTCGCGGACGGACGCTCGGCCGCCGCGTTCGTCGTGCTCGCCGGGCTCTCCGTGGCCCTGCTGTCGGGCGGTCCGCGACCCGCCGACGGCGTGCGGCGCGTGCAGGCCCGGCTCCGGGTGCTCGTGCGCGGCGTCCTCCTCGTGACGATCGGGGTCGTTCTCGTCGCGCTCGGGACACCCGTCGCGGTGATCCTGCCCGTGTACGGCGTCTACTTCGCCGTCGCGATCGGCTTCCTCGGCTGGTCCCCGCGGGCGCTGCTCGCCGCGGCGGCCGCCGTCGCCGTCGTCGGGCCGCCCCTGACGTTCCGCGTCGGGGACTGGCTCGTCGAGCGCGAGCAGGCGACGGCGCTGACTAACCTCGTCGTCGGGCACTACTACCCCGCCGGCATCTGGACCGCGTACGTGCTCGCCGGGCTCGCGGTCGGGCGGCTGGACCTCACCGCAGCGCACGTGCGCCGCGCCCTGCTGCTCGGCGGCACGGGGGTCGCGGTGCTGGCCCACCTCGCGTCGGGGGTGCTCATGCGGCTCGTCCCCGGCGCGCGCCCCGAGGTCGGGCTCGGGCGGTACCTGACGACCGAGCCCCACGCCGGCACGACCTTCGAGGTGGTCGCCAACACCGGCGTCGCGGTCGCGGTGCTCGCGGTGTGCCTCGTCGTCGCGGACCGCTGGCCGCGCCTGACGAGCCCGCTCGCTGCGACCGGCGCGCTCGCGCTCACGGCCTACACGGTGCACGTCGCCGTGGTCGCCGCCCTCGGCGACGACGTGGTCTGGGAGCCGACCGACGCGGTCTGGCTCACGTTCCTCGCCGTGACCGTCGTTGCCTGCACCCTCTGGCGCGCGACGCTCGGGCGAGGGCCGCTCGAGCGCCTGCTGCACGCGGTCTCGACGCGCGCGAGCGACCTCGGCGCCGATGGCCCCGCGCGCCCGCCGGCGGAGGGCGGCCGTGGGTCGTCCCGGACCGGCGGGCTCGCCTCGCCGGCTGCGGCGGCCCCGTCCTCGGGCGGTCCAGGGAGGGCGCCGGACGCTGCCGGACCCGCCGACGCCGCAGCCGGCAGAGCCCCGCTCTCCGGCGGCGGCCGGGCTCCACGAGGCTGACCGTCACGGCCCGGGGGCCCGAGCTCCGGGAGGCGGCCCGACCCGGCCAGAGGCCGGGCCGCGCGAGACCGACCGTCACGGCCGGCCGGGCCGCGCGAGGCTGACCGTCACGGCCGGCCGGGCCGCGCGAGGCTGACCGTCACGGCCAGGGGCCGAGCTCCGGGAGCGGGGCCGGTTCCCGGTGACGCTCGGCCGTGACCGGTCCCGAGGGCTCCCGCCCCGCGAGCCACGCGACGAGGTCCTCGGCCCGCTCGGCGTGCACGCGCACGAGCGCGCCGTCGCCGACCTCCCACCGTGAGGCCCCACGCCCGGGGACGAGAGCCACGAGCACGCCGCCCGGCACGCGCGGCGCGAGGAACTCGACGAGGTGGTCGAGCAGGGCGGGCGACCAGACGTCCTGCCCGACGCCGAGGTCGAGGTCGACCAGGTGGATGGCGAGCTCGCGCCACCATGCGTGCGCGACGGCGGTCGCGGGCTGGTCCCGGTAGCGCGTCGGGGCGTCCCAGTCCTCGGGTCCCAGGGCCTCGAGCGCCCTCTCGACCCGCCGCGCCGCCGCGACGACGTCGCGCGCGTGCACCTCTGCCGGGGCCCCCGCGCCCGCCTCGATCGCGGCGTCGCGGCCGGGCCGACCGCCGTCGTAGAAGTCCACGAGCCGGCGCGCGCGGGCGTGCTCGAGCTGGCGCGCCGCCGCGGAGCCGACCCCCGCGAGGTGCGCGAGCACGTGCCCGCGCGTCCACCCGGGGAGCCGCGACGGCGCCCCCACCTCGGCGTCGGTCAGCCGGGCGAGCACGCCCTCGAGCGCGTGCCGCAGCCGCACGACGTCCGCGACCACCTCCCGCCCCGCCGCGTCGGACTGCTCCGCTGCCGTCAGGGCCACAACCTCGTCCGGGTCCATCCCGCCGCCTCCCTCCGGTACACCGCACGCACGTGCGCCCGCTCGGCGCTGCCCTGCCAGAACTCGATCTCCTCGGGCACCACGACCCACTCCTGCCACTCGGGCAGCACGAGCTCGCGGTCCGCGTCGGCGCGCGCCGTCGCGTCGGCGATCGCCGCGACGAGCTCGGCGTGCGACGCGAGCGGCTCACCGGGCCGGGTCGCGAGCGCCGCACCGCGGGACGCCGGGGAGCGCTCGAGGAAGTCCGTGGCCGACGCCGCCGCACCCATCGCGTGCGCCCACCCGGTGATCCGGACCTGGCGTGCGAGCGTCGGCCAGTAGAAGCTCGCCGCGACCGTCGCGTCGGCGGTGAGGTCCTGGATCTTGCGGCTGCGCGCGTCGGTCGCGAAGTGCCAGCCGTCGGCGGTGACGTCCTTGAGCACCACGACGCGCGCCGAGACCGATCCGTCGGCCCCTCGGGTCGAGAGCGTCATGGCCTGCGGCGCCGGTGTGCCCGCGTCGATCGCGCCGAGCACCCACTCCGTGAACAGCACGTGCGGGTCGTCGGGGGCGTCGTCGGGCTCGAAGCCCGGCAGGTCGGCGCCGAACGCCGGGGCGCGGCGCAGCCGCTGGCGCAGCGTCGGGCCCTCCGGGTCCCTCATGCCGTGCGTGCGTCGCGGGACGCGCCGAGGGGACGGGGGGCCACGCCGGGGTGGGTCACCCGGTCAGTATCTCCGCGGGCGCACGCCTGCGGAAGAGCAGGTCACACGAGTGCGGCGACCGTCAGGAGGACCGCGAGGCCCGGGAGCAGCCCCTGGGTCACGGCGGCGCGCGCCATCCTGCGGTCGGTGACCACCAGCACGAGGGCCGCGGCCGCCATGGAGCCGCACGCGAGGAGCACGAGCGCCGTACCGGCCTCACGGGAGCCCGCCGCCGTGAGCCCGACACCGACGAACGCGCCGACGGCGAGGAACAGGTTGTAGAAACCCTGGTTGTAGGCCCACGGGCGGACCGCGGGGACGTCCTCGGTGCGGGTCCGGAAGCGGGCGTGGACCTCGGGGCGCTCGAAGCGGACCGACTCGAGCACGAAGATGACGACGTGGAACGCGGCGGCGAGCGCGGCGAGGACGAGGGCGAGGGTCAGCAGCATGCGGCCCAGCATCCTCCGTCCCGGCCGCGGTGCGGCACCCAGCCCCGGCGTGGGGCGCGGGACCTCCGGGGGGCGGTCCGGGCGACCTACCCTGGTGCCGTGGAACCGACCGCGCACGCGCGCCTCGTGCTGCCCGCCGCGGAGTGGGCCGGACGCGCACGCGAGCACGCCGCACGGGCCGACGCCCTGACGCAGGCGCACCGCGCGCGCCGGGCCGCCGGCGAGCGCCACGCGATCGACGACTTCCTCTACGACTACTACGGCACCAAGCCCTCGCTCCTGCGCCGGTGGCACCCCGGGGCCGGCACCGCGCTCGCCCCCGCGGCGGCCGGCCCGGCGGAGCACGCGGCGTGGCGCTGGTACCGCACCGACGCCGACGGCGCCGTCGCCCTCGACATCGGGGCGTTCCTCGACGAGCGCCGGGACACCGTCGCGTTCGTCCGCACCCTGCTCGCGCGGACCGCGTCCCGCCCGGCGCACACGGGCTGCCTGGGGCTGCACGAGTGGGCGATGGTCTACCGCCAGGACGACGAGCGCCGCCGGCACACGCTGCCGCTGCGCCTCGGGCGGGGCGGGACCGACGCGGTGGTCGAGCAGCTCCCGCTGCAGTGCACGCACTTCGACGCGTTCCGGTTCTTCACGCCCGACGCGGTGCCGCGCAACCGCGCACCGCTCAGCCGGGCCGACCAGGTCGAGCACGAGCAGCCGGGCTGCCTGCACGCGAACATGGACCTGTTGACCTTGGAAGCAGGCATGTTTCGAGAAGCGGCGCCCTTGACCCGTCAGACGCAGGTCGAATTCGAGCAGCCGGGCTGTCTACATGCAAATATGGACTTGCATAAATGGTCATCAAAATTGGGACCGGCAGTGCCTGGGGAAGTCGCGCTCGATTGCTTCGAGCTCGCGACGGAAATCCGAACGGTCGACATGCGAGCGTCGCCGTACGACGTCACCACCTACGGCCTTGAGCCTATCCCCATAGAAACGGCAGCAGGCAAAGCCGAATACATCCGTGCGCAGCGCAGCTTTGCAACCCGAGCCAGCGTCTTGCGCCAGCGGCTCGTCGAGATTTGCGAACAATTGCTTGGCCACGCATCCGCGCCTAAGGCGAAGTTCGAGGCTCCGCGTGCCACCTAGGGGCTAGAAGGCCCCGGCTCGCCGTCCCACACCGCTCGGAACGTCTTCCACAGAATCATCAGGTCCATCGAGATTGACCAATTCTCCATGTAGCGAGCATCGAGACGCACCGCGTCTTCCCACGAAAGTTCTGCGCGTCCTGATACCTGCCACAGTCCGGTTATTCCAGGCTTCGTCAAGAGGCGACCTTGGTAGTAATCACTGTAGCGTTCCACCTCCGCAAGCAGGGGCGGCCGGGGGCCTACTAGCGACATCTCACCACGAAGCAGATTGAGCAACTGCGGCAGTTCATCGATCGAGAATCTCCGAAGCACGCGCCCCACCGGTGTGATGCGCGGGTCGGACCGCATCTTGAACAGGAGACCAGAGCGCGGGTCGACTCCATCAGCGAGCGCGGCCAAGTTCTGAGGAGCGTCCACGTACATCGTTCGCATTTTCCACATAGTGAACGTCTGACCGGCTAGGCCGACTCGAGTCTGGCGATAGAACGCTCCACCTGGACTGCTAAGCGCAACTGCTGCCGCGGCCCCGAGAATGACGGGTGAACAGAGGAAAAGCGCAAGGGATCCGAGCACCACATCGAGCACGCGCTTGGCTCGTCGCGCGGTCGAAAATGGCTCCCGAGAACCTGAAAGCACCTCGACGGCGACTGCAATGTCCCGACGAGAGACTCCAAAAGCGCCAGAGAGCCGACTTCTCGGGCGGATCAAAGCTTGCGCCACAATAAACCGACGTGGATCAGGCGGGTTCGCTGCGATCTCCGGCGCGGAGAATTCCGGTCTCCACTGGAGATGATCTTGCTCCGGAACGATCTCTTGCGTGAATTGCTTCTCAAGGAATTCGAGGTAGCTTCCTGCGCTGGACATCAAGCGCCGCCTCTGGACCCAAGCGCGTTAACGGCGAGCAGAATCGATCCGACAGTGCATGCCGCCTGGAGGAAAAACACCATCTCTGTTCGGGCCATCGCGCGCGTATTTGCTTCTAGAGCGACAAGTTTCGCCGATTCAAGCAGTGCGACATCCTGAATGGATCCAGAATTCCATCGAGCGAGCTGGCTAGGAGATGGCCCGAGCACGAGTCGCGCCAACCCGAGCACGACGACGCCCAGGATTGCCGAGCCGGCGATAGTGATGATGAGCAGTCGCTCAGGAGCGTCGGTACCGTTGCCCGCCGCACCGGTGCCGATCAGACCTACAAGTAGAGCGGTCGCCGCGACGAGCACTCCGGCGCGTGTGGCGTAGGCGTCGGCCTGGGCTCGCTGCTCACTCAGTTGACGATCGATCTCTGAGAGCAGTTGGCTCACGACCCGACTCCCCCTAACTCGAAGGCTGCAAGGCTACATGCGCACCCCCGCGCAGACGTGCAATCTCGCGCACGTTCGCTGGAAACGAGAGGACGCGGGGAGCGGTCCAGGACCTTGGCAGCCCGGCCCACCACGGTTGGCCCGGGCCGTTCCGAGGCCAAGGAGGACTTGCCTGCTAGTCGCGCCAGCACGGACCTCTTCAAGTGGGCCTCGAAGCTCGGGCCCGCGGCGCCCGGCGAGCTCGTGCTCGACTGCTTCGAGCTCGCCCGGGACGTGCGCACGCTGGACATGCAGGCGTCGCCGTACGACGTGACCTCGCTCGGCGAGCGTCCGGTCGCTATCGAGACGTCCGCCGGGAAGGCCGAGTACGTGCGGCGGCAGCGGGGGTTCGCCGAGCGGGCGGCCGTCCTGCGCGAGCGGCTGCTCGTCGTGGCGGGCGGCGTCCTCGACGCGGACCCGGCGCTCGCGTCCTGAGACCCGGCGCACCCGGGGCCGGCGGGGGCAGTGACGGGGCGGTCACGGCGCAGAAAGACGAAACGGACCTTTTACGTGACGTTCATCACGAGTCGGGACATCCTGACGAATTGTCGGTGATACTTGCTGCACATCGACCACCGACATGGGAGGGGCCATGGAGATGACGAGCACCGACGAGATGACCACCGCGACCGACGAGCGCGACGAGATCAGCTTCACGAGCGTGAGCAACCCGCGCCGCGTGCGCATCTGACCAGCACCGACGCCCGGCTCCGAAGCCCGGCGCGGCCCCGCACCCGCGGGCCCGCGCCGGGCTTCGCGCGTTCTGCCGCGAGGCAGACAAGTGCCGCGCAGAACTCCCCGCGCGTACGGTCGGGATATTGTTCCGGAAACATCGCCGCAGCGGTGGCGACATTCTTGGTCACGTGTTCAGATGACCAGCGGGTGCGTGCCCTGCCAGGATCGCTCCGTGAGCGTGCGCTACCCCGACCCCCTCGTCCCCGGTGACCGCGTCGCGGTGACGGCCCCCTCCGCGGGCGTCGCCGCGCGGTTCCGACCGCGCCTCGACCGTGCAGTGCGCGAGCTCGAGGCGCGCGGTCTCGACGTCGTGCTGGGCGAGTGCCTCGACGGTGACGGCGTGGTCAGCGCCCCGGCAGCGGACCGCGCCGCCGAGCTGACCGCGATGCTCGTCGACCCGGCCGTGCGCGCCGTCGTCCCTCCGTGGGGCGGCGAGCTCGCGATCGACCTCGTCGGCCTGCTCGACTGGGACCTGATCGCCGCCGCACGTCCCACGTGGTTCGTGGGCTTCTCGGACACCTCGACCCTGCTCACCGCGATGACGCTGCGCACCGGCGTCGCGACCGTGCACGGCCCCGCGTTGATGGAGCTGCCCTACGCGACCCCCGCGCCGCTCCTGCCGTGGCTCGACGTGGTCCGCGCCCCGGCAGGGACGCCGCTGCACCAGGGGCCGTCCGCGCGGTACGCCGGCGGTGGGTGGGACGACGTCGTGGCCCACCCGGACGTCGACCGGTACACGCTCGACACGCCCGCGTCGTGGGTCCGGCTCGACGGCGGCACCGGGGACGTCGTCGCACGCGGGCGCCTCGTCGGCGGCTGCCTCGAGACGGTCGCGCACCTGGCCGGCAGCCCGTACGGCGACGTGCCCGGGTTCGCCCGCACGCACGCGCCCGAGGGCCTCGTCGTCTACGTCGAGGCGTCCGAGGACACCGCGTTCGGCACCGCGCGGCGGCTGCACGGGCTGCGGCTCGCAGGCTGGTTCGACGACGCCGCCGCGGTCCTCGTGGGCCGCACGAGCGCGCCGGACTCCCCCGGGTTCACGCAGCACGACGCGGTGTGGGACGCGCTCGGGGGCCTCGGCGTCCCCGTCGTCGCCGACGTCGACTGCGGCCACGTGCCGCCCCAGATGACGCTCGTGAACGGCGCGCTCGCGACGCTCACGTGGCGCGGCGACGAGCGCTCGCTCGTGCAGGAGCTCGCCTGACGTCCGCCCGCCGCCATGACCTCAGGAGTCGCGCTCGGGGTCGCCGAGGAGCGTCGCGGTGTGGTCGGGCACGTACGTCGACAGCTCGCGCGGCGGGCGCTCGTACCCGCTGGACGCCTTGGGGCGGTCGGGCAGCTCGACCTTCTCGTGCGGGACGTCCTCGTACGGGATCGTCGAGAGCAGGTGGGCCATCATGTTGAGCCGGGCGTGCTTCTTGATGTCCGACTCCACGACGTACCAGGGGCTCGACGGCACGTCGGTGTGCACGAGCATCTCGTCCTTGGCCCGCGAGTAGTCCTCCCACCGGTTGATCGACTCGAGGTCCATGGGGCTCAGCTTCCACTGCCGCACGGGGTCGGACAGCCGCGAGCGGAAGCGCTTGAGCTGCTCCTCGTCGGACACCGAGAACCAGTACTTGCGCAGCAGGATCCCGTCCTCGACGAGCATCTGCTCGAAGATCGGCGTCTGGCGCATGAAGCGGGAGTACTCCTGCGGCGTGCAGAAGCCCATGACGCGCTCGACGCCCGCGCGGTTGTACCAGGACCGGTCGAACAGCACGATCTCGCCCGCGGCGGGGAGCTGGGCGATGTAGCGCTGGTAGTACCACTGGCCGCGCTCGCGCTCGGTCGGTGCGGGCAGCGCCGCGATGCGCACGATGCGGGGGCTCAGGTACTCGGTGATCCGCTTGATCGTGCCGCCCTTGCCGGCCGCGTCGCGTCCCTCGAAGACCACGACGACGCGGGCACCGGTCGCGCGGACCCACTGCTGGACCTTGACGAGCTCGGCCTGCAGGCGGAACAGCTCGGCCTCGTAGACGTCGTCGTCGATCTTCGGCCCGCGCCGCTGCTTCTCGGCCTGCTTCGCGGCCTTCTTGGCGTGCGCGTCGTGCCGGTCCCGCTCGCGGCTGTTCGTGGTTCCCATGTGCGGACGCTAGCGCCGACGGCCCCCGCGCGCCCTCCGACGCGGACCGTGCCGGGTCGCGGGCCTGGGAGGATGGGCCGGTGCCCGACGCCGACCGCCCGCTGACCCTCGCCGAGCGTGTCCCGGCCGACCCCCACGACCCCGACGCGCTGTACGACGCGTTCACCGGCTGGGCGAGCGAGCAGGGCCTCGCGCTCTACCCGCACCAGCAGGAGGCGCTGCTCGAGCTCGTGACCGGCTCGCACGTGATCCTGTCCACGCCGACGGGCTCCGGGAAGTCCCTCGTCGCGATCGCCGCGCACTTCGTCGCGCTCGCGCAGGGCCGCCGGACGTTCTACACGGCGCCGCTCAAGGCGCTCGTGAGCGAGAAGTTCTTCGCGCTCGTCGAGGCGTTCGGCTCGGACAACGTGGGGATGATGACGGGTGACTCGGCCGTCAACGCCGACGCGCCCATCATCTGCTGCACCGCCGAGATCCTCGCCAACCAGGCGCTGCGCCACGGGGCCGGCACCGACGCCGGCCAGGTCGTCATGGACGAGTTCCACTTCTACGCCGACCCGCAGCGCGGCTGGGCGTGGCAGGTGCCGCTGCTCGAGCTGCCCCGGGCGCAGTTCCTGCTCATGTCCGCGACGCTCGGCGACGTCGCGTTCTTCGCCGAGGACCTCACCCGGCGCACCGGCGAGCCCGTCGCGGTGATCGCGGACGCGGAGCGGCCCGTCCCGCTGACGTTCACGTACGCCGTCGAGCCGTTGCACGAGCTGCTCGAGGAGCTCGTGCGCACGCGCCGGGCCCCCGTGTACGTCGTGCACTTCACGCAGAAGGAGGCCGTCGAGCGCGCGCAGGCGCTGCTGTCGATGAACCTCGCGAGCCGTGAGCACCGCGACCGCATCGCCGACGAGCTCGGTGCCTTCCGGTTCGGACCCGGCTTCGGGCGGACGCTGTCCCGGCTGCTGCGCCACGGCGTCGGCATCCACCACGCCGGGATGCTGCCCAAGTACCGGCGCGTCGTCGAGCGCCTCACGCAGAAGGGCCTGCTGCAGGTCGTGTGCGGCACCGACACGCTCGGCGTCGGCATCAACGTCCCGATCCGCACGGTCGTGCTGACGTCGCTCGTGAAGTACGACGGCGTGCGCATGCGCCACCTGTCCGCGCGCGAGTTCCACCAGATCGCCGGGCGCGCCGGTCGCGCGGGGTTCGACACCGTCGGCGAGGTGATCGTGCTGGCGCCCGAGCACGTGATCGAGAACCGCAAGCTCCTCGAGCGCGCGGGCGACGACCCGAAGAAGCTCAAGAAGATCGTCCGCAAGAAGGCCCCCGAGGGCGCGGTCAACTGGACGGACAAGACGTTCGAGCGGCTGCGCGACGCCCCGCCCGAGCCGCTGACGTCGAGCTTCGCGGTGAGCCACGCGATGGTCCTCAACGTGCTCGCGCGCGAGGGCGACCCGGTGGCGGCCATGACACGCCTGCTGACCGACAACCACGAGCCCGAGAGCGCGCGCGGCCGGCACGTGCGCCAGGCCGTCTCGGTGTACCGGTCGCTGCGCACCGCGGGCGTCGTCGAGCGCGTCGTCGTCCCCGACGCCGCGGCGCCCGGGGGCCGGCGCCGGACCGTGCGCCTCACCGTCGACGTCCCCGCGAACTTCGCGCTCAACCAGCCGCTCTCGCCGTTCGCGTTCGCGGCGCTCGACCTGCTCGACCGGGACGACCCGGCGTACGCGCACGACGTCGTCTCGGTCATCGAGGCGACGCTCGACGACCCGCGCCAGGTGCTCGCCGCACAGGAGAACAAGGCGCGAGGCGAGGCCGTCGCGGCGATGAAGGCGGACGGCATCGAGTACGAGGAGCGCATGGCGCTGCTCGAGGACGTGTCCTACCCGCGTCCGCTCGCCGACATCCTCACCGCGACGTTCCACACGTACAAGCAGACGAACCCGTGGGTCGCCGACCACGAGCTGTCACCGAAGTCCGTGGTCCGCGAGATGCACGAGCGCGCGATGACGTTCCCCGAGTACGTCTCGACCTACTCGCTCGACCGCACCGAGGGCGTCCTGCTGCGCTACCTCGCCGACGCGTACCGCGCGCTGCGCCAGACCGTCCCCGAGGAGGCCCGCACCGAGGAGCTCCACGAGATCGTCGAGTGGCTCGGCGAGCTCGTGCGGCGCACCGACTCGAGCCTGCTCGACGAGTGGGAGCGCCTGCGCAACCCCCTCGACGAGCGCGGGCCCGGCGGCGAGCTCGCCGCCGTCGAGGACGACGCTCCCCCGCCCGTCACGGCGAACCCTCGCGCGTTCCGTGCGCTCGTCCGCGGCGCGCTGTTCCGTCGCGTCGAGCTCGCGGCGCGCGAGGCGTACGGGGCGCTCGCCGCCCTGGGCGACAAGGACGCCGGCGGCGAGCCGTGGGACGCCGACCGGTGGGCGCAGGCGCTCGACCCGTACTACGACGACCACGACGAGATCCTCACCGGCGCGCCCGCGCGCGGACCCGCGCTGTTCACCGTCGTCGACCGTTCCGCACCCGGCCACGAGCTGCCCGCGGGCGCGGTCGCCGGGACGTGGGAGGTCCGTCAGGTGCTCGACGACCCGGCCGGGGACCACGACTGGCGCATCGACGCGGTCGTCGACCTCGCGGCGAGCGACGCCGTCGGGGAGGTCGTCCTGACCGTCGTGGCCGTCGGGCGGCTCTGAGGCGGACCCCCGCCGGCCCGGCGGGCGTCAGTACAGGAAGACCGGCAGCCACTCGCGGTTGTGCGCGTGCACGAGCGCGAGGAACAGCACGAGGTCGAACAGCAGGTGCACCGACACCACGTACGTCAGCGACTTGGTGAGCTTGAACGTGTACCCCTGCAGCAGCGCGAACGGGTACGTCAGCAGCGGCCCCCACGCCTGGTAGCCGATCTCCCAGAGGAACGACGCGAACACCACGGCCTGCAGCCCGTTCGCGAGCCAGTCGGGGAAGTGCCGCCGCAGCAGCGTGAAGGTGGTGCACACGAAGAACAGCTCGTCCCAGATGCCGACGGTGTTCACCCCGAGGAACAGCCGCACGAAGACGGTCGGGTCCGAGGCGTCCGGCCAGTTCGTGTAGACCCCGGTGCGGATGAGGTAGAACGGCAGGACGAGGTACCCGAGCAGCACGACCAGCAGCAGGTACAGCCGCGCCGGGAGCGGCCACGGCTTCCCGGTACGGACCGGGAAGCGGATGAGGTCCTCCCGGTAGACGAACCGGGAGACGGCCCACGGGACGAGCACCGCGAGCGCGAGCGCGGAGCCCATGAGCGCCATGTGGCTGATGCTCAGGTCCGCGTCGAGCGGGACGAGGCTGATGATCGTGAGTCCCGCGGCGACGAGCACGAGGTGCCGGGCGAGCTCGCGGTCGACCACCGCCGCGAGCACGACCGACGCGGCGAGCGTCGCGTACCCGGCAGCGTGCTGGACGCCGAACAGCAGCACCGCCGACGCGCACAGCAGCAGCGCGGGGGGCAGCTTCCAGCTCAGGGCCGCGCGCTCGCGCTGCAGCGTCGGGGTCGGCGTCGCGGTCACCGGGACAGCGTGCCACGTGCCGGCGCGCGCGCCCGGCGGACGTGGGCGGGCGGTGCGGCCGACCCGCGCGGGCCGGGCTCGACGCGCCCGGTGCGGGGGGCCGACGTAGCGTGAGGAGCACACCGACGACGTGGAGGACGACGATGACCGCACCGACGACGAACGAGGCGTCCGACGACGACCTGCAGACCATCGCGGCGATCGTGAAGGCCGCGAAGATCGCGCTCCTGACGACCACGACGCTCGACGGGCACCTGCACAGCCGCCCGCTCGCGGTGCAGGACGCCGACTACGACGGCGAGCTGTGGTTCTTCACGCAGGACCCGAGCCGCAAGGTCGACGACATCCGGACCCATCCGCAGGTGAACGCGGCGTTCGAGTCGGACAAGGGCTTCCTGTCGATCGCCGGGCGCGCCGAGCTCGTGCACGACCGGGCCAAGGTCGACGAGCTGTGGTCGCCGCAGGTCTCCGCGTGGTTCCCCGAGGGCAAGGACGACCCGACCGTCGCCCTGCTGCGGGTGGTGCCCGAGTCCGCCGAGTACTGGAGCGACGACACCCCGAACGTCGTCAAGGTGTTCAAGATCGCGAAGGCGGCGGTCTCCGGCGGCCAGCCGGACATCGGCGAGAACCGCGCCGTCGAGCTCTGAGGGGCCGTCAGGACCGGCGCCGGGGGGCGGCTCGGCAGGACGGACCGAGGTAAGGCAATCCTGCATCTGCGCAGGTCAGGGCAGCCAAACCTGCGGTGACAGATCGCGTCGAGGCTCCTACCGTGGAGCCATGACCACACATCCGTCGCCCACGGCCCTGCCGTCGCTGCCGACCTTCGACACCGAGTTCGCGTCGCGGCTGAACTGGCTGCGCGCGGGCGTCCTGGGCGCCAACGACGGGATCGTGTCCATCGCCGCCATGGTGGTCGGGGTCGCGGCCGCGACACCGTCGGTCCCGGCCATCGCGATCGCCGGAGCCGCGGGGCTCGTCGCCGGCGCGCTCTCGATGGCGTCGGGCGAGTACGTCTCCGTGAGCAGCCAGCGCGACGCCGAGCGCTCGCGCGCGGCCGGCGGCCCGGGCCGCGACGAGCCGCACCTGACGAGCGCGTGGCACGCCGCGGGCGCCTCGCTGCTCGCGTTCGTCGTCGGTGGCCTCGTCCCCCTGCTGGTGGTCCTGACGACCCCGGCCCCGGCGCGCGTGCCGGCGACGTTCGCCGCCGTCGTGCTCGCGCTCGCCCTGACCGGTCACGTCAGCGCACGCCTCGGCGGCTCGGCGTCAGGCCCGGCGGTGCGGCGCAACGTGCTCGGCGGCGGGCTCGCGATGGGCGTCACCTACGGCGTCGGGCTCCTCGTCGGCGTCGCAGTCTGAGGCCCCCGGGGACGCCGCACCGCTGGCTAGGCTTCCGCCGTGGCCCCGAAGAAGCCCGCTCCGTCGGGAACCCCCGCGCTCGTCGCGCTCGCCGCGGCCGGCGTCACGCACACCGCGCACCCCTACGATCACGACCCCGCGAGCGACGTCGGGTACGGCCTCGAGGCCGCGCAGGCGCTCGGCGTCCCGCCCGAGCAGGTGTTCAAGACGCTCATGACGAGCGTCGACGGCGCGCTCACCGTGGCGGTCGTCCCCGTCACGGGGAAGCTCGACCTGAAGGCGCTCGCGCACGCCGTGGGCGGCAAGAAGGCGGCGATGGCCGAGCGCGCCGCCGCCGAGCGTGCCACGGGCTACGTCGCCGGCGGGATCTCGCCGCTCGGTCAGAAGACCCCGCACCCGACCGTCCTCGACGAGACCGTCTGGCTGTTCGACACGGTGCTCGTCTCGGGCGGCCGGCGCGGCCTCGACGTCGAGCTCGCGCCCGCGGACCTCGTGCGCCTCACGGACGCGACGGTCGCGGACATCGCCCGCGACTGACCCGCGCACGCGATCGCACCCGAGGCGGCGACCCGACCGACGCACCGCGGGCCCGGTCGAGCCTCCCGCCCCGCGGCGCTCCCGTCAGCGGCCCTGGGGTCAGCTGCTCGACGCGGCGAACGGGCGCGACGTCGGGACGATCTCCTTGCCGAGCGGCAGCAGGGACACCGGGATGAGCTTCAGGTTGGCGACGCCCATCGGGATGCCGATGATCGAGACGAACAGCGGCACGGCCGTCAGGACGTGCCCGATCGCGAGCCAGATCCCCGCGACGAGCACCCAGACCACGTTGCCGAGCGTCGACCACGCGCCCGCGCCCGGCTTGTCGACGACCGTGCGCCCGAACGGCCACAGGACGTAGCTCGCGATCCGGAACGAGGCGATGCCGAACGGGATCGTCACGATCAGCACGCATCACACGATGCCCGCGGCGACGTAGCCGAGCGCGAGCCAGAACCCGGCGAAGACGAGCCAGACGACGTTGAGGAGCGTGTTCACGTGCGTCAGTCTCCCGTACCGCGCGCCGGTGCGGGATCCGGGAGGACCCCGGTCGGACCCCGGTCTCGCGGGCGCCTGCCCCGGTCTAGGGTGTCCTGCCATGACCCTCGACGACGCGCGCGCCGGCGTGACCGCACGCCTGCGTCAGGTCCGGTCGCGGCTGCACGACGCGGAGGTCGCAGCCGGCCGTGACCCGGGTTCGGTCCGCCTGCTGCTCGCGACCAAGACCGTCCCCGCCGAGCTCGTGCGCGCGGCCGTCGAGGCCGACTCCGCGGACGTGCACGCGCGCGGCACCGGGTCGCCGGTGCTGCTCGGCGAGAACCGGGTCCAGGAGCTCGTCGCGAAGGCCCCCGTGCTGGTCGGCCTCGCGGCCGAGCTGCACCTCATCGGCCCGTTGCAGTCGAACAAGGTGAACCACGCGCTGCGCTGGGCGACGTGCGTCGAGAGCGTCGACTCGCTCGAGCTGGCGCGGCGGCTCTCCGAGCGGTGCGTCGCGACCGAGCGGGAGCTCGACGTGCTGGTGCAGGTCAACGTCTCGGGCGAGCCGACCAAGCGCGGGGTCCCGCCGGAGGAGGCGCTCGGGCTCGCCACCGACGTCGCGGCGCTCCCGGCGCTGCGCCTGCGCGGGCTCATGACGATCGGCGCCAACTCCGCCGACCCGGGCCTGGTCCGGGCCGGCTACGCGCGGCTGCGGTCGCTGCGGGACGACGTCACGGGCTCGGGGGCACCGGGCACCGCCGGGGCGACCGGCCTCTCGATGGGCATGAGCGGCGACCTCGAGCTCGCGGTCGCCGAGGGAGCGACGGTCGTGCGGATCGGCACGGCGGTGTTCGGCAGCCGGACGCTCTGACCGGTCCGCAGCGCGCGGCTGCGCGGACGGGCCGTGGCCAGGTGCCGCCGGTGCAGCAGCTCCATGCGGCGCAGCGCACGCTCCAGCTCGTCCACGGCTCCCCCTCGTCCCCCTCCCGGCGCACCCCGCGCCGGTGCGGCCAGGCGTCGTCGGCCTGTCCACGGGGAGGAGCATCGCGGACCCGTCCTGATACGGCCGCGGCACGCGCGGTGCCGCGCGGGTGAAGATGTGGTCCATGAACCCTGCACCTCGCACGCGCTTCCCGCGCTGGGTCTACGGAGCCGGCGCGGAGCCCGACGCACGCTTCTCGCTCGCGAACGAGCGCACGTTCCTCGCCTGGGTGCGGACGTCGCTCGCGCTCCTCGCGAGCGGGGTCGCCCTCGAGGCGCTCGCGGTGCCCGTCGAGCCGTGGGCGCGGTCCGCGGCGGCCCTCGTGCTCGTGGCCCTCGGGGCCCTCGCGCCCGTGCAGGCGTGGGTGGGGTGGGCGCGTGCGGAGCGGGCGATGCGGCTGGCCCGGCCGCTGCCGCCGCCGCTGCTGGCGGGTCCGCTCGGCCTGGGGCTGCTGCTCACGGGTGTCCTGCTGCTGGTCGGGCTGCTCGCGGCATGAGCGCCGAACCCCCACCCGCCGAACCCCCACCCGCCGCGCCCGGCGCCCTGCCCGCTCCCCCGCCCGGCCTGCAGCCCGAGCGCACGGCCCTCGCGTGGCGGCGGACCGCGCTCGGCCTCGCGACCGGCTCGCTCGTCGCCGGCCGCCTGCTGGCGCCCGACCTCGGCCTGGTGGCGTGGTGGGTCGCCGCGGCGGGGGTCGTGCTCGCGGGGGCGCTCGCGGTGGTCGCGCACCGGCGGTCCGCCCAGGAGCACCGGGGCGGGCGGCTCGTGACGGCGTGCGCCGGGGTGGCGCTGCTGCTCGGGGTCGTCTCTGCCGTCGTCGTGCTGCGCGCCGCGCCCTGAGCGGAGGCCGGGCGGGACTGGCGACCTCGCTGCTGAGCGGCGGGTCCGGGGTGACGGCCACGATCCGGACGGCGCGTGTCAAGGTCGCTTGACAGGACCTCGGGTGTCAAGCATCCTTGTCACCGTTCCGAGTCAAGCATGCTTGACACCCGACCCGCCCACCGGAGGACCCGTGACCCCGCTCGACACGCTCCAGGCGATCGATGCCCCCGCCCTGACCGTCGTCGTGCTCGCCGTCGTCGCGCTCGCCCTCGTCGTCTCCGAGCCCGTCCTCGGCCGGCGCGAGCACCGCGCCTTCCTCGCCGAGCTGGCCACCGACCCGGCACCCGACGCGCAGGAGTCGGTGCGCGTGCGCCTCTACCGGCGCTGGACCCGGCAGAGCTGGGCGCTCGGGCTCGCCGCCGTCCTCCTCGTCGCCGTCCTCCCGGGCGTCGGGCTCGCCGACGTGGGGCTGGCCGCACCCGACCTCGACGGGCTGCTCGGGGCCGGCGAGGGATCGTTGAGCAGCTCGACGCTCGCCGGGTTCCTCGTCGGCGCGACGCTCGCCGTCGTCGCCTCGACGCTGCTCGTGCGGCTCGTCTCCCGGCGGTCGGGCCGCACGCCGATCGCCGGCGCCGCGGCCGTCGAGCCGATGCTCCCTCGGACCCCGCGCGGTCGGCGCGGCTGGGCCGGGCTCGCGCTCGCCGCCGGCGTCACCGAGGAGGTCACCTACCGCGGGCTCCTGCTCCTCGCCATCGCGCTGCTCGCACCCGACGCCGACCGGACGACCGTCCTCGTGGTCGCAGCCGCGCTGTTCGGCGTCGCGCACTGGTACCAGGGTCCGCTCGGCATGCTCGCCACGGGCGCGGTCGGCGTCGCGCTCGGCGGCCTCTACCTGAGCACGGGGAGCCTGCTGGTCCCGATGGTGCTCCACACGCTCGTCGACCTCCGGCCTCTGCTCCTGCCCACCCCGCGCCCGGCAGCGGCCCCCGGGGTCGGCACGGCCGGCGACCCCGCCCCGGCCGGCGCTCCCGGCACGGGTGACGACGCCGCGCCGACCGTCCGCGCGACGTCCCCGACCGCGCCCGGCTCGGCGCACCCGCTCGACGCCCCGGTCGCCCCGTGAAGAACGAGATCCGCCGACTGCGCGAGGAGGCCGGGCTCTCGCAGGCCGCGCTCGCCGAGGCCCTGCGCGTGTCCCGGCAGACCGTCAACTCGCTCGAGACCGGGCGCTACGACCCCTCGCTGCCGCTCGCGTTCGCCGTCGCACGCTACTTCCGCACCACGATCGAGGAGATCTTCCATGACGAAGCGTGACCGCACCCCGGCCCAGCAGCGCAACGCGTGGCTGCTCGGCGTGCTCTCGGGAGCCGTCGCACTCGTCGCCCTCTACGCGCTGCTCGCCGGGCGGGCGCCGGGCGACGCCGCCGAGGGAGCGCTCGCGGGCGGCGGGTTCGTGCTCCTCGCGGCGTGCGTCGCCCGCTGGCGCACCGTGCGCCGTGCGCGCACGGCGGGCACCGCCGCCCGGATCGGCGGCGGTGCGCTCGACGAGCGCGACGACCACGTGCTGACGCGCACCCTCGCCGTCGTCGGGACGGTCGCGATCATCACGAGCGCGCTCGCGTCCACGGCGGTCATGGTCGGCACCGACGCGACCGTCGTCGTCGGGGCCCTGCCGTTCGTGCTGCTCGCCACGCTCGGGATCACGTTCGTCGTGGTCGACCGCCGGACCTGAGCCGCGGAAGGGTCAGACCACGCGCGCCGGGCTCGCCCAGCCGAGCGCGGTGTCGACGAGCTCGACCCGGCGCAGGCTCGGCAGGTCGTCCAGCGGGATCCACTCCGCGCGGTCGACCGGCCCGTGCACCTCGTGCCGCAGCAGCCCGCCGACGACGCGCCCCGAGTACACGACGCGCAGCAGGTGCAGGTCGAGCGGCGCGGGTCGGGGCGGAGCCACCTGCGCGCCCGTGCGCAGCGAGTCCACGCCGAGCAGGTCACCGAGCTCGACGACGAGGCCGGTCTCCTGGAGCACCTCGCGCCGCGCGCCGTCGTCCGGCGGCTCGCCGAACACGAGGCCCCCGCCCGGGAGGGTCCACGCGGATCCCGCCGCACCGTTCCACCGCATGAGCAGCACGCGGCCGGCGTCGACGCACAGCGCGTACGCCGAGATCCGGGTCAGACGCTCCGTCGCACCGCCGCCGCGCGGGACCCTCATCGGCCGACCTCGACCGCGACGTGACGCGGGGCTCCGGAGCGGGCCGAGCGGTGCGTGTTCCTGTGCCTGTGCTTCTGCCTGTGCCGGTGGTGCGCGTCCGCCGTCATGGGGCCTCCTGGTGATCCGCCCCCCGACGGAGCGCCACGGTACCGGGGGCGCGTCGAGCGGGCAACGCGGACGCCGGGGCGCGCGCCGAGCAGCACCGGCGCCCGGACGGTGCCCCAGGGCAGCATCCTCAGCCGCACATCGGGTCGTCGGGGTCGACGCCGGACTGCGTGGTGACCTCGGGTGCCGGGACGGGTGGCTCCGCGCCGGCGCCCGCGTCGGGCGGCGTCCCCGTCCCGCCACCGGGTGCCCCGCCACGGTCCGCCGTCGCTCCGGTACCGCCGGCCGGCGCCTGGGTCCCGGGGCTCGCCGGATCACCGGTCCCCGCGTCCGGGGCCGCCGGGGTCACGGGGTCGACGAGCGGGAGGTCGAGCTCGAGGCGCTTCCAGACGAGGTCCGCGTCGGGCGTCCAGACCAGGTTCCCGTCCGAGGTGCCGTTGGGGACGGTCGCGAACGTGACGGCGGACGGCTGGAGCTCGCGCAGCGACAGCGCCAGACCCACGAGGTTGTCCGGTGCACCGAGCTGGTCCGACGCGGTCAACGAGCGGGTCGCGGCGTCCAGGAACCCGTAGACGCTGCGCGGGCTCGTCAGCACCTCCGCGGAGAGGACCTTGCGGGTCATCGCGCCCACGAACTTCTGCTGGCGCGGGATGCGCTGCGTGTCGGAGTTGTCGGACCCGGTGACGTACCGGGCACGCACGTAGTCGAGCGCCTGCTGGCCCGCGAGGTCGTGCCAGCCCGCCGCGAGGTCGAGCTCGGTGTTGCCCTTGGTGTCCCGGATCGCACGCGGCACGCAGACGCGCACCCCGCCGATCGCGTCGACCATGCCCTGGAAGCCCGCGAAGTCGACGAGGAGGAAGTCCGACATCACGAGACCGGTGTTCTCGGCGATCGTCGAGAGCGTGCACGCCGCTGCGAGGCCCACGTCGCCAGTGTCCGCGCCGATCGCGAACGCCGCGTTGAACTTGTCGGTGCGGGGCCGGGACATCGGCCCCTCGGGGTCCCGGTCGAGGTGGCACGCGGGGATCCGCACGTACGAGTCGCGCGGGATCGAGACCACCTCGACGCGGGTCCGGTCCGCCGAGACCTGCACGATCATCGTCGTGTCCGAGCGCATGCCGTCGTCCGCGCCGCCGATGTCCGCGTTCACGCCGCTGCGGTCGTCGGAGCCCATCGCGACGAACCGCACCGGCTGACCCGCCCACGAGTCGCCCGGCGGGGGCGGCTCGGTCGGGCTCGCCGAGGGCGCGGCGACGAGGTGCGAGATGTCCTCGACGCGCTCGACGTTGCCGTTGAGCCGCACGGCGGCGAGCGCGGCAGCCGACCCGCCGAACGCGAGCACGGCGACGGTCACGAGACCCACGAGGCGCCCGACAGGCAGGCGCGGGCCGTGCGACGCCGCGTGGCGGGGAGGGGCGGGGGGTGCGCCGTTCGGCGCTGCTCGACGTGCTCGGCTCACCCCGACACCGT
This sequence comes from Cellulomonas sp. NPDC055163, assembly GCF_053607065.1. Classification (NCBI taxonomy): domain Bacteria; kingdom Bacillati; phylum Actinomycetota; class Actinomycetes; order Micrococcales; family Cellulomonadaceae; genus Cellulomonas; species Cellulomonas sp. NPDC055163. The sequence continues at coordinate 20,094 of NZ_JBSGSU010000003.1, read as the reverse complement.
AGGGAGTCCGAGCACGTGCGTGGGGCCCCAGCGGGTGGGAGATCGGTGCAGATGACGTGCACGTGCCCCGGGGCGGCCGTCGGTGCACCGCCCGCCGCGCGGACCAGGGCTCACGGGACGCGCGCGGTCCACTCCGGCGTCCCGAACCGGGTCTCGACCAGGTGCGCGGCGCGGGCGAGCTCGGCGTCCGTGAGCGCACCGTCGACGGTCCGGTAGCGCGACCGGAAGTGGGCCTCGAACGCGGCGATCACGTCGGCCCGCGCCATCCCGGTCTGGGACCGCACGGGGTCGACGCGCTTGTTCGCGCTCGTCGTGCCCTTGTCGGAGAGCTTCTCGCGCCCGATGCGCAGGACCTCGAGCATCTTGTCCGCGTCGATGTCGTAGGCCATCGTCACGTGGTGCAGCACGGCGCCGCCCGCGAGGCGCTTCTGCGCGGCCCCGGCGATCTTCCCCGCAGGCGAGGCGATGTCGTTGAGCCCCGCGTACGACGCCCGCACCCCGACGTCGGCGAGCGCCCCGAGGACCCAGTCGTCCAGGAACGCGTACGACTGCTCGAACGACAGCCCGTCGACGAGCGAGGCCGGGACCACGAGCGAGAACGTGATGCAGTTGCCCGCCTCCATGAACATCGCGCCGCCGCCCGAGACGCGGCGCACGACGGTGATCCCGTACCGCTCGGCGGCCTCGGCGTCGACCTCGTTGCGCAGCGACTGGAAGGAGCCGATGACGACGGCCGGCTCCACCCAGTCCCAGAACCGCAGCGTCGGCCCACGCCGGCCCGCGGCGAGCTCCTCGGCGAGAACCTGGTCCAGCGCGCAGTGCAGCGCCGGGCGCTGCGGGGGCATCCGCAGCACCTCGAAGGTGTGGTCGTGCCAGCTCGTGGCGTGACCGAGGGCCCGGCGCACCGCGATCGCCACGGACTCGGTCGTGAAGCCCACGAGCGTGACCCCCGGGCCGAGCGCGCCGTCGATCGCGGCGGCGAGCTCGGCGACCGAGGACGTCACGGGCCGGCCGCGCAGCGCGCCACCGAGCCGGTCGAGCGCGTCGTCGGGCTCGAGGAAGAAGTCCCCGCTCACCCGGACGTCGGCGAGGGCGGCGTCGGCCACCGTCACGTCGGCCGCCACGAGCTTGCCGCCGGGCACCTTGTACTCGCCCCGCAGGACAGTCTCGTCGCTCACCCCGTCACCCTACGGCGCCCCCACCAGACCCCTGCAGCGCGGCGGCAGCGGCCGAGGCCCGCCGCTGCATCAGCGTGTCGAGCGCCGCACCCTCACCGAGCCGGTCCACGAGCTCCCCGTCCCCGGCTCCCCCGATCACCTCGGCGTTCCACGTGACGATCGCGTTGCCCACGAGCAGGTGCCCGCGGTACCCGGGCACGGTCGTCCCCTCGGCGGTGTGCGCGATCTCCTGCCAGAGCGACGGGAACCGGCCCTGCGCCTCCGTGGCGGGCTCCCCCGCCCAGGACGCGCCGTCGACGCCCTGGTTGACCTGCCGGTACTCCGGGCAGGAGTCGACGGTCGCGACGAGCGTGCGGAAGGCGTCGGCCGCGGCGTCCTGGTCCGCGACGACGGCGACCTCCTGCCGCACGCGCACGGAGGGCCCGTCCCAGCCGCGGACCTCGTAGGCCACGGGCGCCGCGCTCACGACGGTCCGGGCGACCGCGCACCGCGCGGGCTCGACGCGCGACCCCTCCGGCGTCCCCCACGCCCACGGCAGCACCGGCCACGCGGCCAGCGGGTCGTCGCCGGGCAGCACCTCCTCGAGCTCCTCGCGGCCGAGGAGCAGCGCGCTCGCGGACGCGGCGTCGAACTGCGGCGCCTGCACGGTGGGCAGCACCGTCGGGGCGGGGGTCGTGGAGCCGGGGCTCACCGACGGTGACGGGAACGGCAGCGGCTCGGCCGAGGCCCACGGACGGGCGGCGACCCCCGAGGCGCCCGCGAGCACCAGCAGCACACCGACGACCCACCACGGCCAACGGCGGGCGCGCCGGTGCGGCGGGGCCGCCGCGGCGTCGACGGGCACGAGTCGCTCCTGGAGGACGAGGGATGAGACTCCCTTGACCTTACGCTGACCGACCGGTCGACCGCAGGACTCGACCGTGTCGCTCCCCCGCGCGCGGCTCTCCGCGCGCCGCCCACGCACCCGGCATCGCGCGGGAGTGGTCAGCTCGGGTCGACCCCGTGGTGGTACAGGCCCCAGATCGCCGAGTCGGTGAGCGCCTCCCACGACGCCTCGAGCAGGTTCGGGCCGACCCCGACGGTGCTCCAGGACGTCTGGCCGTCGCTCGACTCGATGAGCACGCGCGTCACGGCGTCGGTGCCGTGCATCGAGTCCAGGATGCGCACCTTGAAGTCGATGAGCTCGAACGACTCGAGCACCGGGTAGACCCGCACGAGCGCCTGCCGCAGCGCGTGGTCCAGGGCGTTGACGGGGCCGTTGCCCTCGCCGGTCGAGACGATGCGCTCGCCGCCGGCGTGCAGCTTGACGGTCGCCTCGGCCGTCGCCGGCACCCCGCGCCCGCCCGCCCGCTCGACGATCGCGCGCCAGCTCTCGACCCGGAAGTAGCCGGGCCGCCCGCCGTTGAGCTCCTCGACGAGCAGCAGCTCGAACGACGCGTCGGCCGCGTCGAACGTGTAGCCCTGCGCCTCGGCCTCCTTGACGCGCTTGGTCACGCGCGCGAGGAGCTCGCTCTGCCCCGCGAGGTCGAAACCGAGCTCGCGGCCCTTGAGCTCGATCGCCGCACGCCCGGCCATGTCGGAGATGAGCATGCGCATGTCGTTGCCGACGCGTCGTGGGTCGATGTGCTGGTAGAGGTCGGGGTCGACCCGGATCGCGCTCGCGTGCAGGCCGCCCTTGTGCGCGAACGCGCTGGCACCGACGTACGGCTGCCGCGCGAACGGGGCGATGTTGGTGATCTCGCTGATCGCGTGCGCGATCCGCGTCATCTCGGGCAGGCCGCCCTCACCCTCGCCGCCGGTGGCGAGCAGCGTGCGGCCGCGCTTGAGCTCGAGGTTCGCGACGACGGCGAGCAGGTCGGCGTTGCCCGTGCGCTCGCCGTAGCCGTTGACCGTGCCCTGGACGTGCTCGCAGCCGGCACCGACGGCAGCGATCGAGTTCGCGACCGCGCACCCCGAGTCGTTGTGCGCGTGGATGCCGAGGATCGCGCCGGGCCCGACGACCGCACGCACCTCGGCGACGATCTCGGCGACCCCGTCGGGCAGCATCCCGCCGTTGGTGTCGCAGAGCGTCACGACCTCCGCGCCCGCCTCGAACGCGCGGACCGCGGCCGACAGCGCGTACTCCCGGTCGAAGCGGAAGCCGTCGAAGAAGTGCTCGGCGTCCACGACGACGCGCCGGCCCTCACGCACGAGCAGCGCGACGGTGTCGCCGATCATCGCGAGGTTCTCCTCGCCGGTCGTGCGCAGCGCCCGCTCGACGTGCCGCAGGTCGCTCTTCGCGACGAGCGTGACCACGGGGGCCCGCGAGTCGATCAGCGCACGGACCTGCGGGTCGTCCTCCGCCCGGACCCCGGCCTTGCGCGTGGACCCGAACGCCGCGAGCACCGCGTGCTTGAGGTCGAGCTCGGTGCGCGCCCGCGCGAAGAACTCGGTGTCCTTCGGGATGGCCCCGGGCCAGCCGCCCTCGATGAAGCCGACCCCGAGCTCGTCGAGCAGCGGGGCGATCGCGAGCTTGTCCGCGACGGAGAGGTTCATGCCCTCCTGCTGCGCGCCGTCGCGCAGGGTCGTGTCGTAGACGTGGAACGGGCGCGCGCCCTCGGGGGTGGGGTGGGTCACGATCGGCTCTCTCCGGTCGGTCGGTCGGACGTGTGTCGGTCTCAGGGACCCGGCCGCGGCCGGTGGGTCCCGCCGGCGGGGGTGGTGCCGGCCTGTCGTGGGGTGTCGGTCGGCTGCCGCTCGGCAGCTGGTCGACACCTGTGCCGGGCGGGGGTGGTGCCCGACAACAAAAAGACCCCCCGAGGATGCGGGAGGTCGGCGCGTCTGCGGGTGGGCAGACGCGCTACACGATGATGAGGCTGAGCTGTGTCACGCGCCACATCATGCCACAGGCCCCCAGCGGCCCCTCGCCCCTCTCGCCCGCTGGACACCGGGCCCGCGCGAGCCCCGCGGTCGCCGACGCCACGCGGTCGCTGCGCCAGCTCCGCGGTCGCCGTCGCCGGTCGACGCGCGACGCCGCGAGCCCCGCGGTCGCCGTCGCCGGTCGACGCGCGACCCCGCAGGGTCCGGGGCCGCCGTCGAGCGGCGGCCGCAGAGCCCACGCACGGTCAGACGAGCCGGTGCAGCCAACCGTGCCGGTCCGCGGCGCGGCCGTACTGGATGTCCGTGAGCTCGGTGCGGATGCGGGTGGTGAGCGCGCCCGGCTGGCCGTCGGCCACCGTGTGCTCCCAGCCGCGTCCCGCGAGCCGCCCGATCGGCGTGATGACCGCGGCCGTGCCGCACGCGAAGACCTCGGTGACCGAGCCGTCCGACAGGCCCGTGAGCACCTCGGCGAGCGGGATGCGGCGCTCCTCGACGTCGTGGCCCGCGTCGCGCGCGAGCTGGAGGATCGACGAGCGGGTGACGCCCTCGAGGATCGAGCCGGAGAGCTCCGGCGTCGCGACCGTGCCGTCGGCGCGGACGACGAACACGTTCATCCCGCCGAGCTCCTCGAGCAGCGTGTTCGTCGCGGCGTCGAGGAAGCACACCTGGTCGTAGCCGTTCGCGGCGGCCTGCCGCTGCGGCAGGAGGCTCGCGGCGTAGTTGCCGCCGCACTTCGCGTCGCCGGTGCCCCCGGGACCCGCGCGGTGGAACTCGTCGTCGACCCAGATCGACACCGGCTTGACGCCGCCCGCGAAGTACGGGCCGACGGGCGAGGCGATCACGAGGAACTCGGCCTCGAGCGTCGGGCGGACGCCGAGGAACGCCTCCGAGGCGTACATGAACGGGCGCAGGTACAGGCTCGCCTCGTCGCCGGTCGGGACCCAGCTGCGGTCGGTCGCGACGAGCGCGGTGATCGCGCCGAGGAAGTCCGCCTCCGTGAGCACCGGGAGTGCGAGCCGGTGCGCCGAGCGGGCGAGCCGTGCAGCGTTGGCCCACGGGCGGAAGGTCCAGACGGACCCGTCCGCGTGCGGGTACGCCTTGAGGCCCTCGAAGATCTCCTGGCCGTAGTGCAGCACGGCCGTCGCGGGGTCGAGCTGCAGCGGGCCGTACCGCTCGACCCGGCGATCGTGCCAGCCGGTGTCGTGCGACCACGACACGCGCGCCATGTGGTCGGTGAAGACGGTCCCGAACTTCGGCGCCGCGGTCAGCGCGTCGCGCTCCGCGTCGGGGGTCGGGGTGTCCGTCGGGCGGATCTCGAACGTCGGCAGCTCGGTCGACGGGGACGTGTCGGTGCTCATGAGGGGGCCTTTCACCTGGGACGGTTCTGACGGTACCGGGTGAGACGGCCGGGTGGTCGGGGGGACGCGCGCCGCGCGCCGGCCCGCCGCGAGGGCGGCCCGTGCGCGGGTCAGCCGCTGATGCGCGCGGCGAGGTCCTTGCCCACCTCGGCCGTCGACCGTACTCGCCCGAGCGAGCCGCGCTCGACCAGGTCGGCGGCGACGGCGCGCTCGACGGACGCCGCGGCGTCGGTCAGCCCGAGGTGGTCGAGGAGCATCGCGACGGACAGGACCGTCGCGGTCGGGTCCGCCTTGCCCTGGCCCGCGATGTCCGGCGCGGAGCCGTGCACGGGCTCGAACATGCTCGGGGCCGTGCGGTCCGGGTTGATGTTGGCGGACGCCGCGAGGCCGATGCCGCCCGTGATCGCCGCGGCGAGGTCGGTGAGGATGTCGCCGAACAGGTTGTCGGTCACGATGACGTCGAAGCGTGACGGGTTCGTGACGAGGAAGATCGTCGCGGCGTCGACGTGCAGGTAGTCGACCGTGACGTCGGGGAACTCGGCGTTGACCGCGTCGACCGTGCGGCGCCACAGGTGGCCCGCGTGCACCAGCACGTTGTGCTTGTGCACGAGCGTGAGCTTCTTGCGCGGGCGCGCCGCGGCACGGGCGAACGCGTCGCGCACCACCCGCTCCACGCCGAACGCGGTGTTGACGCTGACCTCGTTCGCGACCTCGGCGGGCGTGCCGACGCGGATCGCGCCGCCGTTGCCGACGTACGGGCCCTCGGTGCCCTCCCGGACCACGACGAAGTCGACCTCGCCCGGGTTCGCGAGCGGCGACGTCACGCCCGGGTAGAGCCGGCCGGGGCGCAGGTTGACGTAGTGGTCGAGCGCGAAGCGCAGCTTGAGCAGGAGCCCACGCTCGAGGACGCCCGACGGGACCTGCGGGTCGCCGATCGCGCCGAGCAGGATCGCCTCGTGGCCGCGGATCGCCTCGAGGTCCGCGTCCGTGAGCGTCTCGCCGGTCGCGTGCCAGCGGCGGGCGCCGAGGTCGAAGTCGGTGGTGCGCACGGTCACATCGCTGCCGGCGAGCGCCGCATCGAGGGCCAGCAGGCCCTGCTCGACGACCTCGGTCCCGATGCCGTCGCCTGCGATCACTGCCAGCTCGATGGTGCGCGTCATGCGGCCACCCTAGCGGGGCGTCCCACGTGCCGGGACGCTCATCTCACGCCTCGACACATGCCGAGGGCGGCGCCCCGGGTGCGGGGCGCCGCCCTCGGCGGACGTGCGGTGCGCCGGAGCCCGCAGGCCGTGCGGGCCTGCGGGCCGGGCGGGGTGGAGCGGGACGCGGCGGTCGCGCCCCGGCGGGTCAGCGCGCGGCCGAGCCCTCGACGTAGTCGCCCTCGGTCGGCTTGACCCACGCGAACATCTTGCGCAGCTCGCGGCCGGTCGACTCGATCGGGTGCGCCTCGCCCTTCGCGCGGAGCTCCTGGAACTCCGGGGCGCCGGCGTCCTGGTCGTCGATGAAGCGCTTCGCGAAGGCACCGTTCTGGATGTCCGCGAGGACGGCCTTCATGTTCTCCTTGACGCTCGGGTCGATGACCCGGGGGCCCGAGACGTAGTCGCCGTACTCGGCGGTGTCGGAGACGCTCCAGCGCTGCTTGGCGATGCCGCCCTCGACCATGAGGTCGACGATGAGCTTGAGCTCGTGCAGCACCTCGAAGTAGGCGACCTCGGGCTGGTAGCCGGCCTCGGTCAGCGTCTCGAAGCCGTACTGGACGAGCTGCGAGGCGCCGCCGCAGAGCACGGCCTGCTCGCCGAAGAGGTCCGTCTCGGTCTCCTCGGTGAACGTCGTCTTGATGCCGCCGGCACGCAGGCCGCCGATGCCCTTGGCGTACGAGAGCGCGAGCTCCCACGCGCTCCCCGACGCGTCCTGCTCGACCGCGACGATGACCGGCACGCCGCGCCCGTCCGCGTACTCCCGGCGCACGATGTGGCCCGGGCCCTTGGGCGCGACCATGACGACGTCGTGGCCGGCCTCCGGCGTGATGTAGCCGAAGCGGATGTTGAAGCCGTGGCCGAAGACCAGGGCCGCGCCGTCCTTCAGGTTGGGGGCGATCTCGTCGCGGTACAGGTGACGCTGCACCTGGTCGGGCGCGAGGATCACGACGACGTCGGCACCCTGGACGGCCTCGACGACGGGGAGGACCTTGAGGCCCTCGTTCTCCGCCTTGACGCGCGAGCTCGAGCCCTCGCGCAGGCCGACCGTGACGTCGACGCCCGAGTCGCGCAGGTTCAGCGCGTGCGCGTGCCCCTGGCTGCCGTAGCCGATGACGGCGACCTTCTTGCCGGCGATGAGGGACAGGTCAGCGTCGTCGTCGTAGAACAGCTCAGCCACGGTCGATCTCCTTGGTGTGGTGTGGGGTCGTGCAGAAGCGTAGGACGGGTCGTCCGGGTCCGGCGGGCCGGTCCGGCGACGGTCGGGCGGCGGTCAGGCGGTGCGGGAGACGCGCTCGAGCGCCCGGTCGGTGATCGAGCGCGAGCCGCGGCCGATCGCGACGGTGCCCGACTGGACGATCTCGCGGACGCCGAACGGCTCGAGCGCGTTGAGCAGGGCCGTCAGCTTCGCGGGGCTGCCCGTGGCCTCGATCGTCACCGCGTCCGGCACGACGTCGACGACGTGCGCGCGGAACAGCTGGACGACCTCGAGCACGTGCGTGCGCTGCGCAGCCTCGGCGCGGACCTTGACCAGCAGCAGCTCGCGCTGCACCGAGGACGAGTCCTCGAGCTCGACGATCTTGAGCACGTTGATCAGCTTGTTCAGCTGCTTCGTGACCTGCTCGAGCGGCAGAGCCTCGACGTCGACGACCACGGTGATGCGCGAGATCTCGTCGTGCTCGGTCGGGCCGACCGCGAGCGAGTGGATGTTGAACGAGCGGCGGGCGAACAGCCCCGCGACGCGCGTGAGCACGCCGGGCTTGTTCTCCACGAGAACCGACAGCGTGTGCCTGCTCATGCTGCACCTTCTCCAGAGGTCGACGGGGTCGTGACGGGGGCCGGCGTGCGGGGGCGGCTCGGGCCGGGCATCAGTCCTCCCGGTCCCACGCCGGGGAGATCCCGCGCGCGTACTGGATCTCGTCGTTGCTCACCCCGGCCGAGACCATGGGCCACACCATCGCGTCGCGCGAGACCGTGAAGTCGACCACGACGGGCTGGTCGTCGATCTCCATGGCCCGCTTGATGGTCGCGTCGACGTCGGCCCTCGTCTCGCACCGCAGCCCGACGCAGCCGTACGCCTCGGCGAGCTTGACGAAGTCCGGCACGCGCGCGGTGCCGTGCCCGGTGTGCAGGTCGGTGTTCGAGTACCGCGACTCGTAGAACAGCGTCTGCCACTGCCGCACCATGCCGAGCGAGGAGTTGTTGATCACCGCGACCTTGATCGGGATCTCGTTGATCGTGCAGGTCGCGAGCTCCTGGTTGGTCATCTGGAAGCAGCCGTCGCCGTCGATGGCCCACACGGTCCGGTCGGGCTCACCGACCTTGGCGCCCATCGCCGCCGGCACCGAGAAGCCCATGGTCCCGAGGCCGCCGGAGTTGAGCCACGAGTTCGGGCGCTCGTAGCGGATGAACTGCGAGGCCCACATCTGGTGCTGGCCGACGCCCGAGGCGAAGATCGACTCCGGCCCGGAGATCTCCCCGATCCGGCGGATCACGTGCTGCGGGGCGAGGTGGCCGTCGGCGGGCTCGTCGAATCCCAGCGGGAACGTCTCGCGCCAGGCGTCGACCTGCTTCCACCAGCCCTCGAGGTCGGGCCGGCCGTGCTGCGCGTGCTCCTTGACGAGCTCGGGCAGCAGGTCGGCGAGGACCTCCTTGAGGTCGCCGACGATCGGCACGTCCGCGGTGCGGTTCTTGCCGATCTCCGCGGGGTCGATGTCGGCGTGCACGATCGTGGCGCCGGGCGCGAAGCTCGAGAGCTTGCCGGTCACGCGGTCGTCGAACCGTGCGCCGAGGCTCACGATGAGGTCGGCCTTCTGCAGCGCGGCGACCGCGGCGACCGTGCCGTGCATCCCGGGCATGCCGAGGTGCTGGGGGTGCGAGTCGGGCAGGGCGCCACGGGCCATGAGCGTCGTCACGACGGGCGCGCCCGACGCGTCGACGAGCTTGCGCAGGCCCTCCGACGCGCGCGAGCGGATCACGCCGCCGCCCACGTAGAGCACCGGCCGGCGTGCGGTCGCGAGCAGCCGGGCCGCCTCGCGGATCTGCTTGGCGTGCGGCTTCGTGACCGGGTGGTACCCGGGCAGCTTGAGCTCCTGCGGCCACGAGAACGTGGTGTTCGTCTGCATCGCGGACTTCGCGATGTCGACGAGCACGGGGCCGGGGCGTCCGGTCGACGCGATGTGGAACGCCTCGGCGATGACCCGCGGGATCTCGTCCGGGTCGGTCACGAGGTAGTTGTGCTTCGTGACGGGCAGCGTGATGCCGACGATGTCGGCCTCCTGGAACGCGTCCGTCCCGATGAGCGACGCGCCGACCTGGCCGGTGATCGCGACGAGCGGGATCGAGTCCATGTGCGCGTCGGCGATCGGGGTCACGAGGTTCGTGGCGCCCGGGCCGGACGTCGCCATGCACACGCCGACCTTGCCGGTCGCGTGCGCGTAGCCCTGCGCCGCGTGCCCGCCGCCCTGCTCGTGCCGCACGAGGATGTGCCGGACACGCTTCGAGTCCATGAGCGGGTCGTAGGTCGGCAGGATCGCGCCGCCGGGGATGCCGAAGACGACCTCGGCGCCGGCCTCCTCGAGCGAGCGGACGATCGACTGGGCACCCGTGACGCGCTCGGGGCCGACGGCGACGTCGCGCGTGACCTCGGCGCTGCGCGGATCGGCGGTGACGCGCACGGAGGCCGGCGTGGCCGGCGTGCGCGGGGGTGCCGGGTGGGGACCCTGGACCATCGGTTTCTCCCTGGCTTCGGTGCTGGTGGAGCTCGGGTCGTGCTGTGCGGTGCCGTCCGGGCGGGCGTGCCGCCGACATAGAAAAACCCCTCGGCCCGGAACGGGCTGGACGAGGGGTGAGCGCGCGACGAGACCTGGTGACGAGGTCGCCTCAGCCGGCGCGCTCAGGTACTACGAGGAGGAGGATCGTCTGCACGTCCGGGACTCTACGCCGCACCCGCGGGGATGTCACCTCGCCCCACGGCGCGTCTCGCATCGTGGTTCACGTGTCCGCCATACGGAAGGCTGGTCGACCGCTCATACCGAGCACCACCTCTGCCGATCTGGGACGGAGGAGGTCGCACGGACCTCGGCCGGATGCTGCCGTCGCGGTGGCGAGGAGGGGCGGCGACCATGCCCGGTAGACGTGCGCCCGCGCTCGCGCTCACGGCCCTGCTGGCCCTCGCCGCCTGCGCCGGCCCCGCCCCGGCCGCGGACCCGGCACCCGCCGAGCGCCCGGCGTCGGCCGCCTCGGCGCCGGCCACGCCGGACGTCGACCCCGGTGCGCCGCTCGAGCACCTCGCGGACGCCCTGGTCTACGACCCCGCCGCCCTCACGCTCCCCCCGGACGCCGGTGCGCACTTCGCCGCCGCGGACCTGGACACGTTCGCGGCCCAGGCGATCGAGGCGTTCGACGTCGTCATGGAGACCTCGGAGCACACGCAGCGACCCGACGGCGACGGCCCGCTCCTGCTCACGCACTTCGAGCCCGTCGCGGGGTACCTCACGCCGTCGGCGTGGTCGCTGCTCGTGACCGCCTTCGAGTCCGGCGACCAGCCGACGGTCTCGGCGCTCGTCCCGTCGAGCGCGCTCGCCCCGCCGGTCACGCCGGCGGATGCCGCATCGCCCGGCACGCCTGACCCCGGCTCGCCCGGCCCCGGCACGCCCGGCACCAACGCCGAGAGCGCCGCGACGGAGCAGGTCGGCAGCATCGAGCCCTACCGCCCCACCGGTCAGCCGACCGTCGAGCTCGTCTCGCGCGAGCCCGGCGGCGCCCGACTCGCCGTCACCTTCTCCTACCAGCGCGTCTTCGGCGCACCCGACGGGGAGCGCGTCTACGACACCGACCACACCCTCTACCTCGTGCCGGTCGAGGGCCGGTGGCTCGTGGACGGCTGGCGGACGAGCTACCCGACGCTCGCCCCCTGACGCGTGTCGGCACAGGGCCGGCGCCCCGACGCGTGTCGCCCCGAGGCCGTCAGCTCCCGGGTGCACGCACCGGCCCCGCGGCGCGTCCCGCTCAGCAGCAGCGCGAGCCCGGGTGCCGCGCGGTGTGCGCGTGCCGCTCGCGCCAGTACTCCCCCACGCCCAGCGGCGTGACCCCCGGAGCCGTGCGCGCGAGGTGCGCGACGTAGCGTGCGTGGTCGTCGTCGCCCAGCAGCGCGCCCACGTACCAGCGCACGGCCTGCCACACCCGCGCCGCACGCGAGCTCAGGCCCGCCGGCCCGGCGACACGTCCGGGTCCGCGCGCGGGCGCCGTGGCGCCGGCGCCCGGCTCGGCCGCCGCGCTCATCCGTGCGCCCCCGCCCGCGCCGGGCGCGGCCCCTCGGCGTCCCAGAGCGCCTGGATCTCGCGCTCCGCGTCCGTCGGCACCATGCCGGTGGGCGCGAAGATCTGCGACGGCGCGTCCGGCTCCTCGCTCGTCGGGAGCCCGCCCGCGCGCACCGCCCGCACGCACACCACCGCAGCGGCGGCGACCGTGATCAGCACGAGCACGGCGAACAGGATCGAGAGCGTGCCCTGCACCGCGGTGTTCCGGATCACGGCGTCCATCGCCTCGGGCGTCGCGGCCGACCCGAAGGACTCCTCGCCCGCCGCGCGGGCCGCCTGGAACGCGTCGTGCTGCGCCCAGTACCCGAGCTTCGGGTCGGGCGAGAAGATCTTGAGGTACGACGCCGTCATGGTGACCACGAGGTCCCAGACCAGCGGGACGCCCGGGATCCAGGCCCACCGGAGCAGCCCCTTCTTGACCACGATCGTGAAGACCACCGAGAGCGCGATCGCGGCGAGCAGCTGGTTCGCGATGCCGAAGAGCGGGAACAGCGTGTTGATGCCGCCGAGCGGGTCCGTCACGCCCATGAGCAGGATCGCGCCCCACCCGGCGACCACGAGCGCCGAGCACAGCCACGCCCCGACTCGCCACGACGGGTCGCGGAACCGCTTCGCTGCACCGCCGAGGTTGCCGAGGGAGTCGGAGAGCATGAAGCGCGCGACGCGGGTCCCGGCGTCGACGGTCGTGAGGATGAACAGCGCCTCGAACATGATCGCGAAGTGGTACCAGAACGACGCGAGGGACGACCCCCCGATCGCGCTCGCGAGCACCTGCGCCATCCCGAACGCGAGCGTCGGGGCCCCGCCGGTGCGGGAGATGATCGACTCCTCGCCGACGTCCTCCGCGGCGCCGGCGATCGCGTCGGGCGTGATGTCGGTGCCGCCGAGCCCGAGCCCGTTGACGTACGCCGCTGCCGTCTCGGGCGTCCCGCCGGTCAGCGCCGTCGGGGCGTTCATCACGAAGTAGAGGTGCTGGTCGATGACGACCGCGGTGACGAGCGCCATGATCGCGACGAAGGACTCCGTCATCATGCCGCCGTACCCGATGAGCCGCGCCTGGCTCTCCTTCTCCAGGAGCTTGGGCGTCGTGCCGGACGCGATGAGCGAGTGGAACCCGGACAGCGCCCCGCACGCGATCGTGATGAACAGGAACGGGAACAGCGAGCCTGCGAACGCGGGGCCGTCGCCCTCGAGCGCGAACGACGAGACCGCGGGTGCCTGGACCTCGGGGCGCACGAGGAGGATGCCGACGGCGAGCAGGATGATCGTGCCGACCTTCATGAACGTCGACAGGTAGTCGCGCGGCGCGAGGAGCAGCCACACCGGGAGCACCGAGGCGGCGAACCCGTACGCGACGAGCAGCCAGGCGATCGTCACCTTGGAGAGCGTGAACCAGTCCTGCCCCCAGTCGGTCTCGGCGACCCAGCCGCCCGAGACGATCGCGAGCAGCAGCAGCACGAGGCCGATGAGCGAGACCTCGCTGACCCGGCCGGGCCGCAGGAACCGCAGGTAGACGCCCATGAACAGCGCGATCGGGATGGTCATGGCGATCGAGAAGATGCCCCACGGGCTCTCGGCGAGCGCGTTCACGACGACGAGGCCGAGCACGGCGATGATGATGATCATGATGACGAAGACGCCGACGAGCGCGGCGACGCCCCCGACGCGGCCGAGCTCGTCGCGCGCCATCTGACCGAGGCTGCGCCCGCGCCGGCGCACCGAGATGGACAGCACGAGGAAGTCCTGGACCGCGCCGCCGAGCACGCAGCCGATCACGATCCAGAGCGTGCCGGGCAGGTAGCCCATCTGCGCCGCGAGCACGGGACCGACGAGCGGCCCGGCGCCGGCGATCGCCGCGAAGTGGTGCCCGAAGAGCACGCGCCGGTCGGTCGGCATGAAGTCCTTGGCGTTCTCGTAGCGCTCCGCGGGCGTCGCCCGGTCGTCCCGCGGCCGCACGATCTTCCGCTCGACGAAGCGCGCGTAGAACCGGTAGGCCACGGCGTACGTGCAGACGGCCGCGACGACGAACCACACCGAGTTGACGGTCTCGCCGCGCACGACCGCGATGAGCGACCAGGCGACGGCACCGAGCAGCGCGATCACGGCGAACACGATCCTCGAGCGGACCGGCATGGGGCGCCGGTCGATCACCCCGACGGGCAGCGCCCCCTCCTCGGTGCGCAGCACCTCGACTCCGGACGCGTGGGACATGGGCCCTCCCGGGACGGCTCGTGCCACGCGCCCCGAGCCCCCTGGCCCGCGTCGGCAGCGACGTGACGCGCGTCACGCTATCCCCGGGCGCGGGCCCCTGCCTACGGACGGGTGCGGCGCGTCGTGAACACGGGCGGAGGCATGCTGAAACTACTTGCACGATGGGAAAGTAGGTGCGAGAGTGAACGCACGTTCCGAACCGCACACCAGGAGACGGCCATGACGACGATGCACCCGCCCACGCCCGACGAGGCGCGCGCGCTCCTCCGCTCGTCCACGACCTCCGCCGCCGCGGTGCGGGACATCGGCGGCAACCGCCACGCGCAGTGGCTGACCGGCCACGCGGTCGCGGTGTTCTCCTACTTCGCCGCGCTCGCGACCGCCGACGAGGACGTCGAGGTGCTCGTCCCGTCGCTCGCCTACGCCGCGGCCCTCGCCGTGCTGAGCGTCACGCTCCTGCCGGGCGCGACCGTCAGCAAGTCCGGCATGGGGCGGCGCTGGCTCCGGGCGCTGCTGTGGTGGGGCGCGGTCTACGCCGCGTGCATGGTCGTCGGCCTGTACCGCTTCCCCGGGGAGCCCGCGTTCTGGCTCCCCGCCGCCGTCGTGACCGCGCTGCCGCTCGCGCTCGGCGCCCTGCGGGAGAACCGCGCATGACGACCGCGCCGGCACCCGACGGGGCGCTGCCCACGCCCGACGTCGTCGGCGCCAGCGCCCGCGTGCGGCTCGACGACGTCATCCACGCCCCCGTCCGCCTGTCCATCGTCGCCGCGCTCGCCGCGACGGACGAGGCGGAGTTCGGCGCGGTCCGCGACGCGGTCGAGGTCTCCGACTCCGCGCTCAGCAAGCACGCGTCCGCGCTCGAGCAGGCCGGCTACGTGGCCGTCCGCAAGGGGTACGTCGGCAAGCGCCCGCGGACGTGGCTCACGCTCACCCCGTCCGGGCGCGAGGCTCTCGCCGCGCACCTCGCGGCGCTGCGCAGGATCGCCGGCGACGCCTGACCCGCGAGGCGGGAGCGGGGGCGACGCCCGCCCGGGCCCTCGCACCCGGTCGACACGGAGTGACACACGTCACACATCTTTATGGTCGATTCGACCATCGCTAGCCAACGCGCGCTCGATACGTCGTGCAATATGGTCACCATGACCACAACGACGAGCACGGCACTGCTCACCGACCACTACGAGCTCACGATGCTGCGCGCCGCGCTCGCCGACGGCACCGCGCACCACCGCTCGGTCTTCGAGGTCTTCGCCCGGTCCCTGCCCGCCGGCCGCCGGTACGGCGTCGTCGCCGGGCTCGGCCGGGTCGTCGAGGCCGTCGAGCACTTCCGGTTCACGCCCGAGCACGTCGCCTGGCTGCGCGAGGCCGGCATCGCCGACGACGCGACCGCCGCCTACCTCGCCGAGTACCGCTTCACGGGGAGCATCGACGCGTACCGCGAGGGCGAGCTGTACTTCCCGCACTCCCCCGTGCTGACCGTGACCGGGACGTTCGCCGAGTGCGTGCTCCTCGAGACGGTCGTGCTGTCGATCCTGAACAGCGACTCGGCGGTCGCGTCCGCCGCCGCGCGCATGGTCAGCGCCGCGAACGGCCGCGTGCTGCTGGAGATGGGCAGCCGCCGGACCGGCGAGCAGGCCGCGGTGGCCGCCGCCCGCGCGGCGTACGTCGCCGGCTTCGACGCCACGAGCAACCTCGAGGCCGGCTTCCGGTACGGGATCCCCACCCGCGGCACGGCGGCGCACGCGTTCACGCTCGCCCACGCCGACGAGCCCACCGCATTCGGCTCGCAGGTCCGTGCCCTCGGCACCGGGACCACGCTGCTCGTCGACACCTATGACACGCGCGAGGGCGTCGAGCGCGCGGTCGCCGCGGCCGGCCCGGACCTGGGCGGCATCCGCATCGACTCGGGCGACCTCGCCGCCGAGGCCCGCGCCGCCCGCGCACAGCTCGACGCGCTCGGGGCGAGCACCACCCGCATCGCGGTGACCGGGGACCTCGACGAGCACGGCATCGCCGCCCTGGCCGACGCACCGGTCGACGTCTACGGCGCAGGGACCCGGCTCGTCACCGGCTCGGGCCACCCGACGTGCGGCATGGTCTACAAGCTCGTCTCGATCGCCGACCGTCCCGGCGCCGACGCGCCGATGCGCGCCGTGGCGAAGAGATCCGCGGGCAAGGCGAGCGTCGGCGGGCGCAAGGTCGCTTACCGCGGCCTCGACCACGCCGGGTACGCCTCGCGCGAGAACGTCGTGGTCCGCCACCTCCCCGACGCCCCCGAGGCCGGCCTCGGGCGGGCGCTGCAGGTCCCGGTCGTCCGTGGCGGGAACGTCGTGCACCACCCGTCGCTCGCCGAGATCCGCGCGCACCACCGCGGCGCCAAGGCCGAGCTCATGCCCCTCGACCTCGACCTGGCGCCCGGCACCCCGCGCCTCGCCGCCGACCCGACCGCCCTCACCCCCACGACAGGAGCCTGACCGATGAACCAGTCCCCGACCACCGCCCTCGTCGTCGTCGACGTCGAGGTGTGCTTCGCCGAGGGCGGCACGCTGCCCGTCGCCGGTGGCGCCGCCGTCGCCGCGGCTGTCACCGCCCACCTGGCCGCGCACCCGCAGCGGTACGCCCGCGTCGTCGCCTCGCGCGACTGGCACGACCCGCTGCCCGCGACGAACGACGGCCACTTCGCCGACCCCGGCACGGATCCCGACTACGTCCGCACCTGGCCCGAGCACGGCGTCGCCGGCACCCCGGACGCCGAGTACCACCCCGACCTGCGCCTGCCTACCGGGACCGTGCACGTCGTCAAGGGCATGGGCCGCGCCGACTACTCCGCGTTCGACGGCGTGCAGCTCGCCAGCCTCGGGACCGACCGTCCGCTGGGCGTGCTCGACGCGCTCGACGGTGTCGACGTCGTGGAGGTGGTCGGCATCGCGACCGACCACTGCGTGCGCGCGACCGCGCTGGCCGCCGCCGCGGCGGGCTTCGGCGTCCGGGTGCTGACGGACCTGACGGCCGGCGTGGCCGTCCCGACCACGATCGCCGCGCTCACCGAGCTCGCGCAGGCGGGCGTCGAGCTCACGACCTCGTCGGCGGTGACGTCATGAGCCCCGCCGCGCAGGCGCCCGAGGGCTACGACCCCGGCGAGTACCCCGTCTTCTTCGTGACCGTCGACACCGCGATCTTCACCGTGCGCGACGGCGCCCTCAAGGTCCTGCTCGTGCAGCGCCGGGACGACCCGTACGCCGGCTGCTGGGCGCTGCCCGGCGGGTTCAAGAACCCCGACGAGACGCTCGACGAGGCCGCGTGGCGCGAGCTCGCCGAGGAGACCGGGGTCCGGCCGAGCGGCTGGCACCTCGAGCAGCTCGGCTCGTTCGGCGACCCCCGCCGCGACCCCCGCGGCAACATCGTCACGGTCGCGTACGTGGCCTTCGCCCCCGACCTGCCCGACCCGGTCGCCGGGTCCGACGCCCGCGACGCGCGCTTCTGGGACGTCGACGACCTCGACCTGCCGAGCCTGCAGGGCGGCAACCACGACCGCGGCCTCGAGGACGCGCCCGAGCTCGCGTTCGACCACACCGTCATCGCCGCGCGCGCCGTGGACCGCGTCGCGGCCAAGCTCGAGTACACGACCCTGGCGACCGCGTTCTGCCGGCCGCAGTTCACGCTCGGCGAGCTGCAGCACGTCTACGAGGCCGTGTGGGGGGTGCGCCTCGACCGGTCGAACTTCCGGCGGTGGGTCCAGCAGACCACAGGCCTCGTGCGACCCGCCGACACCGACAGCCGCCGCGCCTCCGGGGGCCGCGGGCGGCCCGCCGCGCTGTTCGAGGCGCGCCCGGAGCTCGGCACGCTCTACCCGCCGCTGCTCCGACCCGACGACGCCCGCGCACTGCGCCCGGCGAAGGAGACCCGATGACGACCCTGCGCGTCCTGCTCGCCCAGACCACGACCCGCGTCGGCGACCTCACCGGCAACGCCGCGGCGCTCGCCGGTGCGGTGGCCTCGGCCGAGCGCTGCCGGGCCGACGTGCTCGTGACCCCGGAGATGGCCGTCACCGGGTACCCCGCCGAGGACCTGCTCGCCGAGCCCGAGTTCGTGGGTGCCGCGATGGACGCGGTGGCCGGCGTCGCCGTCACCACCGGGGGGACCGTCGCGCTGCTCGGGTCGCCGTGGCACGTCGGCCGGCTGCCCGAGGCCGGTGGCGCCGGCGCGCTCGGCTGGTCGACCGACGCGCTCGAGCGGCCGCTGCGCAACGTCGCGGCGGTGGCGCACCGCGGGCGCGTCGTCGCGGCGCACGCCAAGTCGCTGCTGCCCACCTACTCCGTGCTCGACGACGCGCGCCACTTCGCGCCCGGCGCGCGGCACCAGTCGCTGTACACCGTCCGCACGCCGGACGGCCCGGTCACGTTCGGCGTCCTCGTCTGCGAGGACGTGTGGGACCCGGCGCTCGCGGTCGAGGCAGCGGCAGCCGGCGCGCAGGTGCTGCTCGTGCCCAACGCGTCGCCGTACCACGTCGGCAAGCCGGCGCTGCGGCTCGCGCAGGTCGCGGCGGCGGCGCGCGCGTCCGGGGTGCCGATCGCCTACTGCAACACGGTCGGCGGGCAGGACGAGGTCGTGTTCGACGGCGGCTCGTTCGTCGTGGACGCCGCCGGGGCGCTGCTCGCGCGGGCGCGGTCGTTCGCTGCCGACGAGCTCGTCGTCGACGTGCCCGTGGCGCCGCCGCGGGTCACGGCCCGGGCCGACGGCCTCACCCCGGCCGCCGCCCGCCCGGCCGACCCCGGTGCGGCTCGTCGCGCGCGCCCGGCGGGGTGGTCGTCCGACGTCGTGGAGCTCGGTGTCACCCACGAGACCCGTGCGCCGCTCGCACCGCCGGTCGTGACCCCCGCGCTGGACGTCGACGCCGAGGTGTACGCCGCGATCGTCACCGGCTTCGGCGACTACTGCCGCCGCGTGGGCCTGCCGCGGGTCGTGCTGGGGCTGTCCGGCGGGATCGACTCGGCGCTCGCCGCGGTCGTCGCCGTCGACGCGCTCGGCGCGGACGCCGTCTGGGGCATCGGCATGCCGGGGCCCTACTCGTCGCCCGGCTCGGTCGACGACGCCCGCGAGCTCGCCGCGAACCTCGGCATCCGGTTCGACGTCGTCCCGATCACGGACGCCTGGGCCGAGCGCCGCGACGCCCTGGGGGCGCTGCTGACCGAGGCAGCCGGCGCCGGGGACTCGCCGCCGGGGCGCGTCGACCCGGTCGCGTGGGAGAACCTCCAGGCCCGCCTGCGCGGCACGACGCTCATGACGGTCGCGAACGCGACCGGCGCGCTCGTCTGCACCACGGGGAACCGGTCGGAGTCGGCCGTCGGGTACTTTACGCTCTACGGCGACAGCTGCGGGACGGCACCGAACCCGCTCGGGGACCTGCTGAAGACGACGGTGACGCGACGCGACGGGACCGTGCTGCCGGGCGTGTACGGGCTCGCGGCGTGGCGCAACGCGCAGGCGACCGCCGCCGGGCAGGTCCCGCCGGTCCCCGCGGCGACGCTCACCAAGCCCGCGTCCGCCGAGCTCGCGCCGGACCAGCAGGACACGGACTCGCTGCCGCCGTACCCGGTGCTCGACCGCCTCCTGCTCGCGTTCCTCGAGGAGCACGCGACCGCCCAGGACCTCGCCCGGACGCTCGTGGACGAGGACGGCTGGGACGTCGGCGCGGCCGTCGCGACGGTGAACCGGGTGCTCGCGCTCGTCGACCGCAGCGAGTTCAAGCGGCGCCAGGCCCCGGTCCGCATCAAGGTCTCGCGCCGGGCCTTCGGTCGCGACCGGCGCATGCCGATGGCCAACCACTGGTCGCACGCCCGGGCCGTGGCACCGGAGCGGGCGGCGCTGCCGGTCTGACACGGGCGGCGCGCGGCGGCTCCCCGGCCCGCGGGCGACCGGTGGGGGCGGGCACGACGGAGCCCCGGGCACACAGGCACCCGGGGCTCCGTCG
>NZ_JBSGSU010000002.1:407963-566942 GCF_053607065.1 Cellulomonas sp. NPDC055163 | reverse complement strand
GCGACTTCAGGACCGGCGCGGGGGCAGGAACGCACACCCTTTCGGGCACCCGTCCGGGGGACGGCGGCGTGCGCGGGGTGTAGTCCTGCACGAAGAACCCGCGCCAGCGCCCGCCGCACGAGGACGTCCAGCCGACCTCGTCCCGCTCCGACGTCAGCCGGACCTCGACGCCCGGCGCCGCGCTGTCGTGCACGAGCACCGTCGTCCGCCCGGTCGCGCGGTCGTGCTCGAACCCGTACGCCACGACCTGGTGGTTCTCCCCGGCCGCCGCGACCGAGCGGGCCCGCACGAGCCCGAGCGGCACCGGGTGCCCGGCTCGCAGCTCCTCGACGAGCCGCGGGAGCTCGTCCTCCGTGCACCAGCGGTGGACGCCCGCGTAGAGCCACGTCGCGTGGTCCGGGTGGGCCGACCACTCGGCGAACCGCGCGGCCGACGGCACCCGGAACGAGTCGTCGGTGCGCGCGCGCAGGTACTCGGTGAGCGGGTGGCCGTCGGGCGGCACGTCGTCGGGCACGGGTGCCGACGGCTCCGTGGCCGGCACCGGCACGCCCGCGTACCAGTGGTCGAGCGCCGCGAACGCCATGCCGCCGCACAGCCCGCACACCGCGACGTCGCCCACGCCGGGCAGGGTCGCGACGACGCCCGCGAACGCGTCCGGGAAGCCGAAGCCGTCCCGTTCGGGCCGGAAGTCGACGAGCGCGTACCCGAGCCGGGTCCCCGACGCCCAGGCGCGGCGCCCGTCGGGCCGCTCGAGCACGAGGTCGCCGTCGTCGAGCAGCACGAGCTCCGTGCCCGGGTCGCCCGGGGTGCCCGCGCCCCACAGCACGTACCCGTCGGGGCGGCGCACCACGAGCTCGCCGTCCTCCTGCAGGTGCGCGACGGCGCCGGGGCTGCCCGCGGTCGCGCTGTCCCACAGGTGCGCGCGCCGGCCGCTCGCGAAGTACTCGTACAGCACCAGGTTCCCGTCGGCCTGCATCGTCAGGAGCGTGCGCCGGTTCGGCGCGGCGAGCGCCTGCCCGTCCCGCAGCGACGCGCCCGGACGCAGTCGTCGCTCCACGTGGACCCCCTCGGGTGGGCTGCGCCGGGCGGAGACGGCCCGGCGGACCGTGCGGTGACGGTCCTGTGGGGGAGGACGCGTGGGTCGGGGTGCTGATACGCGGGTCGGTGCGGGGCCGGTGGCCTTCGGGCTCGGACTGCCCGCCGCCGGGGCGCGACCGCGACCGCGACCGCAGCCGTGGCCGTGCGCCGTCCCGTTCCGTCGGGGCGCCGTGTGCGCCACGATGTCGGGATGCGTCGACGCGGCACGCCCGGGCCCGGTGGCCGGTCCGCGCCCGCGCTGCTGGCCGCGCTGCTCATGCCGCTGGTCCTCGCCGCGACGGCCGCGTGCTCGGAGCCCGGCGACGCGCCGCCCGCCCGCACGACCGGCGCGTCCGCATCGCTGGCGGCCTCGGCCGCGCCGCTGCCGCGGGAGGTCCTCGCGGGGCTGCGCGTCGAGGTGCGGCAGAGCCGCACGGACCGGGCCGCGCGCGTCGTCCAGGTCGCCGTGCTCAACGACGGCGCGACCGACCTCGAGGTCGTCGAGGCACGGCTCACGAGCCCCACGGTCGAGGGGGTCGCGGTGAGCGAGGACGGCCGGCGCGCGCCCGCGGGGACGCGCCGGGACCTGTCCGTCGCGCTCGGCGACCCGGTGTGCGACGCGGGTCGGGACGCGGCGGCGGACGGGGGAGCGACGGCGTCCGCGAGCGGTGCGGGGGACGCAGCCGGATCCCTGGACGCCGCGGGCGGCGCGGGGGACGCGACCGCCGCGTCGGGCGCGGGCGCGGGCGCCGCGACGGTCCGGCTCGAGGTGGTCGACGCCGCCGGTCGGCGCGGGACGCTCGAGCTGACCCCCGAGGACCCGAACGGGCACCTGGCGCGCATCCACGCGGAGGACTGCGCGGTGGTCGCCGTCGCGCAGGGAGCCACGCTCGCGCTCGGCCCGTCGCTCGCGACGCGTCAGGAGCCCGACGGGCGCTGGGTCGGGACGCTCACGCTCACCCTCACGCCGCGTGCGGGCGGACCCGAGGTCGTGGTCGACGCGGTCGAGCGGACGGTCCTGCTCGACCCGGCGGCGGGCGGCCCGCTGTGGCCTGCCGCGCTGTCGACCGCTCCGGACGGTGCCCGCACGGTCGGCCTCGACGTCGTGCCCGCGCGGTGCGACCCGCACGCCGTCGCGGAGGACAAGCGCGGCACGGCGTTCGGGGTGCACGCGCGCGTCGACGGTGCCGTGCAGCCCGTCTTCTCCGTGACGGCGGGCGACGAGCTGCGCGGGCGCGTGCACGACTTCGTCGCACTCGCCTGCGGGTGGCCCGCGTCCTGACGCGCTGCGCCCTCCGCCTCGCCGACCCCCGCACCGTGGCACGGACCGCTGCACTCTGGTGACCCTTCATCTCGCCGTCTCGCCGTCTCGCCGCCTCACCGCACCGGCACCTCGCCGCTTCGCCGCACCGGGCGACCCGCGCCGACCTGCGCCGAGCCGACCGCCGCGCGCCGACCCGTCACCCCCGCGGGCCCCGGAGAGCGTTCTCTGACGCGTGCTAGCGTCCCCGCATGGCCGACCCCGCGACGTCCGCCGCGCGCCCGACCCTCGAGGACGTCGCCCGTGTCGCCGGCGTCTCCCGCGCCACCGTCTCCCGCGTCGTCAACGGTCGCCAGGACGTCGCCGAGCACCTCCAGGAGCTCGTGCGCGACGCGATCGCCCGCACCGGCTACGTCCCGAACCGCGCTGCGCGCTCGCTGGTGACCCGGCGCTCGGGGCTCGTCGTCGTCGCGGTCGCGGGGGCGGCGTCGCCCGGCGGCCCGCCCGACGAGGTCGACTTCCACGACCCGTTCGTGGGTCGCGCGGTCGGCGGGATCCTGCGGGCGCTGCGCCCCCGCGACGTGGACCCCGTCCTCATGCTCGCCGAGACGGACGCCGACCGGACACGCGTGCTCGGCCACCTGCAGCAGGGTCATGCCGACGGGGCGCTGCTCGTCTCGACGCGCCCCGACGACCCCCTCGCGCCGCTGCTCGTCGCCGCGGGCGTCCCGTCCGTGATCTTCGCGCACCCCGCGGCGCCGCTCCCCGTGAGCTTCGTCGACGTGGGGAACCGGGAGGGGGGTGCGCTCGCGGCCGAGCACCTGCTCGCCCGGGGGCGCCGCCGCCTCGCCGCGATCGAGGGCCCGGTGGATGTTCCGTCGGCCCACGAGCGCCTCGCCGGCTTCCGGGACGTCGCCGCGCGGCACGGGCTGCCGGACGTCGTCACGGCCCCGGGCGGGTTCTCGTTCGTGACCGGCGCGGAGGCGATGCGTGCGCTGCTCGCCCGCGAGCCCGCGCTCGACGGGGTGTTCGCCGCGAACGACCTCATGGCGCTCGGCGCGGTGGACGTGCTCGAGGACGCGGGCCGCCGGGTCCCGCACGACGTGTCGGTCGTGGGGTTCGACGACAGCGCGCTGGCCCCCGTCGCCCGCCCGGCCCTCACGAGCGTGCGTCAGCCGGTCGAGGAGATGACCGCGGAGATGGTCGCGATCCTGCTCGCGCAGATCGACGCGCCCGAGCGCCGCGTGACCGCGTCGATCTTCGAGGCGACGCTGCAGGTCCGAGCCTCGTCCTGAGCCGGCGGCCGGGAGCGGCGCCCTCGCGGTCCACGCCCGAGCACGCGCGCGCGTGGGGCACCGCGGAGCCGCACGCCCGGGCCGGTCGGGTCAGCGGCGCGCCATCAGCGCCCGCGCCGCGCTCGGGACGTCCACCCCGGCCCGCTCGGCGGCGTCCACGAGGCGGCGGCGCGCCTCGTCCTCCCCGACGCGCTGCTCGGCCATGACGAAGCCCACGGCCTGCTCCACGACGTCGAGCTCGTCGAGCGCACGGGTTGCGGTCCGTGCGACCTCCCGGGTGCGGAACGGCAGGTCCGCGTTGGACACGCCCAGGTCATGGCCGCCGCCCACGGCCTGTCTCAGCTCGGCCTCGACCCCGACGAACGCCTGCGGGTCGGCCGCGTACAGGTTGACCGCGCCGGCGACGTCACCCCCCGCGACGACGAGCGGCAGCGACAGCGTGCTGCGGACGTCCTGGGCGGCGGCGGACCGCGCGAAGTGCTGCCAGCGTCGCTCGTCGAGCACGTCGTGGAGCTGGATCTCGTCCCCGCTGGCGGCGCTGTCGACGCAGGGCCCGGTCGCGACGTACTGGACCGCGTCGAGCGCGGCGACCTGCTCCGACGTCGCCACGAGCGTGAACGTGAGCCCGCTGTCCCGGAGGCTGATGCTCACGCCCACGCAGCTGGGCACGATCGCGGCGACACGCTCCGCGAGGGCGTCGATCATCGACGCGAGGTCGCGCTCGCTGGTCGCGTTGAGGGACCGGAGGACCTCGGCGGTCTCGGGTACGGGTTCCACGGTTCTCCCAGGCGCGCGAAGGTGCGCCCGCCGTTCCCGGGGCATGCCCTCAGGATGCCTGCGACCTCCGCCCCGCGCACGCGCTGGGACACACGCGGTGCGTCCCCCCGCGGCGTTCGCCCCGGACCCCGAGCTCGGACCGCACCCCCGGTGCGCCCGGCGCCGGGCCGCTCGCGCCCGCGGCGCCGTTGGTAGGGTCGCGGCAGCCCGCCGGGGCCGGTCCGTGCAGGACGTCCGCGGCGGTCGCCGAGCAGCGACGACGCGCAGGAGGACCCATGGCGGCAACGGGCGCAGGTGCGCACGACGGGCGGGCCGACGAGGGCCGCGATGCTCTGACCAGGCACGTCGTGCCGAAGACCGGGACGGTCGTGACGGGCCTCGGACTCGGGACCGCGCAGCTCGGCAACCTCGGGCGCGTCACGACCGACGAGGAGGCGCACGGCGCCGTCGCGCGGGCCTGGGAGCGGGGCATCCGGTACCTCGACACCGCCCCGTCGTACGGCCTCGGGCTGTCGGAGCGACGCCTCGGCGCGCTGCTCGCGGCGTACCCGCGCGAGGAGTGCACGGTCTCCACGAAGGTCGGGCGCCGGCTCGTGCCCAGCCCCGAGCGCGCGCACCTGCGCGACGACGAGGGCTTCGACGTCCCGGCGGACACGCGCCGTGCGTGGGACCTCACCCGGGACGGCATCCGGCGGTCGATCGAGGAGAGCCTCGAGCGCACCGGCCTCGACCGCATCGACATCGCCTACCTGCACGACCCCGACGACTTCGGCGACGAGGCCGTCGCGACCGCGCTGCCCGCCCTCGTCGAGCTCCGGGACGAGGGGGTGCTCGGGGCGGTCGGCGCGGGGATGAACCAGTCGGCGATGCTCGCGCGGTTCGTCCGGGAGACCGACATCGACGTCGTGATGCTCGCGGGCCGGTACACGCTGCTCGAGCAGGGCGCGCTCGCCGACCTCCTGCCCCTCGCGGTCGAGCGCAGCGTCGCCGTCGTGGCCGCCGCGCCGTACAACTCCGGCATCCTCGCCCGGCCCCGCCCGGCACCGGGGGCCCACCACAACTACGCGCCCGCG
Source organism: Cellulomonas sp. NPDC055163 (assembly GCF_053607065.1). Taxonomy (NCBI): domain Bacteria; kingdom Bacillati; phylum Actinomycetota; class Actinomycetes; order Micrococcales; family Cellulomonadaceae; genus Cellulomonas; species Cellulomonas sp. NPDC055163. The sequence continues at coordinate 561,459 of NZ_JBSGSU010000002.1, read as the reverse complement.
GACGCGCTGCTGATCGAGCGTGCCCACGCGATCGCCGACGTGTGCGAGCGGCACGGCGTCACGCTGCCCGACGCGGCTCTGGCCTTCCCGGCGGCGCACCCCGCGGTGGTGTCCGTCGTGGTCGGGGCCCGCACGGCGGCGCACGTCGACGACGCCGTCGACAGGTTCCGCACGCACGTGCCCGCCGACGTGTGGTCCGAGCTGCGCGCGGCCGGCCTGCTCGACCCGTCCGCCCCGACACCCGCGTGAGCACCACGAGCGGCGACGCCGGCGACCTGACCCTGCACTACACGGCGCCCGCCGCGGCCTGGACCGACGCCCTCCCGCTGGGCAACGGGCGGATCGGGGCCATGTGCTTCGGCGGGCCGCTGCGCGACCGCATCCAGGTCAACGACGACACGTGCTGGTCCGGCTCGCCCGCGACCAACGCGGGGATCCCGCGGATCGCGCCCGGCGAGGGCCCGCACGTCGTCGCCGCGGCGCGCGAGGCGCTCGCCCGCGGGGACGTGCGCGCCGCGGAGCGTCACGTCCAGCGACTCCAGCACGGTCACTCGCAGGCCTACCAGCCGCTCGTCGACCTGTGGGTCGAGCAGCTCCCCGCGCGGGACGAGCGGGCGTGGCCGGCCGACCCGTCCGAGGCGGACGAGCGGGCAGGGTCCGGAGCGCAGACGGGGACGGACGGGCAGGCCGGCTCCGGCGGACGGACCGGGGCGGTCGACGGGGCCGCGGCCGACGAGCGCCACGAGGCCGCCGGCACCTCGTACGCGCGCTGGCTCGACCTGCGCGACGCCGTCGCCGGGCACGCCTGGACGTCCGGCGGTGTCCCGTCGGCGCAGGAGGTCTTCGTCAGCGCACCCGCGGGCGTGCTCGTGGTGCGCCGCGTCGTCGAGGGCCCGCGCGCGGACCTCGTGCTGAGCGTGACCTCCATGCACCCGCTCGACGGCGTGCGCACCTCGACCGGGGAGCCGGACGGCGACGGGGTGCGCGGCGCCGGCTGGGCCGCGGCCGCCCGGATGCCGTCGCACGTGTGGCCGCCGCACGAGGACGTCGCGGAGCCGGTCGAGCGCAGCGCCGTCGCGGGGAGTGCCGTGACCGCCGTCGTCGGGCTGCGGGTGCTGAGCGACGGTGACGTCGTGGCCGGTGACGCCCAGCTCGTGGTCCGGGGCGCGCGCGAGCTCGTCGTGCTGCTGGCGACCGGGACCGACTTCGGCGGGCCGGGCGTCGTGCCGCACGGCGACGTCGAGCGGCTGCGGGCCGCGGTCGAGGCGCGGCTCGACGCGGCGGTGGCGGCGGGTCACGAGCGCTTGCGTGCCGAGCACGTCGCGGAGCACCGGGGGCTGCTGGACCGCGTCGGCCTGGTGCTCGGCGGCGCGGCGGACACTCCACGGGCCGAGCCCTCGGGTGGGAGCGAACCGCCGGTCGCGTCGGGCGATGCGCTGCGCCCTGGACCGTCGGGCGACGCCCCGCTCACCGTCCCGTCCGGCGGGACGAGCCAGGTCCCGTCCGGCGACGACCGGCCTGCGGTCGGCCCGGCGACCGCCCCGGCCACCGTCGCGGTCCCGGTGCTGCGGTCGGCGCCGACCGACGAGCGCCTCGCGCGGCACGCCGCCGGAGCCCCTGACCCGGGACTCGCCGCGCTCGCGTTCCAGTACGGCCGCTACCTCCTGGTCGCGGGCTCGCGGCCCGGCACGCAGCCGATGGGGCTCCAGGGCCTGTGGAACGAGCACGTGCAGCCGCCCTGGTCCGGCAACTACACGCTCAACATCAACACCGAGATGAACTACTGGCCCGCGCTGGGCGCGAACCTCGCCGAGTGCCACGAGCCGCTGCTGCGGTGGCTCGGCGCGCTCGCGGCGTCGGGCACGCGCACCGCGCGCGAGCTCTACGGGGCGCGCGGGTGGGCGGCGCACCACAACTCCGACGTGTGGGGCTTCTCGCTCCCGGCGGGTGAGGGCGACGGCGACCCGTGCTGGACGGCCTGGCCGCTCGCCGGTGCGTGGCTCTCCCGCCACCTGTGGGACCACTACGAGTACACGGGGGACGCCGCGTTCCTCGCGGGGGCGTGGCCGGTCCTGGAGGGCGCCGCGCTGTTCGTGCTCGACTGGCTCGTCGAGCTTCCCGACGGCACCCTCGGCACCGCGCCCGCCACGAGCCCCGAGAACACGTACGTCGCGGCGGACGGGCTGCCGGCCGCCGTCTCGACCTCGACGACGTCCGACCTCGCGATGGTCCGCGACCTGCTCGAGCGCACGCTCGACGCGCGCGCCGCGCTGGCCGACGCGTCCGGCCCCAGCGGGTCCGGCAAGGACAGGCCCGGCGACGACGGGTCCGACCGCGACCCGTCCGACCGCGACGCGTCCGACCGCGACCCGTCCGACCGCGACACGCCCCGCGACGACCTCGACACCCGCATCCGTGACGCGCTGGAGCGGCTGCCCGCCGAGCGGGTGGGCGCCGACGGCCGGCTCTCGGAGTGGCTGACCGACGTGCCCGACGCCGAGCCGACGCACCGCCACCAGTCCCACCTCTACCGCGTGCACCCGGGCACGTCGATCGACCCCGACCAGGCGCCGGTGCTGGCGGCCGCCGCGGTCGCGAGCCTCGACGCGCGTGGTCCGGAGTCGACGGGCTGGTCGCTCGCGTGGCGCCTGAACCTGCGCGCCCGGTTGCGGGACGTCGCGGGCGTCGAGGCGTCGGTCCGCTCGTTCCTCGCCCCGGTCGACCTCGATCTGCCCGGCCGGTCGGGACCGCGCTACGGCGAGGGCGGCGGGGTCTACCGGAACCTGTTCTGCGCGCACCCGCCCTTCCAGGTCGACGGGAACCTCGGCTTCACCGCGGGTGTCGTCGAGGCGCTCGTGCAGGGGCACCGGACGGTCGCAGGCGAGGAGGGCGCCGTCCGCGAGGTGCACCTGCTGCCTGCGCTCCCGGGTCCGTGGGGCGAGGGTCGGGTGCGTGGCCTGCGCGTGCGCGGTGGCGTCACGGTCGCGATCACGTGGTCGGCCGGTCGCGTGACCCGGGCGCAGCTCGTGGCCGACCGGCCGACCACGGTCGTCGTGCGCGAGGGTGCGGGGGAGGGGCCTCGCGTCACGCTGCACCTCGCTCCGGGGGTCCCGGCCGTGCTCGGCGCGGGTCTCGTCGAGGTCTGACGCGGGCCGCTCGTCGACCGGGCGTCGCGCCCGGGGTGGTCACACCCGGCCGTGACGGCGCCCCGGGGCGGTCAGACCGCGAGCCCGTAGACCCGGGTCGCCGTCCCGCCGAGCACCTCGGCGCGCTCCGCCTCGCCGAGCCCGCCGAGGGTGTCGCGCGTCGCGGTCCACACCTCGGTGTAGGAGCTCGCGGCGAGCAGTGCGAGCGGCCAGTCGCTGCCGATCATGAGCCGCCCGGGGCCGAAGACCTCGAGCGCGTGGTCGACGGCGGGCCGCAGGTCGTCGACCGTCCAGCCCGGGCCCGCGGCGGTGTTGAGGCCCGACACCTTGGCGACGACGTTGGGCGCCTGGGCGATCTCGGCGATCATGCCCGCCCACAGGTTCCAGACCGCGCGGTGGCCCGAGCGGAGCGCCGCGATCGGCGGCTTCGCGAGGTGGTCGAGCACGATCGTGAGGTCGGGGTGCCGCTCGGCGAGCATGGTGACGTGCGCGAGCAGCGTCGGCGTCTCGGCGCTCACGTCGAACGTCATGCGCCGGTCCGCGAGCAGGCCGAGGCTCTTGCCGACGTCGTCGCGCAGCAGCCAGCTCGGGTCGGTCTCGAGGTGCACCATGTGCCGGACGCCGACGACGGGCTCGCTGCGCCAGGCGTCGAGCTGCGCGGCGGTGTCGTCGGGGGAGACGAGCGGGACCCACGCGACGACGCCCGCGACCTCGGGGTTGCCGAGCGCCTGGTTGAGCATGTTCTCGCTGTCGGCGCGGTTGTCGGCCGACTGCACGAGGACGACGTGCCCGACGCCCTGCTCCCGAAGCTCGGGCGCCGCGTCACCGACCGTGAAGACGCGGTCGATCGAGGTCAGGTCGTGGGTGAGCCAGGGGTAGTGCACGGCCTCGGGATTCCAGACGTGCACATGGGCGTCGACCACGGTGTCGGCAGGGGGCATGACGCGAACGTAGCATTCGGACGGGTTTTCTCCCAGGTTTCCCGGATAACCTCATCGAACCCTCACCAAAGGGTGTAAGAGGTCTGATGAATGCCGCGAGTCACAGGCGTGTCACGACGATTGTGACCACAGTCAGATACGACTAGCCGTGCCGTGCAGGGCGGTCCACGACTCGGGTGCGAGCGTGACGGTGGTGGAGCCATCGCCGGTGCCCGCGGGCGGTGCGCCGAGCGTCGACAGGCAGGCGGCCGCGACCTTCGCCGCGTGCTCGGGGCCGGCGACGGCGGGCTCGTGGTCCGCGAGCAGCTGCACGCCGCCCGTGAGCTCGACGCGCACGCCCGGGTGGGTCAGCGCGACGTCGACGGGCTCGGGCGAGCGGTTGACCAGGAAGAGCGCGAGCACCGCGTCCGTGCCGTCGACGTCGTCCCACGTCGCCGCGGCCGTGACGAGCGGGACCGTCCCGTGCCGGGCGGTCGTGACGGTCGGCGCCTGCACGCGCAGGTCGAGAGCGACGCCGCGGGCGAGGCGGGCCGTCTCAGCGAACGGGTGGAACGTCGGCTGCCGCCAGGCGGGTCCGCCGGGCTCGGTCATGATCGGCGCGATCGCGTTGACCATCTGGGCGAGGCACGCGATCGGCACGCGGTCAGCGTGGTTGACGAGCGTCACGAGCAGGTCGCCGACCACCACGCCGTCGAGCGCCGAGTAGACGTCCTCGATGACCCGCGGGGCGTCGCGCTGGAGCGGGAGGTTCTCGCCGCCGGCGAACCGCGACTCGAGGTACCAGACGTTCCACTCGTCGAACGAGATGGTGATCCGCTTGTCGGAGCGGCGCTGGGCGCCCACGGCGTCGGCCGTCGCCACGACGCGGCGGATGAAGCGGTCCATCGCCGTGCCCGAGCCCAGGAAGCTCGCGCGGTCGCCGTCGCGGTCCTCGTAGTAGGCGTGCATCGAGAGGTGGTCGACGACGTCGTACGTGGCGGACAGGACGGTCTGCTCCCACGAGCCGAACGTCGGCATCTGCATCGAGGACGAGCCGCACACGACGAGCTCGATGCTCGGGTCGACCAGCTTCATCGCCTTGCCGGCCTCGGCCGCGAGCCTGCCGTACTCGTGCGCGTCCTTGTGGCCGATCTGCCAGGGGCCGTCCATCTCGTTTCCGAGGCACCAGAGGCGGACGCCGTAGGGCTTCGCGCGCCCGTTCGCGATGCGCATGTCGGCCCACCTGGACCCGGCCTCGCCGTTGCAGTACTCGACGAGCGCGGCCGCGGCGGCGACCCCGCGGGTGCCGAGGTTGACGGCCATCATCGGCTCGATGCCCTCGCGCTCGGCCCACTGCAGGAACTCGTCGGTGCCGATCTCGTTGGGCTCGATCGTGCGCCACGCGAGGTCGATGAACGGCTCACGCTCCTCGCGCGGGCCGACGCCGTCCTCCCACACGTAGTTGGAGACGAAGTTGCCGCCGGGGTAGCGCACCGTCGTGACGCCGAGCTCGCGCGTGAGGTGGGCGACGTCGCGCCGGAAGCCGTGCTCGTCGGCCGTCGCGTGGCCGGGCTCGTAGAGGCCCGTGTAGACGGCGCGCCCGATGTGCTCGACGAACGACCCGAACATGCGCCGGTCGACGGTGCCGACCCGGAAGTCGGGGTGGAGCACGACGCTGGCGCGCTGACGCTCGGGCATGGAGAGCTCCTCGAGGGTGGCCGGCTTCGTCGTCCGGCGACGTGGGGCAACGGTGTCGAGCCAGGGGCCGCACGGTCGGCCTGGCGTCCGGCGACCTGTCGTGGTCGCGCCCGGAGCGACGCTGCCCGCACGGGTCGACGGCCGTCGACCGGGGGGAACGATACCGATATCGACCACCGTGCGCGCACGGGTCCGGTGCGGCCGGCGCCGGCCCCGGACGGGGCACGGCGCGCTCGCGGGTCCCCTGCCCGGCAGGCGGGATGCCGGTCAGGGAGGCCCGCGCCTGACGCCGCGGCGATCGCGGGCTACGATCGTCGCGCGGCGGGAACGCGCTTTCCCACCGGGTGCGACGACGCCCCGGAGCGACGGTCCGGCGCCGACGAGGAGACCCGCGTGACCGACGTGCCGACCACCGTCCCGCACCCCGCAGCCGAGCCCGCCGCCGGGCACCCCGCCACCCCGCCCGGTGCGCACCCGGGCCCCCACCCGGACCGGCCCGCGACGCAGCCGGACGCCGCGTCGGTCCCGGTCCACCCCGCACCGGGGGCCGCGCCGCGCCGCCGCTACGCCGTCGCCGGCACCGGGCACCGCGCGCAGATGTACGTCGACGCCGTCCTCGGCGACCACGCCGACGTCGCGGAGCTCGTCGCGTGGTGCGAGCCGAACCCGGCGCGCGCCGACTGGTACGACGCCCGGGTCGGCCGGCCGCTCCCGCGCTACACGCCCGACGGCCTCGAGCGGATGGTCGCCGAGCAGCGCGTCGGCACCGTCGTCGTCACGAGCCCCGACCACACGCACGCCGACGTCGTGGCGCGCGTGCTCGACGCGGGCGCGGACGTGGTCGTCGAGAAGCCCCTCACCATCGACGCGAACGGCTGCCGCCGCATCACCGACGCGATCGCCCGCACCGGTCGCGACGTCGTCATGACGTTCAACTACCGGTACTCGCCCCGCAACTCCGCGCTGCGCGAGGTGATCGCCTCGGGCGTGATCGGCGAGGTCACGTCGGTCCACTTCGAGTGGGCGCTCGACACCGTGCACGGCGCCGACTACTTCCGCCGGTGGCACCGCGAGAAGGTGCTCTCGGGCGGGCTGCTCGTGCACAAGTCCAGCCACCACTTCGACCTGGTCAACTGGTGGCTCTCGGACGTGCCGGTGCGCGTGTACGCGTCGGGCGCGCTGCGGTTCTACGGCGACAAGAACGCCGAGGTCCGCGGGCTCGGCGAGCGGCCCGCGCGCGGCACCGGGAACGCCGGCGACCCGTTCGCGCTCGACCTCACCCTCGACCCGCGGCTCCAGGCCCTCTACCTCGACGCGGAGCACCACGACGGCTACGTGCGCGACCAGGACGTCTTCGCCCCCGGCATCACGATCGAGGACAACATGGCGGTCCTCGTCGACTACCGCCGCGGGGCGACGCTGACGTACTCGCTCAACGCGCACAGCCCCTGGGAGGGGTACCGGGTCACGGTCAACGGGACCGCCGGGCGCGCCGAGCTCGAGGTCGTCGAGCGCGGGGCGGTCGTGGTCGACGACGAGGGGAACGCCGTGCTCGACCCGAGCGCGACACCCGGCGGCACCGCGGTCGACCCGGTCCGCCCCGCGGGCGAGCGCCTGGTGGTCCAGCGGCACTGGGAGCGCGCGGTCGAGCGCCCGATCCCGGTCGGCGAGGGCAGCCACGGGGGCGGCGACGCGATCCTGCTGGCCGACGTCTTCCGCGGTCCGTCGGCCGACCCGCTCGGGCGTCCCGCGGGCTTCCTCGACGGCGTGCGGGCCGTCTCGGTCGGCATCGCGGCCAACCAGTCGATGCTCACCGGGCAGCCGGTGCGCGTCGCCGACCTCGGGCTGGGGGCGGACCTGACGGCACCCTAGCGGTCGGCTGACGGGGTGCGGACGGCGCCCTGCCGGTGGGCTGACGCGACGCGGACGGCGCCCCGGGGCCGATCACTCATGTCCGGGCACGTCCGGTCGATACGCAGGGCGACCCGTGACGACTGGAGAAGCGTGATCAGCAACCGGACCAAGTCCCGCCTCGGGGTGGTGACGCCCCTCGTGGCGCTCGTCGCCGTGTGCCTCGGGGCCCGCAGCGCGACCTCGCGCGCCGCGTCGCAGCTCGCTGCCGGTGACGCCGCGGCCGCCGCCGACACGCTCGCCTCGCTCAGTTGGCTCGTGTGGGTGCCCGTGCTCGTCGTGATCCCGTCGGTCGCGTTCGCGATGTGGGCGCAGGTCAGCATCACGCGCCCCCTGCGGCGCACCGGCGAGTTCCTGCGCCAGATCCACTCCGGCGACCTGTCCACCCGGATGGAGTCGCTCGGCAACGACGAGCTCGGCCTCATGGGGACGGCGCTCAACGGCACCGTCGAGTGGATGGCGACGACCGTGCGCGGCCTGCGGTCCAGCGCGGGCGCGCTGCGCCAGTCCGCCGACCGGCTCGCGGGCGTCAGCGGCTCGATGACGGGTGCCGCGAGCACGACGGCCGCGCAGCTCGACATCGTCGACGACGCGGCGCGCGGCGTGACCGCGGACGCGCAGACCGTGGCCGCGGGTGCCGACCAGATGCGCCAGGCGATCAACGAGATCTCCCACAACGCCGGCCAGGCGGCGCTCATCGCGGACGACGCGGTACGCGCGGCGACGGCGGCGCAGGAGACGGTCGGGCGGCTCGGCGACGCGAGCGCGGAGATCGGCCAGGTCATCAAGCTCATCACCTCGATCGCGGAGCAGACGAACCTCCTCGCGCTCAACGCGACCATCGAGGCGGCGCGTGCGGGCGAGGCCGGCAAGGGGTTCGCGGTCGTCGCGAGCGAGGTCAAGGAGCTCGCTCGCGAGACGGCGACCGCGACCGAGTCGATCACCGCGCAGGTCGGGTCGATCCAGTCCCAGACGGGTCGCGCGGCGACGGAGCTCGCGAGCGTGACGGACGTCATCAAGACGATCTCGGAGTACCAGGCGAGCATCTCCGCGGCGGTCGAGGAGCAGTCGGCCACGACCGCGCACATGTCCCGGGCGGTCGCGGGTGCCGCGGCAGGCTCGGAGCGCATCGCGAGCTCGATCTCGTCGGTGCGCGCCGCGGCCCGCGAGGCCCAGGACGGTGCGGCGGCGACGGAGTCGGCGGCGCGCGAGATGCGCGAGCTCTCGGGCGAGCTGCTCGCGATGGTCTCGACGATCAAGGCCTGACGCGTCCACCCGACGCACGACGACGCCCGCCCGACCCCTGCCGTGAGCGGGGGCGGGCGGGCGTCGTCGTACCCGGCGGCGATCGTCGCGCGTGCGTCAGGCGCCGGTGCGCCCGGCGCCCGTGCGTCAGGGGTCGATCCGCCGACCCGTGCGGGAGACGCCCTCCATGTCCTCGAGCGCGATGCCCTTGGTCTCGGGGACCTTGGTGAGCACGAACACGAAGGACAGGGCCGCGAAGATCGCGTACATCGAGTACGGCCCGGTCGCGCCGAACGCCTCGAGCATGGGCGGGAACGACACCGTGATGAGGAAGTTCGCGATCCACTGGCACGCGGCCGCGACGCCGAGCGCCGCGGCGCGGATGCGGTTCGGGAACATCTCGCCGAGCAGCACCCACACGAGCGGACCCCACGACGCACCGAAGAAGACGACGAACGCGTTGGCCGCGACGAGCGCCACGACACCCCACGGCGCGTCGAGCCGGACGTCCTCGCCGGCCCCGCTCGAGTGGGTGAAGGCCAGCGCCATGAGCCCGAGCGAGATCGTCATGCCCGCGGAGCCCGCGAGCAGGATGGGCCGGCGGCCCACCTTGTCGATGAGGGCGATCGCGATGAACGTCACGAGCACGTTCGTCACGGACGTCGCGACGGTCACGACGAAGGAGTCGGACTCGTCGAACCCGACCGCCTGCCACAGCGTGACCGAGTAGTAGAAGATCACGTTGATCCCGACGAACTGCTGGAACACCGAGAGCAGGATGCCGACCCAGACGATGGGCAGCAGGCCGAGCGCCGGGCCGCGCAGGCTCGCCTGCTGGGCGAGCGCCTTGTCCGCCGCGATCGTCTTCTCGATCTGGTGCACCCGCTCGACGGGGTCCTCGTCGGCGCCCGACACCGAGCGCAGCACCTCGACGGCCTCGTCCTTGCGGCCCGCGGCGACGAGGAACCGCGGCGACTCGGGGATGCGCAGCGCGAGGATCCCGTAGACGGCGGCGGGCACGACGGCCACGAGGAACATCCAGCGCCAGGCGTCGAGCCCGAACAGCGAGGCCTCGGCCGCGCCGCCCGCGGTGTTGGCGAACACCGCGTCGGAGAGCAGGGCCGCGAAGATGCCGATCGTGATCGCGAGCTGCTGGAGCGAGCCGAGGCGGCCGCGCATCGCGGCGGGCGCGATCTCCGCGATGTACGCGGGGGCGATGACCGACGCGATGCCGATGCCGAGGCCGCCGACGATGCGCCACAGGATGAGGTCGTAGACCGAGAACGCGAACGCGGCACCGATCGAGGAGACGAAGAACAGGATCGCGCCGAGCAGCATGACCTTCGTGCGGCCCCACCGGTCCGCGAGCCGCCCGGCGCCCCACGCGCCGACCGCGCACCCGAGCAGGGCGACCGCGACGGCGAAGCCCGTCACGGCGGCGCTGAGCGCGAACTCGCCCTCGATCGCCTCGACCGCGCCGTTGATCACCGAGCTGTCGAAGCCGAACAGGAAACCGCCGACCGCGGCGGCGACCGCGAGGCCGACCGCCTTGCCGTGCGACGGATGGCGGCCCGACGCCCCGGCCGAGCCCTGCGACGGTCGTGCAGCGGATGACGACATGGCGACGCCCTCTCCCTCGCTGGCCGGTCACGGTCGGCGGCGCAGGAACCGTCCTCGCTGACGACGTGCGCTGCAGGATCGACCTGTCTGACAATCTAACGATGACCACCTCAGACGGCGCGCCGAGGCGTCCACGACGCCCGGCGATGCTCGACCCCCGACAGGCCGACGAGCTCCCCGGCGACATCGACCCCGCCCTGCGCTCCGAGATCGCCCACACCACGGCGGGCGCGATCGTGCACCAGGGCCGCAGCGCGGGCGACGACCCGGAGCTCGTCGCGCGGCTCGTGAGCCTCGTGGAGGCCGAGGGTCTCGACGTAGTCGCCGCGATGTGGGCCGACAGCACCGCGGACACGCTGCCCGGCGCGCTGTGGCGGTTGTACGTGCTGCGCGAGTGGGTGCGCCGCGACCCGCAGACACTCGCGGAGCGCTACCGGCTGGGCGTCGAGGCGGCCCCGGTGCACGACGTCGTCGCGGGCGTCGCGAGCCCGCCCGGACCGAACGACCTGCGCGACCTCGCCGACGCGGTGCTCTCCGGCGTGTACCGGGGCGACCTCGCGGTCGCGCTCGAGCGGGGGGCGGCGTTCTGCCGGGTCCTGGCGACGGGTGCGGCGTTCGACGCGGACCACCTCGAGGGCACCGACTCGGACGCGGCGCACCGCCTGACGCGCGGCGCGTCGTCGCTCGTGCGCACCGCCGAGGAGCTCGAGCACGCCGCGGGCCTGTGGCGTGCGGAGCGGCTCGAGTGACCGGGCCCGAGGTGCACCCCCACGTGCCCGACGACGCACCGGGGCAGGCTCCGGGGCCGGACGGCGCGCACTCCGGCGGGAGCGGGCCGGAGCACGGCGGCGCGCTCCGCGGGGTACCGGAGTGGCTGGCGCGCCTGCCGCGGCCGGTGCGGGTCCCGCTCGTCGTCGTGACCGGCTGCACCCTGCTGCTCGCCGGGACGGCGATGCTCGTGCTCCCCGGGCCGGGGCTGCTCGTGATGTTCGCGGGCGTCGCGGTGCTCGCGGCGGAGTTCCCGTGGGCCGGGCGGCTCGTCGTCCGGATCCGGCTGCTCGCGCGGCGGGTCTGGGGGCCGGTGCGGAGGTGGTTGCGCCGCGAGCGGTGAGCCGCACCGGCCCGTGCGGGGCGAGCCGGGTCACCCGTGCGGGTGTCCGGTTCGCCGCATCCGGGTGACGTGCGGGGCGGCTGGCCGGACGGTCGCGGCGCCGTCCGAGGTGCGCGCGGGGTCCCGGGGGCGGGACGTCGTGCGGCACGGCCGCGATCGCCCGCGCGTGGGTCTCGTCACAGCGACCGGCGAGACGGACGGGCGTACAGTTGCACCGACGCCGGGTCGCGGTAGCCCCGGGCTCCACTTGAAGCCGCCTCGAGCGGCCTTCGCGCCGACAGGCGCTCCCGGCCCGGCGTCACTCACCCCCCACCGCGACGTCGCGTGCTGTACAGATCCAGGGTTGCGTGTTCACCCGAGCGTTGCCCTAGCCTGTCTGCGACATGCGTCCCCTTCACCGGAGCCTCCCGTGCGCCTGCGCCTGACCCCGCGCGACACCTCGTTCTTCGACCTCCTCGCAGCATCGGCGGCTCATCTGGTCACCGGCGCGAACCTGCTCGGCGAGCTCCTCGGCGCCGACCGCCCGACCCGCAAGGAGATCGGCAAGCGCATCAGCGACGCCGAGCACCTCGCCGACGAGGCGACCCACACGATCATGCGTCGGCTCAACCAGACGTTCGTGACGCCGTTCGACCGCGACGACATCTACAACCTCGCGTCGGCGCTCGACGACTGCATGGACTTCATGGAGGAGGCCGCCGACCTGATCGTGCTCTACAAGCTCGACGGTCTGCCGGCGCGCGTCTCCGACCAGGTCCAGGTGCTGCAGCGCGCCGCGGAGCTCACGGCCGACGCCATGCCGCGCCTGCGCTCGATGGAGAACCTGTCCGACTACTGGATCGAGATCAACCGACTCGAGAACCAGGCGGACAAGGTCCACCGCAAGCTCCTCGCGCAGATGTTCGACGAGATCACCGACCCCATCCAGCTCATGAAGCTGAAGGAGGTCGTCGAGAAGCTCGAGGACGCCGCCGACGCCTTCGAGCGTGTCGCGAACATGGTCGAGACCATCGCGCTCAAGGAGTCCTGAGCCCCGGTGGAGACTGCGCTCGTCATCGTCGTCGTCGCGTTCGCACTCGGCTTCGACTACACCAACGGCTTCCACGACGCGGCGAACGCCATCGCGACCTCGGTCTCGACCCGGGCGCTGACCCCGCGTGCGGCGCTCATCATGGCCGCGGTGATGAACTTCGCCGGTGCGCTGCTCGGCACCGAGGTCGCCGAGACGATCGCGACGTCGATCGTCGACCTCCAGGACGCGAGCCAGCACCAGGCGCTCGTCGTGGTGCTGTGCGCGCTGGTCGGGGCGATCACGTGGAACCTGATCACGTGGTGGCTGGGCCTGCCGTCGTCCTCGACGCACGCGCTGATCGGCGGCCTCGTCGGCGCGGGCCTCGCCGCGCAGCTCGGCATCTACTGGTCGGCGATCGTCGACAAGGTCGTCCTGCCGATGGTGTTCTCGCCGCTCGTCGGCTTCGGCCTGGCGTTCTTCATCATGGTCGGCGTGCTGTGGCTGGTGCGGAACAACGCCCCGGCCAAGACGACCCGCCGGTTCCGCCTCGCGCAGACCGCCTCCGCCGCCGCGATGGCGCTCGGGCACGGCCTCCAGGACGCGCAGAAGACGATGGGCGTGATCTTCCTCGCGCTGCTCTCGGTCGGCTGGGCGGACCCGGACGACGGCATCCCGCTGTGGGTCAAGCTCTCGGCCGCCGCGGCGATCTCCGCGGGCACCTACGCGGGCGGCTGGCGCATCATGCGCACGCTCGGCCGCAAGATCATCGAGCTGGACCCGGCGCGCGGCTTCGTCGCCGAGTCCGTCGCGGCGGTCGTGCTCTACGTCAACGCGTTCGCGCTGCACGCGCCCGTCTCGACGACGCACACGATCACCTCGGCGATCATGGGCGTCGGTGCGACGAAGCGGCTCTCGGCCGTGCGCTGGGGCGTCGCGAAGAACATCGGCGCCGCGTGGGTCCTCACGATCCCCGCTGCCGCGCTCGTCGCCGCGGTCTTCTTCTGGGTCCTGAGCCCGATCCTGAACTGACGCCCGCGGGCGCGCCGCGTCGGCTCAGTCCGCCCGCACGGGCGTGTGCCGCTCGGTCGCGACGAGGCGCGGACCCCTGGCCGACCCGACCACGTGCGCGACCAGCATCTCGCCGGGCCGCAGGAACGGGTCCTCGTGCGGGAGCGCGTCGGCCACCGGGCGCCGCGAGTGCTGCGCGAGCACGTCGAGCACGGTCGGGAGCACCGGGCGGTGCGTGCACAGCACGACGTCGCGTCGCGAGCCCAGCAGCCTCTCGACGAGCGCGGCGACGCGTGCGGGGGAGTCGTCGTGGCGCGACTCGGTCAGCTCGGCGGCGAGCCGCGGCCCCAGGTGGGTCGCGGCCGCGTACGGCGCGAGGGTCTGCGCGCACCGGGCCCAGTGGCTCGTCACGAGGTCGGTGACGCCGAACGCGGAGAGCACGGGCACGAGCTGCTCGGCCTGCTCCTGGCCGGTGCGGGTGAGCGGGCGGTCGTCCTCGCTGCCCGGCCAGCTGCTGCGCTTGCGCGCCTGCCCGTGCCGGGCCACCACGAGGACCCGCGTGTCGAGCCGTTCCTTCTCGTGCTCCGCGAGCAGCACGTCGAGCGGTTCGCGGTCCTCCGCGCGCGTGAGCTTCTTGCGTGCCACGTCCGCGTCGACCCAACGCACCGCGTCGATCTCGTCGCGCGACGCCCGCGGCACCGGCGGGCGGGCCAGCAGCGCGGGTCCGTCGGGCCGCCCGGCGACCTGCGCCGCCCAGTAGTGCACGCGCTTGAGGCGGCCGTCGGAGATCCGGTACTCGAGCCCGGGCAGGCGCCGCCCGAGGACCACGTCGTGCCCCGTCTCCTCGGCGACCTCACGGACCGCGGCCACCGCGGGCGTCTCGTCGCCCTCGAGCTTGCCCTTGGGCCACGACCAGTCCTTGTAGCGGGGGCGGTGCACGAGCGCGAGCTGGAGCCGCTCCTGGCGCACCCGCCACACCAGGGCCCCCGCGGCCTCGACGACCGTCTCCGGCGCGCTCCTCGTCGTCGTGCTCACCGGCTCACCGGGAGGCCCCCGGCCGGCGCCGCTGACGCTGGATGAGCGCGGTCTGCTGGTCGAGCAGCGGCGCGCCGTCGGGGCCCGTGTGGTGCCGGGTCCACGTCCCGTCGGCCGCGAGGTGCCAGGTCGACGTGCCGTCGTCCATCGACTCGTCGAGCAGGCTCACGAGCTCCGCGGTCTGGTCCGGGTCCGCGAGCCGCACGAGCGCCTCGACGCGGCGGTCCAGGTTGCGGTGCATGAGGTCCGCCGAGCCGATGAACACCTCGGGGCCCTCCTCGTCCGGCTGCGAGCTGCGCGACGAGGGCACGCCGTCCGACGCTGCGAACGCGAAGACCCGCGCGTGCTCGAGGAACCGGCCGAGGATCGACCGCACGCGGATCGTCTCGCTCAGACCCGGCACGCCCGGGCGCACCGCGCAGATGCCGCGCACGACGAGGTCGACGGGCACGCCCGCCTGCGACGCGCGGTACAGCGCGTCGATGACGGCCTCGTCGACCATCGAGTTGACCTTGATCTTGATCCACGCGGGCTTGCCCGCACGCGCGGCGGCGGCCTCGCGGTCGATCCGCTCGACCAGCCCCGAGCGCACCGAGCGCGGCGCCACGAGCAGCCGGTGGAAGCGCGACTTGGGCGCGTACCCCGAGAGCTGGTTGAACAGGCGCGTGAGGTCCTGCCCGACGTCCGGGTCGCACGTGAGCAGCCCGAGGTCGGTGTAGAGCCGTGCCGTCTTCGGGTTGTAGTTGCCCGTGCCGATGTGGCAGTAGCGGCGCAGCCCGTCGGGCTCCTGGCGCACGACGAGGCTCAGCTTGCAGTGCGTCTTGAGGCCGACGATGCCGTACACCACGTGCACGCCGGCCTGCTCGAGCTTGCGGGCCCACGAGATGTTCGCCTGCTCGTCGAACCGGGCCTTGATCTCGACGAGCGCGAGGACCTGCTTGCCGGCCTCGGCGGCGTCGATCAGCGCGTCGACGATCGGGGAGTCGCCCGACGTCCGGTACAGCGTCTGCTTGATCGCGAGGACGTGCGGGTCCGCGGCGGCCTGCTGCAGGAACGTCTGCACCGACGTCGAGAACGAGTCGTACGGGTGGTGCAGCAGGATGTCGCGGCGGCGGATCGCGGCGAACGCGTCGCTCGCCGACGCGCTCTCGACCTCGGCGAGGTACCGGTGCGTCGAGCCCGCGAAGCGCGGGTTCTGCAGCGCCGGGCGGTCCAGGTCGGCCACGAGGTTGAGGCCCGTGTGGTCGAGCGGCGCGGGCAGCTCGTAGACCTCCTCGTCGACGACCCCGAGCTCGCGCACCAGCAGGTCGCGGATGCGCGGGGAGATGCCGTCGGCGAGCTCGAGGCGCACCGGCGGACCGAACCGGCGGCGCAGCAGCTCCTTCTCCATGGCCTGCAGGAGGTTCTCGGCGTCGTCCTCCTCGACCTCGACGTCCTCGTTGCGCGTGACCCGGAAGGTGTGGTGCTCGATGATCTCCATGCCGGGGAACAGGTGGTCGAGGTGCTGGGAGATCACGTCCTCGAGCGGCACGAACGACGTCGGGCCCATCTCGACGGCCGCGGCCTGGTTGCTCGGGCGGCCCCGGGCGTCGACCGCGATGTACCGGGGGAGCAGCGGCGGGACCTTGACGCGCGCGAAGTGCTCCTTGCCGGTCTGCGGGTTGAGCACTACGACGGCGAGGTTGAGCGAGAGCCCCGAGATGTACGGGAACGGGTGCGCCGGGTCGACCGCGAGCGGCGTCAGCACCGGGAAGATCTGCTTGCGGAAGAACTTGTGCAGGCGCTCCTGCTCGTCGTCGCCGAGCTCGTCCCACCGAGCGAGCGTGATGCCCTCGGCGGCGAGCGCGGGCTGGACCTGCTCGGTGAAGCACCGGGCGTGGCGGGCCATGAGCTCGTGCGCGCGCACGCTGATCGCCTCGAGCACCTGGCGGGGGCTCAGGCCCGACGCCGCGGTCACGGCGAGGCCCGTCGCGATGCGCCGCTTCAGGCCGGCGACGCGGACCATGAAGAACTCGTCGAGGTTCGAGGCGAAGATCGCCAGGTAGCGGACGCGCTCGAGCAGCGGCTGCTCCGGGTCCTCGGCCAGCTCGAGCACGCGCTGGTTGAACGCGAGCCAGCTGATCTCTCGGTCGAGGAACCGGTCGTCGGGCAGCGGCTCGTCCTCGGGCGACTCCGGGTGCGCCGAGGCGGGCTCGTCGGCGATGTGCTCCGCGATGTGCGCGGCGAGCTCGGGCGGCAGCGGGCGCGGTCCGGGACGGCCCGTGACGTGGTCGACCGGCGCCTCGGCCGGGTCGGCCGGGGGGAGCGGGACGGCGCGCGTCGCCTCGGCGAGGGTCCCGGCGTCGTCCGGTGCCGCGACGGCGGCGGCGGACGCGGCGCGCGTCGTGCGGGCCGATCGGGTCGTGCGCGTGCGGCGTGCTGGCGTGGCGTCGGTCATCGTTCCATCGTTCCACTCGCAGGTGAACCGGGGGTGTCCGGCAGGGTGGGCGGTTCCGCGGGGTTCGTCGCGCCCGTGGGGTCCGGGGTGTGCGCTGCCCGCCGGGAGGACCCGAGCAGCACGTCGACTGCGCTGCGCACGAAGCCCGCGCGCGCGTACGTGCGGACGGCGGCGGTGTTCTCGCGCTCGGTGTACAGGATCACGGCACCGAGCCCGCGTGCGGCGAGGTGCTCGAGGGCGAGGGCCGTGAGCGCACCGCCCAGGCCGAGGCCCTGGGCGTCCGGGTCGACGCCGAGCGCGTAGACCTCGCCGACCGGCTCGGGGTTCGTCGCGTCGGGCGCGTGCACCTTGGTCCACAACGACGCGAGCAGCTCGCCGTCGCGCTCCGCGAGCAGCAGGCCCGCGGGGTCGAACCAGACCTCCGCCTCGCGGGCGCGCAGGTCCGCGAGGGTCATCCGGCCCTGCTCGGGGTGGGCGGCGAACGCGCGCGCGTTGACCCGCAGCCACGCCTCCTCGTCCTGCCCGGGCACGAACGTGCGCACCCGCACGCCGTCGGGCAGGGGGCGCGCGGGCACCGGGCTCGACGCCGCGGTCACCGGGACGGTCGTCCCGGACGCACCGTCCGCGAGGTCGAGGCGCATCTGCCAGAGCTCACGCACCGGCACGAGCCCGTGCCGTGCGGCGAGGGCGCGCGCCGCGGGGAGGTCGCCGTGGGCCCAGACCGCGAGCGAGCCGTGGGCGTCCCCGGCGGCGACCGACCCGGCACCGCCGAGCAGCGCCGTGCCCGTGCCGCGGCGGCGGGCGTCCGGGGCGACGACGAGCTCGGCCGTCGGGTCCGGGGTCGCCGCGAGGTCGACCTGCGCGTAGCCGACGAGAGCCCTCGCGCCGTCGCGCGCGAGGACGTGGCGCACGTCCGCGGCAGGGTCGGAGAGCCACAGGAGCGGCTGCTCCGACAGCGGGGCGACGCCGTCGACGGCCTGCGCCGCGCCGGCGACCCGCCGCACGTCGGCGGCCACCGCCTCGGCGAGCGGACCGGTCACGACGTCGAGGGCCACCATGCGGCTCATCCCACCACGGGGCGCGGGGTGCGCGCAGGACGACGGGCCGGAGCCTGCCGGGGGAGCGCGGCGCCGCCTACGACGCGGCGAGCACCGCAGCACGCGCGACCCGGGCCGCCCGCGCGAGCCGGTCGCCCAGACCGGGCGGCACCTCGTCGGGCAGGGCGTCGAGCGGCCACCAGGCGACGTCGGTGCTCTCGTCGCTCACCGCGACCGCCCCCGCCGGGTCCGCGAGGACGACGAACCCGACGTCGAGGTGCCACGCGCACCGGCCGAAGCCGTCGCCGAGCGCGTGCCGGTCGAGGTCCGCGGCCCGGGTCGTCGGGACCTCGGCAGCGTCGACGCCGGTCTCCTCGCGCAGCTCGCGCAACGCGGCCGCGAGGAGGTCGGTGTCGCCCGGGTCGAGGTGGCCGCCGGGCTGGACCCAGAACCGCCCCTTGCGGTGGAAGCACAGCAGCGCCCGCGTCAGCGACGGGTCGAGCACGAGCGCGCTCGCCGTCACGTGCTCCGGGACGTCCCGCCCGAGCGCGGCGTCACCGTGCACGTCCAGGTGCGCCAGCACGCCCGCCCGCACGGCGGCGGCGGGCCCCGGCTCGGCGCCGGCGAGGTCCGCGACCACACGCCGGGCGTCGTCGAGGAGCGCGCTCACGTCGCCGCCGCCCGCGCCGCCGCCGGCGACCCCGCCCACTCGTCCGCGAGCATCGCGAACACCAGCTCGTCCGACCACTCGCCCTTGAACATCTCGTTGCGGACGAAGTGCGCCTCGTGCCGCAGCCCGAGCCGCGCCGCGAGCCGCGCGGACGCGCCGTTGCGGGCGTCGAGCCGGGCCACGACCCGGTGCAGCCCGAGCCCGTCGAACCCCAGACCGAGCAGCGCCGCCGCCGCCTCGTTCGCGTACCCGCGGCCCCGCACGTCGGGGTGCAGCACGTAGCCGATCTCCCCGGCGGCGTGCACGACGCTGTGGAAGAACAGCACGACGTCGCCGACGAGCCGCCCCGTGCCGCGCTCCTCGACGCCGAGCGTGAGCGCCTGACCGGCGTCCGTGAGCTCGTGGCGCGCCCAGTCGGCCGCGAGCCGCGCGCGCAGCACCTCGAGGGTCATCGGCTCGAACGGCAGGTACCGGCACACCTCCGGGTCGCCGCGGTACGTGAGCAGCGCGTCGAGGTCCGCCTCGGTCAGCGGGCGCAGCAGCAGGCGGTGGGTGGCGATCGGGTAGGTCGGTCGCAGGTGCACGGCGCCCAGCCTGGCACCCCGCGACGGCGACCGGTACTCACCCCCGCAGGTCGCAGGAGGCCGCGACGGTGCCGGGCAGGGACGCGCACGGACCGACCCGCCGGGCGCGCGATCCGCACACCGCCCCCGCGAGGTCTCCCCGGGCCGGTCCGGGTCCCGGTGGGAGAATGGGGCAGTGCCCCCGACGACCCTGCCCCGCCGCGTGCGGGTCGTCGGGATCAGCGGCGCGGGCAAGACGACGACGGCGCACGAGGCCGCCCGGCGGCTCGGCGTCCCGCACCTCGAGCTCGACGACGTCTTCTGGCTCCCGGGCTGGCGGCTGCGCGAGCTCGACGACGGCTCCCGTGAGCTGCGGGAGCGGCTCGCGCAGGCTCCCGACGGCTGGGTCGCGTGCGGCAACTGGACGACGCGCGTCGGGTCGCTGCTCGACGACGTCGAGCTCGTGGTGTGGCTCGACCACCCCCGGTGGCTCGTCATGGCGCAGGTCGTGCGCCGCACGCTGGTGCGGGCCGTCACGCGGCGCGAGCTCTGCAACGGCAACCGCGAGCTCTGGTCGGGGCTGGTCGCGCGCGACCCCGAGCACAACATCGTGCTCTGGACCTGGACGCACTACGCGCGCACGCGGGAGCAGTACCGGGCGCTCGAGGCCGAGGGGACGGTGCCGGTGGTCCGGCTGTCCGGGCGGCGTGCCGTGCGGGCGTGGCTCGACGGGCTGAGGGAGCCGTCGTGAGCGGCGCGCCGTCCCTCCGCGATGCCACCCCGCCGACGCCGCTCCCGCCGGACGTCGACGTCGTGGTCATCGGCGCGGGGCAGGCCGGGCTGTCCGCGGCCTTCCACCTCCGGCGCGTCGGCTTCGTCCCGCACGCCGAGGCGCAGCGCACGCGGTCCGGCGCACGCGGGACGTTCGTCGTGCTCGACGCCGACGCGGCGGCGGGCGGGGCGTGGCAGCACCGTGCGGCCGGGCTGACCATGGCGCACGTCCACGGGGTCCACGAGCTGCCCGGCTCGGTGCTCCCCGACGCCGGCCCCGAGGCGCTCGCGCGCGACGTCATCAGCGCGTACTTCGCGGCGTACGAGGCCGAGCACGGCCTGCACGTGCGGCGCCCGGTGCAGGTGCGTGCGGTGCGGGACGTCGGGGGACCGGACCGGCTGCTCACGGTCGAGACGGTCGAGCCGTCGGGCGTCGCCGCCGGGGCCGCGGACGCCGGGGTCGACCTCGGAGCCGCGGACGCGACGGTCGACGACGGGCCGCGGAGACGCGTCGACCCGGGACCGCGGGCGCGGACCTGGCGCACGCGGGCGGTCGTCAACGCGACCGGGACCTGGAACAAGCCGTTCTGGCCGGCCTACCCGGGCCGCGCGACGTTCCGCGGCCGCCAGCTGCACTCGCGCGACGTGCACGACGTCGCGGACCTCGCGGGCGAGCGCGTGATCGTCGTCGGCGGCGGGACGTCCGCGGTGCAGCTGCTGCTCGCGCTCGCGGACGTCGCGGAGCGCACGACGTGGGTCACGCGGCGCGAGCCCCGCTGGATCGACGACGCCGCGCTGACCCCCGAGCTGGGGCGCGAGGCGGTCGCGCGCGTCGCCGAGCGCACCGCGGCGGGCCTGCCGCCCGAGAGCGTCGTGAGCGTGACCGGGCTCCCGCTGACCGACGAGTACCGCGCGGGCATCGCGTCGGGCGTGCTCGTGCGCCGCCCGATGTTCTCCCGGCTGGTGCCGCGGGGTGCGCGCTGGGAGGTCGGGTCGGTGTCCGACGACGTCCCGGTGTACGTGCGCGCCGACACGGTCGTGTGGGCCACGGGGTTCCGCTCCGCGCTCGACCACCTCGCGCCGCTGCGCCTGCGCGGGCCCGGCGGCGGCATCGTGATGGAGGGCACGCAGGTCGCCGCCGACCCGCGGCTCCAGCTCGTCGGGTACGGGCCGAGCGCGTCGACCATCGGCGCGAACCGGGCCGGGCGCGAGGCGGTGCGGAACCTGCGGCGCGCGCTCGGGGTCTGACGTCCCGCACGCCGCGCACGCACGCCGACGGCCCGGTCCCGAGAGGTCGGGACCGGGCCGCCGGTGAGCGGTGCAGCGGGTCAGGCGGAGCGGGTCAGCCCGCCGTGCACGCGACCGGCACGGTGCCGGTCGGGGCCGTGCCCGCGCCGATGAAGCCGTACGTCGTGGTCGCGCCCGCGCCGAGCAGGCCGTTCCACGCCGCGTTCCGCACCGTGTTCGTCGCGCCCGAGGCCGAGTGCGTGCCGCTCCAGAGCTGCGAGACGGTGCTGCCGGACGGGAGCTGGAACGACGTCGTCCAGCTGCCGATCATCGTCGAGCCGGCCGTGACGGTGACGGAGGCCTGGTAGCCGCCGCCCCAGCTGTTCCCGACCGAGAGCGTCGCGGAGCACGCGCCCGTGCCCTGCGTGGCGGTCGGCGTCGGCGTGGCCGTGGGGGTCGGCGTGGGGGTGACCGTGGGCGTGGGCGTCGGCGTCACGGTGACGGTCGGGGTCGGCGTGGGGGTCGGGGTCGGTCCACCGAAGACCGTGGCCGTCCGCGCCGTCGCCTTGATGCCGTTGGCGCCGGTGAACAGGCGTGTCCCCCACGCGGAGAGCGCGTTCTTGTTGAAGTTCGTGACGAGGTCCAGGTACTCGACGCCGCCGCCGTTGCCGCTCCACGACCAGCCGAGCCAGCCGATGCCGCGCGCCTGCGACTCCGCGAGGATCGTGTCCTCGTCGGGGTTGCCGTCGGAGTGGTCGAACCCGAACTCGCCGACGATGAGCGGGAGGTTCTTGGCCTTGAACGCGTCCAGGTAGGCCGTGATCGTCGAGGCCTGCGCGTACACGCCGTACATGTGCACCGAGAAGACGGTGTTCGCGTCGGGGTCGGCGGCGAAGATCGCGGCGGCGTTGTCGCGCATGATGCCGGCCCAGTCCTGGCCCCAGTTGGGGGCGTCGACGACGATCGTGTTCTTGATGCCGGCGGCGCGCAGGCGCTTGATCGCGGCCTGGTTGTCGGCGACGTAGCTCGCGTTGGCCGTCGCGTTGTTGCCGTACGGCTCGTTGCCGATGTTGACCAGGACGTAGTCCTCCTGGCCGGCGACGGCGTCCTTGACGGAGATCCAGTAGTCGGTGGCCTTCGCGAGCGTCGTGGCGCCGGACTGCTCGCCGTAGCCGGTCGTGTCGTGGACCTCGAGGATCGAGATCATCTTGTTCGCCTTGGCGAGCGAGATGACGTTCTTGACGTCCGCGACGTCGTTCCTGGTCCAGCGGTCGCCGTTGGACAGGACGGTCCGGACGGAGTTCGCGCCGAGGCTCGCCATGTCCGCGAACGACTGCGTCTGCGTCGCGTACCAGGTGTGGGCGTGGTTGACGCCACGGAAGACGAACGGCGTGCCGTTCCGCTCGACGAGCCGGCCGTTCGCGACGTGCAACCCGACGGGGTCGGCGGCGTTCGCCGACGTCGCGGCACCGACGGGGAGGATCAGCGCGGCGGCGAGCGCGCCCGCGACCCAGAGTCGATTCCTCATGTACTTCCTCGTTCCCAGCGCCATGTTCGTGGGCACGACGGCGCGTCAGCCTCGATGGCGGCTCTGCGTCGTTGCTGACGGGGACAGTCCGTCGTGCCGCGCACCTGGGGGTGCGTCGGGGGTCTGCCTATCACCCGGTCGTCGGCACCCTCGACGCACGAAGCGTTTAGGCGCCCGGATCCCGGCGGTCCTGAGACACACCCCCTGACAACGGTGGACAGAGCCCGTGCGAGGCCCCACCGACGGGACCCGTTCGTCCCGCCGGACACGGGTTCCCCGCGCACCCGTCCGCGACCGCTCCCGGACGCGACGGAACCCCGCCGTCCGGGTGGACGACGGGGTTCCGTCGCGTGCGGTGCGGTGCGGCGCGCGCCGGGCCCGGGTGCGCCACCCGACCCGGTCCGCGCGCCGGCTCAGTCCGCGCTCGACGCCGACGGGGTGTTGAGCCCCGCCGTGATGAGGTCCATGACCGAGGAGTCCGCGAGCGTCGTCGCGTCCCCGACCGCCCGGTGCTCCGCGACGTCGCGCAGCAGGCGCCGCATGATCTTCCCCGAGCGCGTCTTCGGCAGCTCCTGCACGACGAGGATCGTGCGCGGCTTCGCGATCGGGCCGATCTCCTTCGCGACGTGCGCGCGCAGCTCGGCCTGCACGTCCATCCCCGACGCCTTCGCCGCGTCCCCCTCCTCGGTCCGCAGGATCACGAACGCGACGACCGCCTGGCCCGTCGTCTCGTCGTTCGCGCCCACCACGGCCGCCTCGGCGACGATCGGGTGCGAGACCAGCGCCGACTCGATCTCGGTGGTCGAGAGCCGGTGGCCCGAGACGTTCATGACGTCGTCGACGCGGCCCAGCAGCCAGATGTCGCCGTCCTCGTCCTTCTTCGCGCCGTCGCCGGCGAAGTACTTGCCCGGGAACCGCGACCAGTACGTGTCGCGGAACCGCTCCTCGTCGCCCCAGATGCCACGCAGCATCGACGGCCACGGCTCCGTCAGCACGAGGTAGCCGCCCGCGCCGTTCGGCACCGGCTGCGCGTCGTCGTCCAGCACGTCCGCCGCGATGCCCGGGAGCGGGACCTGCGCGGAGCCGGGCTTCGCGGTCGTCACGCCCGGGAGCGGCGAGATCATGATCGCGCCGGTCTCCGTCTGCCACCACGTGTCGACGATCGGGGCCTTGTCGCCGCCGATGACCCGCCGGTACCAGGTCCACGCCGCCGGGTTGATCGACTCACCGACCGAGCCGAGCAGGCGCAGCGACGACAGGTCGTGCGCCGCCGGGATCTCCTCGCCCCACTTCATGCACGTGCGGATCGCGGTCGGGGCGGTGTAGAGGATCGAGACCTTGTACTTCTCGACGATGCTCCACCAGCGGCCCTTGTCCGGGGTGTCCGGGGTGCCCTCGTAGATGACCTGCGTCGCCCCGTTCACCAGCGGGCCGTACACGACGTACGAGTGGCCCGTGACCCAGCCGATGTCGGCGGTGCACCAGTACACGTCGGTCTCGGGCTTGAGGTCGAAGACGGCGCGGTGCGTGAACGCCGTCTGCGTCAGGTACCCGCCGGTCGTGTGGAAGATGCCCTTGGGCTTCCCGGTGGTGCCCGACGTGTAGAGGATGAACAGCGGGTGCTCGGCCTCGACCTCGACCGGCTCGTGCGTGTCGCTCGCGGAGTCGACGGCGTCGTGCCACCAGACGTCGCGGCCCTCGGTCCAGGCGACGTCCTGCCCGGTGCGCCGCACCACGAGGACGTGCTCGATCGAGGGGGCGCCCTTGTCGAGGGCCTCGTCGACCGCGGGCTTGAGCGCGCTCGCGGACCCGCGCCGGTAGCCGCCGTCGGCCGTGATGACGAGCTTCGCCTCGGCGTCGAGGATGCGCGAGTGCAGGGCCTCCGCGGAGAAGCCGCCGAACACGACGGAGTGCGGGGCACCGATCCGGGCGCACGCGAGCATCGCGACGACGGCCTCGGGGATCAGCGGCATGTAGATCGCGACCCGGTCGCCGGTGCCGACGCCCAGCTCCGTGAGCGCGTTCGCGGCGCGCGAGACCTCACGCTGCAGGTCGGCGTACGTGATCGAGCGGGCGTCACCGGGCTCGCCCTCGAAGTGCAGCGCGACACGGTCGCCGTTGCCGGCCTCGACGTGCCGGTCGACCGCGTTGTACGCGGCGTTGAGCCGTCCGTCGCCGAACCAGCGCGCGACGGGGGCGCCGGACCAGTCGAGGACCTCGGAGAACGGTGTCGACCAGCTGATGAGCTCGCGGGCCTGGTCGGCCCAGAACCCCAGGCGGTCGGCGGCCGCCCACGGGTACACCTCGGGGTGGATGTTGGCCTGGGCCGCGAACTCGGGCTCCGGCGGGAACCGGCGGTCCTCCGTGAGGAGGTTCTCGATGTCCGAGGACTCGGGGTGCGTGGGTTCGGCGGCCTGAGCCACGGTGTACCTCCTGCGCAGCGACGATGGTGCGAAAGGGGACGAGGCGTCCCGTCCGTCGCACTCTAGTAGGACCTCAGTCCCTCGCGTGGCCCTGTCGCGTGGCCGCGCGCACGTGCCCGACCTCGCGCCCGCGGCTGGCGGGACGGCTGGTCGTCGAGGCTCAGGACGCCTGGGCCGCCGCCCGGTCGGCCTCCGCCGCGTGCGCCCCGTGACGCGCGCGCCAGTCGCCGACCGCCTTCCCGCGCCGCCGCGACTGCCACGCCGTCAGCCCGGCGACGAGCACGAGCGCCCCGGCCAGCAGGACGGTGCCGGACGTGGCCGCGACCGTCGCGTTGCCGCCCGTCGTCCGCCAGCTCGTGCCGTCGAGCACCGTCAGGACCGTGTCCCGCGCGAGGGCCGGCGCGTACAGGAACACCCCGCCGGCGACGGCGGTCACGAGCCCGCCCGCGATCGGCACGGTCGGGGACCACACCCCGAGGTAGACGGTCGCGGCGAGCAGCAGCACCCCGAGCGTCACCAGCACGATGCCGACGACGTCGGTCGAGGCGTCCCAGCCGTCGGTCTGCGCGACGAGGATGCGGGACTCGCCGACGAGCGCGACCGCGAGCGCGGCCGGCACGAGCACGAGGCCGACGAGCGTGCCGAGCAGGTGGCCCGCGGGCCCGGTGCGGCGCGGCGCGTGCGGACCGGGGAAGAGGTCCTCGCGCTCGTCGGTGGCGCGGCCCGCCGGAGCGGGCCCGGTCGTCCCGGAGGACGCGGAACCGGGGGAGGCGGAACCGGGGGAGCCGGGGGAGGAGGTCCCGAGGGGCGTGCCCCCCGCGGGCGTGCTCCCGGGGCCGGGGTCGGAGGTGCTCATCGCCGCTCCTTCGTGCGTCAGCGGCGCCGTCGAGCGGCACCGTCCGATCTCACGGTAGGGCGGGCTCCTGCACCTCGCGCGTCGCCGCACCGGGTGCGGTGCACGCGCGGCCGCCGCCCGGGACGCCGGGCGTCCTGGCGCCGGGGGTCGGGACGGCGTCGGCACCGGCGGGCCCGACGCCCGCCGGCGCCGCCGGGGGAGCCGGTGCGGGCGCCGCAGCGACGAGCGACGGGGCCGGAGGGCGCGGGGCCGGCCGCGCGCTCGACGCGTACGCCGCGCCGACCAGCAGGCCGCCGCCCACGAGGTTGCCGAGCCCGACGAGGGCGACGTTGCGCCCGAGCTCGAGCCACGTGGCGCCCGGGAGCCCGCCGATCAGGCCGAACGAGAAGGTCGTCATGTTCGCGACCACGTGCTCGAAGCCCGACGTGATGAACACCGCGACGCACGCGAAGACCATCACGAGGCGTGCGCCCTCGCTGCGCAGCCGGGCCGCGCACCACACCGCGAGGCACACCATGAGGTTGCACAGCACGCCGCGGAAGAACAGCTGCGTGCCGGTCTCCGCGGCCTTGTGCTCGATCATCCGGGCGATCGTCTGGCCCGCCGCCGTCGACGGCCCGAGCGCGCCCGACAGGTGCACGACGGTCGCGAACACCATCGCGCCCAGCAGGTTGCCGGCCAGGCACGCGAGCAGCGTCGCCCCCGCACGGCCCCACGAGACCGTGCCGCGCATCGCACCCTGGGTCAGGATCATCATCGCGGACGTCGCGAGCTCGCCCCCGGCGACCACGACGACCGCCAGCGCCACCCCGAAGACGAGGCCCTGCACGAGCGGCGCCCACGGCGACCCGGCGACGGCGAGCGGCCCGCCCGCGGTCGTCAGGATCACCACCCCGATGCCGATGTACGCGCCGGCGAGCATGGTCTGGACGAGGAAGGTCAGCGGGCGGCGCGCGAGCGCGGTCTTGGCGACCGCGACGTGCGCGTGGTGGTCCGTCGCCTCGGCGATCGTGAGCATGCGCCCAGCGTGCCGCGCCGCGGGACGCCGCCCCTGGGACGAAAGCCCGGGCTCGGGAATCGCGCCGGACCTCGCGGCGTTGGTCCCGCCGTGACCCTCCTCTTCGAGCCGCTGACCCTGCGCGGCACCACGTTCCCGAACCGCGCGTGGCTCGCGCCGATGTGCCAGTACTCCGCGACCGACGGGCTGCCGGACGACTGGCACCTGGTGCACCTGGGCGCGCGGGCGGCCGGCGGCTTCGGCCTCGTGGTCGCCGAGGCGACCGCGGTCGTCCCCGAGGGGCGGATCAGCCCGCAGGACACCGGGCTGTGGAACGACGCGCAGGTGGCCGCGTGGTCGCGGATCACCGACTTCGTGCGGGCCCGCGGCTCGTACTCCGGGGTCCAGCTCGCGCACGCCGGGCGCAAGGCGTCGACGTACTCGCCGTTCGCCGCGGGCCGGGGCACCGTGCCGGCGTCCGAGGGCGGCTGGACGAGCGTCGGGCCGTCCGCGCTCGCCTACCCGGGGCTCGAGGCCCCCGCCGAGCTGACCGACGCCGCGCTCGAGGCGGTGCCCGGGCAGTTCGCCGCCGCGGCGCGCCGGGCGCTCGCCGCCGGGTTCGACGTCGTCGAGCTGCACGCCGCCCACGGCTACCTGCTGCACGAGTTCCTCTCGCCGCTGTCGAACACCCGCACCGACGAGTACGGCGGCACCCTCGAGAACCGGGCCCGCCTCCTCGTCGAGACGACCGACGCGGTCCGCGCCGTCTGGCCCGACGAGAAGCCGCTGCTCGTGCGGTTCTCCGCGACGGACTGGGCCGAGGGCGGCCTCACGGTCGAGGAGGTCGGGCTCGTCGCCAAGGAGCTCGTGGGGCACGGCGTCGACCTCGTCGACGTCTCGACCGGCGGCAACGTGCCGGCGTCGATCCCGGTGGGGCCCGGCTACCAGGTCCCCGCGGCGCGGGCCGTGCGCGAGACGTCCGGCCTGCCCGTGGCCGCGGTCGGGCTCATCACGACCGCCCACCAGGCCGAGCAGGTCCTCGTCGACGGCGCGGCCGACGCCGTGCTGCTCGGGCGGGTGGCGCTGCGCGACGCGTCGTGGCCTCTGCGGGCGGCGCACGAGCTCGGGGTCGACGCCGCGGCGCTCACCCCGCCGCAGTACGGCCGCGCCTGGGGCTGAGGTCCGCACCCTCCGGGCACAGGCGCTCGCGTGGCACGATCGCCGACAGGACCGCGTCGAGGCGTCGCTCCGGCGCTGACGCGGGCGCGCACGAGGCGGCTCCCCCGACGCCGGCTCGGACCGCGCAGCCGCGACACCGGCCACGGCACCGCGGGTCTCAGCCGTGGGTGCGCGCACCCTCCGCCGTGCGTGCCGCGTGCTCGACCGCAGCCGCCACGACCGTCGTGACCTCCGGGTTGAAGACGCTCGGCACGATGTACGTCGGGTTGAGCTCGTCGTCGGTGACGACCGACGCGAGCGCCGTCGCCGCAGCCAGCAGCATGCTCTCCGTGACCTTGTGCGAGCGCGCGTCGAGCAGCCCGCGGAACACCCCCGGGAACGCGAGCACGTTGTTGATCTGGTTCGCGAAGTCGCTGCGCCCCGTCCCGACGACCGCAGCGTGCTGCGCGGCGTCGTCCGGGTCCACCTCGGGACGCGGGTTCGCGAGCGCGAAGACGATCGAGTCCGGCGCCATCGTCGCGACGTCCTCCCCCGAGACCACGTCGGGTGCGGAGACACCGATGAACACGTCGGCCCCCGCGAGCGACGCCCGGAGCGTCCCCGTCACCCCGCGCGGGTTCGTGTGCTCGGCCGTCCAGACGAGCTGCGGTGCGAGGCCCGGGCGCCCGGCGTGGACCACCCCGTCGATGTCCGCGACCACGACGTCGCGCGCCCCCGCCGCGAGCAGCAGCTTGAGCACGGCCGTGCCCGCCGCCCCCGCGCCCGAGAGGACGATCCGCACGTCCGGGAGCTGCTTGCCGACGACCTTGAGCGCGTTCGTCAGCGCCGCGACGACGACGATCGCGGTGCCGTGCTGGTCGTCGTGGAACACCGGGATGTCGAGGCGCTCACGCAGCCGCCGCTCGACCTCGAAGCAGCGCGGCGCCGAGATGTCCTCGAGGTTGATGCCCGCGAACACCGGGGCGATCGCGCAGACCGTGTCCACGATCTCGTCGACGTCCGTGGTGTCGAGCGCGATCGGGAACGCGTCGATGTCCGCGAACCGCTTGAAGAGCACCGCCTTGCCCTCCATCACCGGGAGCGCGGCGAGCGGCCCGAGGTCCCCGAGACCGAGCACCGCGGTGCCGTCCGTGACGACCGCGATGGTGTTGCGCTTGATCGTCAGCCGCCGGGCGTCCTCAGGGTGCGCGGCGATCGCCTGGCAGACGCGCGCGACACCCGGGGTGTAGACCATCGACAGGTCGTCGCGGTTGCGCAGCGGCACCTTCGACTCGATCGACAGCTTGCCGCCGAGGTGCATGAGGAACGTGCGGTCACTGACCCGGTCGACGACCACGCCCGGCAGCCCGCGCAACGCCTCGACGATGTCGCCCGCGTGCTCCTCGCCGCGCGTCGCGCACGTGACGTCGACCGTCATGTGCTCGTGGCCCGACGCCGTGACGTCGAGCGCGGTCACGATGCCGCCCTCGCGCTCGATCGCCGTCGTGAGCTCGCTGACCGCCGTCGGGCGGGCCAGGACCTCGAGGCGGGCGGTGATGGACGACGACACGCTCGGCGCTGAGACCATGCGGCCATTGTGTCCGCTCCGGGGCCTCACCGTCGGTCGGCGGCCCGGCAGGCCCGGGCACTGCTCCGTGAGCCGCCCGACGACGCGCCGTAGGGTGACGCCCGTGCACCCGCAGGCCGCCCCGAGGAGCTCCGCCGACGACCCCCTCGCCGGCCTCGCGGCCCTGCCCGGGGTCGCGGAGGCGGTCGACGCCGCGCGCCGGGCCTGCGAGGAGCTGCGGTGGCACGAGGCGTACCGGCGGCGCTGGCGCGAGGTGCGGGCGGAGGCAGGTCTCCGTTCGGCTCGCGGCAGCGCGGCCCTCGACGGTGCCCGGGTGCCGCTCGACGTCGTACGGGCGCTCGCGGTCGGGGCGGACGGCGACCCCGGTGCTGCGCGTGGCGGAGCGGGGCAGCCCGACGTGGCCCCCGACGTCGCCCCGGGCGGAGCCTCGGCGTTCGGGACCGCTGCCGGCGGGGCTGTGCCGCTCGCGACCGTTTCCGGCGGGGCTGTGCCGCTCGTGGATGTCGCCGGCGGAGCCTCGCCGTTCGGGACCGCCCGCCGCGGCGGAGCAGCGCAGCCCGGGCGCGAGCGTCCCGGCGGTGCGCCGGTGGACAGGCCCGCCCCCGACGTCGCCGTCGCGACCGGGGCGCTGCGGGTCACGGCCGAGGTCGAGCGCCTGATGCCCGAGCTCGGTGCGCGCGGTGCCGCCACGCTCCCGCCGTTCGCCCAGCTCGCCGCGCGGCTGCACGCCGCGGCCGGTCGCGGCTGGGTCGCGGACGGCGACCTCGGCCGGCTGCGCACCGACCAGCCGGCGCTCGACCTCCGCGGGCTCGGCGCGGCGCCGTCGGGCGCGGACGTCGCCGGCCGGCTCGACCTGCTCGGCCGGGTGCTGCGCGAGACCCGCGTGCCCGCCGTCGTGGTCGCGGCCGTCGTGCACGGTGAGGTGCTCGCGCTGCGGCCGTTCGTCGCGGGGAACGGGCTCGTCGCCCGTGCGCTGTCGCGGCTCGTCCTCACGTCGCGCGGGCTCGACCCGACCGGTTCGCTCGTGCCCGAGCACGCGTGGGCGACCGCACCCAACCCGTACCTCTCCGCGGCGGCGGGCTTCGCGACGGGGACGCCCGACGGGCTCGCGGGCTGGGTGGCGTTCTGCGCGCGCGGCGCGGTGGACGGCGCGCGCGAGGCCCGCTCGGTCGCGGACGCGGTGCTCGCGGGACGGCTGTCGACGGACGGCTGAGCCGGGCGGCGAGGCGGACGCACCCGCCGGACGCGGACGCGCGGTGCCCGGACGGGCCAGCCCGGGCCCGGATGCGCGAGCCCGGACGCGTCGCGCCCGGATGCGCGAGCCCGGACGTGTGGTGCCCGGACGCGCGAGCCCGGACATGGACGACGGCGCCCGTGAGGACGCCGTCGCCGAACAACGGACCGGAGGGATAGCAGGCGTGCAACTGCGTCGTCGCTACGGGCCAGCCCGGTCGACGTGTCCTATGCGTGGACGATCGCGCGTGGGTTCCCTGCGGGTCCGACTGTCGTGCTCCCTTCGTACCCCCGCGCGGCGGGGACGGGAAGTTCCGGGGCGTCCCGGCAGGTCAGGACGCCGCGTCGGTGGTCAGTCCGTGGACGCGTGGTCCGAGGGGCGGACCGGCGGGACGAACCGGACACCACCGTCGGTGCCGCGGCGGGCGATCGTCGGTGCGGTGCGGTGCGGTGCGGTGCGGTGCGGTGCGGTGCCGTGCGGTGCGGTGCCGTGCCGTGCGGTGCCGTGCCGCGCCGGGCGGGCGTCGGTGCCGTGCCGTGCCGTGGCGGGGCGAGCACCCCAGTTCCGGGGCCGCACGGGCGCGGCACCCGTGCGGCACCGGCGGGGCGGGGCGCCGGACGGCCTCGATCACCCGCCGTGACCCGTGCCGGTCGTCAGGACCGGCGGCTCAGGTCTCGGTGCGCCCGCGCCGCGCCAGGTGCCACACGAGCACCCCCACCGCCACGACGGCGGCGGCAGCGATGCCGGCCACGACGGAGCGCGGCGGGGTCACCAGGGCGCGCAGGGCCACCGGCCGCGTGAACGTCAGCACGCCCCACCCCGACTCGGCGGCGAGCCGGCGCAGCGCGCGGTCGGGGTTGACGGCGAACCCGTGCCCGACGACCTCCAGCATCGGCGCGTCGGTGATGGAGTCGGAGTACGCATAGCTCGCCGTGAGGTCGTACCCGCGCTCGGCCGCGAGCTGGGTGATCGCGAGCGCCTTGTTCTCCCCGTAGGCGTAGAAGTCGATCGCCCCGGTGTACCGGCCGTCGACGACGCTCATCCGCGTCGCGATCACGTGGTCGGCGCCGAGCACCGCCGCGATCGGTCGGACGACCTCCGCGCCCGACGCGGACACCACGACGACGTCCCGGCCCGCGGCGTGGTGCTCCTCGATGAGCGCGACGGCCTCGGCGTAGACCGCGGCGTCGATCGACTCGTGCAGCGTCTCCTCGACGATCGACGACACCTGGGCGACGTCCCACCCCGTGACCGTCTGCGCGAGGTTGGCCCGCAGCCGCTCCGTCTGCACCGCGTCGGCGCCCCCGACGAGGTAGAGGAACTGCGCGATCGCGGTGCGCACGACCGCCCGCCGGGTCAGCAGTCCGCCCGCGAGGAACGGCCGGGAGAACGCGGTGGCGGACGACGTCGCGATGATCGTCTTGTCGAGGTCGAAGAAGGCGGCGGCGCCGGGCCGGGGGCCGGTGCGCGCTGCTGCCGGCCGGGAGGTCGTCGTCAGAGACGGGGACGGGGGAGGCACCGGGGAGGTCGTGGGCGGTGCTGTCGCGGGCGGTGGCGCCGCCGACGGTCGCGTCGGCGGTGTCGTCGTGGGCCCCACGTCGGGCGCGTCGTGCCCACCGGTGCCGGAGCTCGCCGGGACCGCGTCGTCCGAACCCTTCTCCACCATGACCTGACCAGGTGCCTCTCGTCGCCCGCCGCCGGTGAGCCTAGCGGGAGCCACCGACGCGCCGCCGGGCCTTCGCCAGTCGGCACCCGCACCGACCGGGCCACCCTCCCGCCGATCGCGCTGACCCGGCCACGGACGCCCCACTGGGCGCCTGGGAGCCGCGGGCGAGCCGAGCCGAGCCGGCTCCCGTCGCCGACCACCCCCAGCCCCGCCCTACGGCTCGCGACGCCCGCAGGCCCGGATCGCGCGCCGCTCGTCGGCCCGGAGCGCGTGCACCATCGGCGCTCGCGAGCGGGTCGGCCGGACCCGCCGCCGAGGGAGGAGGCCGGCGTGTTCGCTCGCAGCTCGGAGGTGCTCGACGTGAGACCGGACCTCGCCGGTCGGCGCGGAACGGAGGGCTGGCCGCGCCCGGGGGACGTCGAGGCAGCCCTCGCAGCGCCCGCCGGACCCGGCCCCCGTGCGGTCACGCGCGGAGCGGTGCGGCGGGCACGCCCGGACAGCACCGTCGTGGGCGTCGTCGGGGCGCGGGGCGGCGCCGGTGCCTCGACGTTCGCAGCTGCACTGGCGCACCGCCTCGCCCGGCGCGGGTCTGCGGCGCTCGTCGACCTCGAGCGCACCGGTGGTGGCATGGACGTGCTCGTCGGGCTCGAGGGCGCCGACGGGCTGCGCTGGCCGGACCTCGCCGGGGCGCGCGGCGAGGTCGCCGGCGTCGAGCTCGTCGCGCTGCTGCCGAGCTGGGGCGGGTGCACCGTGCTGAGCGCCGACCGGGCGCGCCCCGGCCCTCCGCCGCCGGCCGCCGTGGGCGACGTGCTCGGCGCCCTCCTGTCCCAGGTGGACCACGTCGTCGTCGACCTCGACCGGGCGGACGTGACCGAGCGGTCCGGCGTGCTCGCGCTGTGCGGGCTCGTGCTCGTGGTCGTCCCCCGCGACCTGCGTGCCGTCGCGGGCGCGCTCGCCCTGCGTCCTGCGCTCGTGGAGACGGTCGAGGACGTCCGGCTCGTCGTCCGCGGCCCGGCTCCCGGTGGCCTCAGCGCGCTCGAGCTCGCCCACGTGGTCGACCTGCCGCTCGGCGTCTCGATGGCCGCCGACCGGGCCGTCGCGGCGGCGTGCGAGCGGGGCGGTGGACCGGCGAGCCCGGCACTGCGGCGCGGGCCGCTGCTGCGCGCCGTCGCCCGGCTGGCGGAGGACCTGTGAGGCCGCACCCCGACGTCGCGGGGCCGCGACGGTCGCTCGACGCGGGCCTCCCCGCTCGGCCTGCGGAGGCGGGGCGTGCGGGACGGCGACCCGACGCCGACGGGGACGTGCTCGGGGGGCGGAGCTGGGAGCCCGTCGACGGCGCGCGGGCGCGGACCTCCGGTGAGATCGTCGGGTCACGACGCCGAGGTGAGCCGCTGCCGCCCGTCGACCGTGCGCTGCTCGAGGACGTGCGGGACCGGCTCGCGCGGCGCGGCGCCGCCCCTGACCCGGGTGAGATCGCGGCGGCGCTGCGCGCGTCGGGCACGCTGCTCGGCAGCCGCGCGCTCGTGGACCTCGAGCGCGCGGTGCGGGCCGAGCTGCTCGGCGCCGGCCCGCTCCAGCAGCACCTCGACGACCCGGACGTCACCGACGTCCTCGTCAACGCGCCCGACGAGGTGTGGGTGGAGCGGAGCGGGCGGCTCGAACGCACCCCGGTCGACCTCGGGAGCACCCAGGCGGTGCGGGAGCTCGCGGTCCGGCTCGCGGCCGTCGGCGGCCAGCGCCTCGACGACGCCAGCCCGACGGTCGACGCGCGCCTGCCCGACGGCACCCGGCTGCACGCCGTCCTGCCGCCCGTCGCCGGGGGGTGCACGCTGCTGTCGCTGCGGGTCCTGCGGCGGCGCGCCTTCACGTTGCCCGAGCTCGTCGCGTCCGGGAGCGTCGCCCCGGCGCTCGCGCCGGTCCTGCGCGCGCTCGTCGACGCGCGCGCGAGCTTCCTCGTGTCCGGGTCGACGGGCACCGGCAAGACGACGCTCCTCGCGGCGCTGCTCTCGCTCGTCCCCGCGCACGAGCGGATCGTGTGCATCGAGGAGTCCGGCGAGCTCGCGCCGGCGCACCCGCACGTGGTGCACCTCCTCGCGCGGCACGCCAACGTCGACGGCGCGGGCGGCGTCGACCTCGCCGACCTCGTCCGGCAGGCACTGCGGATGCGGCCCGACCGGATCGTGCTCGGTGAGTGCCGCGGTGCCGAGGTCCGCGAGGTGCTGACCGCGCTCAACACCGGGCACGACGGCGGCTGCGCGACCGTGCACGCCAACACGGCGTCGGACGTGCCGGCGCGGCTCGAGGCGCTCGCGTCGCTCGCGGGGATGTCGCGGGCGTCCGTCGCCGCGCAGGCCGCGAGCGCGCTCGACGCCGTGCTGCACGTGCGCCGCACGGGCGCGCTGCGCCACCTCGCCCAGATCGGCGTCGTGCGGCGGGACGGCGACGGCGAGCTGCGGGTCGACGTCGCGGTCGACGTCACCGGCGGCGTCGCGGTGCGGGGACCCGGGTGGCCCGCGCTCGCCGAGCGGCTCGGGCTCGGGGCCTCGTGAGCGTCTGGGCCGGGGTCCTGGTCGCGCTGGCCGCCCTGGCTGCCGCAGGTCCACGCGGGCGGGCGCCGGCACCGCTCGGCGAGCCGGCAGGGCGTCGGCCGAGGCCCGGGCGCCGCGGCGCCGACGTGGGCCGGACGGGCGGTGGGGGGTCACGCCCGGGTCTGATGGCGGCGGGGGAGCTCGCCGCCGCTGTGACCGGCGTCGCGTCGGCGCTGCGCACGGGCAGCTCGCCGGCGCGCGCCTGGCTCACGGTCGCCGGGATCGTCGTCGGGCCGCACGGTGTGCCGGCGCTGGCGGACCTGGTCCCCGGACGCGGGCCGACCCGGTGGCCGTCGCGCGGCCCGCGCGAGCAGCACCTGCGACGCGCGCGGGCTGTCGTGGCCGCGGGCCGGCTCGCCGCCGAGCTCGGCACACCGCTCGGGCCGGTGCTCGACCGGGTCGCCCGGACGCTCGAGAGCGACGAGGAGCTCGACGCCGACCGCCGCGCCGCACTGGCCGGTCCGAGATCCACCGCGACCGTGCTGCGGTGGCTGCCCGTCCTCGGCGTCGTGCTCGGGACGGCCCTCGGTGCGGACCCGCTCGGCGTGCTCCTCGACGGTGGGCTCGGCGCGGCGTCCGCCCTCGTCGGGGCGGTGCTGCTCGGAGCCGGGCACGTGTGGACGCGACGGCTCGTCGTCGCGGCCCAGGCACCGGGTGACCGGTGAGCGGGGTGGCGGTGGCGCTCGTGGTCGCGCTGCTCGTCGGGCTCGCACGGGTGCCGTGGAGCACCGGGCGTTCGGCGCGGCTCGCGGGGGTCGGCCGGCGGTGCCGTCGGGCCGCGGGGAGCCTACGGGGCGGCGCGCCCGACGCATCGCTCGGCGACGCGGTGCTGGACGACGCGGTGCTGGACGGCGCGGTGCTGGACGACGCGGGTGGTGTCGACGTCGTGCTCGTCCTGGACCTGCTCGAGGTGGCGGTGGCGTCCGGGGCGGCGCTCCCGCGCGCCGTCCACGCCGTCGGGGACGCGGTGGGAGGCGACGACGGAGCGGCGCTGACGGCGGCCGCACGTGCCCTCGTCCTCGGTGCAGGCTGGTCCGCGGCGTGGTCCGCCGTGCCGGGCCGGTTGGCACCCGTCGCGGAGTGCCTCGCCGACTCGTGGTCGTCGGGTGCGGCTCCGGGGCCCCGGCTGCGTGCAGCGGCGGACGAGGTGAACCGCGACCGGCGGCGCAGCGCGCGTGAGGCCGCCGGCCGGCTCGGAGTGCGCCTCGTGCTGCCGCTCGGGCTGTGCCTCCTGCCGTCCTTCGTCCTGCTCGGCCTGGTCCCGGTCGTCGTCTCTCTCGCCGGTGGTCTCCTGGGGTGAGGCGTCTGCCGGTCGCGCAGGAGCCAGACGTTGCCGGAGACGGGGCTTTTGCATAACCTGCCGCTGTCGCAACGTCGCGACCACGCGAGGGAGGTGACCCGGTGGGAACCCAGCTCGCCGCGAGCACGCCCCCGCTCGGCGCCGGCCCCACCCGGACGCAGCACCTGCTTCACCTCGCATCGACCTCCCGTGCGAGACCCGATGTCGGCGCGGCCCCCGGCCCGACCGGCCACCACGAAGCTGGGCGGTGCACCGGGTCCTGACCCGTGAGCACGCCCGTGAAGGCGACGCCCGGTCCAGGGGGTGGACCGGGCGTCGCTGTGCCCGGCCCGGGGAGCGGACCGTCCCGACGTCCGACGTCCCGACGTCCGACGTCCGACGTCCGACGCGCGTCGCGTCGCGTCGCGCGGGTCGGGCGAGGGGCTGTGGCGAGCACGCGTCGGGCCGGTCGCGTGAGGTGGGCGTGGGTCGGGCGGGTCGTGGGTGGCGGGCGTGGGCCGGTAGGCCCTGCGGCGGTGGCGCGTCGGTGGCGCCTCGGATGAGGGCGCACCGCACCGCGTGTGCCGAGCGCGCGTCGCCCCGGGGGAGGCGAGCGCGAGCCCGTCGCCGCCGAAGGAAGGCGGACGGTCGCGGTGCACCCCCAGCCCGCTCGGCTCACCGCTCGACGGGCAGCGGCGGAAAGAGCCGTCCCGCGAGCCGAGTGCGAGCGCGAACGTGGTCCCCGCCAGGCGCCGCGAGGGCGCCCGAGGAGGAGGACCACCATGCGCACCACCGTCGACCTGCACCCCGCCCGACGCGCTCGCCCCGGCGGACGAGGACCCACGTCCACCGGGCCCCACACGAGAACGCACGCCGCACGCCGGGCGACGCTGGGCCGCCGCACGGCGGGCGAGACGGACCGTCCCGTCACGCGGCGACCCGTTGACGTGGGTGTCGGCGCCGGGCTGCGCGGGGCGGCTCCCGTGCTCGACCGGCGGAGCTGGGCGGAGGCGCCGGTCACCGCGAGCGGTCCGGAGAGGCGGGACGGGAGCACCGCACCGACAGGGGTGCTGGGTGGCGGCGTCGCACTGGCGGGTGTGCCGGACGACGGCGTCGCACCGACGGGAGTGCCGAGCGGAGGCCCCGCACCGACGGGGGTGCCGGACGACGGCGCCGCACGAATGGTGCCGGCCCGGAAGGTCGCGCAGGTGCTGCGGGGCCGGGTCGTCGCCGGGTCGGACGTCGGCATGGCCACCGCGGAGTACGCGATCGCGACGGTCGCCGCCGTCGGCTTCGCGGGCCTCCTCATGGTCGTGCTGCGCAGCGGCGAGGTGCAGGCGCTGCTCCTGGGCCTCATCCGCGGAGCGTTGTCGGTGTGACGACGCGGCGCGGTGACGGCGCACGCACGAGCTCGGGCGGTGCCGTGCCGGGCCGCTCCGGTGGTGTCGTGCCGGCCTGCACGCGCGGCGACGCGAGGGGACGTCGGGGCGGCGCCGCCCGGACCCCGTCGGGCGGCGTCGCCCGGACGCGCTCGGGTGGTGTCTCGCCGGAGGTCACCGACCAGCGGGGGAGCGCCAGGGGGTCGGGGCCGGCAGGTGCCGACGAGAGCGGCGCCGCCCCGGGCACGGCACGCGAGCGCGGCAGCGTGACCGCCGAGCTCGCCGTGGCACTGCCCGCGGTCGTCCTGGTCCTGGTGGCGGTCCTCGTCCTCGCCGCGTCCGCGCTCACCCAGCTCCGCTGCGCCGACGCCGCCCGCGCGGGCGCACGTGCGGCCGCCATCGGTGACGACGAGTCCGGCGTGCGGGCCACCGCTGCGCGGGTCGCCGGGCCCGGCGCGGACGTCGCCGTCGTCCGCAGCGGCGACTGGGTGACGGTCTCGGTGAGCGACGCGGTGGTGAGCAGCGGGCTGCGCACGGGCCCGCTCGTGGCGCGGGCGAGCGCGGTCGCCTGGGTCGAGCCGTGACCCGGGTGGAGGCGTCTCGGCGCACCGGGACCGAGCCGTGCTCTGGTGGCTCGGTCGGTGCCCGCGCGATCGGCGGGGCTCGGGGCGTCCGGCGCCGGTGTACCGACGAGACCGGGGCCGGCACGGTTCTCACGCTCGGTGTCGTGGCGGTCGCGGGCACGCTGCTCGCGGTCGTCGGGCTCCTCGCCGGTGCGCAGGGTGCGCGGGGGCGCGCGCAGGCCGGTGCTGACCTCGCGGCGCTCGCGGCAGCGCAGCACCTGCTCGACCACGGCGGCGCCGACGTCTCGGAGGCCTGCGAGGTCGCGCGGGCGACCGCCCGCCGGAACGATGTGCGTCTCTCGTCGTGCCGCGGTGACGGTGCCGGTGTCGTGGTGGTGAGCACGGTCCGCGGCTCGGCCGTCGGGCCGGCGACGGCGCACGCACGAGCGGGGCCGGTGTCGGCGCGTGGGTGAGGCCGCCGCCGCGGGTCCGGCGCGAGGGTGAGGCCGCCGCCGCAGGTCCGGCGCGAGGGTGAGGCCGTCGCCGCGGGTCCGGCGCGAGGTCGACGGGGCGGCGCGCGGTCCGTCCGGGCTCGGCGCGGCTCAGCCCGGCACGGCGTGCGCGAGGACCGCGTCGAGGAGCCGGACCGCGGCGGCCTTCTCGAGCGGGTTGTTGGCGTTGCCGCACTTGGGCGACTGGACGCACGCCGGGCAACCCCGCGCGCACCGGCAGGCTGCGACGGCGTCTCGGGTGGCCCGCAGCCACGTCTCGCCCAGCGCGTACCCGCGCTCGGCGAAGCCGGCACCGCCGGGGTACGCATCGTGGACGAAGACGGTCGCCATCCCGGTGTCCGCGTGGAGCGCGGTCGACACACCACCGAGGTCCCACCGGTCGCACGTCGCGAGCAGCGGAAGGAGGCCAATCGACGCGTGCTCGGCGGCGTGCAGGGCACCCGGTGCGAGCTCGACCGTGACGCCCGCGGCTTCGAGCACCTCGACGGGCGCCGTCCACCACACGGCCGTCGTCTGGAGCGTGCGCTCGGGCAGCTCGAGGAGCTCCGTGCCGAGCACCTGGAGGTCGGGGATGCGCTTGCGCTGGTAGCTGAGCACCTGGCTCGTGACGTCGACGGCCCCGAAGCCCCAGGTCACCGGTCCCCAGCTGCGTTCGCGCAGCACCGAGCGGATCTCGGTCGTCGTCGCCCAGCGCGACCACGTGCCGTAGTCGACGTCGCGGCGCTCGACGAGCGCGACCGCGTCGGCCAGGTGGAGCTCGGAGACCACGAACGTCGCGCCCTGGTGCACGTACACGGCTCCCGGGTGCACGGACGCGTCGGCTGCCGCCGCGTCGACCGTGCCGAGCATCCGCCCCGTGCCGGCCTCGACGACGCGCACGGGGTCGCCACCGGTCCCGCGCAGGTCGGTCAGTCGCGCCGCCGCCTCGGCATGCGTCCAGAACCACCCGGCCGTGCGGCGCCGCAGCGCACCCCGCTGGACCAGGACGTCGAGGAGCCCGCGGGTGTTCGGCCCGAAGAGTGCGAGCTCGTCCTCGCGCAGCGGCAGCTCGGCGGCCGCCGCACACAGGTGCGGTGCGAGCACGTAGGGGTTCGCAGGGTCGAAGACGGTGGCCTCGACCGGGGTGTCGAACACGGCCTCCGGGTGGTGCACGAGGAACGTGTCGAGCGGGTCCTCGCGGGCGATCAGTGCGACGAGCCCGTCGGCGCCGGCCCGGCCCGCGCGGCCGGCCTGCTGCCACAGCGACACGCGCGTGCCCGGCCAGCCCGCGATGAGCACCGCGTCGAGACCCGTGATGTCGACGCCCAGCTCGAGCGCGTTCGTCGTGGCCAGCGCCCGCAGCCGGCCGTCGCGGATCGCGCCCTCGAGAGCGCGGCGCTCCTCGGGCAGGTACCCGCCGCGGTAGGCCGCGACCGTGCCGGCGAGCCGTTCGTCGATCTGGCTCAGGTGGTTCCGGGTCACGGTCGCGACGGACTCCGCGGCGCGCCGGGACCGCGTGAACGCGAGCGTGCGGGCGCCCGACGCCGTCAGGTCCGCGAGCAGGTCGGCCGTCTCGGCGGTGACCGAGCGACGCGGCCGGTCCGACGGGTCGGTGACGACGTTCTCCCCTGTGCCGCGAGGGCCGGAGCCCTCGTGCGGGGCGAGCGCCGCCG
The DNA here is from genome assembly GCF_053607065.1 of Cellulomonas sp. NPDC055163. Lineage (NCBI taxonomy): Bacteria > Bacillati > Actinomycetota > Actinomycetes > Micrococcales > Cellulomonadaceae > Cellulomonas > Cellulomonas sp. NPDC055163. The sequence continues at coordinate 520,625 of NZ_JBSGSU010000002.1, read as the reverse complement.
CACCGCCCGGGTCGGGGTCCTGCGTGGGCAGGCCGGCGACCGGCGAGGCGGCGATGAGGGAACCGGGATCCGCGTCCGGGTCGTCCTCCGCGTCCCGGTCGGCGCCCCTCGCGATCACCGGGTCGACCGGCTCGGGGTGCGGAAGCGGCGTCGCCCACGGGTCCTCGTCGGGGACGAGGTCGGCCCACGGGCCGCTCGCGCCGGGCAGCTCGGGCGGCTGCCAGAGCACGAACGTCTTGCGACCGGCCGGGGACGTGTCCTCCGTGACGGTCGCGATGGCGTCGGGCCCGACGCCGAGCAGCCGGGCGGCGCTCGCGGCGGGGTCGGCGGTCGTGGCGGACGCGAGCAGGAAGATCGGCCCGCCCGGACCGGCGAGCACGGGCCCGTCGGCCCTCCGGCCGGCGGGCGTCGGCGCGTAGTGCGCCGCGAGCCGTCGCAGCCGGCGCAGGATCGCGGCGACGTGCGCGCCGAACACCCCGCGGAACGCGTGGCACTCGTCGACCACGACGTAGCGCAGCGACCCCAGCAGCCGGGACCACCGCCGGTGGTTCGGCAGCAGCGCGAAGTGCAGGAAGTCGGGGTTCGTGAGCACGACGTCCGCGTGCTCCTGCACCCAGCGGCGCTCGTCGAAGCCGGTGTCCCCGTCGCAGGTGGCGACACGGATGTCGCGGGTGCGGGCCGCTGTCACCAGGCGGTCGAGGCCGCCGAGCTGGTCGTGCGCGAGCGCCTTCGTCGGGCACAGGTAGAGCACCGCACCGCGCCGCGTGACCGTCTCGATGCGCCCCGGGTCGAGCAGCCCGGCCGCGCGGTCGGAGCGGACAGCCGTCAGCGACGGCAGCCAGAACGCGAGCGACTTGCCCGAGCCCGTCGACGTCGCGAGCACGGTGTGCCGGCCGGACCATGCGGCGTCCGCCGCCTCCACCTGGTGGCGCCAGGGCCGCTCGACGCCCAGCGCGCGGTACCCGGCGACGAGGTCCGGGTCGGCCCACGACGGCCAGTCCGCCCGGACGCCCTCGCGCGCGGGCAGGTGCCGGACGTGCGTGAGGCGGTCGTCACGGCGCCCGCCCGAGAGCAGCACGTCGAGCAGCCCGTCGGATCCCAGCACGTCGGCCATCCTCGCACCGGGCCCCGCCCCGCGACGGTCCACGAGATCGACCCGCACGGTGGCGACCGGCCCGCTCGGCGCCGGCCCGCGCGGACGGCGCGGGCACGCCTGCACGTCGCCGGCCCGTCCGCACGGCGATGGCCCACCCGCACGGCACCGATCCGGACGTCGCCAGAGCCGGCCCGCTCGGCGCCGGCCCGCGCCGCGCCGACCCGCGCCGCGCCGACCCGCGCCGACCCGCGCCGACCCGTACGTCGCCGGCCCCTCTCGGCCGCGGGCGCGACGGTGCCCTGGCCCGCCCGCCCCGTCGCGCGCCAGGATGGACGCGTGCACATCGACCTGAACTGCGACCTCGGCGAGGGGTACGCCGTGTGGCGGCTCGGGGAGCCCGGGCTCGACGCCGCGCTGCTGGATCTCGTCACGAGCGCGAACGTCGCGTGCGGGTTCCATGCCGGTGACCCGCAGATCATGGCCGCCACGTGCGCGGGGGCCGTCGAGCGGGGCGTCGCGATCGGGGCGCACGTCGGGTACCGGGACCTCGTGGGCTTCGGGCGGCGCGCGCTCGACGTGCCGGCCGACGTCCTCCGGGCGGAGACGACGTACCAGCTGGGCGCGCTCGCGGCGGTCGCGCGGTCGGCCGGGGGAGCCGTCGCGTTCGTCAAGCCGCACGGCGCGCTGTACAACACCGTGGTGCACGACGAGGCGCAGGCGCGTGCGGTCGTCGACGCGGTCGTGCGGTTCGACCCCGGCCTGGCGGTCCTGTGCCTGCCCGGGTCCCGGCTGCTCGACTGTGCCCGCGAGGCGGGGCTGCGCGTCGTCGCCGAGGCGTTCGCGGACCGCGGCTACACGCCGCAGGGGACGCTGGTGCCCCGCGCGCAGCCCGGCGCCGTGGTGACCGACCCGGCGCTCGCCGCCGCACGTGCGGTCCGGCTCGCGCGCGAGGGCGTCGTCGTGGCCGTGGACGGATCGACGGTCGAGGTCGCCGCCGAGTCGCTCTGCGTGCACTCGGACACCCCCGGAGCGCTCGCGCTGCTGCGCTCGGTGCGCGCGGGGCTCGGGCTGTCGGGCGTCGAGCTCCGGTCGTTCACCGCGTGAGCCTCCCGGGCACAGACGCGGGTCCGGGCGCCGGCTCGGGTACGGGCACGGGCACGGGCACGGACGCGGGAGCTGACGCGAGCGCGGCAACGGACGCAGACGCGGGAACGGACGCGCGCACGGACGCCCGCGCGGTCGCGGTGGACGACGGCACCGCGGGCTCCCGTCACGCGGGCGCCGGTCCTCGCGCCGCCGTCGCCGCGGGCTCCGGGGCGGCGAACGCCGACACCGGTGCCGCGACCCCGTCCGCCGACGGGATGCGCGTCCTGCCGTACGGCGAACGCGCGTTCCTGCTCGACGTCGCGGGTCTCGACGAGGTGCGCGTGCTCGACGCGGCGCTGCGCGCCGACCCGCCGCCGGGGACCGAGGACCTCGTGCCCGCAGCCCGCACGGTGCTCGTCCGGTTCGCCGCCGGCACGTCCGCAGGTGACGTCGAGGAGCACGTGCGCGCGGCCTGGCGTCGGGCGGTGCAGGGCGGCGGGTCGACGCGCGACGCCCCGCCGAGCGAGGGCGTCGTCCACCTGGGCGTGCACTACGACGGGCCGGACCTCGACGAGGTCGCCGGGCTGACGGGCCTCACCCGCGCGGAGGTCGTCGCACGGCACACCGGGCGCGACCACGTCGTCGCGTTCGGTGGCTTCATGCCGGGGTTCGCCTACCTGACGGGCGTCGACCCGGCGCTGCACGTCCCGCGACGGTCGAGCCCGCGCGAGCGGGTGCCCCCGGGGTCGGTCGCGCTCGCGGGGGAGTACACGGCGGTGTACCCGGCCGCGACACCTGGGGGGTGGCGGCTGCTCGGGCGGTCCGACGCGGTCCTGTTCGACCCGGGGCGCGCCCAGCCGGCGCTGCTCCTCCCCGGCACGCGCGTGCGGTTCGTGGACCTGGATGCTCCGGGTGGTGGTACCCCGGGTCGGGGCGCCCCCGGTGGCGACGCCTCGGACGCCCGGGACGCCCTCGGTGGCGACGCATCGGACGTCCCCGACGCCCCCGGTGGCGACGCCCCTTACGCCCCGCGTGCCAACCCCTCCCGTCCGGACGCGGGTCCCTCGCGAGGTGCACCGTGATCGAGGTGCTGGCTCCGGGGGTCCTCACGCTCGTGGAGGACGCGGGCCGCCCGGGCCTCGCCGCGGTCGGCGTCGGACGGTCGGGCGCCGCGGACCCGGCGGCGCTGCGGCTCGGCAACCGGCTGGTCGGCAACCACCCCGGGGCGGCCGCGCTCGAGGTCGTGCTCGGCGGCCTGGAGCTGCACGCGCTGCAGACGACGGTCGTCGCGCTGACGGGAGCGCAGGGGCCGGCGTGGGTCGACGACGCGCCGGCCGGCTACGGTGCGGCGGTCCGGCTGCCGGCGGGTTCGCGGCTCCGCCTGGGCACCGCCGAGCGCGGGCTCCGGACGTACGTGGCGGTGCGCGGCGGGGTCGACGTCCCTCCTGTGCTCGGTTCGCGGTCCGCCGACCGGCTCTCGGGGCTCGGTCCGGCGCCGCTCGCCGCCGGCGACCTGCTGCCGGTCGGCCGGGACACCCGCGGCTTCCCCGAGCCGGACGCCGTGCCGCCGGGACCGGCAGGGTCGGGGCGCGCGGTCCTGCCGGTGCTGCCCGGCCCGCGCCGCGACTGGTTCGCCGCGGACGCGCTCGAGGTGCTCACCCGCGGGGACTTCCGTGTGACGCCGTCGAGCGACCGGGTGGCGCTCCGGCTGTCCGGCCCGGTGCTGCTGCGCGCCGACCGCGGCGAGCTGCCGTCGGAGGGTCTCGTGGTGGGCGCGGTGCAAGTCCCGCCCGACGGGCAGCCGGTGGTCTTCGGCCCGGACCACCCGGTGACCGGCGGGTACCCGGTGCTCGCCGTGGTGTGCTCGTCGGGCCTCTCCGTCGCGGCGCAGCTGCGTCCCGGCGACACGGTCGGCTTCGCGCTCACGCGCTGACAGCGAGCGGCGCCTGAGGCACGCACGGCGACGGCGGTGCTCGGGCCGACGTTGCCCGGGTGCGCGGGTGGCCCGGCGGCGAGGTCGCTCGTGCCGCGCGGGTGACCCGGCGGCGAGGTCGCTCGTGCCGCGCGGGTGACCCGGCGGCGAGCCCGCCCGTGCCGCGCAGGCGCCGAACCCGCGACGGCCGGGCCTCGCGGCGCCCCGGCGTGCCGGCAGAGCGACGTCGGCACTCCCGGCGCACAGGCGCACCGGCGCACCGGGAGCGACACGCCGGTCTCCCCGGGTGACCCGCGGGGCCCGCGCGGGTCCGGGACGCGACCGCACCCCGTCGCCGGGACCTAGGTCCCCGGGCGCCTGGAGCCCCCGGGCATAGAAATGCCACATCTTGTTGCCGAGTGCCGCGCGGACCACCACATCTGGTGGAGACATACCCGGGCGCGCGCAGCGGCAGGCCCGAGGACCGCACGACCCCACCCGCCCCGTCACGACCCCGCACCGCCCGCACGGCGCGCCGGAAGGAACCCCCATGGAGCACCACCCCGTCGTCGAGGTCGGCCCGTCGATCGACGAGTACCTCGACCGCAGCGACTGGCGCGTCAACGCCAACGCCAACCAGGGCTACTCGCTGGGCGGGATGATCCTCAACACCGCGGGCAAGGTCGTCGCGAACTACTGGCTGAGCCACGTGTACGACCCGGAGATCGGCCAGGCGCACCGCGAGGGTGACCTGCACATCCACGACCTCGACATGTTCTCGGGCTACTGCGCGGGCTGGTCGCTGCGCACGCTCCTGCAGGAGGGGCTGGGCGGCGTCCCCGGCAAGGTCGAGGCCCGTGCACCACGGCACTTCAGCTCGGCGATCGGGCAGATCGTCAACTTCCTCGGCACCATGCAGAACGAGTGGGCGGGCGCGCAGGCGTTCAGCTCGTTCGACACGTACATGGCGCCGTACGTCCGGCTCGACGCGCTCACGTACGCGCAGGTCAAGCAGGGCATCCAGGAGCTGGTCTACAACCTCAACGTGCCGTCGCGCTGGGGCACGCAGACGCCGTTCACGAACCTGACGTTCGACTGGACGTGCCCCGAGGACCTGCGCGCGCAGGTGCCGTTCGTCGCCGACGAGCCGGTCGACTTCACGTACGGCGACCTGCAGGTCGAGATGGACCTGATCAACCGTGCGTACATCGAGGTCATGACCGACGGCGACGCGAGCGGCCGGGTCTTCACGTTCCCGATCCCGACGTACAACATCACCGAGGACTTCCCGTGGGAGTCCGAGAACGCCGAGCTGCTGTTCGCGATGACGGCGAAGTACGGCCTCCCGTACTTCCAGAACTTCATCCGCTCCGACATGAAGCCCGGCGACGTGCGCTCGATGTGCTGCCGGCTCCAGCTCGACCTGCGCGAGCTGCTCAAGCGCGGCAACGGGCTGTTCGGCTCTGCCGAGCAGACGGGCTCGATCGGCGTCGTGACGGTCAACTGCGCGCGCCTGGGCTACCTCTACCGCGGTGACGAGGCGGTGCTGCTGCGCGAGCTCGACCGCCTGCTCGACCTGGCCCGGGACTCCCTCGAGGTCAAGCGAACGGTCGTCCAGACGTACATCGACGAGGGCCTGTTCCCGTACACGAAGCGCTACCTGGGCACGCTCGACAACCACTTCTCGACGATCGGCGTCAACGGGATCAACGAGATGGTCCGGAACTTCACGTCGGACCTCGAGGACGTCACGACGGACGACGGCCACGCGCTCGCGGTCCGGCTGCTCGACCACGTCCGGGTGCGCATGGTCGAGTTCCAGGAGGCGACCGGCCACCTGTACAACCTCGAGGCGACGCCGGCGGAGGGCGCGACGTACCGGTTCGCGAAGGAGGACCGCAAGCGGTTCGCGGACATCGTCCAGGCCGGTACCGACGCCAACCCGTACTACACGAACTCGTCGCAGCTCCCGGTCGGCTTCACCGACGACCCGTTCGAGGCGCTCGAGCGCCAGGAGGAGCTGCAGCGCAGGTACACGGGCGGCACCGTGCTGCACCTGTACATGTCCGAGCGTCTGAGCACCGCGGGCGCGTGCCGTGAGCTCGTGCGCCGGTCGCTGTCGACGTACCGCCTCCCGTACATCACGGTCACGCCGACGTTCTCGATCTGCCCGCACCACGGCTACCTCGCGGGCGAGCACCCCACGTGCGAGCGCTGCTCGGACGAGCGGCCCGGCGACGACCCGGTCGTCTGCGAGGTGTGGACGCGCGTCATGGGCTACCACCGGCCCGTGAGCTCGTTCAACATCGGCAAGAAGGGCGAGCACGCCGAGCGCACGCCGTTCCGCGAGCCGGTCCGCGCGTGAGCGGTGCACCGGACACGCTGGAGATCGCCGGCCTCACCGCGCTGTCGACGTGCGACTGGCCGGGCCGGCTCGTCGCGACGCTGTTCCTGCAGGGCTGCCCGTGGGAGTGCACGTACTGCCACAACCCGTCCCTGATCGACGCGCGCACCCCGGGCACGGTCCCGTGGGCGCGGGTCCGGGACCTGCTCGCGCGCCGGCACGGTCTGCTCGACGGCGTCGTGTTCTCCGGCGGGGAGCCGACGCGTCAGCACGCGCTCGCGGCGGCGATGCGGGAGGTGCGCGGTGCCGGCTACCTCGTCGGGCTGCACACGTCGGGCGCCTACCCGCGCCGGCTCGAGGAGGTGCTGCCGCTCGTCGACTGGGTGGGCCTCGACATCAAGGCGCCCGCGTCGCTGTACCCGGCGATCACGCGCGTCGGGCGGAGCGCGGACCCGGCGTTCGCGTCGCTGCGCCTCGTGCTCGACTCGGGCGTCGACGTGCAGGTCCGCACGACGGTCGACCCGACGGTGCTCGGCCCGCAGGACGTCGACCGCCTCGGCTCGACGCTGCGCGGGCTCGGCGTGCGCGACCACGTCCTGCAGGAGGTCCGGCCCGACGGGACCACCGACTCGTACCGGCGCGCGCTGGCGGACGCCCGCGCGCGAGCGGTGGCCGGCACCGCACCCTGACGTCGAGCGGCGGGGCGGCCGCGTCGACCTGCCGGGTGACGGCGCGGCGCCCGGCGCCACCCCGCAGGGCGACGAGGTGCTGCCCCACGGGGTGGCGTACCGGGACGACACGGGCGCGGAGTCCCCGCGCACGTCATGGTTCTGTTTGAATGACGCCGAACCGACGAAACGGGGTGGGGCATGGACGTCGGAGTTGTCAGCCGGGCGGTGGGTGACGTGACCGTGGTCGAGGTCTCCGGGGAGATCGACGTGTACACCGCGTCGGTCCTGCGCGAGCGGCTCGCGAGCCTCATCGACGAGGGGCGCACCGACCTGGTCGTCGACCTGACCCCGGTGCGCTTCATGGACTCCACGGGACTCGGCGTCCTGGTGGGCGTGCTCAAGAAGGTGCGCGGCCACGGCGGTCGCCTGCAGCTCGTGATCGACTCCGAGCGGCTGCTCAAGGTCTTCCGCATCACGGCGCTGACCCAGGTCTTCACGATCCACGAGACGGTCGACGCGGCGCTCGCGGCCTGACCCGCACAGCCACCCGACCGGCGACGGGTGCACGGTCCTCACCTCGGTGGATCCGCGAGCGCGTGCCAGGGCGCGCGGGTGCTGCTGGAGCTGACGACCGACACCGACGACGCGAGCGACCTCGGGTACCTGCTGCCGCAGGCGCTCCCAGGCGCTCCGGGAGTACGTCCTCGGGCGCGAGGTGCCCGGGCGCCGGTCACGGCGCTGGACTCCTCGGCCGGGCTGTCCCCGCCGCTCGTGGCCTCATCGGTCCCGGATGCGGTACGTGAGCTCACGGTCGTGGCGCGTGCCCACCGTCTCGGAGAGCTCGACGACGTGCTGCTCGTCGACCAGGGTCGTGACGCCCGACTGCGGGGTGCGCCCGCCGTCCACCAGCTCGGCGGATGCCACGGTGTAGCCGGCGTCCGCCAGCGCCCGCACCGCGCGCTGGCGACCGTCCGTCCCGGCGACCCCGACGGTCACGAGCCAGCCGCTCGCGGTCGTCCCGTCGAGCGTGAGCGCCTCGACGAGCTCGCCGTGCACGAGCGGGACGTCGACCGGGAACCCCGCGGGGAGCGGGACCGGGGTGGTCACGGGCTCGAGCAGCTCGAGGTCCCAGGGGCCGTCGACGACACGTCCGCCCGGAGCCACGGCGTCGGTCCAGGCGTACACGTCGTAGTGCCCGGGCGGCAGCGGCTCGCCATCCGTACCGCACGTCGTGAGGTCGACCACGACCTCTCCGGGGGCGCCCGTCGGGTCGAGCTCCCCGGCACGGAGGCCGCTGGGGTCGAGCACCGCCAGGGAGTCCACGGCCTCCTGAGCCGGCGTGCGTCGCGCCGGCCCGGGGACCGAGACCACGGTGCCGTCGTGCACGACCGCGAGGTGGGGTGGTCCGTCGAGCGCCCGGACGAGCTCGACGGTCACACCGGGGCCCGCGTACTGGACGGTCGCGAACGAGACTGCCAGCTCACGGCCCTGCAGCGAGCCCAGCGGTGCACGCGACTCGCGCTGCCAGGTCGACGCGGTGAGCACGCCGACCCCCGCACCGACCACCTCGATCGAGACGTCCCCGTCCGTGCTGCCGAGCGAGCCGGCGGACGACCCGCACGCTCCGGGCTCCGCCCCCGGGACGGCAGCGGGGAGGCCGGCGGCGTCGCTGCGGGCCAGCGCGGCAGCCCCGAGCGCGACGGCGCCGGCTGCTCCCAGCCCGACGGTCCCGCGCACACCGGCCCGCACCGCCCGCCGGCGCCGGATGCGTGCGGTGAGGCCGGCCGTGTCGAGCGGAGCCCGGTCAGCCGCCCGGGGGGCGTCGACGGCGTCGTGCAGGGCGTGGGACAGGTCGGTGCTCATCGGGTCCTCCCGGTCGGCAGCAGGGTCACGTCGAGGGTGCGGGCGACGGGCAGCGGCCCGAGCACCCGCTCGAGCGCCTCGATCGCGTCGGACAGGTACCGCTTCACGGTGCCGTCGGACAGCCCGAGGCGGCGGGCGATCTCGGGGACGGTCAGGTCGTCGTAGTAGCGGAGCACCACGCACGCCCGCAGCCGGGGGCGCAGGCTCGCGAGAGCCACGTGCACGTCCGCCCGCACGGCTGACGCGTCCTCGGGGCCGTCGGTCGTCTCGGCGCGCACGAGCAGGTGCCGCACGCCGCTCCACCGCCGGCGGCGCCGGTACCCGTCGAGGAAGACGGTGAGGATCGCCCGGCGGACGTACGCCTCCGCCGCGTGCGCCTCGCGCAACGGGCGGCCCTGGCTGAACGCCCGGACGAGCGCCTCCTGCACGAGGTCCTCGGCCTCAGCGGCGCCCCCGGTCAGCAGCGCGGCGTACCGCACGAGCGCCGCGCCGCGCTCGCGCACCAGCGCGTCGAGCACGTGCTCCCAGTCCGCCACTGCGCCTCCGTCGTCGTCGGTCGGGGGACGAGGCCGTCCACCTGCCCCTCATGACGACCGGGCGGTCCCGATCGTTGGTCCGGCCGTCCGCACCCACGTCCCGTGCCGCCGCCCGATCCGGTGAGGTCCGGCCTCGACGCGCCGGCCTGTTCCCGGTGCACCACGACCGCAGGCCTCCGCGGCACCCCGACCACCGCCCGGGCGTCGGAGTGTCGCAGAGGCGTTGCCGACACCCACCCTGTCGAGACCGTTCCTCCGCATCTGACTAGACTTCGGCGCGTCCGACGGCAACGGGGCCGATCCGGACGGGCGTGGTTCAGGGGGGCCGCGCCGGTGCCCGAGGAGGTTGCATGATCACGCTCGGACCCACGAGCCTCACCATCGTCAGTGTCATCGCCGCGATCGCCGTCGCCGCGCTGCTCTACGCGGTCGTGCTCAGACGTCAGGTGCTCGCCGCGGGCGAGGGCACCGCGAAGATGCAGGACATCGCGCGAGCCGTGCAGGAGGGCGCGTCGGCGTACCTGGCGCGGCAGTTCAAGACGCTCGGGGCGTTCGCGCTCGTCGTGTTCCTGCTGCTGTTCCTGCTGCCGGGGGACATGGGCATCAAGGTCGGTCGGTCGATCTTCTTCCTCGTGGGCGCCGGCTTCTCGGCCGCGATCGGGTTCCTGGGGATGTGGCTGGCGACGCGCGCGAACCTGCGGGTCGCCGCTGCGGCGTCGCTGCCGGGCGGGCGGGCCGAGGGGGCACGCATCGCGTTCCGGACCGGCGGCGTCGTCGGCATGTGCGTCGTCGGGCTCGGCCTGCTGGGCGCCGCGTCCGTGGTGCTGATCTACCGCGGCGAGGCGCCCTCGGTGCTCGAGGGCTTCGGCTTCGGGGCCGCGCTGCTCGCGATGTTTATGCGCGTCGGCGGCGGCATCTTCACGAAGGCGGCCGACGTCGGGGCCGACCTCGTCGGCAAGGTCGAGCAGGGCATCCCGGAGGACGACCCGCGCAACGCCGCGACCATCGCGGACAACGTGGGCGACAACGTCGGGGACTGCGCCGGCATGGCCGCGGACCTGTTCGAGTCGTACGCGGTGACGCTCGTCGCGGCGCTGATCCTCGGCAAGGCCGCGTTCGGCGAGCAGGGCCTCGTGCTCCCGCTCATCGTGACCGCGATCGGCGCGCTCGTGGCGGTGCTCGGCGTCGTCATCACCAAGGTGCGCGGCAGCGAGAGCGGGCTCGCGGCGATCAACCGCGGCTTCTACACCGCGGCGCTCGTCGGCGTGCTGCTCGCGGCCGTCGCGGCGTTCGTGTACCTGCCGTCGACGTTCGCCGAGCTCACCGGCGGCACCGCGGGCCTCGAGACCCACGGCGGCGACCCGCGGCTCGTCGCGTCGCTGGCCGTCGCTATCGGCGTCGTCCTCGCCGGGATCATCCTGTGGGTCACCGGCTACTTCACCGGCACGACGTCGAAGCCCACGCTGCACGTCGCGCGCACCTCGCTCACCGGTGCCGCGACCGTCGTCCTCTCGGGCATCGGCGTCGGCTTCGAGTCGGCCGTCTACACCGCGGGCATCATCGCGGCCGCGATCTGCGGCGTGTTCCTGCTCGCCGGCGGCTCGGTGTCGCTCGCCCTGTTCCTCATCGCGCTCGCGGGCTGCGGGCTGCTCACGACCGTCGGCGTCATCGTCGCGATGGACACGTTCGGCCCGGTCAGCGACAACGCGCAGGGCATCGCGGAGATGTCGGGCGACGTGACCGAGGAGGGCGCGCAGATCCTCACCGACCTCGACGCCGTCGGGAACACCACGAAGGCCGTGACCAAGGGCATCGCGATCGCGACGGCCGTGCTCGCGGCGACGGCGCTGTTCGGCTCGTACGCCGACGCCGTGGCCACCGCGCTGCGGGACGTCGGGGAGGCGGCCGTCGACAGCGACATCGTCGCGGCGATGCTCAGCTACTCGATCATCTCGCCCATCACGCTCGTCGGGGTGATCCTCGGCGGCGCGACCGTCTTCCTCTTCTCGGGCCTCGCGATCGACGCGGTGACCCGCGCGGCCGGCGCGATCGTGTTCGAGGTGCGCCGCCAGTTCCGGGAGAACCCCGGGATCATGACCGGCGAGGTCCGGCCCGAGTACGGCAAGGTCGTCGACATCTGCACGCGCGACTCGCTGCGGGAGCTCGCGACGCCGGGTCTGCTCGCGGCGTTCGCGCCGATCGCCGTGGGCTTCGGTCTGGGCGTCGGCCCGCTCGCCGGGTTCCTCGGCGGCGCGATCGGAGCGGGCGTGCTCATGGCCGTGTTCCTGGCGAACTCGGGCGGCGCGTGGGACAACGCGAAGAAGATCGTCGAGGACGGGCACTACGGCGGCAAGAACTCCGACGCGCACGCCGCCGTCGTCATCGGCGACACCGTGGGCGACCCGTTCAAGGACACCGCGGGCCCGGCGATCAACCCGCTCATCAAGGTCATGAACCTCGTGGCCCTGCTGATCGCCCCGGCGATCGTCGCGATCAGCGTCGGCGACGACGCGAACCACGCGCTGCGGCTCGCGATCGCGCTCGCCGCGACGGCCATCGCGTTCGGCGCGGTCATCGCCTCGCGGATGCGCGCGGCGCGCGTCGACCAGGAGGGTCGGCTCGAGCACGAGACGCAGCTCGTGCGCTGACGTCCGGGACCGCGCGGGGTGACCGCGCCGCACACGCCCGAGGGGATCCGCCGGGGCCGGCGGGTCCCCTCGGGCGTTCGCGGGCGTGCGGTGCGGGCCGCGGACCGGCGACGGGTGCGCGCGGTGCGGGCCGACGCCGTGTCTCGGCGGGCGTGCACGGCGCGGAGACGGTGAGATGGGCGCCATGCCGGTGCTGCGCGTCATGACCTACAACCTCAAGGGCCTCAAGCTCGACGCCGCCGCGGCAGCGTCGGTCGTGCGGGCCGCGGACCCCGACGTGGTCGGTGTCCAGGAACCGCCGCGCGGTCCGCTCGGGCGGTGGCGGCTGCGGCGGTTCGCGCGCGACGCGGGGCTGCGGGTCGCCGTCGGCCACGGCGGTGCGCGCACCACCGCGCTGCTCGTGTCCCCGCGCGCGGGCCGGGTCGAGGACGCACGAGCGGTGCGCCTGCCGTGGTTCGGCCCGCGCGAGCGCCGCACGGCCTGGACGCGCCGCGGCTACGCGCTCGCGACCGTGGACGGGGTGCGGGTCGTCTCGGTGCACCTCTCGCTCGACCGGCTCGAGCGCGCGCGCCACCTGAGCCGCATCCTCGCGGAGGTCGAGGCGACGCCCGGCCCGTGCGTCGTGGTGGGCGACCTCAACGAGCAGCCCGGCGGGGAGACGTGGGGCCGGCTCGGGGCGCTGCTGCAGGACGCGCACGTCGCGGCGGCGGACCACGACGCGGGCGCGGGGCCGGGCACCGGCGGCGCCCCAGACCCGGGCGCGGGCCCGGGCACCGGCAACGCGGGGGGCCGTGCGCTCGGGGGTGCGGCCGGCCGTGCCCCCGGGGGGGCTCCGGGCGAACCCGCCCGCACGTTCAGCGCGGTGCGCCCGCGGCGCCGGATCGACGCCGTGCTCGCGAGCCCCGAGCTCGTCCCGCGCGGTGCCCGGGTGCCCGACGACGACGCCGCACGCCGGGCCAGCGACCACCTGCCGATCGTCGTCGAGCTCGAGCTCGAGATGCCGGGCTGAGGCGGTCAGCCGACGGGATCGAAGGTGAGCTCCGCCGTGCGGTATGCCTCGGTGCCGTCCTCCGGCGCGAGGACCACCACGTAGTCGGGGAGCGCCTGCGCGGTCGGGGTGCCGTCCGGCCCTGTCGACCCCGGGTCACGGTCCCAGTCGACGACGGTGACGCGTGCGGCGTACCGACCCGGCGCCAGCGGGATGCGCGCGTCCGCGTACGCAGGGTCGCCGACGCCCTCGACGCCGCTCAGGCAGGCCTCGTCACCGACGACGACCAGCAGGTACGGATCGCTCGTCACGAAGGCGTACCGGCCCTCGCGCTCCGACAGCCCGTCCGGTGCGACGGCGACGCGCACGCCGTAGGCGCCGTCGTGGCCGATGTTCAGGGGCACCAGCTCCCCGGCGGCGATCGCGGCGGGCAGCCGCTCGTGCACGTGCGTCTCCCACGCGCGGTAGCCGTCGACGGCGGCGAACGCGGAGGGGCACCACAGGGCCAGCATCCCGGCGTCGGTGGCGGCCGTGACGACACCCGTGCTCCCGATCATGGGCGCAACCTAGCGCCTGGCTGCCGCGATGCCCCGCAGGGGGCGCGGACGCCGGCTGCGGGCCGCACGGCAGGATGGTCCGGTGACCACCCCCACCCCACCCACCGACACCCCGCAGACCGACCCGGCGCTGCTCGACGCGCTGCGCGGGGACCTCGCCGGCGCCGGCTACACGGTCGAGGGCGTCGAGGACCTGCTCGGCCCGCTCGCCGCCGCGGCGCTGCACCGGGAGGAGGCCGTCCCGGCGCTGCGTGCGACGGCCGGCACCGCGGACCCGCGGGCGGCGCTCGTGCGGGCGTTCGTGCTGGGCGTCGACGTGCCGCGCGCCGACCTCGAGCGCGCCCTCGGGCGGCTCGGTGTCGCGGGTGCGCGAGCGCTCGGTCTCGTCGAGGTGGCGGGCGAGGGGCCGGACGACGCGGTCCGGGCGCGGGTGGACCTGCGCCCGTACGAGGCGGCGGACGGGCTGGTCGACGGCGCGGCGGTGGATCCTGGGGCCGGGGCCGGTCCTGACGCCGGTGCTGCCCGGCGCGTCTCCGGGACCGGCGCCGGCGCGGGCACCGTCGACTGGTGGGTCGCCTCCGACCTCGGCGAGCTCGCGACCGGCCGCGCGCTGCGCACGGACCACGTCCTGGGCGTCGGTGGGGCGTCGACGACGCTCGCGCAGGTCACCGTGCGGGGCCCGCGCGCCCGCACGCTGGACCTCGGCACGGGCTGCGGCATCCAGGCGCTGCACGCGGCCCGGCACTCGCGGGCGGTCGTGGGGACGGACATCTCGCGGCGCGCGCTCGCGTTCGCACGCTTCAACGCGGACCTCGCGGGTGTCGCACGCGAGCGGTTCGACCTGCGTGCCGGCTCGATGCTCGACCCCGTGAGCGGCCCGGACGAGCCGCGCTTCGACCTCGTCGTGTCGAACCCGCCGTTCGTCATCACACCCCGCGCACCCGAGGCGGGTGCGGCGGGCGACGTCCCGCTCTACGAGTACCGCGACGGAGGGCGTTCCGGCGACGCGATCGTGCGTGAGCTGGTCACCGGGGTCGGCGCGGTGCTCGCGCCCGGCGGGGTCGCCCAGCTGCTCGGCAACTGGGAGGTGCGCCGCGGCGAGGAGTGGCACGAGCGGGTGGGGGAGTGGGTCGACGGGTCGGGGCTCGACGGCTGGGTCGTCCAGCGCGAGCTCCAGGATCCCGCCGAGTACGCCGAGACGTGGATCCGCGACGGCGGCACGACGCCGGACCGGGACCCCGCGGCGTGGGCGCAGCGGTACGGGGCGTGGCTCGACGACTTCGCGTCGCGTGACGTCGAGGCCGTCGGCTTCGGGATCGTGACGCTGCGCCGCCCGCTCGACGGCCCCGCGACGCTGCGCCGGCTCGAGGAGGTCACGGGCGGGGTCCGTCAGCCGCTCGGCCCGGCGATCGCCGACTCCCTCGCCGCGCACGCGTGGCTCTCGCGGCGCGACGACGACGCCCTCGCGCGCGAGCACCTGGTCGTCGCGCCCGACGTCACGGAGGAGCGCTACCTCACGCCGGGGCACGCCGACCCGAGCGTCGTGCTGCTCCGCCAGGGCGGCGCGCTCGGCCGGACGGTCCGTGCGGGCACGGCCCTGGCCGGGCTCGTCGGGGCGTGCGACGGCGAGCTCACGGTCGGTCAGATCGTCGGGGCGCTCGCGTCGCTCCTCGGCGTCGGCGAGGGCGACCTGGCCTCCGACGTGCTGCCGAGCGTCCGCGGGCTCGTCCTCGACGGGCTGCTCGTGCCCGCGACCGCCTGAGCGGCCGGCCGGGCACCGGAGCGGTCAGCCCCGAGCGTCCGAGCGGTGAGCCCGACCGCCCGAGCGGTCAGCCCCGAGCGCCGGAGCGGTCAGCCCCGAGCGCCGGAGCGGTCCGCCCCGAGCGCCCGAGCGCCCGAGCGCCGGAGCGCCCGACCGCCCGAGCGGTCAGCCCCGCGAGCCGGTCGCGACGCCGGCCGGGGTCTGCGACTCCTGGTTGAGCACGAGCTCGACCTCGCCGCGCGCGAGCTCGAGCGTCGCGACGGCGGTCTGGGCCTGCGCGGCGTACCCGATGCGGTCGCTCGCGCGCAGGACGTCCCACACGGCGCCACCCTGCTCGGTGCCCATGAGGTCGACGAGCGCGTGCGCCTCCTCGATGAGCGCGTCGAGCTCGGAGCGCTGCGCGGCGAGGACCTGGGCGCCGGCCTCGTCCTCGAGCACGAGCGTCGCGGCCTCGACACGGTCCGAGACCGAGAACACCTGGCCGGGGATGGTGCAGTCGACCTCGGTCGAGAACAGGCCGGCGTCGTTGAACCGGGCCTCCTCCTGCGCGGCGCGCACGACCCACTCGTAGGCACGCCCGGTCTCCTCGATCACCAGGTAGCCGAGGCCGTCGGCGGCCATGGCCTCGCTGAGCAGGCGGCCGTCGGACAGGAACGCCGCGGCGGTCAGGTCGCCCTCGGTCGCGGGGGTCCCCTCGATCTCGAGCCGCAGCTCGGAGTCGACGCCGGCGTACCCCGCGAGCTGCGCGGTCGCCTCGCTCGCGAGGCACTCGTCGCCCTCCGGCGCCGCGAGGTTCGTCAGGTGGAGCACGCGCTCCTTCCCGTCGAGCCGCACGCGCAGCGTGTCGCCGGACTCGACCGCGGTGACGGTCGCGATCGTCTCGTCGGGCCCCCCGTCGAGCAGGAGGAACCCGGCGGCCCCCACGGCAACCACGAGCACGGCGGCGCCGGCGATCACGAGCTTGGTCCTCACGAGGGTTCCTTTCGACTGTCGCCGCCACGCGTCGGGGGTCGGTCCCGGGCGCGGCAAAGTCGCCCGCCCGGCGACTGCACCGGACGGACGACTGTCGAGCGAGATGTGGTCGGACCATAGCGCCGGTGTGTGAACGCCACGTGTCGCGTCCGCCCCCCGTGTCACGCGTCCGGAGCAACGGCGGGCTCCTGGGCCCAGGGTTCACCCGGGTCCGCGCCTCGGAGGCGTCCGTGCGGGGCGGGAGCCGGGGCCGTTGACCGCCGTGCGGCCCAGGGCCAGGGTGGGCGCATGGGCAGCCACGACCGGGGGACGCGGGCGTCGGACGGGGTCACGGGCGGTGCGCGTGAGCGGAGCGGGCGGCACGCGGGGCCGGCGCCCGGGGCGCCCGCGGTGCGCGCGGCCGGCCTGCGCGTCGTGCGCGGGGGCCGGCACGGCACGGTCGTCCTGCCCGGCCTCGACGTGACGGTCCCGGTGGGGCAGGTCGTCGGGCTGCTCGGGCCGAGCGGGAGCGGCAAGAGCACCCTCATGCGCGCGGTCGTCGGCGTGCAGGAGGTCGCCGGGGGAGTCGTCGAGGTCCTCGGGCTGCCCGCCGGGTCCCCGGCGCTGCGGCACCGCGTCGGGTACGTCACGCAGTCGCCGAGCGTCTACACCGACCTCTCGGTCACCGAGAACCTGCGCTACTTCGCGGCGGTCGTCGGCGCCCCGCCGGACGACGTCGCGCGCGTGCTCGACGACGTGGACCTCACGCGGCACGCGCGCCGGCGCACGGGCGGGCTCTCGGGCGGCGAGCTCGCGCGCGTGTCGCTCGCCGCGGCCCTGCTGGGCAGCCCGGACCTGCTCGTGCTCGACGAGCCGACCGTCGGCCTCGACCCGGTGCTGCGGCGGGACCTGTGGGACCTGTTCCGCCGGCTGCGCGACGCGGGGACGACGCTGCTCGTGTCGAGCCACGTGATGGACGAGGCGACGCGCTGCGACCGGCTCCTGCTGCTGCGCGAGGGGCGGCTCGTCGCGGACACGGACCTCGCGGAGCTCCTCGCCCGCACGGGGGCGCCGGACGTCGAGCACGCGTTCCTCACTCTGGTGGAGCGCGACGCGGCGGCCGCCCGGTGAGCGCGCGCCTCACGCTCGCGACGGCCGCACGCGTGCTGTCGCAGCTCCGGCACGACCACCGCACGCTCGCGATCATGCTCGCGCTGCCGTGCGTGCTGCTGGGCCTCGTCGCGTGGATCTACGACGGCACGCCCGTGCTGGACCAGTTCGGCCCGCTGCTGCTCGGCCTGTTCCCGATGATCGTGATGTTCCTGGTCACGAGCGTGGCGACGCTGCGGGAGCGCACGACGGGCACGCTCGAGCGGCTCATGGCGACGCCGATCGGCCGGGGCGACGTCGTCGCCGGGTACGCGCTCGCGTTCGGGCTCGCCGCCGTGGTGCAGGCGCTCGTGCTGACCGGGGTCGCGGTCGGGCTGCTGGGCATGGACGTCGCCGGGCCGGTGTGGGCCGTCGGGGTCGTCGCGGTGCTCAACGCGGTCCTCGGCTCGACCCTGGGCCTCGCGGCCTCGGCGCTCGCCCGGACCGAGTTCCAGGCGGTGCAGCTCATGCCGGCGATCGTGTTCCCGCAGATCATCGTGTGCGGCATCCTGCTGCCGACCGACCAGCTGCCGGCCGTGCTGGAGGCGATCTCGCGGGTGCTGCCGCTGACGTACGGGGTCGACGCGCTGCAGGTGCTCGCGGCCGGCGGCGGGCTCGCCGACGTGCGGGGCGACGTGCTCGTCCTGACCGGCTTCATCCTCGCGGCGGTGGTGGTGGGGGCCACGACGCTCCGGCGGCGGACACCCTGACCGGGCAGGGCGGGCCCCGTCGGTAGTCTGGCGCCGTGACCACTCAGGAGAACGTCCGCGTCGCGGTGCTCGGCGGCGGGGTGATGGGCGAGACGGTGGTCTCGGCCCTCCTGTCCGCGGGCTGGTCCGCGGACGACGTCGACGTGACGGAGCAGTACGCCTCCCGCGCGACCGAGCTCGCGCAGCGGTACGGGGTCAACGCGTCCGACACGAACCCGGACACGGTCCGGCACGCCGAGGTCGTCGTCGTCGCGCTCAAGCCGAACGTCGTCGGGGCGGTGCTCGAGGAGGTCGCCGGCTCGGTGCGGCCGGGGACCCTCGTCGTGACCGTCGCCGCGGGCCTGCCCGTCGCGTTCTACGAGCAGCGGCTGCCCGAGGGCACGCCGGTCGTCCGCGTCATGCCGAACACGCCCGCGGTCATCGGCCACGGCGCGAGCGCGATCGCCCCGGGCACCCACGCGACCGGCGAGCACCTCGCGCTCGTCGAGCGGATCCTCGGCGCGACCGGGCTCGTGGTCCGGGTCGCCGAGAAGGACCTCGACGCCGTCACGGCGATCTCGGGCTCGGGCCCCGCCTACGCGTTCTACGTGATCGACGCGCTCGCGGAGGCCGGCGTGCTGCTCGGGCTCACGCGGGAGCTCGCGTCGCGGCTCGCGGTCGCGACGATCGAGGGGGCCGCGGCCCTCGCGCGGCAGAGCGGCGAGCACCCGGTGGTGCTGCGGGAGCGGGTCTCGTCGCCCGGCGGGACGACCGTCGCGGGGGTGCGCGCGCTCGACGCCCACGGGGTGCGGGCGGGGATCCTCGCGGCCGCGGAGGCCGCGCGGGACCGCTCGCGCGAGCTCGCCGCCGAGTCGGCGAAGTAGGCACGGCCGTGACCGCCGGTGTGGGTGTGCCGCGCCCGCCCGCGATGAGCGACGTCGCCCAGCTCGCGGGCGTCTCGCACCAGACCGTCTCCCGGGTCCTCAACGACCACCCGAGCGTGCGCGCGGAGACGCGGGAGCGCGTGCTCGACGCGATCGCGACGCTCGGCTACCGCCGCAACAGCGCCGCGCGGGCGCTGGTGACCCGGCGCTCGGGCACGATCGGTGTCGTGACGACGGGGTCGGTGCTGTACGGCCCGACGAGCACGCTGGTCGCGCTCGAGGAGGCCGCGCGCGACGCCGGCTACTTCGTGAGCGTCGCGACGATCAGCGTGTTCGACGCCGCGACGATGCACCGGGCGCTCGAGCACTTCATGGGGCAGGGCGTCGAGGGCATCGCGATCATCGCCCCGCAGGTCGAGGTCACCGAGGCGGTCGCGTCGTTCGACGCGCCGGTCCCGGTCGTGATGATCACGAGCTCGGCGCAGCCCGCCGGCTCGACGATCCGGACCGTGACGGTCGAGCAGCTCGACGGCGCGCGCCAGGCGACCCGGCACCTCGCCGAGGCGGGTCACCGCGAGATCGTGCACCTCGCGGGGCCGCAGGACTGGTTCGACGCACGGGACCGGCTCGCGGGCTGGCGCGCGGAGTGCGCGGCGCTGGGGCTCGCGACGCCCGAGCACATCGAGGGCGACTGGACGGCCGAGCGCGGTTACGCCGTCGGGCTGCGGCTCGCGCGCGAGGGGGCCCCGAGCGCGGTCTTCGCGGCGAACGACCAGCTCGCGCTGGGCCTGCTGCGCGCGTTCTGGGAGTCCGGGCTCCGCGTCCCGCAGGACGTCGCGGTCGTCGGCTTCGACGACGTCGCGGGCTCGGCGTACTTCATCCCGCCGCTCACGACGGTCCGGCAGGACTTCGCGGCGCTCGGGCGCCTCGCGATCGACGTGCTGAGCGACGCGCTCGCGGGCTCGGGGGTCGTGCGCCCGGCCATCCCGGCGACGCTCGTGGTGCGCGCGAGCTCGGTCGCGCCCGCCGCGCCGGTGGGCTGATCGGGGCGCCCGCCCGCCGCTGCACGCCGCTTGACAGCCACGATGTGAGCGTTAACATTGTCGTGCCGCGGCGTCTTGCCGACGGCTCCCCCGACCGGCGCGCCGCCCGCAGCCGCCGGGTGCCCACCCCGTCACGGACCGGAGCGACATGGCCGTCGATCCCCAGCTCGCCCCCGACCCGCGCGCCGCGATCACGCAGGGCGCGACCGCCCTCGGCATCGAGCTCGGCTCCACCCGCATCAAGGCGTGCCTCGTCGCCCAGGACGGCACGGTGCTCGCCAGCGGGAGCCACGACTGGGAGAACCAGTACGTCGACCGCGTGTGGACGTACTCGCTCGACGCCGTCTGGACCGGCCTGCAGGAGTGCTACGCCGCCCTGCTCGCCGACGCGGAGCAGCGGCACGGCGTGCGGCCGACCACGTTCGGTGCGCTCGGCGTGTCCGCGATGATGCACGGCTACCTCGCGTTCGACGCCGACGGCGAGCTGCTCACCCCGTTCCGCACGTGGCGCAACACGACCACCGAGCGCGCCGCGACCGAGCTCACCGAGCTGTTCGGCCACAACATCCCGCTCCGCTGGTCGGTCGCCCACCTCTACCAGGCGGTCCTGGACGACGAGCCGCACGTCCCCGCCGTCGCGTCCGTCACGACGCTCGCGGGCTACGTGCACCGCGCGCTCACGGGCCGGCACGTGCTGGGCGTCGGCGACGCGTCGGGCATGTTCCCGGTCGACGCGACGACCCGCACGTACGACGCGCGCCTGCTCGGGCTGTTCGACGAGCGCGTCGGTGACCGTCGCCCCGGCCTGCGGCTCGCCGAGCTGCTCCCCGAGGTGCTCGTCGCCGGCCAGGAGGCCGGCCGGCTCACCGCCGAGGGCGCCGCGCTGCTCGACCCGACCGGGAGCCTGCAGCCCGGCCTGCCGCTGTGCCCGCCCGAGGGTGACGCGGGCACCGGCATGGTCGCGACCAACGCCGTCGCACCGCGCACCGGCAACGTCAGCGTGGGCACGAGCATCTTCGCCATGGTCGTCCTCGAGCGGCCGCTCGCGCGGGTCCACGACGAGCTCGACCTCGTGACGACGCCCGCGGGGGACCTCGTCGCGATGGTGCACTGCAACAACGGCGCGAGCGAGCTCGGGGCGTGGGCCGAGGTGTTCGGCAGGTTCGCGACCGTCCTCGGCTCGCCGGCGGCGCCGGACGACGTCTTCGGCGCGCTGCTCCGCGAGGCGCTCGAGGGTGAGGCCGACGGCGGCGGTCTGCTCGCCTACAACTACCTCTCGGGCGAGCCGATCACCGGTCTCGCCGAGGGGCGTCCGCTCGTCGTGCGCACGCCGGGCAGCCGGCTGACGCTCGCCAACTTCGTGCGGACCCAGGTGTACGGCGCGTTCGGGACGCTGAGCCTGGGCATGCGGGTGCTCGAGTCGGAGGGCGTCGCCCTCAGCACGCTCTTCGCGCACGGCGGCATGTTCCGCACCGCGGGCGTTGCGCAGAGGCTGCTCGCCGCCGCCGTCGGCGCCCCCGTCACGGTCGCGCGGACGGCGAGCGAGGGGGGCCCGTGGGGCATCGCGGTGCTCGCGGCGTACCTCGGCGCCGCCGACGAGCTGGACCTCGGCGCCTTCCTCGACACGCGGATCTTCGGCGACGCGGCGGCCGACGTCGTCGAGCCCGACCCGGTCGACGTCGCCGGCTACGCGACGTTCCTCGAGCGGTACGTCGCCGGCCTGGCGATCGAGCGCGCGGCGGTCGAGGCGACCGGCCACCAGGACCGACCCGCCCGCGCAGCAGGACGACACGACGCAGGAGGACCGGCATGACCCGGACGCTGGACGGCTACCCGCAGGAGGTGCGCGACGTCGTCGCGCGCACGCGTGAGGTGGTCTCGACGCTGCACGCCGAGCTCCCGCGCTGGGGCCTGGTGGTGTGGACGGCCGGCAACGTCTCGCAGCGCGTCGTCGTCGACCCCGCCGGACCGGGGGTGGACGACCTGTTCGTCATCAAGCCGAGCGGGGTCACGTACGACGAGCTGACGCCGGAGTCCATGGTGGTCTGCGACCTCGACGGGAACCTCGTCGACGGCACGCGGGCGCCCTCGTCGGACACCGCCGCGCACGCGTACGTCTACCGGCACATGCCCGAGGTGGGCGGCGTCGTGCACACCCACTCGACGTACGCGACGGCCTGGGCCGCGCGCGCCGAGCCCGTGCCGTGCGTGCTGACGATGATGGCCGACGAGTTCGGCGGGGACGTCCCGGTCGGCCCGTTCGCGCTCATCGGCGACGACTCGATCGGCCGGGGCATCGTCGAGACGCTGCGGGGCTCGCGCAGCCCCGCCGTGCTCATGCGCAACCACGGCCCCTTCACGATCGGCACGGACGCCAAGGCCGCGGTCAAGGCCGCCGTCATGGTCGAGGAGGTCGCACGCACCGTGCACATCTCCCTCCAGCTCGGCACACCGCTGCCGATCGGACAGGCGGACATCGACTCGCTGTACGCCCGGTACCAGAACGTCTACGGGCGCACGCCCGCAGCGACCGACGAACCGGCAGCGTTGCCGGTCACGCCCACAGAGCAGGAGAGCACGCGATGACGAAGCCGTACGCGGACCGTGAGGTCTGGTTCCTCACGGGGAGCCAGGACCTGTACGGCGAGGAGACGCTGCGCCAGGTCGCGGAGCAGTCGCAGGCGATCGCACGCCAGCTCGACGACTCGTCGGACGTCCCGGTCAGCATCGTGTGGAAGCCGGTGCTCAAGGACTCGGCGTCGATCCGCCGGGCCGCGCTCGACGCGAACGCGGACGACCGGGTCATCGGCGTGATCGCGTGGATGCACACGTTCTCGCCCGCGAAGATGTGGATCGCCGGCCTCGACGCGCTGCGCACGCCGCTGCTGCACCTGCACACGCAGGCGAACGTCGAGCTGCCCTGGGACACGATCGACTTCGACTTCATGAACCTCAACCAGGCCGCGCACGGCGACCGCGAGTTCGGGTACATCCAGTCGCGCCTGGGCGTCGCCCGCAAGACCGTCGTCGGGCACGTGAGCAACCCGGTCGTCCAGCGCCGCATCGGCACGTGGGTGCGGGCGTCGGCGGCGTGGGCCGCGACGCACGAGCTCACGCTCGCCCGCTTCGGCGACAACATGCGCAACGTCGCGGTGACCGAGGGCGACAAGACGGAGGCCGAGCTCCGGTTCGGCGTCTCGGTGAACACATGGGGCGTCAACGACCTGGTCGCAGCGGCCGACGCGGTCGCCGAGGACGCGATCGACCCCCTGGTGGCGGAGTACGAGGACCTGTACGACGTCGCGCCGGAGCTGCGCCGCGGCGGTGAGCGCCACGAGTCGCTGCGCTACGGCGCGCGCCAGGAGCTCGCGCTGCTGCAGCTGCTCGGGGACCTGGGCGCGACGGCGTTCACGACCAACTTCGAGGACCTCGGCGGGCTGCGCCAGCTCCCGGGCCTCGCGGTCCAGCGGCTCATGGCGCAGGGCTTCGGGTTCGGCGCGGAGGGCGACTGGAAGACGGCCGTGCTCGTGCGGGCCGCCAAGGTGATGGGCGCCGGGCTGCCCGGTGGCGCGTCGCTCATGGAGGACTACACGTACGACCTGACGCCGGGCGACGAGAAGATCCTGGGCGCGCACATGCTCGAGATCTGCCCGACCCTCACGACGTCGAAGCCGTCGCTCGAGGTGCACCCGCTCGGCATCGGCGGCAAGGAGGACCCGGTCCGCCTGGTCTTCGACACCGACCCGGGCCCGGGCGTCGTGGTGGCGCTCTCGGACATGCGCGACCGCTTCCGGCTCACGGCCAACGCGGTCGACGTGATCGCTCCCGACGCGGCGCTGCCGAACCTGCCCGTCGCGCGCGCCGTGTGGCGCCCGCAGCCGGACTTCTCGACGTCCGCCGAGTCGTGGCTCACGGCCGGCGCGGCGCACCACACGGTGCTCACGACGGCGGTCGGGGTCGAGGCGTTCGAGGACTTCGCGGAGATCGCACGCACGGAGCTGCTGGTCATCGACCAGGACACGACGCGTCGCGGCTTCCGCGAGCAGGTCCGGTGGAACGCCGCGTACTACCGGCTCGCCCAGACGATCTGAGGTTCTGCCTTTCGTTCGACATGTGAATGCAATGGCACCCCGGTCCTCGGGTGAGGACCGGGGTGCCGGCGCGCCCCGGGAGGTACGGACATCCGTGGGAGCGCTCCTGGCCTGCGGAAACTCACCCGGTCCCGTTATCAACTTGCAACTCGATCGCCCGGTCCCTGCCTTGACTTCTTGAATCCAACGTCAGGACACTGGTCCGGCACGCTTCCCCGTGCACACGGTGGCGTCCCCAGCGCCGCCGGTGAGCTCCCGGCCCGGGGCGCAGTCGCCCCGGAGCGCGGACCACCACACCGCAGCACCCTCTCGAGGAGGAGATGGTCATGAAGAGGTTCAAGTTCGCAGCAGTTGGTGCTGCTCTCGTGCTCAGCCTGGCGGCATGCGCAGGCGAGGGCGCCGGCAGCACGTCCGACGAGACCGGCGCGGCCGGCAACGACGACGGCCAGAAGTCCGTCGGCGTGGCCATGCCGACCGAGACGTCCGAGCGCTGGATCGCCGACGGCAACGCCGTCAAGGAGGGCCTCGAGGAGGCCGGCTACACGGTCGACCTGCAGTACGCCGGTGACGACATCCCGACCCAGTCGCAGCAGCTCGACCAGATGATCACCAAGGGCGTCGACCTGCTCATCGTCGCGTCCATCGACGGCACCGCGCTCTCGAGCCAGCTCCAGGCCGCCGCCGACGCCGGGATCCCGGTCATCGCGTACGACCGCCTGATCCGCGACACCGAGAACGTCGACCACTACGTCACGTTCGACAACTACAAGGTCGGCGTCCAGCAGGCCACGTCGCTCCTCGTGGGCCTCGGCCTGCTGACGGCCGACGGCGCCGAGGGCACCGCGACCGGCCCGTTCAACGTCGAGCTGTTCGCCGGCTCGCTGGACGACAACAACGCGCACTTCTTCTGGGACGGCGCGTACGACACGCTCAAGCCGTTCATCGACTCCGGCAAGGTCGTCGTGCCCTCGGGCCAGACGACCATCGAGCAGGCGGCGACGCTGCGCTGGCTCCAGGAGACGGCCCAGAAGCGCATGGAGGACCTGCTCACGGGCTCGTACTCCGGCGGCCAGAAGGTCGACGGCGTGCTCTCGCCGTACGACGGCATCTCGCGCGGCATCATCACGGCGCTGCAGAACGCCGGCTACGGCAGCGGCGACTCGGCGATGCCGATCGTCACCGGCCAGGACGCCGAGATCGCCTCCGTCAAGCTCATCCGTGACGGCGTGCAGTTCGCGACGATCTTCAAGGACACCCGCAAGCTCGCGGCCCAGGCCGTCGCGGCGTCCGAGGACATCCTCGCCGGCGGCGAGGCCGAGGCGAACGACACGAAGTCGTACCACAACGGCGTCAAGATCGTCCCGTCGTTCCTGCTCGAGTCGGACATCGTCTACGCCGACAACATCCAGTCGCTCCTGATCGACACGGGCTACTGGACCGAGGAGCAGGTCGCGTCCGGCCAGGCGTGACCTGACCCGATCGACCACCGCGCCCCACGGCGCACCGGTACCCAGCCCGCCGGGCAGCACACCGTGCTGCCCGGCAGGGCTGCGGACCCCCACACCGCACCTAGTAGGACGGTCGAGCATGACCACCCAGAACATCCTGGAAATGCACTCCATCACCAAGACCTTCCCCGGGGTCAAGGCGCTGCAGGACGTCTCGCTCGCCGTCCGGCGCGGTGAGATCCACGCGATCTGCGGCGAGAACGGTGCCGGGAAGTCGACGCTGATGAAGGTGCTCTCGGGGGTCTACCCCAGTGGCACGTACGACGGCGAGATCCGCTTCGAGGGCGAGACGGTCGAGTTCGGCTCGATCAACGACTCCGAGGACCGCGGGATCGTGATCATCCACCAGGAGCTCGCGCTCGTGCCGTTCCTGTCGGTCGCGGAGAACATCTTCCTCGGCAACGAGCGCCAGGGTCGCGGGCTCATCGACTGGAACCGCACGAACCACGAGGCGGCCGAGCTCCTCGCGCGCGTCGGCCTGGACGAGAACCCGGTGACGCCCGTCGGCCAGCTCGGCGTCGGCAAGCAGCAGCTCGTCGAGATCGCCAAGGCGCTGTCGAAGCGCGTCAAGCTGCTGATCCTCGACGAGCCGACCGCGGCGCTCAACGACTCCGACTCGGCGCACCTGCTGGGCCTGCTGCGTCAGCTGCAGGAGCAGGGCATCACGTCGATCATGATCTCCCACAAGCTCAACGAGATCGCCGAGATCGCCGACTCCACGACGATCATCCGCGACGGCCGCACGATCGAGACCCTCGACATGAGGGCCGACGCGGTCACGCAGGAGCGCATCATCAAGGCGATGGTCGGCCGCGACCTCGACCACCGGTACCCCGAGCACACGCCCACGATCGGCCCCGAGGTCCTGCGGGTCGAGGACTGGACGGTCTACCACCCCACGCAGGTCGACCGCGTCGTCGTCGACCACGCGAACCTCGACGTGCGCGCCGGCGAGATCGTCGGCATCGCGGGGCTCATGGGCGCGGGGCGCACCGAGCTCGCGATGAGCCTGTTCGGGCGCAGCTACGGCCGCGACATCTCCGGCAAGGTCTTCCTGCACGGCAAGGAGATCCAGACCCGGACAGTCTCCGAGGCCATCGACCACGGCCTGGCGTACGCGACCGAGGACCGCAAGAAGTACGGCCTCAACCTCATCGAGGACATCCGCTCGAACGTCAGTGCGGCCAACCTCGCGGGGCTCTCGAAGCTCGGCTGGATCAACGGCAACGAGGAGATCAAGGTCGCCGAGGAGTACCGGGCGAGCATGAACATCAAGGCGCCGACGGTCATGGCCCTCACGGGCAAGCTCTCGGGCGGCAACCAGCAGAAGGTCGTGCTGAGCAAGTGGATCTTCACCGATCCGCAGGTGCTCATCCTCGACGAGCCGACGCGCGGGATCGACGTCGGCGCCAAGTACGAGATCTACACCATCATCAACGGGCTCGCCGACGCGGGGAAGGCGGTCGTCGTCATCTCCTCCGAGCTCCCTGAGCTGCTTGGGATCTGCGACCGCATCTTCACGCTGTCCGCCGGTCGCATCACCGGCGTGCTCACGCGCGAGGACGCGACGCAGGAAGGCCTCATGGAGCTCATGACCAAGGAAAGGGAGACAGTCCGATGACTGCGGTATCGGCCTTCAGGGAGATCTTCACGCGCAACCTGCGCCAGAGCGGCATCTACATCGCGTTCGTCGCGATCGTCGGCCTGTTCGCGATCCTCACCGACGGCGTCCTGCTCAGCCCGATCAACATCACGAACATCGTGCTGCAGTACTCCTACATCCTGATCCTCGCGATCGGCATGGTCATCGTCATCATCGCCGGGCACATCGACCTGTCGGTCGGCTCGGTCGTCGCGCTCACGGGTGCCGTGTCCGCGGTCCTGGTGATCAAGAGCGGCCAGCCGTGGTGGGTCGGCATCCTCGCCGCGATCGCGGTCGGCCTCCTCGTCGGCGCCTGGCAGGGCTTCTGGGTCGCGTACGTCGGGATCCCCGCGTTCATCGTGACCCTCGCGGGCATGCTCCTGTTCCGCGGCATGACGCTCCAGGTGCTGCAGAACATCTCGCTCTCGCCGTTCCCCTCGGAGTACCAGAAGGTCGCCGGCGGGTTCCTCAACGGCTTCCTCGGCGGTCAGGGCTTCGACGTCTTCACGCTGGTCATCGCCGCGCTCGCCGTGGTCGGCTACGCGGTGAGCGCGTTCCGCTCGCGCGTCGCCCGGCTGCGCTACAAGCAGGCCGTCGAGGCGTTCCCGCTGTTCGTGCTCCGCATCGCGGCGATCGGCGCGGTCGTCATGGCGTTCGCCTACCAGCTCTCGCGCAGCCGCGGCCTGCCGATCGTGCTGATCATCCTGGGCGTGCTCGTGCTCGTGTACTCGGTGATCACGAACCGCACGGTGTTCGGCCGGCACGTCTACTCGATCGGCGGCAACCTGCACGCCGCGCAGCTCTCGGGCGTCAAGGTCAAGAAGGTCAACTTCTGGATCTTCGTGAACATGGGTCTGCTCTCGGCGATCGCCGGCGTCGTGTACTCCTCGCGCTCGAACGGCGCGCAGCCCGCGGCCGGCAACATGTTCGAGCTCGACGCGATCGCCGCGTGCTTCATCGGTGGTGCGTCGACGACCGGTGGTGTCGGCAAGGTCACCGGCGCGATGGTCGGTGGTCTGATCATGGGCGTCATGAGCAACGGCATGCAGCTCATGGGCATCGACCAGTCGGTCCAGCAGATGATCAAGGGCCTCGTGCTGCTGCTGGCCGTCGCGTTCGACATCTACAACAAGCGCCGCGCGAGCACCGCGCGCAGCTGACGCAGGCGGGCCGCCGGGCAGGCGGTCGACGGAGGGCCCCCGTGCACCGTGCGCACGGGGGCCCTCCGTGCGTCCGCGCCCGGGTGCTCAGGCGGCTGCGAACGCCTCGGTCACGAGGGCCGCGACGCGCGCGATCACCGCCGCGCTCGCCTCGACCGAGCCGGTGCCGGCCACGGCCGGCGAGGTGTAGACCGCGAGCACGAGGGGTGCGCCCGACGGCGGCCAGAGCACCCCGACGTCGTGCACCTCGCCGTTCGGGCCGGTCCCGGTCTTGTCCCCGACGGTCCACCCCTCGGGGGCGCCGGCACGGATCCGGTCGTCACCCGTGGTGCTCCCGCGCATCCAGCCGACGAGCGGGTCGCGGCTCTCGGGCGGCAGGCCCTCCTCGACCGCGAGGAGCCGCAGGTCGGCGGCGACCTGGGCGGGCGTCGAGGTGTCGCGCTCGTCTCCGGGCGCGCCCTGGTTGAGCTCGGGCTCGAGGCGGTCGAGGCGCGTGACCTCGTCGCCGAGCGTGCGCACGTACGCGGTCGCGCCCGCCGGGCCGCCGACGAGGGTCATGAGCGCGTTGGCGGCGGTGTTGTCGCTCTGGGTGATCGCCGCGTCGCACAGCACCGCGACGGGCAGCTCGCCGCCCTCGTGCCCGGCCGTCACGGGGGAGTGGTCGACCACCTGACCGGCCGGGATCGGGACGGGCTCACCCAGCAGCGCGGGGCGCTCGGCGCGCAGCGCGAGGGCGGCGGCCACGACGAGCACCTTCGCGGTCGAGCAGAGCAGCACGCGCTCGTCGGCCCGGTGCCCGACGACGGCGCCGGTCCCGGTGTCGATCGCGGCGACCCCCAGGGTCAGCCCGGACTCGGTCTCGAGCGCGGCGAGCGCGGCCTGCACGGCGGCGGTGTCGACCGCGGGGGCGCCCTGCGCCGACGACGCGGCCGGGGTCCCGGTGGGCGAGGGCGTCGTCGTGGCCGCGGCGTCGGGGGAGCCGGGCGTGCACGCGGCGAGCGGCACGGCCAGGCCTGCGAGCCCGGCGAGGAGCACCGTGCGTCTCGTGGGGCCGGGGTGCGGCGTGCGGGCCGCGGCGTCCGCGGCCGGTGCGGGCCGTGCGGGCCGGGCGGCGGCGGTCGGCGTGCCGCTCCGCGCGCCGGTCGTGGTGGGCGTCCGCCAGACGTGCGCTCCGTCGTGCATGCCGGTCCTCTCGTCCCTGCCGACCCCCGTCGCGGCTGATCCTACGGACGCTCCCGGGACGTTCGTCTCGTGCGGCGTTACCAAGACGTGATCCGGAGGGACTTGTCATCCCGCATGTGAGCGCTAACATCGGGTACAACGGGTCGAAGACGACCCGGCGTTGCTGCTCAAGGAGGAGAAGCATGGTCAGCAGGAAGAACGCTCGGCACCGCCTCGCGGGTGCGTTTGCCGGCGTCGCGGTGCTCGCGCTCGGTCTCACTGCGTGCGGCGGCGGGGACACGGACGCAGGCGGCGAGACCGACGCGACCGGCGACTCCAGCGGCGGCGACGTCACCACCGTCGGGTTCGCCCAGGTCGGTGCGGAGAGCGGCTGGCGCGCTGCCAACACGAAGTCGATCCAGGAGTCCCTGACCAAGGAGAACGGGTTCGACCTCAAGTTCTCCGACGCGCAGCAGAAGCAGGAGAACCAGATCCAGGCGATCCGGTCCTACATCGCGCAGGGTGTCGACGTCATCGCGTTCTCCCCGGTCGTCGAGTCCGGCTGGGACGACGTGCTCGAGGAGGCCAAGCGCGAGGGGATCCCGGTCGTGCTGACCGACCGCGCCGTCGACTCCGAGGACGAGTCCCTGTACGTGAGCTTCCTCGGGTCCGACTTCATCGTCGAGGGCGAGAAGGCCGGCCAGTGGGTCGTCGACGAGTTCGGCGACGAGGAGGTCAACATCGTCGAGCTCCAGGGGACCACGGGCTCCGCCCCGGCGAACGACCGCAAGGAGGGCTTCGCGTCGGTGATCGAGGGGCACGACAACCTCAAGGTCATCGCCTCGCAGACCGGCAACTTCACGCGCTCCGAGGGCAAGACCGTGATGGAGGGCTTCCTCCAGGCGAACCCCGACATCGACCTCGTCTTCGCGCACAACGACGACATGGGTCTCGGTGCCATGGAGGCCATCGAGGCGGCGGGGAAGGTCCCGGGCGTCGACATCAAGATCGTCACGATCGACGCGGTCAAGGACGGCATGCAGGCGCTCGCCGACGGGAAGTTCAACTTCATCGTCGAGTGCTCCCCGCTGCTCGGCCCGCAGCTCGCCGAGATCATCGACCAGGTGATGGCCGGCGAGACGCCCGAGAAGCGGATCATCACCGAGGAGACGACCTTCACGCAGGAGCAGGCCAAGGAGGCCCTGCCCACCCGCGAGTACTGACCGCGACCTCGTCCGGTCCGCCGCCGCCGCGCTGCACCCCGTGCAGGGCGGCGGCGGGACGGACGTGACCACCGTGCACCGTGGTGGTGCCCCCGCCGCTGCGGTGCACGGTGCTCGCCCCGGGCCCGCCCGCCCGAGCCCCTGAGCGACACCCGCACAGCGTCGTCCTGCCGGAAGGTCCTCCCGTGAGCCACCCCACCCCCGTCGTCGAGATGCGCGGCATCTCCATCGAGTTCCCCGGCGTCAAGGCGCTCCAGGACGTCGACTTCACGCTCCGCCCCGGTGAGGTGCACGCCCTCATGGGCGAGAACGGCGCCGGCAAGTCGACCCTGATCAAGGCCCTCACGGGCGTCTACGCGATCGACTCCGGCAGCATCGTCGTCGACGGTGCGCCGCACACGTTCGCCGGCCCCGCCGCGGCCCAGGCCGCCGGGATCAGCACGGTGTACCAGGAGGTCAACCTCTGCGACAACCTCACGGTCGCGGAGAACGTCATGCTCGGTCACGAGCCCCGCCGGCTCGGCGCGATCGACTGGCGGGCCACCCGCCGTGCGGCCGCCGAGCACCTGGCCCGCCTCGACCTCGCGATCGACCCGTCGTCGCTCCTGTCGTCGCACTCCATCGCGGTGCAGCAGCTCGTCGCGATCTCGCGCGCCATGGTCGTCGACGCGAAGGTCCTCATCCTCGACGAGCCCACGTCGAGCCTCGACGCCGACGAGGTCCGCCAGCTGTTCGCGGTCATGCGCACGCTGCGCGCCCGCGGCGTCGCGATCCTGTTCGTCAGCCACTTCCTCGAGCAGGTCTACGAGATCAGCGACCGCATGACGATCCTGCGCAACGGCCGGCTCGTCGGGGAGTACGCGACCGCCGAGCTGCCGCGCCTCGAGCTCGTGTCGAGGATGATCGGCACCTCGATGGAGGTCCTCGAGCAGCTCGAGGAGGCCCCCAAGCGCTCGGTCGCCGCGCGCGCCGACACCACGCCGTACCTGCAGGCGATCGGCCTGGGCCGGCGCGGGGCCATCGAGCCGTTCGACCTCGACGTCTACGCGGGCGAGGTCGTCGGGCTCGCGGGCCTGCTGGGCTCCGGCCGCACCGAGCTCGCCCGGCTGCTCGCGGGCGCCGACCGCGCCGACGCCGGCACGGTGCAGGTCCAGGGGTCCCCGACCCGGCTCCGCACGCCGCGGACCGCGCTCGGCCACAAGATCGCGTTCTCGTCGGAGGACCGCAAGGGCGAGGGCGTCATCGGCGACCTGACCGTCCGGGAGAACATCATGCTCGGGCTCCAGGCCGAGCGCGGGTGGGCCCGGCGGATCTCGGCGAAGCGGGCCGACGAGGTCGTCACGACGTACGTCGAGGCGCTCGGCATCCGCCCCGCGGACCCCGACGCGCTGCTGCGCAACCTCTCGGGCGGCAACCAGCAGAAGGTGCTGCTCGCGCGCTGGCTCGCGACGGCCCCGCGGCTGCTCGTGCTCGACGAGCCGACGCGCGGGATCGACGTCGGCGCCAAGGCCGAGATCCAGCGGCTCGTCGCCGAGCTCGCGGCGGACGGCATGGCGGTCGTGTTCATCTCGGCCGAGCTCGAGGAGGTCCTGCGCCTGAGCCACCGCATCGCGGTTCTGCGGGACCGCGTGAAGATCGCCGAGGTCACCGGCGACGAGGTCGAGCTCGACCAGGTCGTCGAGCTCATCGCCAGCGGAGGACGGTCATGAAGGACGCACTGACGACGTTCACGCGCAGCCGGGTCTTCTGGCCGGTCGTGGCCCTGGTCGCGCTGCTCGCCGCGAACACGGTGAAGACCGCCAGCTTCCTGAGCGTGCGGGTCCAGGACGGGCACCTGTTCGGTGCTCTCGTCGACATCGCGCGCAACAGCTCGCCGCTGCTGCTCGTCGCGCTCGGCATGACGCTCGTGATCGCGACGCGCGGGATCGACCTCTCGGTCGGTGCGGTCGTCGCGATCTCCGGGGCGGTCGCGTGCTCGTACATCGCGTCGTCGCCCGACCCGGCGAGCCCGGTCACGGTGCTCACGGCGGTCGGGATCGCGGTCGCGCTGTCGCTCGTGCTCGGGGTGTGGAACGGGTTCCTCGTGTCGGTGGTCGGGATCCAGCCGATCATCGCGACGCTCGTGCTCATGACCGCGGGCCGCGGCATCGCGATGCTCATCACGGGCGGCCAGATCACGACGGTGAACTCGCCGCCGTTCAAGACGATCGGCTCGGGCTTCTGGTTCGGGCTGCCGGTCTCGGTGTGGGTCGCCGGGATCGTCTTCGTCGCGGTCGCCGTGCTGACGCGCCGGACGGCCCTCGGGATGCTGCTCGAGTCGGTCGGCATCAACCCGGCGGCCTCGCGCCTCGCGGGCGTGCACGCACGGACCCTGATCTGGACGGCGTACGCGCTCGCCGCGACGTTCGCGGGCATCGCGGGCCTCATGATCAGCTCGAACGTCATGGCGGCCGACGCGAACAACGCGGGCCTGTTCATCGAGCTCGACGCGATCCTCGCGGTCGTCATCGGCGGCACGTCGCTCGCCGGTGGCAAGTTCTCGCTCTCGGGCACGCTCGTCGGGGTGCTCGTGATCGTCACCCTGACGCTGACCGTGACGATCCTCGGCGTCCCGCCGTCGGTCACGCCGCTGTTCAAGGCCGTCGTGGTGATCGCGGTGTGCCTCCTGCAGTCCCCGGTCGTCCGGGCCAAGCTCGCCGCGCGCCGACGCCCCGCCGTCGTCGCGCCCGTCCCCGCGAAGGTCGGTGCCTGATGGCAGTCCACCAGCTCGAACCCGCCCCGAGCCCGGCCGGCGGCACCCAGCCCACCGGCGCCGGGGTTGGCGCCGCGGGCGCGCGCGACGCCCTGACCCGCGTCGCCTCGGCGCTGCGCCTCGACCGCCGTTACGTGCCGGTCGTCGGCACGCTCGTCGTGCTGCTCGGCATGTTCGCGCTCGGCGCGAGCCGCTACGAGAACTTCCTCTCGGGCCGCGTCATCTCGAACCTGCTGATCAACAACTCCTACCTCGTGGTGCTCGCGGTCGGGATGACGTTCGTCATCATCGCGGGCGGCATCGACCTGTCGGTCGGCGCGGTCGTCGCGCTGTCCGGGATCACCGCCGCGTCGCTGTTCCAGGGTGGCTGGCCCGCGGCCGTCGTGATCCCGCTGGTGATCCTCATCGGCTCGGTGCTGGGGCTCGTCGTGGGCGTGATGGTCCACGTGTTCGAGATCCAGCCGTTCATCGCGACGCTTGCCGCGATGTTCCTGGCGCGCGGGCTCGCGTACGTGGTGAGCCTGTCGTCGATCCCGATCACCGACGAGACGATCGTGTGGCTGTCCAGCACGCGCATCCCGATCGGCGAGTCGTGGACGCTCACGCCGAGCGGCATCGTCGCGCTGGTCGTCGTGGCGGTCGCGTTCGTCGTGCTGCACTACACGCGGTTCGGCCGCACGGTCTACGCGATCGGCGGCGGCGAGCAGTCGGCGGTGCTGATGGGCCTGCCGGTCGCCCGGACCAAGGTGCTGATCTACGTGATCAGCGGGACCTGCGCCGGGATCGCCGGCTTCCTGTTCACGGTCTTCTCGCGCTCGGGCTACTCGCTCACGGGCGTCGGGATGGAGCTCGACGCGATCGCCGCGGTCGTCATCGGCGGCACGCTGCTCACGGGCGGCAGCGGCTTCGTGATCGGCTCGGTGCTGGGCGTGCTGGTGCTGGGCCTGATCCAGACGATCATCACGTTCGAGGGCACGCTCAGCTCGTGGTGGACGCGCATCGTGATCGGCGCGCTGCTGCTGGTGTTCGTCGTGGTCCAACGGCTGCTGCTGGTCCGGCGCCGGGTGTAGCCCGTCCCGAGGCCGGCCCCTGGAGGGCCGGCCGCGCACCGGCGACCCGGCGCGTCCGGGTCGTGACGTCCCGCGGGGGGAGGGGCCTCCTTCTCGCGCGCGTTCTACAACGTCGTAGAAAAGGAGAAGCCCATGACGGCTCCGTCAGCACGCCTGCGCCTCCCGGCGCGGGTCGCCGCCCTCGGGCTCGTCGGGACGCTCGGGCTCGTCGCCCTGCCGTCCGTGACGGGCGTCGCGTCCGCCGCCCCACCGCCCGGAACCGTCCCGGAGGGTGCCTGGGTCGAGGAGTTCGACGCCGCCACCCTCGGCGACGCCTGGTCGGTGGTCAACGAGACGCCCGCCAACCTGTCCCTGACCGCGAACCCCGGCAACCTCACCCTCACGTCGCTCGCCGGGGACACCTGGCAGACGACGAACACGGCGCGCAACGTCGTGCTCGTCGACGTCCCCGTCGGGGACTTCACCGCGGTCACGCAGGTCACCGCACCCGTCACCGCCGACTTCCAGGGCGCCGGCCTCATCGCGTGGCGCGACATGGACAACTACGTCCGCGCCGGCCTCGCGCACGTCTCGTTCGCCGAGGGCGGGCCCGTCGTGATCGAGAACGGCGTCGAGACCGCCGCCACGTACGGCTCGACGTTCACGGCCCGGCCGGGCTCGACGTCGGAGGTGCTCCGGCTCCAGCGCACGGGCGACACGATCACCACGAGCTACTGGGCCGACGGCGCCTGGGCGACCGCGGCCGAGGTCACCGTCGGCTTCGACGTCACGCAGGTCGGCGTCTACGCGCTCGCGTCGCAGGCCGGCGTCGCGCACGAGGCGGTGTTCGACTGGTTCGCGCTCGACGCCGCCGAGGGGCAGCCGTTCGTGCCGACGGGCGACGTGACCCTGCACGGCCCGGGCGACGAGCTCCGCCACCTGACGGTCGCGACCGACGACGACGCACGCGCGCTCGAGCTCGGGTCCACGCGGCCCGACTCGACGGTCGCGCTCACCGTGACCCCCGTCGACGAAGGCGCCGAGGGCGCGGTCCACCTCGCCGCGGGCGACCGTCCGGTCGTCGTGGCCGACGAGGCGCTCGTGCTCGGGGACCCCGGCCAGGACCCCGCCGACCTGCGGTTCGTCGACGCCGGCGGCTCACGCCTCGTGCTCGAGGTGCTCGGCGAGGGCGGCGGCTTCGCGGGGGTCGCGGACGGCGGCGCGCTCGTCGTCGGCCCGCGTGACGAGGCCGTGCGGCTCACGCTCGAGGGCGTGCGCGCCGAGCACGCGACGATCGCGGTCGACGCGTCGGGACCGACCGTCGACATGAGCGACGACCTGTACGGGATCTTCTACGAGGACATCAACCGCGCGGCCGACGGCGGGCTCTACGCCGAGCTCGTGCAGAACCGGTCGTTCGAGTACTCGACCGCGGACAACGCGTCCTACACCCCGCTCACGTCGTGGGAGGAGGTCGAGCGCGGCGGCGCCACGGGCACCGTCCAGGCCGTGGACGACGACGAGCGCCTCAACGAGAACAACCGCACCTACCTGCGGCTCGACCTCGACTCGAACGGAGCGGGTGCCGGCGCAGGGGTCGGCATCCGCAACCTCGGGTACAACACGGGCGTGTTCGTCGAGGCCGGCGCGACGTACCGCTTCTCGGCGTTCGTGCGCCGCACCGCCGACCACGACCGCCCGCTGACCGTGCGCGTCGAGTCCGCGGACGGCACCCAGGTCCTGGGCGAGACCACCGTGACCGCGGCGAGCGACGAGTGGACCAAGGTCACCGGCCAGATCGCGGCGACCGGCACCACGACCTCGGGCCGCCTCGTCGTCCTGGCCGACGGCAGCGGGACCGTCCGCCTCGACATGGTGTCGCTGTTCCCGACCGACACGTACAAGGGCCGCGAGAACGGCCTCCGCAAGGACCTCGCTCTCCTGATCGAGGAGATGGACCCGCAGTTCGTGCGGTTCCCCGGCGGCTGCGTCACGAACGTCGGCACGTTCGACCCGTACGAGGCGCCGAGCTACGACCGCAAGCGCACGTACCGCTGGAAGGAGACGATCGGCCCGCTCGAGGAGCGCCCGACCAACTACAACTTCTGGGGCTACAACCAGTCGTACGGCCTCGGCTACCTCGAGTACTTCCAGCTCGCCGAGGACCTCGGCGCCGAGCCGCTGCCCGTCGTCTCGGTCGGCGTCAACGGCTGCGGTGGCCCGCCGCCGCTGACGGACCCCGTCGCGCTGCAGGAGTGGATCGACGACACGCTCGACCTCATCGAGTTCGCCAACGGCGACGTCACGACCGAGTGGGGCGCCGTCCGCGCGTCGCTCGGCCACCCCGAGCCGTTCGGGCTCGAGTACATCGGCCTTGGCAACGAGGAGGTCCAGCGCGAGTTCCTGACGAACTACCCGCAGTTCCACGAGGCCATCCGCGCCGCGTACCCGGACGTCAAGATCATCTCGAACTCGGGTCAGACGTCCGCGGGCGCCTGGTTCGACGAGCTCTGGGACTTCGCCCGCGACCAGGGCGCCGACCTCGTCGACGAGCACTACTACAACTCCCCGGACTGGTTCCTCGCGAACACGCACCGCTACGACGACTACGACCGCACCGGCCCGAAGGTCTTCATCGGCGAGTACGCCTCGCGCGGCAACACGTTCGGCAACGCGCTCGCCGAGGCCGCCTTCATGACGGGCATCGAGCGCAACTCCGACGTCATCGAGCTCGCGTCCTACGCGCCGCTGCTCGCCAACCAGGACTACGTGCAGTGGGCGCCGGACGCGATCTGGTTCGACAACGCCCGGGCGTACGGATCCGCGAACTACTACGTGCAGAAGCTCTTCGCCACGAACCAGGGCGACGAGGTGCTCGCGAGCACGCTGACCGGCGCCGGCGGCGAGGCCGCGCCGGACGTCACCGGCGGCGTCGGCCTGTCCACGTGGCGCACCCAGGCGGCGTACGACGACGTC
Organism: Cellulomonas sp. NPDC055163; assembly: GCF_053607065.1. Lineage (NCBI taxonomy): Bacteria > Bacillati > Actinomycetota > Actinomycetes > Micrococcales > Cellulomonadaceae > Cellulomonas > Cellulomonas sp. NPDC055163. The sequence continues at coordinate 482,884 of NZ_JBSGSU010000002.1, read as the reverse complement.
CGGGTCACCTCGAACGACACCGGCGAGGTGCTCCTCGCGGAGGACTTCGCGGACGGCACGGCCGACGGCTGGACCGCCACGGGCGGGCAGTGGGCGGTGACCGGCGGCGAGTACGTGCAGTCCGACGGCGCCGTCGAGGACGCCCGCACGACCGGCCCCGCGGCCGGCTGGAGCAACTACACGTACGAGGTCGACGCCCGGAAGATCTCCGGCAGCGAAGGCTTCCTCGTGATGTTCGGCGTCCAGGACACCGGCAGCTACTACTGGTGGAACCTCGGCGGGTGGAACAACACCCGCTCGGCGATCCAGCAGGCCACCGGCGGCGGCGCGACCGAGGTCACCGGGAGCACCACGACGATCGAGACCGGCCGCACCTACCGCGTCAAGATCGAGGTCACCGGTCGCACGGTCAAGGCGTACCTCGACGGCGAGCTCGTCACCGAGTTCACCGACACCACGAGCGACGAGGACGTCCACCAGGTCGTCACACGCGACCGCGAGACCGGCGACACGATCGTCAAGCTCGTGAACTCCTCCGCCGAGACGATCCGCACGGACGTCACCGTCGAGGGCGCACCGGTCGCCGAGACCGGGACGATCACCGAGCTCACGGCCGAGTCGCTCACCGCGACGAACACCATGGCGGACCCGGAGAACGTCGTGCCGGTCACCCGCACCTCGGAGCGGCTCGGCAACGCGTTCACCTACGACGCGCCCGCGCACTCGGTCACGGTGATCCGGCTCGCGCCGGGCGGCGAGAAGGTCCCGTCGACGACGGCGGTCCAGCTCGCGCCGGCGAAGGTCAAGGCCGGCAAGGAGTCGAAGGCCACGGTCACCGTCCGGGCACAGGACGGCCCGAGCTCGACGACGCCGGGTCAGGGCAGGGTCACCCTGCTCGTGGGTGACCGCGTCGTCGGCGAGGCCGCCCTCGACAAGGGCCGCGCCCGGTTCACGCTGCCGGCCGACCTCCCGGCGGGGACGCACACCGTGACGGCACGCTACGGCGGCACGTCGACCGTCGCTCCCTCCGAGGGCGCGGCGACGCTCACGGTCGAGGCGAAGCCGAGGCCGCGCGGCTGAGTGCCGCCACCGGCGCCGCGGTGACGCACCGGGCCCCGGGTCGATCCACGACCCGGGGCCCGGTGCGCGTGCGTGGTCCGGCGGCGTCGGTGCGCGCCGGCGCGCGTCGGTGCGCCGGGGGTGCGGCGAGCGGGTGAACTGTCGGGTATCCGGGGCTTCGACCGTTGCGTCCGAAACACCCGTGACGCACCATGAACACCGGCGGCACCGGAACGCGGCAGGGCTCGACGACGGGCCCCGGACGGGTCGTCTCAGGGGGTAGATCAGTGAACAAGCGTGGAACTCTCATGTCCGTCACCGTCGCTGCGTGCGCGGCCGCGGTACTGGTCACGGGGATGGCGGCGCCGGCGTCGGCCTACGCCAAGGGCCGCACCACGCAGCTCGGGGTCGCGGAGTGCGCGACCGACATCAACGAGCGCGGCACGATCGTGCTCCGGACGTCGCTCCACCGCAACGGTCGCACCGAGCCCCTCCCCGGGGGCCTCACGTCCGCGTCGCTCATCAACAACCGTGGCCACGTCGTCGGCGCCGTCGACGGGCAGACGGCGGTCTGGAACGGCACCGAGACGGTCCTGCTGACGCCCGTGGACCCCGAGGACACCTACGTGTTCGTCACGGCGATCAACGAGCGCGGCGACGTCGTCGGCACCTCCTCCCAGCTGGGCGGGACGTCCCGCGCGTTCCTCCGCACCCGCGACGGCGTCGTGACGGTGCTGTCCGCGCCGGGCGTGACGGCCGGGGCCAACGGGCTCAACGACCGCGGCCAGGTCGTCGGCTACGTCTTCGAGGACGGCGTGCAGGTCGCGGTGCGCTGGAACCGCGACGGCAGCATGACCCGCCTCGCGCCGCTCGCGGCCGGTGCGGGCGCGCTGGCGGACGACATCAACGACAACGGCCAGGTCGTCGGGTACTCCTACGACGCGTCGGGCAGCGGTCGCATGCACGCGGCGCGCTGGACGCGCCCGGACCGCGCCGAGTCCCTCGACCCGGTGGGCACGGCCATCGCCGGTGCGGTCGACGTGAACAAGTACGGCCGCATTGTCGGCTCGCTCGCGCTCGACGGGTCCACGCAGCAGGGCTTCGTGCGTGACGGCTCCGGCCCGACGCGGGTCGTCCCGCTGAGCCAGCAGGGGCGCGTCGAGGTGCTCACCGCCGTCAACGACTACGGGCAGGCCGTCGGGTGCTCGTACGGCGACTTCGACGAGAGCGCGGTCGTCTGGCGCTCTTGACGTCCGTCCGGGACGCCCGTGGACGCGCAGGCCCCCGGGCCGACAGCGCGCCCGGACGAGCAGCCCACGGACGGGCAGCGCCCCCGACCTCGACCGAGGTCCGGGGGCGCTGCTGCGAGCCGCGGGTCAGGGCCGCGACGCGAAGCGTTCGAGCAGCTCGGCGTGGCCCGAGACGATGATGAGGTCGTTCGCGGAGATCCGCGTGTCCGGCTCGGCGTACACGAACTCGACGCCCGGGCTCTTGACCCCGATGACCGTGACGCCGTAGCGCTCGCGGATCTTCGACTGCGCGATCGTGAACCCCTGGGTCTCGCGCGGCGGGCGCATCTTGACGACGGTGAACCCGTCCTCGACCTCGATGTAGTCGAGCAGCTTGCCGGAGACGAGGTGCGCGACGCGGGACCCGGCGTCCGCCTCGGGGAGGACGACGTGGTGCGCCCCGATGCGCTGCAGGATGCGCGCGTGCTCGGCGCTGATCGCCTTCGCCCAGATCTGCGGCGTGCCGAGGTCGACGAGGTTGCCGGTGATGAGCACCGAGGCCTCGAGGTAGGACCCGACGCCGACGACGGCGACGGGGAAGTCGCGCGCGCCGAGCTGCTCGAGCGCCTCGGGGTTGGTGCAGTCGGCCTCGACGAGCGGGACGCGGCCCGCCCACTGCGCGACGAGCTGGGGGTCGCGCTCGACGGCGAGCACGTCCTGCCCGAGGCGCTCGAGCGTCGCGGCGATCGCGGACCCGAACCGGCCGAGGCCGATCACGAGCACGCCCGCGTCGCGCTTGCGCTCCTTGCCGCCGGGTGCGGAGCGAACCCCGGGCTGCGGTGCGTCAACCAATGATCGGCCTCTCTTCCGGGTACCGGATGACCCGACGACGGCTCCGCAGCGCGAGGGCTGCGGCGAGCGTCATCGTGCCGGTCCGGCCGATGAACATGAGTGCGACGAGCACGTACTTGCCGGCGTCGGGCAGGTCCGGGGTGATGCCGGTGCTCAGGCCCACGGTGGCGAACGCCGAGATGACCTCGAACAGGACCCGGTCGAGCGTGAGGCCGGTGATCGCGAGGAGCACCAGGCTCGCCACGAGGACGATCGTCGCCGAGACCAGCGAGACCGCGATCGCGACCTGCAGCGCCTCGCGCGGGATGCGCCGGCCGTACGCCTCGACGTCCCGGTCGCCGCGCCCCTCGGCGACGATCGCGAGGAGCATGACCGCGAGCGTCGTGACCTTGATGCCGCCCGCGGTCGAGGCCGAGCCGCCGCCGACGAACATGAGCGCGTCGTTGAGCAGCCAGGTGCCCTCGTGCATCTCGCCGATGTCGACGGTCGAGAACCCGCCGGACCGGGGCATGACCCCCGCGAACAGCGACGCGAGGATGGTCCCGGGCCAGTCGAGCGGCTTGAACGTGTCCGGGTTGGTCCACTCGAACGCCGCGACGAGCACGGACCCGACGACGACGAGGCCGGCGCTCGTGGTGAGCGTCAGCTTGGAGTGCAGGTTCCACGTGCTCGGGCGCCGCCAGCGGCTGCCGATGTTGAGCAGCACGGGGAAGCCGAGGGAGCCGACGAAGACGCCGACGATGATCGGCAGGAGCACCCACCAGTCGGAGATGAAGGGCTCGAGGCCCTCGGCGGTCGGGATGAAGCCCGCGTTGTTGAACGCCGAGATCGCGTAGAAGACGCCGTACCAGATGGCGTCCCCGAGGCTCTCGCCGAGCATGAGGAACCGCGGCACGAGGATCACCGCGATCGCGCCCTCGAGCGCGAGCGAGGTGACGATGACGGTCCGGAGCAGCGAGCCGACTTCGCCCAGGCGGGTGGTCTTCGTCTCGGAGGTCACGAGCAGGCGCTGGGTGAGCCCGATCCGGCGGGACACCGCGAGGCCGAGGATCGACGCGAGCGTCATGACCCCGAGGGCGCCGATCTGGATGCCGACGAGGATGGTCACGAGCCCCGCGGTCGACCAGTAGGTGCCGGTCGGGACGACGACGAGGCCGGTCACGCACACCGCCGAGGTCGCGGTGAACAGCGCGTCGACGAACGACGCGCGCTCGCCCGAGGCGGTGGCCCACGGCGCCGAGAGCAGGCCCGCGAAGACGGCGACGACGGAGGCGAAGACGCCGATCGCGAGGCGCGCGGGGGACTGACGGGCCAGCCGGTCGACCATCTCGCGACCGGACCAGAACGCTGCCGGGAGGCCCCGAGCCATCCCACCTCCTGCACCTGCGGCGCGACCTCGCGGTCTCTGGCGCACGCCGGGACCTCTGACGGGCACCACTCTGGCACGCCCGGCGGTGATTGCCGCGCGCGACGACGTCCGCCGGGCGGGGGCGGCAGTCACATCACCCGATGACTTGGTTGAATGTTCAAGATAACCGGTGCCCCTGCCGATGAGAGGAGCAGCCCCAGGGCGGGGCAGGCACGGCGACGGACGGTGATCATGGACGAGCAGGGCGGCGTGAGCGTCGTCGACCACCCGGTCGACGCACCACGGACGCGGCCACGCGGCGCGCACGTGCTGCACGCCGCGCCCCGGGTCGACCTCCGCGTCCCCGCGGTCGACGCGCGCCCCGCGCCCCGCGGCGACGCCAACCCCGCGCCCGGCGCCCACTGCGGCACCGGGCCCGACGCCCGCGCGGCGGTCGCAGCGGTCACGGCGGGTCGCCTCCCCGACGGCCTCCCCGCGCCGGCCGCCCGGCCCGACGACGCGTCGGCCACGCCCGCGGACGTCCCGTGGCTCCAGCGCGTCATCGGCCTCGTCGTCCTCACGATCGCCCTGTCCGCCGCCGCGCTGCTCTGGGTCACGGTCGGCGCCGGGGTCCCGCTCGAGGACCACCGCCCGGCCGAGGCGACGCTCCTGGGCTTCTGGCGCGTCGTCTACGCCACCGAGGTGCCGACGGTTCGCGTGCTCGTCGCCGCCGTCGCGTTCGCCGTGCTCGTCGCCGCCGGCGTCGCGCTGCTCGAGCGGCGGATCGCGAACCGCTCGCGCCGCTCCGCCGACGTCCGCACCGACCCCCTCGCGCCGAAGCTCGTCATGGCGCGCACGCGCGGCGTGTGGGCCGGGCCCGTCACCGTCACCGTGCTGATCCCGGCGCACAACGAGGAGGCGTCGCTGCCCGCGACCATCGCCTCGCTCCTCACGCAGTCCCACCGCCCCGAGCGGATCGTCGTCGTCGCTGACAACTGCACCGACGGCACGGTCGAGATCGCGCGCCGCGCGGGCGTCGAGGTCATCGAGTCGGTCGGCAACACGAAGAAGAAGGCCGGGGCGCTCAACCAGGCGCTGCGCCAGGTGCTGCCCGGGCAGGGCGACAACGACGTCGTCATGATCATGGACGCCGACACGAGCCTCGACGACGGGTTCCTCGAGGTCGCCGTCGCGCGCCTGACGAGCGACCGCGCGCTGCTCGCGGTCGGCGGGCTGTTCTACGGCCAGGAGGGCTCCGGCATGCTCGGGCAGCTCCAGCGCAACGAGTACATCCGCTACGGCCGGGAGATGCGCCGGCGGCGCGGCCGCGTCCTCGTGCTGACCGGGACGGCGTCGCTGTTCCGTCCGCTCGCGCTGCGCACCGTCGCGGAGAGCCGCGGCGGCGCGCTCCCCGGCCGGCGCGGCGACGTGTACGACACCGCGGCGCTCACCGAGGACAACGAGCTCACCCTCGCGCTCAAGTCGCTCGGTGCGCTCATGATCTCGCCCGAGCAGTGCACCGTCGTCACCGAGGTCATGCCGTCGTGGCGCACCCTGTGGGCGCAGCGGCTGCGCTGGCAGCGCGGTGCGCTGGAGAACCTCGGCGCGTACGGGACGACACCCAAGACGTTCCGGTACTGGGCCCAGCAGCTCGGCATCGGCTACGGCGTCATCGCCCTGTTCTGCTACTTCGGGCTCATGGCGCTCATGCTGCTCTCGAGCGACGGCTGGATCTGGTTCCCGTTCTGGATGGGCCTCGGCGTGCTGTTCGCCGTCGAGCGCGTCGTGACCGTCTGGAAGGGCGGGTGGCGGGCGCGGCTGCTCGCGGTCCTCATGGTCCCCGAGCTCCTGTTCGACGCGTTCCTCGACCTCGTCTACGTCAAGGGCGTCCTCGACATCTCCCTCGGGCGCGAGGCGGGCTGGAAGCACGTCCAACACGCCGCCCCGGCCGGCGCGCCCGTGCCCGACCCGCGGGTGAGCGCGACCGTCGCACCCGCGCCCGCGCCCATGCCCGCGCCCCTGAACGTGACGGTGGCCTGACGGTGCTCGCGCACGCGTCGGCGGTCGTCGCCGCCCAGGACCTCGTGGGCGGATCGGTGCTGCAGTCGGGCCCGCTGCGGGTCCTCGCGGCGTTCGTCACGATCAACACCGTCATGTACGGCGCGCTCGCGGTCGCCAAGATCCTGCCCAAGCTGTACCCGGCCGGGTGGTTCCCGAGCCGCAACCGCCGCGCGGAGGACCGCAGCATCTACCCCGAGGGCTGGGACGGCGAGCGCTGACGCCGGGAGGCCGTCAGAGCAGCCGCAGGTCCCGTGCCCGGGCGACCGCCTCCGCTCGCGTCGAGACGCCGAGCTTGCGGTAGACGCTGCGCAGCTGCGACTTCACGGTGTTGCGCGACACCCACAGGCGCGCGGCGATCTCCTCGACGGTCACCTCCTCGGTCAGCTCGGCGAGCACGGCCTGCTCCCGCGGCGTGAGCGCAGGCCCCGTCCAGGTCGTCGGCCCCGTTTCCTGCCTGTTCATGGCGTCCCCCGGTGACGGCGGGTCCGGACGCGGCGTTGCGCCCTGTGCCGTCAGCAGAGGAGAGAGGCGTCCCCGGCCGTCATGACGCGACTCCGGCGTGCCCGATGAGGCACGCCGGGCCCCGGGCGGGACTCAGGGGCGCGCGGCCGGCTCCACGGCGGAGGCGGACCTGTGCGACGACCCGCGGGTCACGAGGTGCAGGACCAGCCCGACCGCGAGCAGCCCGAGCGCGAGCAGCCAGTGCCGCAGCTCCTGCTGGGTCAGCAGCACGAGGCACGAGACGATCGCGAGCACCGGGATGACGACGGGTGTGCGGAAGTGCGGGTGGTCGACCGCGTCGCGGCGCAGCACGAGGACCGCGACGTTCGTCGAGAGGAACACGAAGAGCAGGAGCAGCACGACGGTCGAGGCGAGGTCGACGAGCTCGCCGGTCACCGCGAGCAGGATCGCGACCACGGTCGTCACGACGATCGCGACGCCGGGGGTCCGGCGCCCCGGCAGGAGCCGGGCGAGGGGCGAGGGCAGCAGGCCCTGCTCGGCCATCCCGAACGCGAGGCGGCTCGCCATGATCATCGTGAGCAGCGCCCCGTTGGCGACCGCGACCAGCGCGATCACGGCGAACAGCGTCGGGGGGACGCCGCCCGCGGCGCGCACGACCTCGAGCAGCGGACCGCTCGACTCCGCGAGCTCGGCGGGGGCGACGACCGCGGGTGCCACGAGCCCGACGAGCACGTAGACGACGCCCGCCGTGGCCAGGGCGCCGAACAGCGCCTTCGGGTACACGCGCGAGACGTCGCGGACCTCCTCGGCGAGGTTGGCCGAGGTCTCGAAGCCGACGAACGAGTAGAAGGCGATGAGCGCGCTCCCCAGCACCGCGGCGGCGGCGCCCGAGCCCTCGGGGGCTTCGGTGATCCGGCTCAGGTCCGCCTCGCCGCGCCCGAGCAGGACCGCGCCGAGCACCACGACGAGCAGCAGCCCGCTCAGCTCGACCGCCGTCATGACGACGTTCGCCCCGAGCGACTCCTTGATCCCGCGGGCGTTGAGGGCCGCGACGAGCAGCAGGAAGACGATCGCGGCGGGCACCGCCGGGACGTCGAGGAACTCGGCGAGGTAGTCGCCGGCGAACGCGAGCGACAGCCCGGCCGCGCTGACGACGCCGGCCGCGAGCATCGCGAACCCGACGAGGAACGACAGCCACGGCTTCCCGTACGCGCGCTCGGCGAACACCGCCGAGCCGCCCGCCCGCGGGTACTTGGTCACGAGCTCGGCGTAGGAGAACGCGGTGAGCAGCGCCATGGCCAGCGCGAGCGTGAACGCGAGCCACACGAAGCCGCCCGCGGTGCCGGCCATCTCCCCGACGAGCGCGTAGATCCCGGCGCCGAGGACGTCGCCCAGGATGAAGAGGAACAGCAGCGGACCCGTCACGGCCCGGCGCAGCCCGGGGGAGGCGGTCTCGGTCGTCGTCATGCTGCGAGTATCCGGACAGTCGCCCGCCCGCGCGCGTCGAGCCCGGGAGACCCCCGGCCACCGGACGGCTAGCGTGGGGGCATGGCGGACGTGCGGGTCGTGTGGTCCCCCGAGCTGCTGGCGTACGACTTCGGGGAGGGTCACCCGATGAACCCGCTGCGCCTGGACCTCACGATGCGGCTCGCGGACGAGCTCGGGCTGCTCGGTGACGGCGCCGGCGTCTGCGTCGTGGGGGCGGATCCGGTGGGCGACGAGGTGCTGGAGACCGTCCACGAGCACGACTACGTGACCGCCGTGCGCGCGGCGTCGGACGGCGGGCGGGGCGACCCGCTGCGCGGCCTCGGCACGACCGACGACCCGGTGTTCCGCGGGATGCACGACGCCGCCGCGCGGATCGTCGGGGGCAGCGTCGACGCGGTGCTGGCGGTCTGGGAGGGTCGCGCGCTGCACGCGGTGAACCTGACCGGCGGCATGCACCACGCGATGCCGGGCGCGGCGTCGGGCTTCTGCATCTACAACGACGCCGCGGTGGCGATCCGGCAGCTGCTCGCGGCGGGCGCCCAGCGGGTCGCGTACGTGGACATCGACGCGCACCACGGCGACGGCGTCCAGAAGGTGTTCTGGGACGACCCCCGGGTGCTCACCGTCTCGGTGCACGAGAGCGGCTTCACGCTGTTCCCGGGCACGGGGCACCCGCGCGAGGTCGGCGGGCCGGGCGCGCAGGGCAGCGTCGTCAACGTCGCGCTCCCCGCACGCACGAGCGACGCCGGCTGGCTGCGGGCCATCGACGGCATCGTCCCCGCGGTCGTGCGCGCGTTCGAGCCGGAGGTCCTCGTGACCCAGCACGGGTGCGACGCGCACGTCGAGGACCCGATCACGAACCTCGACGTCAGCATCGACGCGGAGCGGGTCGCGGCCGAGCGGCTGCACGAGCTGGCGCACGAGCTCACGGGCGGGCGGTGGATCGCGCTCGGCGGCGGCGGCTACGCGGTGGTCGACGTCGTGCCGCGCGCGTGGGCGAACGTCATCGGCATCGCGTCGCACCACCCCGTGCCGGCCACGACGCGCATCCCGGAGGCGTGGCAGGTCGAGGTCGAGGCGCGGTACGGCAGGCGCGGCCCGGGCAGCATGACGGACGGCCAGGACGCGCGGTTCCGGCCGTGGGCGGCGGGCTACGACCCGTCGGACGACGTGGACCGGGCGGTGCGGGCGACCCGCACGGCGGTGTTCCCGCTGCTCGGGCTCGACCCCGACCACGACTGAGCCCGGGCACCACTTTTCACTCCCGCCTCCCCTTTCACACGGGGCGCACGACGGCCTAGGGTGAGCCAGCGACCCGCACGGGCCGTCGGCGGTCCCCTGCCGGTGCTGGCGACGTCCCCGCGTCGTCGACGAGAACAGCGAGAAGAGCGATGTCGAGCGACCAGCCAGCGCGCGTGCGGTTCCTGACCGTCGCGGAGGTCGCCGACGTGATGCGCGTGTCGAAGATGACCGTGTACCGGCTCCTGCACTCGGGCGAGATGCCGGCGGTCCGCGTCGGGCGCTCGTTCCGGGTCCCGCAGGACGCGCTCGACCACTACCTGCGCACGGCGGCGCTCGACCAGGACCGCCTGACGTCCTGACCCTGCGCGGAGGCTGCGGGTGCCCGTCGGCCGGCGCGGGACGCGGGCTCGTCGCCGCGTGCCTCGCGGATCGCGTAAGGTAGGCGAGGACTTTCCCGTGCGTGGGCGTTTCGGCTTCATGAGCATCGACCGTGCCGCGCGTCGATCGGACGACCACCTGGGACGCGATGCGCTCCCACCGGAAGCAAGTGAGGACCCATGGGCTCCGTCATCAAGAAGCGCCGCAAGCGGATGGCCAAGAAGAAGCACCGCAAGCTTCTGCGCAAGACGCGCCACCAGCGCCGCAACAAGAAGTGACGTCGCCGCTGCGGCGGCTGTAGTCCCCGTCAGGCCCGGCATCGCGCCGGGCCTGACGTGTTCCTGCACGTCGATGCCGCTCTACATCGTTGTAGCATGGCGCGCATGACAGCGACGCAGCCGTCCGCCCCGCCGGGCCGCCCGAGGACCGGAGCACCCCCGGTCGAGCCCGCGCCGGGCGCGGGGCCGGCCGTGGGCGCGGGGCCGACGCCGACCGCCGGGCCCACGCTCGGCGCCGGACCGGGCCTCGCCGCCGGACCCACGGCGACCGGCGCGTCACCCCACGTCCGGCTCCAGCCGCTCCCGTTCGCCGCGACCCGGCTGTCCGAGGAGGGCGAGCTCGGTCGCTGGCAGGCGCTGAACCGCGCGGCGACCCTTCCGCACCTCGTGGAGAACCTCGAGACGTCCGGTGCGCTCGACAACCTCCGGCGCGTCGTGGGGAGCCACGACGGCCCGTACCGCGGCTTCAGCTTCGCCGACTCCGACGTGCACAAGTCGCTCGAGGCGATCGCGTGGGAGGCCGGGCGCCGGCCCGACGCGCAGGACTGGGAAGGGTTCACGCGCGACGTCGTCGAGCTGCTCGCCGCCGCGCAGGACGAGGACGGCTACCTCGACTCGCACGTCCAGGAGCCCCGGGCAGGCAGCGCCGCGCACCCCGGGCCCCCGGCGGGCGGGGACCCTCGCCGGACCGACCGGCGCTGGACCGACCTGCGCTGGGGGCACGAGCTCTACGTGCTCGGGCACCTCGTCCAGGCGGCCGTGGCCCGCACGCGCACGACCGGGCGCACCGACCTGCTCGACGTCGCCCGCCGCTTCGCCGACCACGCCGTGCGCCGGTTCGGGCCGGGGGGCGTCGACGGGTACTGCGGGCACCCCGAGGTCGAGACCGCGCTCGTCGAGCTCTACCGGCTCACCGGCGAGCGCGCGTACCTCGACCTGGCGCAGCGCATGGTCGACGCCCGGGGGAGCGGGCTGCTCGGCTCGGGACCGTTCGAGCCCGCGTACCACCAGGACCACGCGCCGGTGCGCGCTGTCACCGAGGCCACCGGGCACGCCGTCCGCCAGCTGTACCTCGCCGCGGGGGTCGCGGACCTCGTCGCGGAGACCGGCGACCAGGAGCTGCTCGGCGCGCTCGTGCGGCTCTGGGACAGCGCGCAGGACACCAAGGCGTACGTCACCGGCGGGCTCGGCGCCCGGCACAAGGACGAGTCGTTCGGGGACGCGTACGAGCTGCCGCCCGACCGTGCGTACGCCGAGACGTGCGCCGCGATCGCCAGCGTGCAGTGGGCGTGGCGCATGCTGCTGCTCACGGGCGAGGGCCGCTACGCCGACGAGATGGAGCGCGCGCTGCACAACGCGGTCGCGGCGTCGACGTCGGTCGACGGCCGGCACTTCTTCTACTCCAACCCGCTGCAGGTCCGCACGGGGCACGACGGGTCGAGCGAGTACTCGGCGTCGACCCGGCTGCCGTGGTTCGCGTGCGCGTGCTGCCCGCCGAACCTCGCGCGTCTCGTCGCGTCGCTGCACGCGTACGTCGCGACGCGCGACGAGCGTGGCGTGCAGCTGCACCTCTACGCCGAGGGCACGATCACGCTGCCGGGCGAGGGCGAGGGCGAGGGCGACGGCGAGGGCGACGGCGACGGCGACGGCGCCCGGCTGCAGGTCACGACCGGCTACCCGTGGGACGGCAGGGTGACGGTCGACGTCCTCGGCGGCGGGCTCGGCGGGGAGCTCGCGCTGCGCGTCCCGGGGTGGGTGCTGCCGGGTGGCGCGGTGCTGCGGGTCGACGGTGCCGAGCACGCGGTCGACGTCGCCGCCGTGCACGCCTCCGGGGGCTACGTGCGTGTTGCGCCCGGTGCCCGCCGCATCGAGCTCGACCTCGCGATGCCCCCTGTGGCGGTGCGTGCGCACCCCCGTGTCGACGCGGTGCGCGGCTGCGTGGCGCTGCGCCGCGGACCCGTCGTCTTCTGCCTCGAGCAGGCGGACCTCCCCGCGGGCGTCGCGCTCGAGGACGTGCGGCTCGCGCACGGCACACGGCTCGACCTCGGCCCGCCCGACCCGTCGATCGGGGCCCCCGTGACGATCGAGGCCGACGGCGTGCACGTGCCGGCCGCCGCGGGGATGCTCGTCGTGGTGGGCGTGGGTGAGGTCCCGGCCGGTGGGGGCGGCCTCGTCGACGCCGACCTGCGCGACCCCGACGCCCCGCTCGCGCCCCTGCGGCTGCGGGCGGTGCCGTACCACCGCTGGGCCAACCGGGACGAGGGCGCCATGCGGGTGTGGGTACCGGTGCAAGGATGGGCGCCGTGAACGGGTCGAAGCGGGGTGGCACGCGGAACGGCACGGCGACGATGCACGACGTCGCCGAACGGGCGGGCGTGTCGATCAAGACGGTCTCGAACGTCGTCAACGGGTACCAGTACATCCGCCCGGCGACGCGCGCGCGCGTCGAGCAGGCGATCGAGGAGCTCGGCTACCAGGTCAACATCTCGGCCCGGAACCTGCGCCAGGGCCGCACCGGGATGATCGGGCTCGCGGTCCCCGAGCTGAGCCTGCCGTACTTCGCGGAGCTCGCCGACTCCGTGATCCAGGCCGCCGACGCGCGCGGGCTCACCGTGCTCATCGAGCAGACGAACTCCGTGCGCGAGCGTGAGCTCGAGGTGCTCTCGGGCCAGCGCCGCCACCTCACCGACGGCCTGATCTTCTCGCCGCTGAGCCTCGGCCCGGAGGACCGCGCGTCCTTCGAGGTCGACTTCCCGATGGTGCTCCTGGGCGAGCGCATCTTCGGCGGGCCCGCGGACCACGTGACGATGAACAACGTCGAGGCGGCGCGCGCCGCGACGCAGCACCTCCTCGACCTCGGCCGCCGCCGGATCGCCGTGATCGGCGCGCACGAGGGGGAGTCGATGGGCTCCGCGGCGCTGCGCGTCCAGGGGTACGAGGAGGCGCTGGCCGACGCGGGGGTCCCGCTCGACCCGGCGCTCGTGGGCGAGGCCGGCCTCTGGCACCGCGCGACGGGCGCGGAGGCCATGCACCGCCTGCTCGACTCGGGGGTCGAGATCGACGCGGTCTTCGCGCTCAACGACGCGCTCGCGCTCGGTGCCCTGCACGCGCTGCACGCCCGGCGCGTCGCGGTGCCCGAGCAGATCGCGGTGATCGGTTTCGACGACATCGACGACGCGGCCTACTCGTCGCCGACCCTCTCGACGGTCGCGCCCGGACGCGAGCAGATCGCCCGGACCTCGGTCGACCTGCTCATCGCACGGATCGCGGACACCCCGCGCTCCCGCCCGTTCGAGCAGGTCGTCGCCGACTACGAGATCGTCGCTCGCGAGTCGACGCTCGGGGTCGCGGGCTCCACACCGGTGACCCCGGTGCTCGGGCGGTCGGTCGTCGCCTGAGGCGCACCGCACGCGACCGCGCCCACGGTCAGCGGGCCTCGTCGGCCCCGGTGCGCGCGTCGCCGGGCCCTGCCGGGGCGCCGTCCACCCCGGGGGGTGCGCCGTCGGCCGGTCCCTGCCCGTCGGAGGTGCCCTGCCCGTCGGAGGTGCCCCGCGGTGCGGCGCTGTCCGGCAGTGCGGGCACGGCCTGCGGTGCGGCGGTGTCCTGCGGTGCGGCGGGCTCGCGGCCCGGCACGTGCACCGACGTCTCGGGCTCGGGGTGGCGCCGGCCCTGCACGACGATGATCGCCACGCCGAGTGCGACGGCGACGAGCGCGCCCCAGACGTTGGCGGGCAGGCCGAGCGGCGTGATGCTCGTGGGGTCGATCCGGAGCGTCTCGAGCCAGACCCGCGCGGCGCCGTACCAGACGAGGTAGAGGCCGAACGCCCGGCCCCAGCGCAGCCGGAAGCGCCTCTCGAGCACGAGCACGACCGCGATGCCGAGCAGGTTCCAGAGGAGCTCGTAGAGGAAGAGGGGGTGGAACAGCGTCCCGTCGGGCAGGCCGTCGGGGTAGGCGCCGTTCGACGACGGAATCTCCAGCCCCCAGGGCAGCGTCGTCGCACGCCCGAAGAGCTCGTGGTTGAACCAGTTGCCGAGGCGCCCGATCGCCTGCGCGAGCAGCATCGCCGGGGCGAGCGCGTCCGCGAACGACCAGAACCGGATGCCGGCCCGGCGGCAGCCGATCCACGCACCGACGGCCCCGCCGATGAGCGACCCGAGGATCGCGATGCCGCCCTCCCACACGAACAGCACCCGCACGGGGTCCTGACCGGCGCCGAAGTAGTCGCCCCAGTGCGTGAGCACGTGGTAGATGCGGGCCCCGAGGATCCCGAACGGGACGGCCCAGATCGCGATGTCGAGGACCGCGTCCGGGTGGCCGCCGCGCGCCGTGAGCCGCCGCGACGTGAGCCACGCTGCGGCGGCGATGCCCGCGAGCAGGCACAGCGCGTACGTGTGGATGGTGAGGGGTCCGACCGAGAACGACGACCAGGTCAGATCGGGGCTGGGGATGCCGGCGCGCATGGGGTCCTCCTGTCGACCGACCGCGACCCTACCGCCCGCGGGCCGTGGTCCGTGGGCCGTGGCGGTGCCGTCCCCGTCCCGGGCCGGGCCGGGCGCCGGCCGGTCCCGTGCCGGTCGCTGGCCGGTCTCGGACGGGTCTCGGGCCGGTCGGTCCCGGGCCGGGAGCGCCGGGCTCAGCCGAGCGAGCGGGTCCCAGGCGTGGCCGGGTCGGCGTCGAGTGCGTCGAGCGCGTCGAGCCGGTGGTCGACGAGCCAGCCGGACAGCAGCAGCGGCAGGCTGAGCCCGGCGAGCGGCACGAGGACGGTGAGCTGCGTCGCCACGACGGCGAGCGCGGCGAGCGTCACGAGGACCGCGAGGCCCGTGAGCGGCGAGAGCAGCGGCGAGAGGGCGACGTACCGCCAGGTCGCGAGCGGCCCGTCGGCGGACCGGCGAGTGACCGGGAACAGGTGCGCGAGCGCGACCGCCGACCACGTGCCGACGAGCGTCAGCCCCGCGAGCATCGCGCCCGCGGCCGGCCCCTCGGCGCTCCGGACCACCGCGAGGTCGACGGCCAGCAGCGCTCCCACGACCCAGAACGGGACGCCGAGCAGCGCGTGCCGGCGGAAGCCCGAGCGGTACGCCGACCAGAAGTCGCGCCCGAGGTGCTCGGAGGGGTCGCCCGCGACGGCCCGGGCCAGCAGCTGCCCGCCGGACGCGAGGGCGGGGAACAGCCCCGCGAGGACGAGCCCCGCCAGCGCGCCGACCACGACGAGCAGGTTCACGGCCACGACGTGCGCGGCGACGCGCAGGAACACCATGACGCGCCCGGCCCAGCCGGCTGCCTCGGTCATCGCCCGTCCCTCCCCGGCGCGTCCGGCAGCCGGGTGCCGAAGCTCGCCGTGCCGCGGCTGTCGAGCCCGGTGACCGACCACGCGGTGCGCTCCCGCACAGCGTCCCACGACGCGAACGCGACGCCGTCGAACGACTGCGCGCCGCGGACCCACGTGAACCGCCCCTCGCCGTGGTCGCGCACGTGCACGAGGTCCGCGGCCGTGACCGTGAGCTCGCGCGAGGCGGTCACGCCGGTGGTCGCGCCGTCGAACGTGACGACGTCCCAGCGGCCGACGAGCACGCCGAGCCCGTCGGGTGCCACGGGGCCACCACCGGGTGCGCGCTCCTCGCGGACGCCGGCCCACGGCTGCGGCGAGACCACCGGCCAGCGCCCGTGCGTCCAGACGAGCCGGCGCACCTGCACCTCGTGCTGCGTCGGGTCGTCGCCGTCGCGGACGTGGTGCACGTAGAGCTGGTCGCGGCCGTCGGTCAGCACCGCGCCGTGCCCGGGGGCGAGCCAGGTGCGCCCGCCGCCGAACCGGTGGCTCGCGAGGACCGTGGTGCCGACGAGCGCCGGGTCGGTCGCGGTGTCGGTCAGCTCGTGGCCCGCGACGTCGTGGAACGGGCCTGTGACGTGCTCCCCGACCGCCGCGCGCACGTGGTAGGTCGAGAACAGCGAGTCGTAGGACACGAGCAGCGCGTGGCCGCCGCCGGGCCGCGGGACCACGAACGCCCCCTCGACGGCACCCTCGACGCTCGCGGGCCGGCGCGCGACGCACGTGCCCACGTCACCGGGGCGGGCGGCCAGGCCGGTGCGGGCGTCCAGCGCGAGGACGTGGATGCCACCGAAGAACGACCCGTACACGAGCCAGTGGTTCCCGTCGTCGTCGACGACGGCGTTCGCGTCGATCGCGTTGGGCCCCGGCGTCTCGTGCCGGCTCGTCACGACGAGCCCGCGGTCCTCCCACGGCCCGAGCGGGTGCGACGCCACCGCGAGCCCGATCGCGGAGGTCCGCGAGCCGAACGTCGACGCCGACCAGTACATGCGCCACTCGGTCGTCGTCGGCGCACGCCCGTCGCGCCCGTCGTCGCGCCCGTCGTCGCGCGCCGCGACCGGCACCCGCACCACGTCGGGCGCCCACAGCCCGCTCGCACCCGACCACGCCGCGCCGTCGGCCGGGACGCCCTCGAGCGCGTAGCCGGCGAACTCCCACGTCGCGAGGTCGGTCGAGCGGCGCACCTGGACCCCGGCGCGGGGCGGTCCGCCGGAGAACGCGTCGGTCGAGAACAGGTAGTACACGCCGTCGTCGTCGCGGACCGCGGTCGGGTCGTGGGCGTGCCGGGGTCCCCAGCCGCTCGGGTCGGCCGGGTCGAGGGTCGTCATGCTCAGCCCTTCGTGCCGGTGAGTGCGACGGACTCGATGATCTGCCGCTGGAAGACCAGGAACACGACGAGGATCGGCAGCAGGGCCACGAACGACGCGCCCATGATGAGCGGGTAGTCGCGCTGCGTCGCGAACTCGACGTTGAGGTTCGCGATGACGACCTGCAGGGTCTGCTTCGACTCGGTGTTCAGGTACAGGATCGGCGCGAGGTAGTCGTTCCAGATCGCCATGAACCAGAGGATGAACTGGGCGGCGATCGCGGGCCGGATCATCGGCAGGATCATCACGCGGAAGATCTGCAGGTAGCTCGCGCCGTCGATCTTCGCGGCCTCGACGACGGAGTCCGGGACGGACTCGAGGTACTGCCGCAGGAAGAAGATCATGATGATGTTCCCGAACAGGAGCGGGACGATCAGCGGCAGCAGGGTGTCGACCCAGCCGATCTTCGCGAACATCACGAACTGCGGGATCATGATCGTCGGGAACGGGATCATCAGGCCGGAGAGCAGCCCGAGGAAGATCGCGTTCTTGAACGGCAGCCGGAGCTTCGCGAGCGCGAACGCCGCGAGCGAGGACGTGATCGACCCGACGACCGTGACGGTGCCGGCCACGACGATGCTGTTCCGGAACCCCGACAGGATCGGGGCCTCGGACCACATGCGCGTGAACGTGTCCCACTGCGGCACCTCGGGCCACAGCACGGGCGGCAGCGCGAACACCTCGACCTTCGTCTTGATCGCGGTCGTGAACATCCACAGCAGGGGCGCGATCATCACGACGGCGCCGAGGACGAGCACCGCGAGGACGAGCCCGTTGACGAGGCGGTTCTGGGCGGCGACGCCCATGGAGTTTCTGCGGCTCATGTCAGGCCCTCACTCGATGCTGAAGCTGTTGCGCCGGTTCAGGCGGAACTGGACGACGGTGACGACGAAGACGAGGACCCCGAGCACGATCGACATCGCCGTGGCGTAGCCCATCTGCTGGTACCGGAACGCCTGCCGCACGATGTAGTAGACGATCGACGCGGAGCTGAACTCGGGCCCGCCGGTCGGCGTCATGATGTTGATCTCGGTGAAGATCTGCGACCCGGCGATGACGTTCGTGACGATGAGGAAGAACGTCACGGGCCGGACCATCGGGAGCGTGATCGAGCGGAACCGCTGGAACGCGTTCGCGCCGTCGAGCGCCGCGGCCTCGAGCAGCGACGAGGGGACCGACTGGATGGCCGCCAGGTACAGCAGCATCGAGTACCCGAGGCCCTTCCAGATCGCCATGATGATGAGCGCGGGCTTGACGGTCGCGGTGTTCGCGAGCCAGTCGGGCCCCTGGATGCCGAACCACGAGAGCACCTGGTTCACGAGACCGAAGTCGCCGTTGTAGGCGAACTGCCACACGATCGCGATCGCGGCGAGCGAGGAGATCACGGGGACGTAGTAGATGGTGCGCAGCGCGGTGCGCCCGGCGATCTTCCGGTTGAGGGCGAGCGCGAGCAGCATCGCGAGCACGAGCCCGATCGGGATCCCGATCATGTAGAACACCGTGTTCCACAGCGAGGTGCGGAAGTACTCGTCGCTCAGCAGCCGCGTGTAGTTGTCGAGGCCGACGAAGGTCATCGGTCCGAGCCCGTTCCAGCTCGTGAGCGACGCGTAGGCGGCGAACACGACCGGGTACACGGTGAAGAGCAGGAACCCGACGACGGGCGGGGCGACGAACGCCAGCGCCCAGCGGTGCTCGCTCCTGTGCAGGCGCCGGTTGGCCTGCGTGGCCCGCTGCTCGGGTGTCGGCTCACGGCCGGGGCCCGCGGGGCCGGTCCCCTCGGCCGGGGCGGAGATGCTCGTGGTCTGGGTCATCCGGGGTCCTTTCCTCCGGTCCCCGCCGCCCGCGGTCACGGGTCGGCGGGCGGCGGGGACGTGGGGTGCGGGGACGTGGCGTGCTGGGACGTCAGCGGCCGGCGGCGGCCTGCTCGGCCGTCGCGTTCGACTCGTCGAGCAGCGACTGCATCTTCGGCTGCGTCTCGGCGAGGTAGTCGGCGGCGGTCTGCTCGCCGTCGATCACGGGCTGGATGTTGGTCCACAGCTCGTCGTACCACTGGGCGCCGTAGGTGTAGGCCGCGGGCATCGCGCGCCCGTAGTCCTGCACGATGTCCAGGAACTCCTTGCGGTTGGCGGGCTCCGCGTCGGGCGCGGCGGCCCACTCCTCGGCCATGTCGACCAGGTTCGGGACCTGGATCCCGGCGTCCACGAGGGTCTGCTGCGCCGCGGCGTCGGCCGACAGGTAGGTCACGAGCTTGACGGCGTCCTCGGGCAGCTTCGTCGTGTTCGACACGCCGATGCCGAGCGAGCCGATCCACGTCGCGGACTCGCCCGTCTCGCCAGCGGGCCACGGGATGAGGTCGTAGTCGAAGTCGAGGTCGTTGTAGACGCTGACGTCCCACGGTCCGACCGGGAAGAACCCGATCTCGCCGGCCATCCACCGCTGGTACGTGTCGAGCGTCGCGGCCTCGGAGGCCGACGGCGTGACCTTGTGCACGTTCGTCAGGTCGGCGAACCACTGGAGCGCCTCGGCGAACTCGGGGGTGTCGACGGTGACCTCGGTGCGCTCCGCGTCGGTCCAGTCGCCGCCGTTGCTCCACACGAGCGACTGCAGGTTCCACTGGACGTTGAGGCCCGTGCCCCACTGGTCGAGCGCGCCGTCGCCGTCGGTGTCCTTGGTCAGCTGCTTCGTGACGTCGACGAACTGGTCGAGCGTGTAGGGCACGTCGGGGTCGGGCAGCGGGATGCCGGCGGCGTCGAGCATCGTCCTGTTGTAGCCGAACGCGAACGGGCCGACGTCCTTGGGGAGCCCGTAGAGCGCACCGTCGGGCGTGCCCTGGAGCTCGCCGTCGAAGCGGTAGGAGTCGACCCCGTACTCCCACATGTTGTCGAGGTCGACGCCGCTGGCCTCGACCTCGTCGGTGATGTCCATGAGGACGCCGGAGGAGACGTAGGACTGCAGGTTGGCCTGCTCGATGTAGAAGACGTCGGGGACCTTGTTGCCGGCGACCGCGGCCTGGAGCTTCGTGGCGTACTGGTCCGCGTCGGTCACGATCATCTCGACCTCGACGCCCGTGTCCGCCGTGAACTTCTTGATGGCGGTCTCGTAGGCGGCCTTCTCGTCGGGGCCCCCGCGGAACATGAACGTGAGCTTCTTCTCGCCGTCGTCCGCCGCGCCGCCGCCGCTGCTGCACGCGGTGAGGGCGAGCGTGCCGGCCAGAGCCGCGCACACGGACAAGGACAGGAGCCTCGTCTTCTTCATCTGTGCCTGCCTCCCATATCCCCAGGATGTGCGAGGTCACCACTTCGCGACCGACGCGGGGCCGGCCAGGGTCGTCGTTGACCTCACTGCTCGTCGACGTTGTGTACAACGTCGTTCTACAACGTTGCACAACATGACACGTTCCCGACCGGGCGGTCAAGCCACGATCGGGTAACGGTACGTCCGGGCGGACGCGGTCCGGTCCGGCGCGGGCTCCGTCCGTCAGTCCGGCGCCCGCTCCGGCCGGCGGTCCAGGTCGATTCCGCCCGGCGGTCCGGCGTCTGCTCCTCGCGGTCATCCAGGACGGTCCCGCGCCGCAGTCCGCGCAGCTCCTGAGCGGCCGGCTGCCCGGGCGGCGCGCCCTCGCGGTCCGCGAGCCGGGCGCTTGACCGCGACGTGCCCGGTGGGCATGATGCGTCTACAACGATGTAGAGAACGATCCCGCGAAGGAGCTGGTCGTCATGGCGCTGCTGGCGCCCACCCCGCCCATGGGCTGGAACTGCTGGGACTGCTACGGGACCACCGTCACCGAGGCCGAGGTGCTCGCCAACGCGCGCTTCCTCGCCGAGCACCTGCTGCCCACCGGCTGGGACACCGTGGTCGTCGACATCGCCTGGTACGACCCGACCGCCCGCTCCCACGGCTACAACGCCGGAGCGCCGCTCGCGCTCGACGGGCACGGCCGCCAGCTCCCCGCCGAGAACCGCTTCCCGTCCGCCGCCGGCGGTCGGGGGTTCCGGCCGCTCGCCGACGCCGTGCACGCGCTCGACCTGCGGTTCGGCGCGCACGTCATGCGCGGCATCCCGCGCCTCGCCGTCGAGCGTGACCTGCCCGTGCTCGGCACCACCTGGACCGCGCGCGACGCCGCCGACACGACGTCCACCTGCGCGTGGAACCCCGACAACTACGGGCTCGACCACGACCACCCCGCGGCGCAGGCGTACCTCGACGGGCAGGTCGCGCAGCTCGCCGGGTGGGGCGTCGACCTCGTCAAGCTCGATGACGTGCTCGCGCCGTACCACTCCCGCGCGATCGAGGCGTGGGCCACAGCGATCGAGCGCAGCGGCCGGGACGTCGTCCTGTCGCTCTCGCCCGGCACGCACCTGTCGACCGCGCACCTCGACCACCTGCGCGGGCGCGCGCAGACGTGGCGGGTCTCCGACGACCTGTGGGACCGCTGGGAGGACGTGCACGCGCAGCTCGCACGCCTCGCCCGGTGGGCCCCGCACCAGCGCCCCGGCGCGTGGGCCGACGCCGACATGCTCCCGCTCGGGCGCATCGGCATCCGCGCCGAGCGGGGCGAGGACCGCCAGAGCCGGCTGACCCCCGACGAGCAGCGCACGCTCCTGACCCTCTGGGTCATGGCGCGCTCGCCGCTCATGATGGGCGGCGACCTTCCCACGAGCGACCCTGCGACGATCGCGCTGCTCGCGAACCCCGCCGTCGGGCACGTGCTGCGCACGGGGCAGGACGGCCGCGAGCTCCTGCGCGAGGACCTCGGCGACGGCGAGCTCGTCGTGTGGTCGGCGCACGCCCCGACGACCCGCACGCGCTACGTGGCGGTGTTCTGGACCGGGACCGCGCCGCGGCGGCACTCCCTGCCGCTGACGTCGGTCGTCGGGCACCCGCCCGCCCCCGTGCCGTGGACGGTGCGCGACCTGTGGGACGCAGTCGGCGGCACGACCCCGCCCACGACGTGCGTCGACGGCGGCGACCTGGACCTCGACCTGCCGCCGCACGGTGTGCGCTGGCTCGCACTCGACCCGGCCTGAGACCCGGGCGACCTGACCGGGCGCGCGGCGCGACCGCGCCCCGCCCGCCCCACCCGACAAGGAGCACGCATGCTGCCCGTCTCACTGACCGTCGACCCGGCCTTCCGGGTCGGCCCCGTCCGGCGCCGGACCTTCGGGTCGTTCGTCGAGCACCTGGGCCGGTGCGTGTACACCGGCATCCACGACCCCGAGCACCCGACCGCCGACGAGGACGGGTTCCGCGGCGACGTCATCGAGCTCACGCGCGAGCTCGGCATCTCGACCGTGCGCTACCCCGGCGGCAACTTCGTGTCCGGGTACCGCTGGGAGGACGGCATCGGCCCGCGCGACCAGCGCCCGACACGCCTCGACGTCGCCTGGCACTCGTCGGACCCGAACCTCGTGGGCGTCGACGAGTTCATGCGGTGGACCGCGAAGTCCGGCACCGAGGCGATGATGGCGGTCAATCTCGGCACGCGCGGGATCCAGGAGGCCATGGACCTGCTCGAGTACTGCAACGTCCCCGGCGGCACGCGCCTGTCGGACCTGCGCCGGGCGAACGGCGCGCCGGACCCGTACCGCGTGAGGATGTGGTGCCTCGGCAACGAGATGGACGGGCCGTGGCAGCTCGGGCAGATGTCCGCCTACGAGTACGGGCGGCTCGCGGCGCGCACCGCCGCGGGCATGCGGATGATCGACCCCGGCATCGAGCTCGTCGCGTGCGGCTCGTCGGGCGTCGTCATGCCGACGTTCGGGGAGTGGGAGCGCATCGTGCTGCAGGAGGCGTACGAGCAGGTCGACTACATCTCCGCGCACGCGTACTACTGGGAGGAGGACGGCGACCTCGGGTCGTTCCTCGCGAGCGCGGTCGACATGGACCACTTCGTGGAGTCCGTGGCCGCGACCGCCGACTCGGTGCGCGCGCACAAGAAGGTCGCCAAGCGCGTCCACATCTCGTTCGACGAGTGGAACGTCTGGTACCAGGACCGCGCCGAGTCGCGGCCGCCCACCGGCGACGACTGGCCCGTCGCGCCCGTCCTGCTCGAGGACCGGTACAACGTCGCCGACGCCGTCGTGGTCGGCAACCTGCTCATCTCGCTGCTGCGGCACACCGACCGCGTGCACGCCGCGAGCCTCGCGCAGCTGGTCAACGCGATCGCGCCGATCATGACCGAGCCCGGCGGGCGGTCCTGGCGCCAGACGATCTTCCACCCGTTCGCCCAGGCGTCGGCGTTCGCGTCCGGCGAGGTGCTCCGGGTCGCGATCGAGGCGCCGACGTACGAGACGGCCAAGTTCGGCGACGTGCCCGTGGCCGACGCCGTGGCGACGTGGGACGCCGAGACCGGGGCGCTCGCGCTGTTCGCGGTCAACCGGTCCACGACCGACACCGTCGAGCTCACGGTCGACGTGCGCTCGCTGCCCGGGCTGAGCCGGGTCGTCGACGCGACGTCGCTCTCCAACCCCGACCACACGTGGCAGGCCACGGCCGACGACGCCACGAGCGTCCTGCCGCGCACCAACCCGAGCGTCAAGCTCGACTCCGGCACGCTGACCGTCGAGGTCCCCCCGGTGTCGTGGAACACCGTCCGGCTGGGGATCTGATGCCGCTGCACGGGCGCAGACGCGTGCCCGGTCGCGGGCCCGCTCCGAGCGCGGCGCGACGGGCCGGGGCCGCCGCGGTGGTGTGCGCGCTCGCCGCATTCCTGGCCGCGTGCACCCCCGACGACGGGTCCGCGCCCGTGCCGACCCCGACCGGCCCGGCGGCGACCGAGCTCGAGCTCTCGGGCGACCTGCGCACCCACGACCCCGCGCTCGTCGTCGGCGAGGACGGCGAGCCCTGGTACGTGTTCTCGACGGGCGACCAGCGCGTCGGGCTCGGCTCGATCCAGGTCCGCACATCGCCCGACGGCCGCGAGTGGACCGAGGCGGGCACGGTGTGGAAGGCGTCGACCCGCCCGGAGTGGGTCTACGAGCAGATCCCGGGGGTGACGAACTTCTGGGCGCCCGAGCTCGTCGAGCACGACGGCACCTGGTACCTGTACTACTCGGCGTCGACGTTCGGCTCGAACCGCTCGCTCGTCGGGCTGGTCACGAACACCACGCTCGACCGGTCCGACCCGGCCTACGCGTGGGTCGACCAGGGCGAGGTCTGGCGCTCGACACCCGGCGAGAC
Organism: Cellulomonas sp. NPDC055163; assembly: GCF_053607065.1. Classification (NCBI taxonomy): domain Bacteria; kingdom Bacillati; phylum Actinomycetota; class Actinomycetes; order Micrococcales; family Cellulomonadaceae; genus Cellulomonas; species Cellulomonas sp. NPDC055163. Next base: position 458,614 of record NZ_JBSGSU010000002.1, on the reverse strand, counting down.
GAACTACAACGCGATCGACGCCGGTGTCGTCGAGGACGCCGACGGCACGCCGTGGATGGCGTTCGGGTCCTTCTGGGGCGGGATCCAGCTCGTCGAGCTGTCCTGGCCGAGCGGCAAGCCCGCCGACCCGGCCGCCGACGCCGTGACGATCGCGTCGCGCCGGGGGCAGCCCAACGCTATCGAGGCGCCGTACCTCGTGGCGCGCGACGGGTGGTTCTACCTGTTCGTGTCCCGCGACGCGTGCTGCCAGGGCACCGACTCGACGTACAACATGGCGGTCGGCCGGTCCCGCGAGGTCACCGGGCCCTACGTCGACCGCGACGGCGTCCCCCTGCTCGAGGACGGCGGGACCCCGCTGCTCGCGACGCGCGGGGACCGGGTGGGCCCCGGCGGGCAGTCGGTCTCGGCCGGGCGCCTCGCGTTCCACTACTACGACGCGACCCTCGGCGGGGAGCCCCGGCTCGCGATCCGGGAGCTCGCGTGGGACGACGCGGGGTGGCCGGTCGCGACGACCGCCGAGGAGCAGGCGACGGACGCGGAAGACGCCGACGCGGGGTGAGGGTTGTTGCGGGGCGGCACGGGCGTCAGGGCCGGCGACCATACTGACGGCATGGTCGAGGTCATCACGCTGCTCACCGCCGTGGTCAGCGCTGCCGCCGCCGCGGTGAGCGCGTGGGTCGCGGTCGCGCAGTGGCGCGAGAGCAGGGCCGCGCGTGCGGCCGGCGGGTCCGTGCCCGACGACGCGGTCGTCGGCAGCGGGACGGGGGGAGCGGGCGGCCGCCCGGTCGGCGGTCCGGGCCGGCCGGACGCCGGCGGTGGCGCGAGCCGGCCGGGTGGCGCGGACGACGGCCCGGGCCGCCGGGACGCCGGCGCCGGTCAGGAGCCCGACGACGGCGCAGGTCAGCCCGGACACCCTGCGCAGCCCGCACCCGCAGGGACCGGCGAACCGACCGGGTCGCGCCCGCCGACGGACTGGGTGCGGCCCCGGTCGCTCGACGAGCGGGACCCGCGTGAGCAGCCGTCCGTGGCGCCGGTCCCGTCGCGCACGCTCGCGGTCGCCTCCGGGGTCGCGGCGGTGTGCCTCGCGCTCACCGCCGCCGCACTCACCGGCTTCGCGCTCGAGCCGCGGGACGGCACGGTCGCCGACGGCCCCGCGGGGACGGTGCTCAGCATCGCCATGCTGCTGAGCGTGTGCGGCGCGAGCCTCGCCGCGTGGGTCATCGTGACCCGGCGCTCGCGCACCACGCGCGACCAGCGCCGCGCCGCGCTCGCGTTCGCGGGCTCCCTCGCGCCGTGGATCGCGCTCACGGTCGTCGACCTCGTGCGCGGGCTCGCGTCCTGAGCCGTCCGGGCCGGACCGCTACGCCGCGCCGCTCGCCGCGATGTAGGACGTCGTCCGGTCGAGCGGGTGGATGAGGACGGCCGGGGCGAGGCAGCGGTCGGGCAGCGTCACACGCTCGCGCAGGCGGGCGTTGCCGTCCTCGTCGAACGAGACCGTCCCGGTGCGCGCGACGACCACACCGTTGCAGGCCACGCTCGCGTGCAGGATGAAGATCGGGTTGTTGCCGTACTGCAGGTTGATGAGGTCGCGTACCCGGAGGTCGACCCACCCGTCGCTCGTGACGGTCACCCTGCTGCGGCTCTCGGACCACGGGTTGCTGCCCGGGATCGCACCGAACAGCTCGGGGTCGGTCGAGACGCTCCCGACGATCCGCGCCTGCAGGACGACGCGCCCGTCGCCCCGCCCCGGGCCCCCGTCCGCGGCCCCGGGGCCCAGCGCCACCACGGCGGCGAGGACGGGAACGGCAGCGAGCCGGAGCAGGGTCGAGCGCATGGCAGCCTCCAGGGGTGCGGCGCGTGGTCCGTCCAGCGTGCTCCGCGCGCCGGGCGCGCGGCAAGGGCGACGGAACGCGGTGCGGGGCGGGCGGAGCGCACGGCAGCGCGCCCGCGACCGTGTCCGGGTGCTCCCGGGCGCCGTGCACCGGGCCCGGCCGAGCGCAGCGGCGCCCCTGCCGTCGAGGTCCGCGCGCGCCGGTCAGGCGTCGGCGGTCCCCGTGGCGACCTCGCCGCGCAGCACGCGCTCGAGCACGAAGTCGTCCTCGAGCCGGTCCCCGACCAGGAACCGCTTGGTCCCGACGACCTCGAACCCGGCCCGCCGGTAGAACGCCTGTGCGCGCAGGTTCTGCTGGTTCACGCCCAACCACACGCCCGCCGCCCCGGTGCGCCGCGCGGCGTCGAGCGTCGCCGCCATGAGCAGCGTCGCGACGCCCTGCCCGTGGTGCCCCGGCAGCACGTAGCACTTCGAGAGCTCGACGGTCGGGTGCAGGCGGACCGCCGCACGCACGTCCGCGTCGCCGGGCTCGCCCTCGACGAGCATCGTGTAGCCGACCGGCTGCGGGACCGCGTCGTCGTGCGCCACGAGCAGGGTCCGCGCCGGGTCCGCGAGGTACTCCGCGAACCGCCCGGGCGACAGGACCTTCGCGATGAACGCCTGCTGCGACTCGCGTGTCGACCCCGGCGGGCACGCGAGCGGGAACGTGATCGCGGCGAGGGCGGCGAGGGCGTCGGCGTCGTCGGGCACCGCGCGGCGCACCCGCGCGCTCACGGGCGCACCGCCCGCCGGATCGCCCGGAACACCAGCCCGCCGACCCACGCGAGCCCGGCGAGGCTCGCGGCGTTGACGCCGCGCCGTGCCGCACGCCGGCGGCCGCGGAACTCGCGGATCGGCCAGCCGACCTCGCGCGCGTGCCGGCGCAGGCGCCCGTCCGGGTTGATCGCGCACGGGAAGCCGACCTCGGACAGGATCGGCACGTCGTTCGTCGAGTCGCCGTACGCGTACGACTGCGTCAGGTCGAGCCCGTCGCGCTCCGCGAGCGCCCGCACCGCGCTGGCCTTGGCCTCGCCGTGCAGCAGGTCGCCGACGAGGTAGCCGGTGTAGAAGCCGTCCTTGTGCTCGGCGATCGTGCCGAGGGCGCCGGTGACGCCGAGCCGGCGGGCGATGAGCTCGCCGACCTCGACCGGGGTCGCGGTGACCAGCCACACCTGGTGACCGGCGGCGATGTGCTCGTCGAGGAGCTTCTGGGTGCCCGGGTAGATCCGCAGGCACAGCACCTCGTCGTACACGTCCTCGGCGATGGCGGTCACCTCGGCGACCGAGTGCCCGGTCATGATCGACAGTGCCCGCGAGCGCACCTCGTCGATCTGGCCGAGGTTCTCGCCGAACAGCTGGTACCGGGACTGGTGCAGCCCGAACGAGAGCAGGTCGCGCTTGCGGAAGAACCCGCGGCGGTACAGGCCCACGGCGAGGTGGAACGCGCTCGCTCCGCGGATGATCGTGTTGTCGACGTCGAAGAACGCGCCGACCCGGGGGTGGTGCTCGGTGCCCACCCCCTCGACGTCCGCGCCCGGGCTCGCGGTGCGCTCGCGCCCCTCGGCTCGTGGTGGGGCGTCGGGCGCCGCCACGATGTGCGGGACGACGGCCGCACCGGCGGCGGCGACCTCGTCGGGCGTTGTCGGCTCGGGCACCCCGTCACTCTAACGAGCCGTCCTAGGCTGGGGACGTGCATCCCGCCGACCCGTCCGGACCCGCCGCCGCACCGGAGCGCGTCGTGCTCTACGGCCGTGCGGGCTGCCACCTGTGCGACGAGGCACGCGAGCTCGTGCGCGCGGTGTGCGCCGAGGCGGGCGCGGGCTGGCGCGAGGTCGACGTCGACGCGCCGGGAGCGCCGCCGCTGGCGAGCGGCGAGCCGGTGCTCGACGCCTACGGCGAGCTCGTGCCGGTCGTCGAGGTCGACGGGGTCCGCCAGGGCTACTGGCGCATCGACGGCACGCGGGTCCGCCAGGCCCTCGCTGCGGGACCCCCGACGTCCTCACCCGCCCCGAGGACCATCCCGGGGGGTCGGTGATGGGCGCCCCTCCGCCCGGCCCCACCGACGCACCGCTGCGCGACGACGCACCGCTGCGCGACGCCGCGCCGCTGGTGCGTCCGGCCGCGCGCACCGTGCCACCGTCGACCGTCGCGCGGCTCCCCGGGTACCTGCGTGCGCTCGCGGAGGTCGAGGCCCAGGGGGTGCGGACCGCGTCGTCGGACGCGCTCGCGGACGTGGCCGGCGTGAGCCCCGCGCAGCTGCGCAAGGACCTGTCGTTCCTCGGGTCGCACGGGACCCGCGGGGTCGGCTACGACGTCGCGCACCTGCGGGGGCAGATCGGGGTCGTGCTCGGGCTGACGCGGCAGCGCCCGGTCGTCATCGTCGGGCTCGGGAACATGGGCCACGCGCTCGCGAACTACCCGGGCTTCACCGAGCGGGGGTTCGTGGTCGTGGGGCTCGTGGACGCGGACCCGGGCGTCGTCGGCACCCGGGTCGCGGGCCTGCGCGTCGAGCCCGCCGAGCGGCTCGCGGACGTCGTGCGCGAGGGCGGCGCGACGATGGCCGTGATCACCGTCCCGGCCGGTGCGGCGCAGGACGTGTGCGAGCAGCTCGTCGCGGCGGGCGTGCGGGGGATCCTCAACTTCGCCCCGCGCGCGCTGCAGGTGCCCGACGGCGTGGACGTGCGCTCGGTCGACCTCGGTTCGGAGCTGCAGATCCTGGCGTTCCACGACCAGGCGCGGTCGATGTCCTGAGCCCGGCGCCGGGCCCGGACAGACCTCGGGCGCGACGACCGGGGGGACGGTCGCCGCGCCCGAGGAGGCTGCGGTGCGCACGCGGGTGCGCGGTGGCCCGGGGGCCGGGAGTGCGTCAGGCGGGTGTCACGCCTGCTTGATGATCGACGCGTCGATCGTGATGACGACCTTGTCGCTGACGAGCACGCCGCCGGCCTCGAGCGCCGCGTTCCAGGTGAGCCCGAAGTCCTTGCGCGAGATCGTCGTCGTGGCCTCGAAGCCGGCGCGCGTGTTGCCGAACGGGTCGACCGCGGTGCCGCTGAACTCGGTCGCGAGCTCGACCTCACGGGTCACGCCGTGGATCGTCAGGTCGCCGACGATGACGTGGTCGGACCCGGCGGGGCGCACGGCGGTCGAGGCGAAGGTCCACTCGCCGAACTGCTCGACGTCGAAGAAGTCCGCGGTCTTGAGGTGGCCGTCGCGGCCCGCGTCGCCGGTGCTGATCGACGAGGGGTCGAGCGTCGCGGTGACGGACGTGGACGCGAGGTCCTCGCCGACGACGACGCTGCCCGAGGTGATCGCGACGGTGCCGCGGACCTTCGAGATGCCGGCGTGACGGACGGTGAACGCGGCCTCGCTGTGCGACGCGTCGACGGCCCAGGTGCCCGTGGTGAGCTCGGACGGGACCGCGGTGGAGGTGGTGCTCATGGTGATCTCCTCGGGAAGTCGTTACTTGAACCGTCAAGGAACTGTTAGTTGAGATTTCTACTACACTGAGCGACGTCGCGCAACCCCCTAGCGTGGTTCGGACACACCACGCTCCTCGCCCGTCCCCCCGCGCAGCCCTCGCGCCCCGCCCCGAGCCCGACCCCCGGAGACCCCATGACCAGCACCGACACCCGGACCGAGAACAGCGCGGACGTCCGCTGGCTCTCGTCCGAGCAGCAGACGCACTGGCGCGCGTTCCGCGACGGCACGGCGCTGCTCCTCGACGTCCTCGGTCGCGAGCTCGACGACGACAGCGGGCTCTCGCTCGGCGAGTACGAGGTCCTCGTGCGGCTCTCCGAGGCGCCGGGCCGCACGCTGCGGATGTCCGAGCTCGCCGGGGAGCTCGCGCACTCCCGGAGCCGCCTCACGCACACCATCCGCCGCATGGAGAGCGAGGGCCTCGTCGCCCGCACCCCGTGCGCCGAGGACGCCCGCGGCGTCAACTGCACGATGACGGACGCCGGCTGGCAGCGGATCGTCGACGCCGCGCCCGGGCACGTCGAGGCGGTGCGCGCCAACCTCGTCGACGTCCTGACCCCCGCCCAGCTCGCCGCGCTGGGCGAGGCGATGGGCGTCGTCATCGAGCACCTGCGGACCGCGGCACGTCCCCGGTCGTCGGCCGGCGGATCCGGGGGCCGGGCCCGCCGCTGACCCCGCGTCCGGCGGCAGGTTCCCGCTCCGGACGTCGCCCATCTCACGCCGCCGCCGGACCCAGCACACAGCCACGTTTGCGACACTGGGACCATGGTCGCCACCACCCTGCACCTCCTGCGTCACGGCGAGGTCCACAACCCCACGGGCGTGCTCTACGGGCGCCTGCCGGGCTACCACCTCTCCGAGCGGGGCCACGCCATGGCGGCGCTCGTCGCCGAGCACCTCGCGGGCGGGCGCGCCGCCGACCGTGCGGACGTCACGGTCGTCATCGCCTCCCCGCTGCAGCGCGCGCAGGAGACCGCCGGCCCCATCGCCGCCGCGTTCGGCGTCGAGGTCCGCACGGACGAGAACCTGCTCGAGGCCGAGAACCAGTTCCAGGGCATGACCTTCGGGGTCGGCGACGGGTCGCTGCGCCACCCCCAGCACTGGCCGCTGCTGCGCAACCCGTTCCGCCCGTCGTGGGGGGAGCCGTACCAGGCTCAGGTCGCGCGCATGCGCGCCGCGCTCGACGCCGCACGGGAGGCCGCCCGCGGCCACCAGGCCGTGCTCGTCAGCCACCAGCTGCCCATCTGGGTCACGCGCCTCGCGTTCGAGAACCGGCGGCTCTGGCACGACCCGCGCCGGCGGCAGTGCTCGCTGGCCTCGCTCACGTCGCTGCACTACGAGGACGACCGCTTCACGGGCCTGACGTACAGCGAGCCCGCCGCCGAGCTGCTGCCCGGCGCGGCGCGGGTGGCCGGCGCGTGACCTCGCGGGCTGCCGGTCGGACCGGACGCGGGGTGCAGGCGACCGCGGGCGCCGCCGGGCTCGTGCTCGCGCTCGGGCTGCTCGGAGCGTGCACGGCGGACGAGACCAACGCACCCGACGACGTCGTCGGGCAGGGGTACGAGTCGGGCGACGGCTCCCGGAAGGTGTGGTCGGCGGCCGACCGGTCCGAGCCCGTCGAGCTCTCGGGCACCGACTTCGCCGGCGAGGCGCAGGACGTCGCGGCATGGCGCGGGGACGTCGTCGTCCTCAACACCTGGTACGCCGCGTGCCCGCCGTGCCGCGCCGAGGCGCCCGACCTGGTGGACGTCGCGACCGGGTACGCGGACCAGGGTGTGCACCTGCTCGGCATCAACGGGACCGACGACGCGGGCGCCGCCGAGGCGTTCCAGCGCACGTTCGAGGTGCCCTACCCGAGCATCGCCGACACCGACGGGACCGCGATCGCGGCGCTCCAGGGCACGGTGCCGGTCCAGGCCGTGCCGACCACCGTCGTGCTCGACCGCGAGGGTCGCGTCGCCGCGCGCATCCTCGGCATCGCCGAGGGGTCGACGCTGCGCGCGATCCTCGACGACGTGCTCGCCGAGCAGCCGGGCGCGACGACGTGACCGGCGCGGCGCCGGGCCTGCTCGGGGCCGCGCACGGCGTGCTCGCTGCCGGCGGGGTCGCCGCGGACCTCGGCGACGCGTTCCGGACCACCGCCTTCTCCGGGTCCCTGCTGCTCGCGGTGCCGGTCGCGCTCGTCGCGGGGTTCGTCGCGTTCGCGTCGCCCTGCGTGCTGCCGCTCGTGCCCGGCTACCTCGGCTACCTCGGCGGGATGTCCGCGGCGACGCTCGGCCCGCGGCGGGTCACCGCGGGTGCGCCCGCCCCTGTCGCGTCCGGGACCGCGGTGAGCGGTACGGGCCCACCGGGGCCGGTGCCGACGGGAACCGCGCCGTCCGGCACGGCGTCGACCGGCCGCCCGGCAGGCGGCGCGTCGTCCATCCAGGCGTCGCCCGGCACGGCGCGGTCCGGCGCTGCGTCGACCGGCACCGCGCCCGCACCCGACCGCCGCCGGCTCCTCGCGGGCGTCGGGCTGTTCGTCGCGGGGTTCACGCTGGTGTTCGTGCTGCTCGGGGTGCTCGCCGGCTCGCTCGGCGGGGTCCTGCGCGACTGGCAGGACCCGGTCAGCCGCGTGCTCGGCGCGGTCGTCGTCGTCATGGGGCTCGCGTTCCTCGGCTTCGTGCCGTTCCTGCAGCAGGAGCGCCGCGCGCACCTGAGCCCCCGCGCCGGGCTGTGGGGCGCCCCGCTGCTCGGCATCGTGTTCGGCCTCGGCTGGACCCCCTGCATCGGTCCGACGCTCGTGGCGATCACCGCGCTGTCGCTCGACGGCGGCTCGGCCGGGCGCGGTGCGGTGCTGTCCGTCGCGTTCTGCCTCGGCCTCGGGCTGCCGTTCCTGCTGCTCGCGCTCGGCACGGCGCGCAGCCGCCGCGCGCACGAGCTGCTGCGGCGCCACCGCCTCGCGGTCATGCGCGCCGGGGGAGGGCTGCTCGTGCTGCTGGGCGTCGCGCTCGTCACGGGCGTGTGGGGCACCTGGGCGCAGTGGCTCCAAGGGCTCGTGACCGGCGCCGACGTCTTCGTGCCGGTGGTCTGATGAGCACCTACACGCCCGAGGGCCTCGACGACGCGTACGCCCCCATGGGCGCGTCCGACCGGTCCGACCCGGCCGGCACCTCACCGGCCCCGCCGACGCTCCCGCAGCTCGGCGCCACCGGCTGGCTGCGCTGGGCGTGGCGCCAGCTCACGAGCATGCGCGTCGCGCTCCTGCTGCTCATGCTCCTCGCGGTCGCTGCCGTGCCGGGCTCGGTGTGGCCGCAGCGCTCCCAGGCGCCGGAGCGCGTCGCGCAGTACCTCGTCGACCACCCGACCGCCGGGCCGTGGCTCGAGCGCGCCGGCATGTTCGACGTCTACTCCTCGGCCTGGTTCTCGGCGATCTACCTGCTGCTGTTCGTCTCGCTCGTCGGCTGCATCCTGCCGCGCACGCGCGCCCACCTGCGCGCCCTCGGCGCCCGCCCGCCCCGCACCCCGCGCCGGTTCGACCGCTTCCCCGCGCGGGCCGGCGGGGCGAGCGACCAGTCCCCGGAGGCGGTCGTGCGTGCGGCCGCGAGCGCGCTGCGCGGCCGGGTCGCCCGGCTGCCGCGGTACCGCGTCGACGTGCGCCGCGAGGACGCACCCGGCCCGGTCGAGGGCTCCGCGGGCGACCCGACCGGTGCGACGGGCGCCACCGGGACGACGGGCGCCGCCGGGGCGACGGGCGCCGCCGGGGCGGCCGGCGCGGTCGGTGGCGACGCCGCAGGTCCCGACACGTGGACGGTGTCCGCGGAGCGGGGCTACCTGCGCGAGTCCGGCAACCTCCTGTTCCACCTCGCGCTCGTCGGGCTGCTCATCTCGATCGCGACGGGCCAGCTCCTGCACTTCCGCGGGCAGGCGATCGTCGTCGAGGGCCGCGGCTTCGCGAACGCCCAGAGCGACTACGACACGTTCGAGGCGGGCGGCGCGTTCGAACCCGCGGACCTCGTGCCGTTCACCCTGCGGCTCGACCGGTTCACGTCGGAGTTCGACCCCGAGACGCTCCAGTCGCGTGACTTCCTCGCCGAGGTCACGCTCACCGAGCCCGGGAGCGCGCCGACCGCGGAGACCATCAAGGTCAACCACCCGCTCACGGCCGGCGGGGCCAAGGTCTACCTGCAGGGCAACGGGTACGCGCCCGACGTCGTGGTGCGCGACGCCGCCGGCGAGGTCGCGTTCTCCGGGCCCGTGCCGTTCCTCCCGCAGGACGAGGTCTACACGTCGCAGGGCGTCATCAAGGTCCCCGACGTCTCGGGCGGCCAGTCGCAGATCGGGCTCGTCGGCTCGCTGCTGCCGACCGCGCAGCAGCTCACCGACACGATCTGGCGCTCGGTCGACCCGCAGCCGACGGACCCCGTGCTCGTGCTCGCCGTCTGGCAGGGCGACCTCGGGCTCGACGACGGGGTGCCGCAGAACGTCTACGAGCTCGACGACACCGGCATGGAGCAGGTCACCGAGCCCGACGGCACCCCCGTGACGCTGTACGTCCGCCCGGGTGAGACCGTCGAGCTGCCCGACGGGCTCGGCACGATCGAGCTGCGGGACCTCCCGCGGTTCGTCGCGCTCGACCTGCGCCGCGACCCTGCGCTGCCGTTCGTGCTGGTCTTCGCGCTGCTCGCGTTCGCCGGCCTCGGGGTCTCGCTGTTCACGCCGCGGCGTCGCGTGTGGGTCCGCGCGGCACCCGACGGCGAGCACCCCGGACGTACAGTGGTGAGTGCCGCGGCCCTCGCGCGCGGCGACGACGTCGGCCTCCAGGCCGAGCTCGACGAGATCGTGGGCGCCCTCGCGCTCGAACCCGTGGGCGGCGCGGACCCGGCGCAGCCCGCACCCATCCCGCGCGCCACCCCGCGCGCACCGGCGGAAGAGACCAAGCCATGACCGTGGGCGACCTCAGCTCCCTGCTCGTGTGGGCCGCGATGACCGCGCTGACCGTCGCGTTCGTCGCGTCGACCGTGGCCCTCGCCCGGCTCGCCGAGGCGTCGCGCCGCGTCCCGACGGCCCGCGAGCTGGCGACCGCGGGGGCGCCCGCCGGCCCGGCAGCCGCCGCGTCCGACGTGCCGCCCGACGTGCGTCCCGAGGGGTCCCCGAAGGCCGCGGGGATCGCGCGCTCGACCTCCGTGACGGGCGCCGCGCTCCTGCTCGCCGGGATCGTGACGCGCGGCGTCGCCGCCGGGCGGTGGCCCACCGCGAACATGTACGAGTTCGCGCTCGTGGGGGCCTTCATCGCCGTCCTCGTGCTCGTGGTGGTCCAGCGCCGCCGCTTCATCCCGTTCCTCGGCGTCGTGGTGCTCGGCATCGGGGTGCTCGCGCTCGCGCTCGCGCTGACCGTGCTGTTCGTGCAGGCCGACGCGGTCCAGCCGGCCCTGCAGAGCTACTGGCTCGTGCTGCACGTCGGTGTCGCGATCATCGCCACCGGGGTGTTCACCGTCGGGTTCGCCGCCGCGGTGCTCCAGGTGCTCCAGGACGCGCGCGAGTCCGGGCGCAGCCGCGCCGGCGCCGCCGCGCAGGCAGGGAGGCCGGGCGCCCTGCACCGGTGGCGCGTGACCGGCCCCGCGTGGGCGTGGCTGCGCTCGGCACCCTCCGCGCGCGAGCTCGAGGCCTTCTCGTTCCGGCTCAACGCGATCGGCTTCGTGCTGTGGACGTTCACGCTGATCGGCGGCGCGATCTGGGCCGAGCACGCCTGGGGGCGGTACTGGGGCTGGGACCCCAAGGAGGTCGGCACGTTCGTCGCGTGGGTGGTCTACGCCGCCTACCTGCACGCCCGCACGACGCGCGGGTGGAGCGGGCGGCGTGCGGCGTACGTGGTCTTCGTCGGGTACGCCGTGGTGCTCGCGAACTTCACGGTCGTGAACCTGTTCGTCACGGGGAAGCACAGCTACTCGGGGCTCTGACACCAAGGGCCCCGGCAGCAGCTCGGGCTCTCAGCGCTGGGGGCGCGCGGTGCGTGCTCGCGCCGCCACCCCGGGGCCGGGTGCGCGGTCGGCGGTGCGCGACCCCGCCTGCGCGACCCCGCCTGCGGGTGGGCGTCAGCTCGTGGAGGAGGGGCCCGACGACGGCGGGTCCGTCGGGTCGGCGGGCTCGCCGGCGCCGGTCCCGCCGGCCTCGCGCTCGCGCCGCCGACGGTCCTGCTCGAGGCGCCAGAGGAACTCCGGGTCGTCGTCGGGGGCGAGCGGCGCCTGCGGCACCGTCCCGAGGCCCGGACCCCGCCCGGTGCGGCGCCCGGGCGTGCGCCGGACGAGCAGCCACGTGACCGAGCCGATGACCGGCACCAGCACCATGAAGGCGACCCACAGCGCCTTGTGCAGGCCGAGGCGCTCGCGCTCGTCGCTGCGTGCGACGTCGATGACCGTGTACACGATCAGGCCGACGACCACGAGGGCGAAGAGGTTGCGCACCCGGCCACAGTAGTTCGCCGACGGCGGTTCGCGACCCCCGAGCGGTGCCGCCTAGGCTGGGGAGGTGCGCGTCCTGACCTACTCCCTCATGCGGCTCGGGCTGCTCGCCGTGTGCTTCGCCGGGCTCTACTGGGCCGGTGCCGGCCTGTGGGTGGCGTTCCTCGTCGCGACGTTCCTCGCCTGGGGCCTGTCCTACGTGCTGCTCGCCGGGCCCCGTGACGCGGCCGCGCTCGAGATCGCCGAGCGCACGCAGGCGAGGGCGGCGCGCTCGGGCCGCTCGCAGCGCGAGCTCGACGACGACACCGCGGAGGACGCCGCGGTCGACGCCGCTCTCGCCGCGACCGGGCCGGGTGTCCCCGGCGCACCCGTCGCTGCGCCGCCGGTCACCCCCGCCGCCGCGTCGCTCGACGCGGACGCCGCGCAGCACGCGCTCGACGCGGGCGTGGCGTCACCCGGCTCCGCGGATGCGGCGACGTCGCCCTCCGGCAGGACGGTGCTCACCACGGCGGGCGCGGGCGCACCGGCGTCAGAGCGCGAGGCCGACGCCGAGCAGGATCCCGTAGCCCAGCTCGAGGAGGCCGGTGCCGGCGAGCACCGGGACGAGCGCGATGCCGCGCGCCCCGAGGATCACGGTGACCGCGAGGACCCCCGCGGGTAGCGCGAGCACCAGCACGAGCAGGGCTCCGGGGGCGACGAACGCGCACGCGACCCCGAGCAGCAGCGGCACGGTCACGAGGAGCGCGTAGGCGCGCCGGGCCCGGTGGTCGCCGAGCCGGACCGCGACCGTGCGCTTGCCGACGAGCACGTCGGTCGGGATGTCGCGCAGGTTGTTGACCATGAGCAGCGCGCACGCGAGCAGCCCCACGCCGACGGCGCCGGCGACCGCGACCCACGAGATGCGGTCCGCCTGGGTGTATGTCGTGCCGAGCACCGCGACGAGCCCGAAGAACACGAAGACGCCGACCTCGCCGAGCCCGCGGTACCCGTACGGGCGCCGCCCTCCGGTGTAGAACCACGCGGCCGCGACGGCGAGCGCCCCGACCGCGAGCAGCCACCACTGGCCGGTGAGCACGACGAGCACGAGCCCGAGCACCGCGCCGACCCCGAGGGCGGCGAACGCGGCGAGCCGCACCTGCGCCGGCCGGGCCGCCCCGGACGCGGTGAGCCGCATGGGCCCGACCCGCTCCGTGTCCGTGCCGCGGACGCCGTCGGAGTAGTCGTTCGCGTAGTTGACGCCGACCTGGAGAGCGAGCGCGACGCCGAGCGCGAGCAGCGCCCGGCCGAGGTGCGCCTGGTCGAGCTGCGCGGCGGCGCCGGTGCCGACGAGCACCGGCGCGGCCGCCGCGGGCAGCGTGCGCGGGCGCGCACCGGCGATCCACTCGGACGTCGTGGCCATCGTGCTCCTGTCGGGTGGCGCCGCGTGCGCGGTGCTGGGGGTCGTGGGGGTGCCGTGGTGCTGAGTTCGGGCGAGCGCCGGGGACCGGGGTCAGCGCCCGAGCCGGCCCGCGGCCAGCCGGGCGACCGCGGCACGGTCGGGCTTGCCGGGTCCGCGCAGCGGCAGGGACTCCACCACGACCACGGCACGGGGCGCCGCGGCGTGGCCCAGGCTACGCGCGACGGCGGCCCGGACGTCGTCGTGGGCCGGGGCGCGGGCACCGTCGTGCAGCACGAGCACGGCGGTCACCGACTGCCCCCACTCCGGGTCGGGCAGCCCGACGACGCACACGTCCGCCACACCGTCCAGTCCGCCGAGGACCCGCTCGACCGCGGCGGGGGCCACCTTCGACCCGCCGGTCACGAGCACGTCGTCCGCGCGCCCGAGCACGCGCAGCACGGGCGCCCCCCGCCGGGCGGCCGCGTCGTCCGCGGCGGCGCCGGTCCCGAGCTCGCCGAGGTCCCCGGTCCGCAGCCACCGCCGGCCGCCGCGCTCGACGAACGCCTCCGCGTCGAGGTCGGGCCGGTCGCGGTACCCGGCCGCGAGCACGGGCCCCGCGAGCAGGACCCGCCCGGTCGCGTCGACGTCGACGTCGACCCCGTCGAGCGGCACGCCGTCGTACACGCAGCCCCCGCACGTCTCCGACATCCCGTAGGTCGTCACGACCCGCACGCCCGCGGCCCGCGCGTCCGCCAGCAGCCCGGCGGCCGTGGCGGCGCCGCCGACGAGCACGGCGTCGAACGTGCGCAGCGCGTCCAGCGCGGGGGGCGAGCCGAGCAGCCGGTGCAGCTGCGTCGGCACGAGGGAGGTGTACCGGCGGACCGGGCCGGCGGACGGGCCGCCCGGCGCGCGCACCACGGGACCCGGGGCCGGGGGCGCGGACCGGGACCTGCCCGGCCCTGCCGGAGTACCGCCGCCGTCCGGCCCTGCTGGAGCGCCGCCGCCGTCCGGCCCCGCCGGAGTACCGCCGCCCGGCTCGTCCAGCGCGCGCACCGCCCGCTCGAACGCCTCCACGCGGAACGGCCCGGGCGGCAGGACGACCGGCTCGGTCCCCGCGAGCAGCGACCGGACCAGCACCTGGAGCCCGGCGACGTGCACCGCCGGCAGCGCGAGCAGCCAGCGGCCGTGCCCCCCGAGCCGCGCCGCGGTGGCCTCGCCCGACGCGCGCAGCGCCGCCGCGGACAGCAGCACGTCCCGCGGCGCGCCCGTCGAGCCCGAGGTCCGTACGACGAGCGCGACGTCGCCCGGAACCGAGCCGGGGTCGTCCGGCAGGGGCTCGTCGGCGGGCACGGGCAGCACCGCCGGGCCGGTGCCGTCGAGCGCCGCGGCCAGCGCCGCGCGGAGCTCGTGGAGCGGGCCGCCGGTGGGCGACGCCGTGCCCGGGGTGCCGCCCGGACCGGACGACACGGGCACGCAGCGGACCGGACGGCTCACCGGGCCAGCGTAGGCGGGACCGTAGAGTGTGGCCGACCCGGCCGCCCACCCGGGAACGAAGGAGCTCGCCCGTGCCCACGTCCGCGCCGTCAGCGCAGTCCGCGCCCCCGCGCCCCGCCCGGCACGCGCGCACCCGAGCCGCCGTCGTCCTCGGGCTCGTCGCCCTGCTCGGTGCCTGCTCGGGCGGCACGGACGCCCCGACCGACCCGCCCGTGACGCTGCCGCCGGTCATCACGCCCGCGAAGCACGCCGCACCGGCACCGGTCGTGCCGCCGCGCTGGGTGCTCACGGGGATGCCGTCGAGCGAGCTCGTCGAGCGTCCCGCGCTCGCGGTCAAGATCGAGAACCCCAAGGAGGTCCGCCCGCAGACGGGCCTCGACCAGGCGGACGTCGTCTGGGAGCAGGTCGTCGAGGGCGGGGTGACCCGCTTCGTCGCGGTCTTCCACTCGACCGTCCCGGCCGAGGTCGGCCCGATCCGCTCCGTTCGCCCGATGGACCCCGCCATCGCGTCGCCGCTGCACGGCGTCATCGCGTTCTCGGGCGGGCAGCCGGGCTTCGTCGAGGCGCTCTCCGCCGCGGGCCTGCAGACCGTGAGCCACGACGCCGGCAACGACGGCTTCTACCGGACGAAGGGCCGCGCCGCCCCGCACAACGTCTTCGGTGACCCGTCGGCGTTCCTGGGCCAGGCGGACGCCGGGCACGCCGCGTCCCCGCCCGAGCAGTTCCACTTCGCGCGTCGCCCGGAGCTCGCCACCGCGGCCGTCGCGGGCACGCCCGCGGCGCAGGTCGCGGTGACCATGTCGTCGTACTCGAAGCCGTCGTGGGAGTGGAGCGCGGCGGACGGGACGTGGCTGCGCTCGGAGTCCGGGACCCCCGCGTCCTCCGCGTCGGGCTCGCGGCTCGCGGCGACGAACGTCGTGACGCTGCGCGTCGACCTCGTGGCGTCGGGCACGGTCGACCCGGCCGGCAGCCCTGTCCCGGAGACCAAGCTCGTCGGCTCGGGCGAGGCGCTCGTCGCGACGGGCGGCCGGACGCTCGCCGCGACCTGGTCCAAGGCGTCCACGGACGCGCCCCTGACGCTCGCGACCGCCGACGGCACGGACGTACGGCTCGCACCCGGTGCGACCTGGGTCGAGCTCGTGCCCAACGGCACCGGTGCGGTGACCGTCGGCTGAGCCGGCGGTGCGAAGGCGGCAGGACATGACGACGAGGGGGACGGCATGGTGCTGAGCGGGCGGACGGACACGGCGCGGCTGGACGGGCGGGGGCGCACGGCCCGGGTCGCGGCGACGCTCGCGGGTGCGGTGCTCGCGCTCGCGGCGTGCGGCTCGCCCGAGGCGGTGGCCCCGGCGCCCGAGACCGTGACGGTCAGCCCGACGATCGCGCCCGCGAAGGGAGCCGCACCGGCCCCCGTCGTCCCGCCGACGTGGCCGCTGACCGGGATGCCGGGCGAGCCCGCCGCACGCCCGGCCCTGGCGGTCAAGATCGAGAACACGGCGGTCGCGCGGCCGCAGAGCGGGCTCGAGCAGGCCGACGTGGTGTGGGAGACGATCGTCGAGTTCGACGTCTCCCGGCTCATCGCGGTCTTCCACTCGCAGGTCCCGGCCGAGGTCGGGCCCATCCGCTCCGTCCGGCCCATGGACCCGCCCGTGACCGCCCCGCTGCACGGCCTGCTCGCGTACTCGGGCGGGCAGGAGGGGATCCTCGACCTCGTCGCGGCCAGCGGTGTCCAGACCCTGAGCCACGACGCGGGCGTCGAGGGCATGTACCGGACCCGTGCCCGCTCGGCGCCCCACAACGTCTACGGCAACCCCGAGACGTTCTGGCGGCTCGCCGACGCCGGCCACCAGGCACCTCCCGCCGAGCAGTTCGAGTTCGCCCGCTCGCTCGACCGGGCCGCCGCCGTGGTCGGGGGGACGCCCGCCAGCACGCTCGCCTTCCGGCTCTCGCCGGCGTCGAGCCCGTCGTGGACGTGGGACGGCACGTCGTGGCTGAGGTCGGAGGGGACCGCGCCGGCGGTCGGCGCGAGCGGCGCACGGCTCTCCGCGACCAACGTCGTGGCGATCACCGCCGACCACCCCGCGACGGGCTTCGGCGCGCAGAACGGGGCCGCCGTGCCGACGTACACGCTCGTCGGCTCCGGCGACGCGGTCGTCGCGTCCGGCGGCAGGATCGTCCAGGCGCATTGGCAGAAGGACGCCGACGACCAGCCCATGCGCCTGTTCCTGCCCGACGGGTCGCCCGCGCGGCTCGCGCCCGGGACCACCTGGGTCGAGCTCGTGCCCGCCGGTTCCGGGAGCCTCACGGTCGGCTGAGACGCCGCGGGGACGGTGCGCGTGCGCCCGTCGCCCGGACGGCCTCACCCCCCGGGATGACCGCCGGCGGAGCGGTTGTGCTCCCCGCGGTGGACCCCGGGCGACGACCTCCGTCCCCTGGGCCGATGCGGCCGCACGTGGCGCGCACGCACTCTGGTGCCATGACCACGATCACGTCCGAGAGCGCCGAGGAGCGCGCCGAGCGGGTGCACTCGCTCGGCGCCGTCCTCGCGTCCGTCACCATCCTGTCCGCGCTGCTCCTCGGCGCCTCCTACGCGCTCGCGCAGGTCGTCCAGGTCGCCCTCTGGGCGTTCTCCGGCACCTGACCCGGCACCCCACCCGGCACCCCGCCGCGCACCGGCCCGGGCACCCGACCCGTCAGTAGGCGTACCCGAACCCCGACCAGTCCGGGTCGCGGCGCTGCAGGAACGCGTCGCGCCCCTCGACCGCCTCGTCCGTCATGTAGGCGAGCCGCGTGGCCTCGCCCGCGAACACCTGCTGGCCCGCGAGCCCGTCGTCCGCGAGGTTGAACGCGAACTTGAGCATGCGGATCGCCTGCGGCGACTTCGTCGCGACGACGCGTGCGTACTCGAGCGCCGCGTCCTCGAGGTCCGCATGGTCGACGACGTCGTTCACCGAGCCCCAGTCGTACGCCTCCTGCGCCGAGTACTCCCGCGCGAGGAAGAAGATCTCCCGCGCCCGCTTCTGGCCGACCTGGCGCGCGAGCAGCGCCGAGCCGTAGCCGCCGTCGAACGACCCGACGTTCGCGTCGGTCTGCATGAACCGCGCGTGCTCGCGCGAGGCGATCGTCAGGTCGGCGACGACGTGCAGCGAGTGCCCGCCCCCGGCCGCCCAGCCGCCGACGACCGCGACGACGACCTTCGGCATCGTCCGGATCAGCCGCTGGACCTCGAGGACGTGCAGGCGCCCCGCGCGCGCGGGGTCGATCGCGTCGGCGGTCTGCGCGTCGGGGTCGCCCGTGTACCGGTAGCCGTCGCGCCCCCGGATGCGCTGGTCGCCGCCCGAGCAGAACGCCCACCCACCGTCCTTGGGGCTCGGGCCGTTGCCGGTGAGCAGGACCGTGCCGACGTCCGAGGACATCCGGGCGTGGTCGAGCACGCGGTAGAGCTCGTCGACGGTGTGCGGGCGGAACGCGTTGCGCACCTCGGGCCGGTCGAACGCGACACGCACCACGGGCAGGTCCCTCTCGACCGCGTCGGGGCCGGCTCCGGCGCCGGGCCGCTCGACCCCGCGGTGGTAGGTGAGGTCCGTGAGGTCCTCGAACCCGGCGACGGTGCGCCAGCGGGTCGGGTCGAATGTCTCGGACACCTGCGCGGGGAGCTCGCTCACCGGACCAGGGTAGGTCCCGCATAGCCTGGGCCCGTGACCCTCGACGTGTACTCCGTGCCGCTGCGCACCCGCTTCCGTGGCCTCGACGTGCGCGACGGCGTGCTGCTGCGCGGCGCGGCCGGGTGGGGCGAGTTCAGCCCGTTCTGGGACTACGACGCCGACGAGTCGGTCGCGTGGCTGCGCGCCGCGCGGGAGGCCGCCGACGAGGGCTGGCCGGACCCGGTGCGCACGCACGTGCCGGTCAACGTGACGGTCCCGGCGGTCGACGGGCCGTCCGCGCACCGCATCGTGACGTCGTCGGGCGGGTGCCGCACCGCCAAGGTCAAGGTCGCCGAGCGCGGCCAGACCCTCGCGCAGGAGATCGAGCGCCTCGAGGCGGTGCGCGACGCGCTCGGGCCCGGCGGTGCGATCCGGGTGGACGCCAACGGCGGCTGGGACGTCGAGACGGCGGTCGCGCGCCTGCGCGTCCTCGACCGGGCGGCCGGCGGGCTCGAGTACGCCGAGCAGCCGGTGCCGACCGTCGAGGGCCTCGCCGCGGTCCGCCGCGCGGTCGACCTGCCCGTGGCCGCCGACGAGTCGATCCGCCGCGCCGAGGACCCCATGGCGGTCGTGCGCGCCCGCGCCGCCGACATCGCGGTGCTCAAGGTCCAGCCGCTCGGTGGGGTGCGGGCGTGCCTCGCGCTCGCGGAGGAGACCGGGCTGCCGGTCGTCGTCTCGTCGGCGCTCGAGAGCTCCGTCGGGCTCGCCGCCGGCCTCGCCCTCGCCGCGGCGCTGCCGCACCTGCCGTACGCGTGCGGGCTCGCGACCGCGCAGCTGCTGACCGCGGACGTCACGCCCGAGCCGCTGCTCCCCGTGGACGGGCAGCTCGAGGTCCGCCGGGTCGACGTCGACGCGGCCGCGCTCGACGCCGCCCGGGCGCCCGAGGACGTGCGAGCGCGCTGGTCGGCCCGCCTCGCCGAGGTCGAGGCCCGGTCTACGGTGGGACGGTGACGACCCCGAGCGCGCACCCGGCGACCGCGTCGGCGCGCGTGCTCCTGCAGGCCCTCGCGGCGCTCGGCGTGCGTGACGTCGTGCTGAGCCCCGGCTCGCGCAGCGCGCCGCTCGCGTACGCGCTGGCGGACGCGGCCCTGCCCGACCGTGAGCGCCCGGCGGGGGCACCCGCGCTGCGGCTGCACGTGCGGATCGACGAGCGCACCGCGGCGTTCCTCGCGCTCGGCCTGGCGAAGGCCTCGGTCGCGCGCGGCGACGTGCGCCCGGTCGCGGTCGTCACGACGTCGGGGACGGCGGCGGCGAACCTGCACCCGGCGGCGCTCGAGGCCGCGCACGCCGGGCTCCCGCTCGTCCTCGTCACCGCCGACCGCCCGCACGAGCTCCGCGGGACGGGCGCCAACCAGACGACCGAGCAGGTCGGGCTGTTCGGCGCGGCGGTCCGCTTCGCCGCCGACGTCCCGGCGCCGACCGGCCGCGCCGGCGAGCCCCGCGACCTGCGCCACGTCGTGTCCCGCGCGCTCGCCGCCGCGGTCGGGGCGCGCACCGCCGACCCCGGCCCCGTGCACCTCGACCTCGCGTACCGCGAGCCGCTCGGGCCGGGCGACGAGCCGTGGCCGGCGCCGGCCGAGGACGGGCTCGTGCGCGTCACCCCGCGCGCGGCCGCGCCGTTCGTCGCCTCCGTCACCGAGGGGGCGCGGGTCGACGACGTGCCGACGGTCGTCGTCGCGGGCGACGGCGCAGGGCCGCAGGCGCGGCTGCTCGCCGAGGCCAACGACTGGCCGCTGCTCGCGGAGCCGTCGTCGGGGGCGCTCGGCGGCTCGCACGCGATCCCCGCGTACCGGCTCCTGCTCGGCCACCCGGCGCTCGGCGGGCAGGTGCGGCGCGCCGTCGTGCTCGGACGCCCGACGCTGTCCCGCCCGGTCTCGCGCCTGCTCGCGCGCGACGACGTCGAGCTCGTCGTGGTCGCCCCGCACGGGCGCGACTGGCCCGACGCGGGGCGGGCCGCGACCCACGTGCACACCGAGGTCCCCGCAGCACTGATCGGCCGTGCCGGACCGCCCGGGTGGCTCGACGCGTGGCGCGCCGCGGGCAAGACGGCCGCCGCCGTGGTCGACTCGGTGCTCGACCCCGGCCCGCGAGCCGCGCCGTCACGCAGCGGGACCCGCGTGACCGGCCCGGTGCTGGCGCGCGAGGTCGTGCGCGCGACGCAGCAGCGCGACGTGCTCGTCGTCGGCTCGAGCAACCCGGTGCGCGACCTCGACCTCATGGGCGCCTGGGACTCCCCGGCCCTCGTGCTCGCCAACCGGGGGCTCGCGGGGATCGACGGCACCGTCTCGACCGCGATCGGTGTCGCGCTCGGCCTCCCCGACCGTCGCGTGCGGGCGCTCGTCGGCGACCTGACGTTCCTGCACGACGCGGGCGGGCTGCTGCGCGGGCCGCTCGAACCGACGGCCGACCTCCAGCTCGTGGTCGCGAACGACGACGGCGGCTCGATCTTCGCGACGCTCGAGCACGGTGCGCCCGAGCACGCCACGGTCTTCGAGCGGGTCTTCGCGACCCCGCACGGCGCCGACCTCTCGGCGCTGTGCGCGGCGTACGGCGTGCGGCACACCCGCGTGAGCGACGTCGAGGGCCTCGCGCCGGCGCTCGCTGCCCCCGGCCGGGGGCTCAGCGTCGTCGAGGTGCGGGTCGACCGCGCCGGGCGCCGCGCGCTCTCGGAGCGGATCGAGTCCGAGGTCCGGGACGCGCTCGACCGCACGCTGGGCTGACCTGCACCTCGGCGGCCGCTGCGGCGCCGTCGGGCCCGCGCTCCGGTGGTGCCTGGTGTGGGGCGCGGTGGCCGACCGCCGGGCCGGTGCCGTCGGTGGAGCGCGGAGGGCGCGCTCCCCGAGCGGACTCGCAGCGAACTCCCAGGGACGCCCGAGCGTGCGCTCAGGCGTGCGGGGTCTCATGGTGCAGGAGAAGGAGGACGACCATGAGCAGCAGCACCCCCGACGTCCCGGGCGCACCGAGCCCCGAGGACCGGCCCACCCCCGCGACGAGCGAGCAGAGCTCCGCACCGACCCCCGACACGCACGGCGACGCGCACCCGCAGGTCGCGGCCACGCAGCCGCTCGCGCGTCCCGAGCCCGGCCCGCACGAGGCGCCGACGCAGCCGCTCGTCGCGACGCCGCCGCACGCGGAGACGCAGCAGCTCCCGGTGGCGGCCCCCGCGCCGGCTGCTCCGGCGCCGCAGCACCCGGCACCGCAGCACCCGGTGACGCAGGCGCTGCCCGCGACCGCGGCGCCGCAGCCCGGTGCCGCGGGCCACGCCCCGGGGCAGCCCGGTGCCGGCTACGCCGGCCCCGCTCCCGTACCCGGACCGGCCCCGCATCGCACCAACCCGTTCCTGCCGCCGCACCCCGCGGCCCCCGCCGACCTGCGCGCCGCGCACGAGGCCCGGTACGGGGTGCCGGGTCAGCCCGTCGGTCCCGGCCAGCACGGCGGCTCGGGCGGCCCGGGCGGGCAGCCCCCGGTGGCGACCCGGGAGCGTGGACGGCCGTTGTGGCTGCCCGTCGCGGGCGCCGCGGTGGCCGCGGCCCTCGTCGCGACGCTCACCACGATCGGCGTCTCGGACGCGCTCGACGACGGCACCACGTCCACCCCGGCGTCGCTCACGTCGATCGGCCAGGCGCGGAACGCCGACGTCCCCGTCGAGGGCTCGGACGCCGGCGACCCGGACTGGGAGGCGGTCATCGCGGCCGTCCAGAAGTCGGTCGTCGCGATCGAGGTGACCACGCAGCAGGGCGGCTCGCAGGGCTCGGGCGTCCTCGTCGACGAGGACGGCAACATCGTGACGAACAACCACGTCGTCGCGGGCGCCGGCGAGGGAGAGGTCCGCGTCACGCTCTCGGACGGGCGCATCTTCCCCGCGTCGATCGTGGGCACGGACCCG
The DNA here is from genome assembly GCF_053607065.1 of Cellulomonas sp. NPDC055163. NCBI lineage: Bacteria > Bacillati > Actinomycetota > Actinomycetes > Micrococcales > Cellulomonadaceae > Cellulomonas > Cellulomonas sp. NPDC055163. Next base: position 436,365 of record NZ_JBSGSU010000002.1, on the reverse strand, counting down.
ACCACGGACCTCGCGGTCATCCGCCTCGACGACGCCCCGGACGACCTGACGCCCGCGGCGTTCGGCGACTCGGACGACGTGACCGTCGGTGAGGCGGTGCTCGCGGTCGGCAACCCGCTCGGTCTCGCGAACACGGCGACGACAGGGATCGTCTCGGCGGTCGACCGCCCGGTCTCGACCTCCGAGCAGGGCAGCTCCGACACGGTCGTGACGAACGCGATCCAGATCGACGCGGCGGTGAACCCGGGGAACTCGGGCGGCCCGCTGTTCGACGCGCAGGGCCGCGTCATCGGCATCACGTCGTCGATCGCGACGCTGTCGAGCCAGTCCGGCTCGATCGGGCTCGGGTTCGCGATCCCCGTCAACCTGGCGAAGCAGATCGCCGCGCAGCTCGTCGAGGACGGCACTGCGGAGCACGCGTTCCTCGGTGTCTCCCTGAGCGACGGCACGGCGACCGCGGACGGCGTGACGCGTCGCGGTGCGGTGGTCCAGGAGGTGACGTCGGGCTCGCCGGCCTCCGAGGCCGAGCTGGCCGCGAAGGACGTCATCGTGGCGATCGACGGCCGCCCCGTCGCGGGTGCCGAGTCGCTCACCGCGTACGTGCGCGAGCGCGCCGCGGGTGACGGGGCGACCCTCACGGTCGTGCGCGGCGACCAGACCCGCGACGTCGAGGTGACGCTCGCGGCCCGCGAGGAGACCACGACGAGCCAGGGCCAGGACCAGCAGCCGCAGCTCCCCGAGAACAGCGAGGACATGACGCCCGAGCAGCTCTGGGAGTGGTTCCAGCAGCAGCAGCAGGGCCAGGGTGGCGGCCAGGGGAACGGCTGACGGACCTCCGGGCGCGCATCTCCCCCCGCGCGCCCGGAGGGGCAGGACCGGACCCCTGCCGGTCCTGGCCCCACGCGGACGGCCGGTGCCCTCGGGCGCCGGCCGTCCGTCGTGCGTGGGGGCTCGCGCCGACGGGGGTCAGCCCGTCGGTGCCCCGGTCGACGCGAGCGCGTCGCGCATCGGCACGAGCTTCGCCTCCGACTCCGCGAGCTCGGCGGCCGGGTCGGACGCGGCGACGATGCCGCAGCCCGCGAACAGGCGGATGCGGCGGCTGTCCTCGGGGTCGAGCGCGGCGGAGCGCAGCGCGATGCCCCACTCGCCGTCGCCGTCGCCCCCGAACCAGCCGACCGGGCCGGCGTAGCGCGCGCGGTCCATGCCCTCGATCCGCGTGATGAGCTCGCGGGCCGCGGACGTCGGCGTGCCGCACACCGCGGCGGTCGGGTGCAGCGCCGCGGCGAGGGCGAGGCTGGTCGGGTGCTCCGCGGAGGCCTCGGCGCCACCGACGAGGACCCCCGTCACGTCGCTCGCGAGGTGCAGCACGTTCGGCAGGTGCAGCACGAACGGCACGTCGGGCACGTTGATCGAGGAGCAGAACGGCTCGAGCGCGTGCCCGACGGACGCGACCGCGTACTCGTGCTCCTCGAGGTCCTTCGACGAGTGCGCGAGGATCGCGGCGCGGCCGAGGTCGGCGGCGTCGTCGCCGGTCCGCCGGATCGTGCCGGCGAGCACGCGCGACGTCACGAGGCCCTTCTCGGAGCGCACGAGGAGCTCGGGCGTCGCGCCGATCATGCCGTCGACCGAGAAGGTCCAGCACGACGGGTACCGCTCGGCGAGCCGCCCGAGCGGCCAGCGCACGTCGACCGGGTGCTCGGTGCGCGCGCACACGTCGCGCGCGAGCACGGCCTTGTCGACCTCGCCCGCACGGATCGCGGCGACCGCGCGCGCGACGACGTCCTTCCACGGCTCGGCCGGCACGGCGCCGTCCTCGTACGCGACGGCACCGGGCGACGGCGCGGGGTCCAGGTCGCCGACGAGCTCGTCGAGCGACGGCGCGGGGCGCAGCCGGCCGCCGGACTCGATGGTGGTCAGCCACGCGCGTCCGCCGCGGCGCCCGACGACCACGCGCGGGACGACGACGACGCCGCCCGCGGGGGAGTCGTCGTCGAACGCGAACGAGGCGAACGCGACCGGCCCGCTGCCGGGGAGCCCGACCTCGTCGCGCACGATCGCGTGCGCGAGGACCTCGCGCCAGGCGGCCTCGGCGTCGGTGAACCGCGACGCGCCGCCGACCTCGAACCGCAATGCCTCGCCCCAGGCGACGAGCCCGTCGCCGCGGCGCACCCAGGCGAGCGGTGCGTCCGCGGGCAGCAGGTCGACGAGGTCGCGCGGGTCCGGGGTCGCGGACCGGCTCCGGGCACCGGCAGGGTCGTCGCCGACCACCTCGCCGCGCCGCGCGCGGCCGAGCTCCTCGAGCCCGTCGAGGGGGACCGTGCGCACGACGAGCGGGTGCGGGACGGCGTCGGGCAGGCTGCTGGTCATCGCCTTCAGGGTACGGTCCGCAGCATGTGGATCTCCTGAGACGATGGCCACATGCCCCGCGCCAGCCTCGAGAAGGACCCCCGCGACGTCGCGACGATGTTCGACGCCGTCGCGCGCCGCTACGACCTGACGAACGACGTCATCTCGCTCGGGCAGGACCGGGCCTGGCGCCGGGCGACCCTCGCAGCGCTCGGGGCCCAGCCGGGGGAGACCGTCCTGGACCTCGCGGCGGGGACCGGCACGTCGAGCGAGCCGCTCGCGGACGCGGGCGTGCGCGTCGTCCCGTGCGACCTGTCCTTCGGCATGCTCTCGGTCGGCAAGCGTCGCCGCCCCGATCTCGGCTTCGTGGCCGGCAACGCGACGCAGCTGCCGTTCGCGGACGCGTCGTTCGATGCCGTGACGATCTCGTTCGGGCTCCGCAACGTCGTGGACACCGAGGGAGCGCTCGCCGAGATGCTGCGCGTCACGCGCCCGGGCGGGCGGCTCGTCGTGTGCGAGTTCTCGACGCCCACGCTGAAGCCGTTCCGCACGGTCTACACGGAGTACCTCATGCGGGCGCTGCCGCCGGTCGCCCGGGCGGTGTCGAAGGAGCCCGACGCGTACGTGTACCTCGCGGAGTCGATCCGTGCGTGGCCGGACCAGCAGGAGCTCGGGCGCACGCTGCGCCGGGCCGGCTGGGACGGTGTCGCGTACCGCAACCTGACCGGCGGGGTCGTCGCCCTGCACCGCGCGACGCGTCCCTGACGGCGCTCTCCCCGCCCGCCGCCGGCGCCCGCGGACGTGCGCCGCGCGCGTGCAGCGGTCGTGGACAGGCGGTGCGCAGGGCGTGCAGGAGTGGTGCGCCGGGAGGTGAGGCAAGCCTTCCAAGACACGCTCTGTGACCGCGGTTACACTCGCTGGAAGTCGTGTGTGAACGTCTTCACAAGTGAGGCGAGACCGTCATGAACGCAGGGCACGATGACGCTGACGTCATCGTCGTGGGCGCTGGACCCGCCGGGTCCAGCGCCGCGTACTACTGCGCGTCCGCGGGTCTGTCGGTCCTCCTGCTCGAGAAGGCGGCGTTCCCGCGGGACAAGATCTGCGGCGACGGGCTGACCCCGCGCGCGGTCGCCGAGCTCGCCGCGATGGGGGTCTCGCTGCGCGAGGACCAGGGCTGGATCCGCAACCAGGGCCTGCGCGTCGTCGGGGGCGGGCACCGTCTCGAGCTGCCGTGGCCCGAGCTGTCGAGCTACCCGTCCTACGGTCTCGCGCGCAGCCGCATGAGCCTCGACCACCTGCTCGCCGACCACGCGCGGGCGGCCGGCGCCAAGCTGCTCGAGCGCACCAACGTCACCGGCCCCGTGCTCGACGAGCGCACCGGCCGGGTCGTCGGCGTGACCGCGCGCCCGGTCGACGACGCGGGTCGCCGGGCGGGCGACGAGGTCACCTACCGCGCGCCCCTGGTCATCGCCGCCGACGGCGTCTCCGCGCGGCTCGCGACGTCCCTCGGGCTCGAGAAGCGCATGGACCGCCCGATGGGTGTCGCGGTTCGCACCTACTTCCGCACCCCGCGCCACGACGACCCGTGGATGGAGAGCCACCTCGAGCTGTGGGACGGCGCCCCCGGGCGCTCGAACCTCATGCCGGGCTACGGCTGGATCTTCTCGCTCGGCGACGGGACCGCGAACGTGGGCCTCGGCAGCGTCGCGTCGACGGCCGCCGCCACGAAGGTCGACTACAAGGACCTGTTCGCGAAGTGGATGGCGAACGCCCCCGCGGAGTGGGAGCTCACGCCGGAGAACCAGCTCGCGCCCGTGCGCGGCGCGGCGCTGCCGATGGGCTTCAACCGCGGGCCCCTCTACGGCAACGGCCTCATGCTCGTCGGCGACTCGGCGGGCATGGTCAGCCCGTACAACGGCGAGGGCATCGCGTACGGGCTCCAGGCCGGGCGCATCGCCGCCGACGCCGCGGTGCAGGCCGGCGCGCGCGGGTCCGCCGCGGGCCGCGAGCGCGCGCTGGCGACGTACCAGACCCGCATGAAGGACGAGCTCGGCGGGTACTACACGCTGGGCCGCGTCTTCGTCCGGCTCATCGAGAACCCGCAGATCATGCGGATCTGCACGCGCTACGGCCTCCCGCGCCCGCTGCTCATGCGGTTCACGCTCAAGCTGCTCGCGGACTGCTACGAGCCGCGCGGCGGCGACATGGTCGACCGCGTCATCTCGGGCCTCACGCGACTGGCGCCGGCCGCATGATCACGGCCGCCGGCACGCACCCGACCACCCCGACCGCCACGTCCACGCCGACGATGCCGCCCACCGGGAGGGCACACCGATGAACAACCCGTACGCGCCGCTGCTCGTGATGATGGGCATCGCCGCCGTGCTCGCGCTCGGCGGCGTCGGGGCCAGCGTGGTCCTCGGCCCCAAGCGCTACAACCGCGCCAAGCTCGAGGCGTACGAGTGCGGCATCGAGCCGACCCCGCACGCGATCGGCGGCGGCCGGTTCCCGATCAAGTACTACCTGGTGGCCATGACGTTCATCATCTTCGACATCGAGGTGGTGTTCCTCTACCCCTGGGCGGTCAACTTCACGGAGCTCGCGACCTTCGGGCTCGTCGCGATGATGGGATTCCTCGTCCTGATCACGGTGCCGTTCGTGTACGAGTGGCGCCGCGGCGGGTTCGAGTGGGACTGAGGGTGAGCTGACATGGGCATCGAAGAGGCACCGTCCGGTTTCCTCCTGACGACGGTCGAGAACCTCGTCGGGTACTTCCGCAAGGGGTCGCTCTGGCCCGTCACGTTCGGTCTCGCGTGCTGCGCGATCGAGATGATGGCGACCGGGACCCCGCGCTACGACATCTCCCGCTTCGGCATGGAGGTCTTCCGCGCGTCGCCGCGCCAGGCCGACCTCATGATCGTCGCCGGGCGCGTGAGCCAGAAGATGGCGCCGGTCGTGCGTCAGGTGTACGACCAGATGCCCGAGCCCAAGTGGGTCCTGTCGATGGGGGTGTGCGCCTCGTCGGGCGGGATGTTCAACAACTACGCGATCGTCCAGGGCGTCGACCACGTGGTGCCGGTCGACATCTACCTGCCCGGCTGCCCGCCGCGCCCGGAGATGCTGATCAACGCGATCCTCGCGCTGCACGACCAGATCCAGAACGCGCCGCTCGGCGTGAACCGCCGTGAGGCCGCGGCCGCCGCCGAGGCCGCCGCGCTCGAGGCGACGCCGACGTCGCACATGAAGGGGCTGCTGGCATGAGCGACGCGACCCCCGCAGGCACCTCCGGCGACCCGGGCAAGCTCGGCGACGCGGTCGAGAAGGTCGCCCAGCACCCGCTGCCGCCGGACCGCACGACGCTCGAGGTCGTCGACGTCCGCCAGGGCATGTTCGGCGTCCGTGGCACCGGGGACACGTCCGGCTTCGGCGGTCTCGTGCTGCCCGTCGCGCTGCCCGGTCCGAGCGAGCGGCCGTACGGCGGCTGGTTCGACGAGGTCGTCGACGTCCTCGCCGAGATCCTCGACGAGTCCGGCACCGGCTACGCGAACGCCGTCGAGCACGTGGTCGTCGACCGCGACGAGCTCACGCTGCACGTCGCGCGCGAGCACCTCCCCGAGGTGGCGCAGGCGCTCCGGGACGACCAGGACCTGCGGTTCGAGCTGAGCCTCGGGGTCTCGGGCGTGCACTACCCGCACGAGACGGGCCGCGAGCTGCACGCGGTCTACCACCTCGTGTCGGTCACCCACAGCCGCCGGATCCGCCTCGAGGTCGCGGTCCCCGACGCCGACCCGCACGTCCCGTCGACGGTGTCGGTGTACCCGACCCACGACTGGCACGAGCGCGAGACGTGGGACTTCTTCGGGATCGTCTTCGACGGTCACCCCGCGCTCGCGCGCATCGAGATGCCGGACGACTGGCCCGGCCACCCGCAGCGCAAGGACTACCCCCTCGGCGGGATCCCGGTCGAGTACAAGGGCGCGACCGTGCCGCCCCCGGACCAGCGGAGGTCGTACAGCTGATGTCCACCCACACCCCTTCCCAGCCCCGCGCCACGGGCAACGTCGTCGACGACGACACGACGGGCATCCCGTCGTTCGAGGCGAACGGCGGCGACTGGTCCGACATCGCGGAGGAGGCCGCCCGCCTCGGCGAGGAGCGCATCGTCGTCAACATGGGTCCCCAGCACCCGTCGACGCACGGCGTGCTCCGGCTCATGCTCGAGATCGACGGCGAGACGGTCACCGAGGCGCGGGCCGGCATCGGCTACCTGCACACCGGCATCGAGAAGAACATGGAGTTCCGCACCTGGTCGCAGGGACCCACGTTCTGCACGCGCATGGACTACGTGGCCCCGCTGTTCCAGGAGGCGGCGTACTGCCTGGCCGTCGAGAAGCTGCTCGGCATCACCGACGACGTCCCGGAGCGGGCGACCGTCATCCGGGTGCTGATGATGGAGCTCAACCGGATCTCGTCGCACCTCGTGTGCCTCGCGACCGGCGGCAACGAGCTCGGCGCGACGACGATCATGACGGTCGGCTTCACGGCGCGCGAGGAGGTCCTCAAGATCTTCGAGCTCATCACGGGCCTGCGGATGAACCACGCGTACATCCGCCCGGGCGGCGTCGCGCAGGACATCCCGCCGGGGGCGCTCGACACGGTCCGCGAGTCGCTCCTGACGATGCGGCACTACTTCCGCCAGCTCGAGGACCTCATGCTGGCCAACCCGATCCTGCAGGCGCGCCTCAAGGGCGTCGGGTACCTCAACCTGGCGGGCTGCATGGCGCTCGGCGTGACCGGCCCGGTCCTCCGCTCGGCCGGCCTGCCGTACGACGTGCGCAAGGCGGACCCGTACTGCGGCTACGAGACCTACGACTTCGAGGTCCCGACGTCGACCGAGGCCGACTCCTGGTCGCGCGTGGTCCTGCGCATGGAGGAGTGCTACCAGTCGATGCGGATCGTCGAGCAGACGCTCGACCGCCTCCAGGCGATCGGCCCGGGGCCCGTCATGGTCGCCGACAAGAAGGTCGCGTGGCCCGCGCAGCTGGCGATCGGCTCGGACGGCATGGGCAACTCGCTCGACCACATCCGGGAGATCATGGGCACCTCGATGGAGGCCCTGATCCACCACTTCAAGCTCGTGACCGAGGGCTTCCGCGTCCCGGCCGGGCAGGTCTTCCAGACGGTCGAGCAGCCCCGCGGCGAGCTCGGCGTCCACCTCGTCTCGGACGGCGGCACGAAGCCGTACCGCGCGCACTTCCGGGACCCCTCGTTCACCAACCTGCAGGCCGTCTCGCTCATGTGCGAGGGCGGCCAGGTCGCCGACGTCGTCGTCGCCGTGGCCTCGCTCGACCCCGTCCTGGGAGGGGTGGACCGCTGATGTCCGTCGAGAACAGCACGCACGCCGGCAGTGTCCGTCGGGGCACCACGCGGGCGGTCGCCTACGACGAGGCGACGTTCACGCGCCTCGCGTCCGACGCCGAGCAGATCGTCGCCCGCTACCCGCAGGCCCGCTCGGCGCTGCTGCCGATGCTGCACCTCGTGCAGAGCGAGGACGGCTACGTCTCTCCTGCGGGCATCGCGTTCTGCGGCCAGGTGCTCGGCCTCACGACCGCCGAGGTCTCCGCGGTCGCGACGTTCTACTCGCAGTACAAGCGCCGGCCCAACGGCGAGTACACGGTCGGGGTCTGCACCAACACGCTGTGCGCGGTCATGGGCGGCGACGCCATCTGGGCGGAGCTCTCCGAGCACCTCGAGGTCGGGCACGACGAGACGACACCGGACGGCAAGGTCACGCTCGAGCGCGTCGAGTGCAACGCGGCGTGCGACTACGCGCCGGTCGTCATGGTCAACTGGGAGTTCTTCGACAACCAGACCCCGGCGAGCGCGGTCGAGACCGTCGACCGGCTGCGTGCCGGCGAGGAGGTCGCCCCGACCCGCGGAGCTGCGAGCGTGTGCTCGTTCAAGGCGATGTCCCGCGTGCTCGCGGGCTTCCCCGACGGGCGGGCCGACGAGGGTGTCGGAGCGGGTGAGCCGACCGTGCGCGGTACGCGGCTGGCGCGCGAGAAGGGCTGGACGGCGCCCGCGTTCGCCGACGAGAGCCGCGCGGGCACCGGTGGCACGGGGGGCGCAGCCGGCAACCGGCCCGACGCGACGCCCGGCACCGCCGAGCCGGAGCCCAAGGCGCGCGCGAAGCGCCCGGCGGGCACGACGCCCCGCACCCGGACCGCCGCGGGCGCACCGGCCACGCGCACGGCGCCCGAGGCCGCGAAGGCCGCGGGCACGCCCGAGGTCGGCGCCGAGCAGTCGAGCGCCCAGCGCACCCCGGAGGGTCCCGCGGACACCTCCACGGCCGCGCAGGAGAAGAAGCAGCAGTCCGAGCAGGCCAAGGAGTCCTGATGAGCGAGCCGACCACCCTCGCGCCCGTCCTGAGCGACATCTGGGACGCGGACCGCTCGTGGACCCTGCAGACCTACCTCTCCCACGGTGGCTACCGGGGCCTGCGTGCCGCCCTGGGGCAGGACCCCGCGACGGTCGTGGCGACCGTCAAGGACTCGGGCCTGCGCGGGCGCGGCGGCGCCGGGTTCCCGTCGGGCATGAAGTGGGGCTTCCTGCCCCCGCCCGACGGCGGCCCGCGCTACCTCGTCGTCAACGCCGACGAGTCCGAGCCGGGGACCTGCAAGGACATCCCGCTCATGCTCGCGAGCCCGCAGCACCTCATCGAGGGCGTGGCGATCACGTCCTACGCGATCGGCTGCAACCACGCCTTCATCTACGTGCGCGGCGAGGTTCTGCACGTGTACCGCCGGCTGCTGCGCGCGGTCGAGGAGGCGTACGCCGCGGGCTACCTCGGCAAGGACGTGCTGGGCTCCGGCTACGACCTCGACGTCACGGTGCACGCGGGTGCGGGCGCCTACATCTGCGGGGAGGAGACGGCGCTGCTCGACTCGCTCGAGGGCCTGCGCGGCCAGCCCCGCCTCAAGCCGCCGTTCCCCGCGGTCGCCGGCCTGTACGCGCGCCCGACCGTCGTGAACAACGTCGAGACCATCGCGTCGGTCCCCGGGATCCTGCGCGGCGGCGCCGGGTGGTTCACGAGCATGGGCACCGAGAAGTCGGCGGGCCACGGGCTGTTCTCGCTCTCGGGCCACGTGACCCGGCCCGGGCAGTACGAGGCGCCGCTCGGGATCACGCTGCGCGAGCTCCTCGACATGGCGGGCGGGGTCCGCGAGGGCCACGAGCTCAAGTTCTGGACGCCCGGCGGCTCGTCGACCCCGATCTTCACCGCGGAGCACCTCGACATCCCGCTCGACTACGAGTCGGTGCAGAAGGCCGGGTCGATGCTCGGCACGCGCGCGCTGCAGATCTTCGACGAGACGACGTCGGTGGTCCGGGCCGTGACCCGCTGGACGGAGTTCTACAAGCACGAGTCGTGCGGCAAGTGCACGCCGTGCCGCGAGGGCACGTTCTGGCTCGCGCAGGTGCTCCAGCGCCTCGAGGCCGGGCAGGGCACGAGCGAGGACATCGACCTGCTGCTCGACCTGTGCGACAACATCCTCGGGCGCTCGTTCTGCGCGCTCGGCGACGGCGCGACGAGCCCGATCACGTCGGCCATCCAGTACTTCCGGGAGGAGTTCGAGGCGGGCACGCACACGCCCGCCGACGTCCTCTTCCCGCCCGAGCGCAGCGCGCTGTTCACCTACGCCCCGCGCCGCGGCTCGGGGCAGCTCGCGGGGGTCCACGCATGACCATCACGACAGGGAAGCCCAGCACGCCCGGTGCCGGGCCGTCCTCGCCGGGCAACGACGCCCAGGCGCCGACGGGGCCCGACGCGGTGACGTTCACGATCGACGACGTCGAGGTCGCGGTCCCCCAGGGCACGCTCGTGATCCGCGCCGCCGAGCAGGTGGGCATCCAGATCCCGCGGTTCTGCGACCACCCGCTGCTGGCGCCGGCGGGCGCGTGCCGCCAGTGCCTCGTCGAGGTGTGGGCGCCGGGGCGTGACGGCGCGCTCGCGAAGATGCCCAAGCCCCAGGCCTCGTGCACGCTCGAGGCGACGCCGGGCATGCAGGTCAAGACGCAGCTGACGTCGGCGGAGGCCGACAAGGCGCAGCACGGCGTCATGGAGCTCCTGCTCATCAACCACCCGCTCGACTGCCCGGTGTGCGACAAGGGCGGCGAGTGCCCGCTGCAGAACCAGGCGATGAGCAACGGCCGCGCCACCTCCCGGTTCGTGGACGTCAAGCGCACGTTCCCCAAGCCCATCGCGATCTCGACGCAGGTCCTGCTCGACCGCGAGCGCTGCATCCTGTGCCAGCGCTGCACGCGGTTCTCCAAGGAGATCGCGGGTGACGCGTTCATCGACCTGCAGAAGCGCGGCGCGATGCAGCAGATCGGGCGCTTCGACACGGGCGTGCTCGGCTTCGCGGGCGAGGGGCCGGTCGGCACCGCGCTCGAGGACGAGTCGGGGCGGCCGTTCGCGTCCTACTTCTCGGGCAACACGATCCAGATCTGCCCGGTCGGGGCACTCACGAGCGCGACGTACCGGTTCCGCTCGCGCCCGTTCGACCTCGTGTCGACGCCCGGGGTGTCCGAGCACGACTCGTGCGGCTCGGCGATCCGCGTGGACCACCGTCGGGGCGTCGTGCTGCGCCGCCTCGCGGGCGAGGACCCCGCGGTCAACGAGGAGTGGATCACCGACAAGGACCGCTTCGCGTTTACGTGGCAGTCGGCGCCCGACCGGCTGACCACGCCGCTCGTGCGGGACGAGGAGACCGGGGACCTGCGGCCGGCGAGCTGGGCGGAGGCGCTCGACGTCGCCGCGGCGGGCCTGCAGGCGGCGCTCGCGGGATCCGCCGCGACGGACGCCCCGCGTGGGGTCGGGGTGCTCCCTGGTGGTCGCGTGACGCTCGAGGACGCCTACGCCTACGCCAAGTTCGCGCGCGTGACGCTCGGCACCAACGACGTCGACCTGCGCGCCCGCCCGCACTCCGCGGAGGAGGAGGCGTTCCTCGCCTCGGTCGTCGCGGGGCAGGGCATGTCGGTGACCTTCGCGGACCTCGAGCGGGCGCCGAGCGTGCTGCTCGTCGGCCTCGAGACGGAGGAGGAGGCCGGGATCACGTTCCTGCGCCTGCGCAAGGGTGTCCTCGCCGGCACCACGAGGGTCTCGGCGATCGCGCCGCTCGCGAGCCGCGGGCTCGAGCGGCTCGACGGGACGCTGCTCGCCGCGGCCCCCGGGACCGAGGCCGAGGTGCTCGACGCGGTCGGCACCGACGCGGCCGACGTGCGGCTCCAGGACCTCGCCGCGGCGCTCGTCGCACCGGGTGCGGTCATCCTCGTCGGCGAGCGCCTGGGCCTCGTGCAGGGCGGGCTGTCCGCCGCGCTGCGCCTCGCCCGGCGCACCGGTGCCCGCCTCGCGTGGGTCCCGCGCCGTGCGGGCGAGCGTGGCGGGGTCGAGGCCGGCGCGCTGCCGGGCCTCCTGCCGGGCGGGCGCCCGGTCGCCGACGCCGCGGCCCGTGTGGACGTCGCCGCGGTGTGGGGCGTCGACCAGGTGCCGCAGGCTCCGGGCCGCTCGACCGCGAAGATCCTCAAGGCCGCGCGCAAGGGCCGCCTCGGCGCGCTCGTCGTCGGCGGCGTCGACGTGCGCGACCTGCCGGACCCCGCGAAGGCGCGCGCCGCCCTCGCTGCGGTGCCGTTCCTCGTCTCGCTCGAGGTGCGCCGCTCCGAGGTCACCGAGCTCGCCGACGTCGTGCTGCCCGTCGCACCGCCCGTCGAGAAGGCCGGCACGTTCCTGACGTGGGAGGGGCGCCCGCGCCCGTTCCCGCAGGCGCTGACCTCGACCGCGATGGCGGACCACCGCGTGCTCGACCAGCTCGCGGACGCGCTCGGTGCGGACCTCGGGCTGCGCACGCTCGCGCAGGTGCACGCCGAGATCGACCAGCTCGGCGCCTGGGACGGCGCACGGGCCGAGGAGCCGTCGCTCGAGGCCGCCGAGCCGCCGTCGGTCGCCCCCGGCGACGCGGTCCTCGCGACCTGGCACGTGCTGCTCGACGCGGGCCGGCTCCAGGACGGCGAGGCGTTCCTCGCGGGCACCGCGAAGCGCCCGGTCGCGCGCGTCTCGGCCGCGACCGCCGCGGGCGCCGGCGTGGTGGACGGCGCGCTGCTCGCGGTCTCGACCGACGCGGGCACGATCCAGCTCCCCGTGCTGGTCACCGACATGCCGGACCACGTCGTCTGGCTGCCGACCGCCTCGCCCGGGAGCCTCGTGCGTGACACCCTGCGCGCGGGCCCCGGCTCGCGGGTCCGGCTCGCGCCGGGCACCCAGGAGCTGACCCCCGGCACGACCCGCGGCGCTGCCCCCGCCGGCAGCCCGGCGACGACCAGCACGGAGGTGCTCGCATGAGCCTGCTCGCAGCGGTGCTGCCCGCCGCCGTCGAGGGCGGCGGTGGCACGGGAGCCGCGGCCGCCGCGGACTTCAGCAACGACAACTTCTGGATCTGGCTGCTCAAGGCCGTCGCGATCATCGTCTTCCTGCTGACGAGCGTGCTCATCGCGATCTGGTTCGAGCGCAAGGTCGTCGCGCGCATGCAGGTCCGCCCCGGACCGAACGTGCACGGCCCGTTCGGGCTGCTCCAGTCGCTCGCCGACGCGATGAAGCTCCTGGTCAAGGAGGACATCACCGTCAAGGCGGCCGACAAGCTCGTCTACATCCTGGCGCCGATGATCGCGGTGTTCTGCTCGCTGCTGACGTTCGCGGTCATCCCGTTCGGCCCGGCCGTGAGCCTGTTCGGCATCGTGACGCCGCTCCAGCTCACCGACTTCCCGGTCGCGACGCTGTACATCCTCGCGTGCGCGTCCGTCGGGGTGTACGGCATCGTGCTCGGCGGCTGGTCCTCGGGCTCCACGTACCCGCTGCTCGGCTCGGTCCGCTCGACCGCCCAGGTCATCTCCTACGAGCTCGCGATGGGCCTGTCGCTGGTCAGCGTGTTCATCATCGCGGGCTCGATGTCGACGTCGCAGATCGTCAGCTCGCAGACGCAGATCTGGTGGTTCCTGCCGCTGCTGCCCGCGTTCGTGATCTACGTGATCTCGATGGTCGGCGAGACCAACCGCCTGCCGTTCGACCTCCCCGAGGCCGAGGGCGAGCTCGTGTCCGGGTACATGACCGAGTACTCGTCGATGAAGTTCGCGTGGTTCTTCCTCGCGGAGTACATCAACATGCTCAACGTCTCGGCGGTCGCGACGACGCTGTTCCTGGGCGGCTGGCGGGCGCCGTGGCCGATCTCCGCGATCAACGACGGGATGTTCAACGAGGGCTGGTGGCCCGTCCTGTGGTTCCTCGCGAAGGTCTGGATGTTCATGTTCCTGTTCGTGTGGATCCGCGGCTCGGTGCTGCGCTTCCGCTACGACCAGTTCATGAAGATCGGCTGGAAGGTCCTCATCCCGATCGCGCTCGGCTGGGTCGTGTGCGTCGCCGTCGTGCAGGGCGTCCGCCAGTTCTCGGGCCTCGACCTGCGCACGACGCTGTTCGTGATCGCGGGCGTCGTGCTCGCCGGGGTGCTGGTGTCGTTCCTGATCCCGGAGAAGAAGGCCGAGCCGGAGCCCGAGCGCGGCGAGCCCGAGGAGTTCGACGCGTTCGCGGGCGGCTTCCCGGTGCCCCCGCTCCCCGGCCAGGTGCTGCCGCCGTCGCCGCGCCAGGAACGCCGCGCGCAGGCGGCCCGCGACGCCGCGGCCCGACCCCCGACCGAGACCCCCCAGGTCACCCAGGAGGTGCACGGTGGCTGATCCCACGAACGCCCCGAAGGACGCGTCGAAGGACGTGACGGCCCGCCCGCAGGGCGGCGAGGTCGGCGCTGCGGCGCCCGCGGGCTACACCCCGCTCATCGAGCCGCGCACGGGTCTCGGCGAGATGCTCGCTCCCGTCGGCGGCTTCGGCGTGACGTTCTCCAACATGTTCCGCCCGACGGTCACCGAGCAGTACCCGTTCGAGAAGGTGCCGGCCAAGCCGCGCTACCACGGCCGCCACCAGCTCAACCGGTACGCGGACGGCCTCGAGAAGTGCATCGGCTGCGAGCTGTGCGCGTGGGCCTGCCCGGCGGACGCGATCTACGTCGAGGGCGCCGACAACGCGCCCGACGCGCAGTTCTCGCCGGGGGAGCGGTACGGCCGCGTCTACCAGATCAACTACCTGCGCTGCATCTTCTGCGGGCTGTGCATCGAGGCGTGCCCGACGCGCGCGCTCACGATGACCAACGAGTACGAGCTCGCGGGCCCGACGCGCGAGGGCCTCATCTACGAGAAGCAGGACCTGCTCGCGCCGCTCGGCGAGGGGATGCTCCCGGCGCCGCACCCGATGGTCGAGGGCACGACCGACGACGCCTACTACCGCGGCGAGATCACGGGCCCGACCCAGGCGCAGAAGGTCTGGGTCGAGCTGCACCGGCCGAGCGAGGGAGCACCCGGTGCGGCGCCCGGCACAGCGGGCCACGACCACGGCACGCACGCCCACCCGACCGCGGGCCACGACCCCCACGAGCCGCTCATGCGCACTGCCGGGCAGGAGACCCGATGAGCCACCTCACGGCGGTGCTGCCCGCCGCGATCACCGACGCCGGCCTGACCTCGAGCGGCGAGGCGGTCCTGTTCTGGGTCCTCGCGCCGATCATGGTGCTCGCCGCGCTCGGGCTGCTGTTCGCCCGCAAGGCCGTGCACGCCGCGATGGCGGTCGTCGCGGTCATGATCTCGCTCGCGTTCCTGTACGTCGCGCAGGAGGCGCCGTTCCTCGGCGTCGTCCAGGTCGTCGTGTACACCGGCGCGGTCATGATGCTGTTCCTCTTCGTGCTCATGCTCGTGGGCGTCGACGCGTCCGACTCGCTCGTCGAGACGATCCGCGGCCAGCGCTGGATCGGCCTCCTCGCGGGGGCCGGGATCGCCGTGATGCTGATCGGGGTCGTCACGCGCGTGACCTACCCGACGGCTCGCGGGCTCGAGGCGGCCAATGCGGACACGAACCCGGTGGGTGTCGCGCGCCTGGTGTTCGGCGAGTACGTCTTCGCGTTCGAGGTGGTCGGTGCCCTGCTCGTGACCGCCGCGCTCGGCGCGCTCGTGCTCACGCACCGCCAGCGGCTCGTGCGCAAGATCGGCCAGAAGGAGCGGGCCGACGCGCGCGTCGCGGCCGGCGGCGTCCTCACGCCGCTGCCCGCCCCAGGCGTGTACGCGCGGCACAACGCGATGGACGTCCCCGCGCTCGACCCCCAGGGGAACCCGATCGACACCTCGGTGCCGCGCGTGCTGCGCATCCGCGGCCAGGAGGCCGGGACCGAGCGGTTCGCCGCGGCGATCCCGGCACGCGACACCGCCGCCGTCGGCACGATCGTGCGGGACGGGTCGGACGCGGGCTCCCACCGTGACCGGCCGCTCCCCGACGCCGCCCCTCCCGGCCTGACGTCCGGCCCCGCGACGCCGATCACGACCGACCGTGGGACGGAGACAGCCCCGTGAGCCTGACCAACTACCTGGTCCTCTCGTCGATCCTGTTCGCGATCGGGGCCTCGACGGTCCTGCTGCGCCGCAACGCGATCATCGTGTTCATGGGCATCGAGCTCATGCTCAACGCGACGAACCTCGCGCTCGTGACGTTCGCGCGGATCCACGGTGACCTGACCGGCCAGGTCATGGCGTTCTTCGTCATGGTCGTCGCCGCGGCCGAGGTCGTCGTCGGGCTCGCGATCATCGTGGCGATCTTCCGTACCCGCCGGTCGGCCTCGGTCGACGACGTCAACCTGCTGAAGAGCTGAGAGGACGACGGTGCACACCCTGCTCCTCGCCCCTGCGCGCCTGCACGACGCCGCCGACGCGGCGCACGCGGCCGTCCCGCACGCCACCGCCGCCGAGGGTGCGCTGCAGACCAGCGCGTGGCTGCTCGTCGCGCTGCCGCTCGTGAGCGCCGCGGTCCTGCTGCTGCTCGGCCGCCGCGCCGACCGGTGGGGCCACTGGCTCGGTGTCGCCGCGTCCGGCGGTGCGTTCCTCGTCGGCGCCGCCCTGCTCGTGTCGCTGCTCGGTCAGGGCGCCGAGGACCGGGTGCGCGACCTGCACCTGTTCACGTGGCTGCCCGCAGGCGCGTTCAGCCTCGACGCGGGGCTGCGGCTCGACCCGCTGTCGCTCACGTTCGTGCTGCTCGTCACGTTCGTGGGCACGCTCATCCACGTGTACTCGGTCGCGTACATGGAGCACGACGCGGACCGTCGCCGGTTCTTCGCGTACCTCAACCTGTTCGTCGCCGCGATGCTCGTGCTCGTGCTCGCCGACAGCTACCTGCTGCTGTTCGTCGGCTGGGAGGGCGTCGGTCTCGCGTCCTACCTGCTCATCGGGTTCTGGAACCACCGCACCCCGTACGCGGTCGCCGCGAAGAAGGCGTTCATCGCCAACCGCATCGGCGACATCGGCCTGCTCGTCGCGCTCATGCTCATGTTCGCGACGTTCGGCGGCGTCGACTTCGCAACGGTCCACGCGGGTGTGGCCGACGCGAGCACCGGGACGCTCACCGCGATCGGGCTCATGCTGCTGCTCGCCGCGTGCGGCAAGTCGGCGCAGTTCCCGCTGCAGTCCTGGCTCGGCGACGCCATGGCCGGCCCGACGCCGGTCTCGGCGCTCATCCACGCCGCGACCATGGTGACCGCCGGCGTCTACCTCATCGTGCGCTCCGCGCCGGTGTTCGACGGTGCGCCCGACGCCCAGCTCGTCGTCGCCGTGGTCGGCGCGATCACGCTGCTCTACGGCGCGGTCGTCGGCTGCGCGAAGGACGACATCAAGAAGGCCCTCGCGGCCTCGACGATGTCGCAGATCGGCTACATGGTGCTCGCGGCCGGCCTCGGTCCCGTCGGGTACGCGTTCGCGATCTTCCACCTCGTGACGCACGGCTTCTTCAAGGCCGGCATGTTCCTCGGCGCCGGCTCGGTCATGCACGGCATGGACGACCAGGTCGACATGCGCCGGTTCGGCGGCCTCGCGCGGTACATGAAGATCACGTGGGTCACGTTCATGGCCGGCTGGCTCGCGATCCTCGGCATCCCGCCGTTCTCCGGCTTCTGGAGCAAGGACAAGATCATCGAGGCCGCGTTCGTCCCGGTCGACGGGGCGCCGTGGCGTGCCTGGGTCTTCGGGACCGTCGCGCTGCTCGGCGCGGGCATCACCGCGTTCTACATGTCGCGGCTGTTCTTCATGACGTTCGAGGGCGAGCGCCGCTGGACGGCCCGCTCCGACGGGACCCCGCAGCACCCGCACGAGGCGCCGCGCCTCATGACGGTCCCGATGATCGTCCTCGCGGTCGGCTCGGTCGCGCTCGGCGCGCTCCTGTCGATCGGCGGCTGGTTCACGTCCTGGCTCGAGCCGGTCACGGGGCACGTCGAGCACGAGGAGCCCGTCCTGCCCGCCTGGGTGCTCATCGTGGCGACGCTCGCCGTCGTCGTCGTCGGGCTCGTGCTCGCGTGGCGGCAGTACGCGGCGTCGACCGTCCCGGTCGTCGCGCCCACCGGCTCGCCGCTGACGCGCGCCGCACGCGTCGACCTGTACCAGGACGCCGTCAACGACGCCGTCCTCGTCGAGCCCGGCCAGCACCTGACCCGCTCGCTCGTCTACGCCGACCGCCAGGTCGTCGACGGCGCGTTCTCGGGCCTCGGGCGCCTGACCATCGGGCTCGGCGACGCCGTCCGCCGGCTGCAGACGGGCTTCGCCCGCACGTACGCCGCGACGATGGCGCTCGGTCTCGTCGTCCTCGTCGTCGCCGTCCTGGCACCCCGGATCTGAGGGAGAGCACCACCGATGGCATCCGGATTCCCCTGGCTGACCGCCCTGATCGTGCTGCCGCTCGTCGGCGCCGCGGTCGTGTGGGCCCTGCCCTCCTCCGTCCGCACCCACGTGCGGCTCGTGGCGCTCGGCTTCGCGCTCGCCGAGCTGCTGCTGGGCGTCGGCGCGCTGCTCGCGTTCGACACCGCCGACTCGGCGACGCACCAGCTCACCGAGGTCCAGCCGTGGATCCCGACGTTCGGCGTGAGCTACGCGGTCGGCGTCGACGGCGTCGGGCTCTCGCTCGTGCTGCTGTCGGTGCTCCTCGTGCCGCTCGTCGTCCTCGCCGCGTGGCGCGAGCAGGGCGGCGACGTCGACCGGTTGCGGCACTACCTCGCGCTCGTCCTCGTGCTCGAGACGTTCATGGTCGCGGTGTTCGCCGCGCGTGACGTCTTCCTGTTCTACGTGCTGTTCGAGGCGATGCTCATCCCGGTCTACTTCATGATCGGCGCGTTCGGCGGCGCCCACCGGCGGTACGCCGCGGTCAAGTTCCTGCTGTTCTCGCTCGCGGGCGGCCTCGTCATGCTCGTCGGCGTGATCGCGCTGTACCTGCAGGGACCGGGCGGGGCGGACGGCTTCCTCGTCGACAACCTCACGGGCCTCGAGCTCCCGGTGGCGACCGAGCGCTGGCTGTTCGTCGCGTTCTTCGTCGCGTTCGCGATCAAGGCGCCGATGTTCCCCGTGCACACCTGGCTGCCCGACGCGGCCGAGCAGGCGCCGGCGGGGACGTCGACCCTGCTCGTCGGGGTGCTCGACAAGGTCGGCACGTTCGGGATGCTCACGCTGTGCCTCCCGCTGTTCCCGGACGCCTCGCGCTGGGCGGCGCCCGTCGTGATCGTGCTCGCGGTCGTCTCGATCCTCTACGGCGCGCTGCTCGCGATCGGGCAGAAGGACCTCATGCGCCTCATCGCGTACACGTCCGTCTCGCACTTCGGGTTCATCGTGCTCGGCATCTTCGCGTTCACGTCGACGGCCGTCTCGGGCTCGTCGTTCTACATGGTCAACCACGGCCTCTCGACGGGTGCGCTGTTCCTGCTCGCCGGGTTCCTGGTCGCGCGCCGGGGCTCGCAGCAGATCGCCGACTTCGGCGGGCTGCAGAAGGTCACCCCGGTGCTCGCCGGGACGTTCCTGGTCGTCGGCCTCTCGGCGCTCTCGCTGCCGGGCCTGTCGACGTTCGTCAGCGAGTTCCTCGTGCTCGTCGGGACGTTCGCGCGCAACGAGCCGGCCGCGGTCGTCTCGGTGCTCGCCGTGGTGCTCGCGGCGCTCTACGTCCTGCTGACCTACCAGCGGGTCTTCACCGGGCCGGTGCGCGACGAGCTCGCCACCGCGCCCGACCTGAGCGGTCGGGAGCGGTGGGTCGTCGCGCCGCTGATCGGGCTCATGCTCGTGCTCGGCTTCTACCCGGCGCCCGCGCTCGACCTCGTGCGCGAGCCCGCGCTGACGACCGTCGACCAGGTCGGCGCCGGTGACCTGCCCACCACGACCACGGCGGTCGCGACGGACGAGGGGAACGACAAGTGACCACCTTCACCGCGCCGGAGATCGACTGGGCGCAGCTCGCCCCGGTCGTCGTGGTGCTCGGCGCCGCAGTCGTGGGCGTGCTCGTCGAGGCCTTCGCCCCGCAGCACCTGCGCCGGGCGATCCAGCTCGGGCTCTCGCTCGCGGCGACGGCCGGGGCGCTCGTGGCCGTGGCCGCGCTGTGGAACGGCGTCCAGGAGAGCGGCGGCGTCGACGTGCTCGGCGGCTCGCTCCTCGTGGACGGCCCGACGCTCGTGCTCCAGGGCACGATCGCGCTGTTCGCGCTCCTGTCCGTCCTCGTCATCGCCGACCGGACCGAGACCGGCGAGGACGCGTTCACCCCGCAGGCCGCCGCCATCCCGGGGTCGGACTACGAGGAGACCGCGCGCCGCAAGGGCCTCACGCAGACCGAGGTCTACCCGCTCGTGCTGTTCGCGACCGGCGGGATGCTGATCTTCCCGGCGACCGGGGACCTGCTCACGCTGTTCGTGGCGCTCGAGGTGCTCTCGCTCCCGCTGTACCTGCTGTGCGGGCTCGCGCGCCGCCGCCGCCTCCTGAGCCAGGAGGCCGCGATGAAGTACTTCCTGCTCGGGTCGTTCGCGTCCGCCGTGATGCTGTTCGGGATCGCCCTGCTGTACGGCTTCGCCGGCTCGGTCCGGTACGCGGAGATCGCGACCGCGACGGGCACGACCGTGGGCCTCGACGGGCTGCTGCTCACCGGCGCCGTCATGGTGCTGGTCGGCCTGCTCTTCAAGGTCGGCGCCGTGCCGTTCCACGCGTGGACGCCCGACGTCTACCAGGGTGCCCCGACGCCGGTCACGGCGTTCATGGCGGCCTGCACCAAGGTCGCCGCGTTCGGCGCGCTCGTGCGCATCGTCTACGTCGTGCTGCCCGACCTGCAGTGGGACCTCGCGCCCGCGCTGTGGGCCGTGGCGATCCTCACGATGGTCGTCGGCACGGTCGCGGCGCTGCTGCAGACCGACATGAAGCGCATGCTGGCGTACTCGTCGATCGCGCACGCGGGCTTCGTGCTCACCGGCATCATCGCGCTCACGCAGGAGGGCCTCGCGTCGGTCCTGTTCTACCTGCTGGCGTACGGCGCGGCGACGGTCGGGGCGTTCGCGATCGTGACGCTCGTGCGCGAGCGGTCCGGGGCCGGGGGTGCGCCGGTGGGCGCCGGGGACGGTCTCGACGACACCGTGGACCCGGCCGACGCCCCGGGCGGCCCGGTGCTCGGCGAGGCGACGCACCTGTCGCAGTGGGCCGGCCTCGGCCGGACCAACCCGCTGCTCGCGGGCACGTTCACGCTCTTCCTGCTCTCGTTCGCCGGGATCCCGCTCACCGCGGGCTTCACGGGGAAGTTCGCGGTGTTCTCGGCGGCGGTCGGGGGCGGTGCAACCCCGCTCGCCGTCGTCGGCGTGCTCGCCTCGGCCGCCGCGGCGTTCTTCTACGTCCGGGTGGTCGTGCTGATGTTCTTCACGAGCCCGGCGGCGGACGCGCGCGAGCGGGACGAGGTGCGGGGCGCCGACGCAGCGGGAGCCACCGCGGCCGGTGCCGCGTCGGGTCCGTCGGGCACC
This sequence comes from Cellulomonas sp. NPDC055163, assembly GCF_053607065.1. Lineage (NCBI taxonomy): Bacteria > Bacillati > Actinomycetota > Actinomycetes > Micrococcales > Cellulomonadaceae > Cellulomonas > Cellulomonas sp. NPDC055163. Next base: position 415,087 of record NZ_JBSGSU010000002.1, on the reverse strand, counting down.
GGAGCCCAGGCGGCCGCGACCGACGCCACCGCCACCGCGACGCTCGAGGCAGCGCGGACGACCACCACGGTCGTCGCCTCGGAGGGCCTCACGACGGTCGCCGTCGCGATCTGCGCGGTCCTCACCCTCGTCCTCGGGGTCGTGCCCGGCCCGGTGCTCGAGGTCGTCGCCGACGCCGCGAGACTCCTCCCGTGACGGCGCGCGGTTCTCGATCCCGCGCCTGCGGCGGCTAGGTTCGTCCCGTGACCTCCTCGACCTCCCTCCCGCTGGCCGACCCCGAGCTGGCCGAGCTGCTCTCGGGGCGCCTCGCGCTCGTCGAGGAGCGCCTCCGGGACGCAGTGACCCACGCGGACGCGCTCGCCGACGTGGCGTCGCGGCACCTCGTCAACGCCGGCGGCAAGCGCACCCGTCCCCTTCTCACGCTGCTGGCCTCGGAGCTCGGCGACGGCTCGCGGCGTGAGGTGCTCGACGCGGCGATCGTCGTCGAGCTCACGCACCTGGCGACGCTGTACCACGACGACGTGATGGACTCCGCGCCGCTGCGGCGCGGGGCGCCGTCGGCCCACGAGGTGTGGGGCAACTCCGTCGCGATCCTCACGGGCGACCTGCTGTTCGCCCGCGCGTCCGCGACCGTCGCCGGTCTCGGCCCGGAGGCCGTGCGCATCCAGGCGGCGACGTTCGAGCGGCTCTGCCTCGGGCAGCTCCACGAGACCGTCGGTCCCGCCGCGGGGGAGGACCCCGTCGCGCACTACCTGCAGGTGCTCTCCGACAAGACCGGCTCGCTCATCGCCACGTCGGCGCGGTTCGGCGCGATGTTCGCCGGCTGCCGCCCGAGCGTCGTGCGGACCGTCACGGCGTACGGCGAGAAGGTCGGCGTCGCGTTCCAGCTCGCCGACGACGTCCTCGACCTGACGTCCGACGGCGCCGTGACCGGCAAGACGCCGGGGACGGACCTGCGCGAGCGCGTGCCCACGATGCCCGCGCTGCTCCTGCGCCAGCGCGCCGCGTCCCCCGAGGGGACCGACGAGGACCGCGAGCTCGTGGCGCTGCTCGACGGCGACCTCACGAGCGACACCTCGCTCGCCGAGGCGGTCGCGGCCCTGCGCGCGCACGACGTCGTCGGGCTGACCCGGCAGCGCGCGGCGGACCTCGCGCGCGCGGCCGTCGTCGAGCTCGAGCCGCTCCCGGCCGGCGCCGCGAAGGACGCGCTCGTCTCGTTCGCCGACGCGCTGGTGGACCGGGCGTCCTGAGCGCACGGAACCGGCGCAGCCGCCACGCCGACCGACCACTTCGAAGGAGAGCACGATGAGCACGGTCCCGCGGGTGCGCGCCCAGCCCCCGGCGACGGAGTCGCTCGCCGGGACCGGCCGGCGCGTCCTGGCACTCCTGGTCGACCAGCTCGTCGCGCTCCTGCTGGCCGCGGGCGCGAGCTCGATCGGCTACGGCGTCGCGCTCGACGCCGTCCGCGGCTCCGCGACCGACGAGGTGGCACCGGAGGTCGGGGCGATCCTCGCGCTGCCTCTCGTCGTGCTCGCCGTCTACGGGGCCGCGCAGTGGATCGCCGAGGCGTTCACCGGGCGCACGCTCGGCGGCCTCGTCCTCGGCCTCCGCACGGTCGACGCCGACACCGGCCTGACCGTCGGCCTCGTCCGGATCTTCGTGCGGAACCTGGTGCTGGGCGCCGGGGCGCTCGTGTGCGGCGTCGGGCAGTTCGTGGTCGGCGCGTCGGGCGCGTGGGACTCGGCCGGCCGGCTGCAGGGGTGGCACGACAAGGTCGCGCGCACCGTCGTCGTCCGGACCGGGGGTGGGGAGCCCGCCGCGGCTCGCGCCGCCGCCCTGGCGCCCCGGACCGAGCCCGGTCGCCGAGCGGCCGAGCCGAGCGCGCGGACGACCACGCCGGCCGCGGAGGCGCCGCGGCGCGCCGCCGGCTCGGGTGGCGCCGAGTCGCTCATGCGCGCGGCGCGCGCCGGCGCCGCGGTCGCGGCGTCGTCGGCTGTGGGGTCGCCCCCTGCTGCGTCGCCGGTCGAGGGGCCGCCGGCTGGTGCGTCGCCCGCTGGGGGGACGACCGGGGTCCTCCGTGCCGGACCGCTCGACGGCGCCGACGCGCTCGCCGCCGGACGCGACGAGGAACCGACGCCGCCGACCGGGACCGCGCGTGGACGCCTCGCCCGGGAGTCGGCGCCCTTCCCCGCGGCCGCACCGGCGCCAGCGCCTACCCCGACGCCGGCCGCGACACCGCCGCCGGCGACGGCAGCGGCGCCCACGATCGCTGTCCCCACGTGGTCGACCGGTCTCCCCGTCGACCCGGCACCGGCCGCCGCACCGTCCGAGGTCATCACCGCGGCACCGTCGTGGGACGACCTGCTCCCGCGGCCCGGTGTCGCGGACGCCGACGCCGACGCCGACCCGAGCCCGCAGCACGACGCCGGCCCGCAGCCCGGCGTCGCGGGCGCCGACCGGGGCCCGCAGCCCGACGCCGGCCCGAGGCCCGGAGCCGTGGACGCCGACCGCGGTCCCGAGCCCGGCCCGGCGGACGTCGCGCCGGTCGGCGTGCAGGCGCCGACGGCCCCGACCCGGCGGCTGCGGACGATCCCGCCGCTCGCCGTCCCCGACGCCGGACCGGACGCCGGCGCCGACCCCGCGGCCGCCGGGGAACGCGCTCCGGTCGACCGCACGCCCACCGACCGCTCGCCCACCGACCGCACGCCCGCCGCCAGCGTGCCGACCGGCCGAGCCCCCGCACCCGCGTCCGCCGCGCGGGGCTTCCGCCTCGTGTTCGACACCGGCGAGGCGTTCACGGTCGCGGGTCGCGGCGTCGTCGGGCGCAACCCGTCGACCGCCGACAGCGGCGTGGTCGAGCACGTGGTCCCGATCGACGACCCCGCGCGGTCGGTCTCGAAGACGCACCTCGAGTTCGGCGCCGAGGACGGGGCGTTCTGGGTCCTCGACCGGCGCTCGACGAACGGCTCCGCGCTCGTGCACGCCGACGGGACGCGCGAGCGGCTCACCGCCGGGGTGCGGACGGCCGTTCCCGTCGGGGCTGTCGTCGAGTTCGGCGACCGGCGCTTCCGGGTCCTCGACGCGTGACGGCGGGTGAGGCGCACGGTGTGCGCTGGGGGAGTGCGACCGACCGGGGGTCGCGCCGCGAGACCAACGAGGACAGCCACCTCGCGCAGTTCCCGGTGTTCGCCGTGGCCGACGGCATGGGCGGGCACGAGGCGGGGGAGGTGGCGAGCGCCTGCGCGATCGACGCGCTGCGGGCTCTCGTCGGCCCGGAGACCGTGACGCCCGACGACGTGCGCGCGGCCCTCACGGCGGCCCAGCAGAGCATCCGGGAGATCCCCGTCGAGTCCGGCGCACCTCCGGGCACGACCCTGTCGGGCGTCGTGGTGGTCGGCTCGCCGCGCGGGCGGACGTGGCTCGTCGTCAACCTCGGCGACTCCCGCACGTACCGGTGGGCGGACGGTGCTCTCGAGCGCGTGAGCGTCGACCACTCGGAGGTCGAGGAGCTCGTCGCGCGGGGGATCATCACGCCCGCGGACGCCCGGACGCACCCGCGGCGCCACGTCGTGACCCGGGTGCTCGGCGGCGGGCGCCCGGACGCCCCGGAGCCCGACTTCTTCGCGCTGCCGCTCGCGGCGGGTGACGAGGTGATCGTGTGCACGGACGGGCTGACCGACGAGGTCCCGGAGTCGCGCATCGCGGAGATCCTGCGCCACGCGACCGGGCCGCAGGACGCCGCGGACCGACTGCTCGCCGCGGCGCTGGTCGCGGGCGGGCACGACAACATCACCGTGCTGGTCGTCGAGGCGCTCCCGGACTGAGGGGGTCCCCGGCGCGGCCCGGCACCGGGGTGTGGTCGACGGGGTCGGCGGGCGTCGCGTCGTCACCGCCGTCGGGTGCCGCGCTGCTCCCCACGGCGGGCGCCCTGTCGCTGGCCGCGGCCGCCGCCGAGCGCCGCGCGAGCCGGTCCACGTGGCCCTGCCGGGCGCCGTCGACCGCGAGCAGCACGAGGGCCACCCACACGAGCCCGAACCCCCACCACCGTGCCGCGGGCATCGCCTCGTGCAGCACGACCACGCCGATGACGAGCTGCAGCGTGGGGGCGATGTACTGCAGCAGGCCCACGAGCGAGAGCGGCAGACGGCGCGCGGCGGTGTTGAACAGCACGAGCGGGACTGCCGTGACGATGCCGGAGCCGACGAGCGCGAGCGTGTGCGCGGTTCCGTGCGCGCCGAACGCGCCGAGCCCGGCGGCGTGCAGCCACACGAGGTAGCCGAGCGCGAGCGGGGTGAGCACGAGGGTCTCGGCGGCGAGCCCGGGGACGGCGGTCACGGTGCGCCCGACCCGGTTCTTGAGCAGCCCGTACGCGCCGAAGCTGCCCGCGAGCGTGAGTGCGATCCACGGGACGCGCCCGTAGCCGACGGCGATGACGACGACCGCGGCGGTCCCGAAGCCGAGCGCGACCCACTGCACGGGGCGCAGCCGCTCGTGCAGCACGAGCACCGCGAGCGTGACGACGACGATGGGGTTGATGTAGTACCCGAGCGCGGCGTCGACGACGTGGTCGGTGAGGATGCCGTAGACGAACACGAGCCAGTTCACGGCGAGCAGGAGGGCGGCGGCGGTGAGCAGCGCGAGCGTGCGGCCGCTGCGCAGCACGGTCAGGAACGGGCGCCAGCCGCGCGTGAGGCCGAGCAGGAGCGCGCAGAAGGCCAGCGACCAGACGATGCGGTGGGCGATGATCTCGACGGCGCCGGCGGGCTGCATCAGCGGGAAGTACAGGGGCAGCAGCCCCCACAGCGTGTAGGCGCCGATGCCGCCGGCGAGCCCGCGTCGGTCGAGCGCCGGGGCGGGGGAGAGGGCGGGGTCGTGGGGCGACGCGGGTGCGCCGGGCCGGGGGTTCTCGGTGCTCACCGCCCGACGGTAAGCCGACCGAGCGGTTGACGACCTCATCGACGTCGCCTACTGTCCGATTGCAGCAAGTTGCAACGAGCGTTTCCGAGTCTTGCAGGCCTCGGACCGCGACGGGCAGCGAGCCGTTCCGCGCCCCGGACCCGTCCTGGGACACCTCCTCCACCTGCCGGTCCTGGACTGGCGAGGCCACCGCAGCGCCGCGGCGGCCGGATGCCCGACGACGCCGTCGGCCGACCTGAGGAGCACGACCCGTGTCCCGTACCCGTCCCACCCCGCCACGCGTGCGCCACCGGCTGCCGCGCGCGGCAGCCCTCGCCCTCGCCGCCGTGCTCGCGCTCAGCGGGCTCGGCACCGCCGCCGACGTCGCGACCGCGCCCGCCGCGCAGGCCGGCCCGCCCGGGCAGCGCACCACCGGCGTCAACCTCTTCCAGTGGACCTGGACGTCCATCGCACGCGAGTGCACCGACGTGCTGGGCCCCGCGGGCTACGCGTGGGTCCAGACCTCGCCCCCCAACGAGCACGCGCAGGTCGCCGGGCAGTGGTGGACCTCCTACCAGCCGGTCAGCTACAAGATCGAGTCCAAGCTCGGGACACGCGCCGAGTACACCGCGATGATCGCGACGTGCCGCGACGCCGGGGTCCAGGTCATCGCCGACGTCGTCGTCAACCACATGAGCGGCCAGTCCGGCGGTACCGGCTGGGCGGGCACGCGGTTCCAGACCGAGCAGTACCCCGGCCCCGAGGGCGGCTACGGCCCGCAGGACTTCAACGACTGCCGCAGCAACATCAGCAGCTACGGCGACCGCTACCAGGTGCAGAACTGCCGGCTGGTGAACCTGCAGGACCTGCGCACGGGCTCGGAGTACGTGCGCCAGGAGATCGCGAACTACCTCAACGACCTCATCTCGCTCGGGGTCCGCGGCTTCCGGGTGGACGCCGCGAAGCACATCCCGGCGGCGGACCTCGAGGCCATCAAGGCCAAGCTCTCCGACCAGAGCGTGTACGTCGTGCACGAGGTCATCGGCGCCGCGGGGGAGCCCGTGCAGCCGAGCGAGTACCTCGGCTCGGGCGACTCGCACGAGTTCAGCTACGCCCGGCACCTCAAGGGTGCTGTCCAGGGCGGCAACCTCGCCCAGCTGCGCGACCTGCGCTCCGCGTCGTGGCTCCTGCCCTCGGCCCGCGCCGGCGTGTTCGTGGACAACCACGACACGGAGCGCAACGGCGAGACGCTGACCTACAAGAACGGGTCCGACTACCGCCTCGCGAACGTCTTCGCGCTGTCCTACCCGTACGGCTGGCCCACGGTCTACTCGGGCTACGCGTTCGGCAGCAACGACCAGGGCCCGCCCCAGCAGGCGAACGGCAAGGTCGACGACGCCGCGTGCGGCCAGGGCACGTGGACGTGCGCGCACCGCTGGAACGAGACCGCGCACATGACCGCGTTCCGCAACGCCGTCGCGGGCACCGACCTCGTGCAGTGGTGGGACAACGGCGGCAACCAGGTGGCCTACGGCCGCGGCGACAAGGGCTACGTCGCGCTCAACAAGGCCGGCGGCGCGCTGAGCCGCACGTTCCAGACCTCGCTGCCCGCGGGCCGGTACTGCGACGTGATCAGCGGCGCCCCCACGTCGTCCGGCTGCTCCGGGGCGCTCGTCACGGTCGCCTCGAACGGTCAGGCGTCGTTCACCGTGCCCGGCACCGGGTCGGTCGCGCTGCACGTCGGTGCGAAGGCGGGCGGGGCGGGTCCGACGCCGTCGCCCACGGCGAGCCCGACGCCGAGCCCGACGAGCGCCGCCGCGGGCGTCTCCTTCGGTGTCCAGGCGAGCACGCAGTGGGGCCAGAACCTGTTCGTCGTCGGCGACCGCGCCGAGCTCGGCGGGTGGGACCCGGCGCGGGCCGTCGCGCTCTCGTCGGCCACCTACCCGGTGTGGCGCGCGAGCGTGCCCCTGCCCGCGGGCGCGAGCGTCGCGTACAAGTACGTGCGCAAGGACGCCGCGGGCAACGTCACGTGGGAGAGCGGCGCGAACCGCGCCGTGACCGTGCCCGCGAGCGGCGTCCTGTCGCTGACCGACACGTGGCGCGGCTGACCGGCCCGCGCCCCTGACCGGGGGTGGTGCCGGGCGCGTGGAGGTGTACGGCGCCACCCCCTTTCCGTACCGCCGCGGGGGGGGACAGATAATGCAACGAACGGGGGCGGTGGAGGAGGG
>NZ_JBSGSU010000002.1:345941-407953 GCF_053607065.1 Cellulomonas sp. NPDC055163 | reverse complement strand
TAATTAGCCCCCGCCCCCTCGTCCTCTCCTCGCCCCCCCCCCTCTCCCCCCCCCTTTCTCCCCCCCCCCGGCCCGTGCCGGGCGGGGCGACGCAGGTGTCCGCATGCTGGCGCCCCGTGAGATGGACGGGTGGCTCGCGACGTATGCTGGGTTTCAGCACCTGTGCGCCCGGCAGCGCCGTGGGCCCCGCGACGTGTTGCACCGCCGACGTGTTGATCCGCCGACGCGATGACGGCCACGACGCAGGGCTGCTCGACCAGAGCTGCCAGGGCCTCCCCGACCCGGAAGGCGTCCGCGTCCCGTGAGCACGAACCGCACCCTCCGCGTCGCCGTCGTCGGCGCAGGCCCGGCCGGCATCTACGCGGCCGACATCCTGTCCAAGACCGACCTCGACGTCAGCATCGACCTGTTCGAGCGGCTCCCCGCCCCCTTCGGCCTCGTGCGCTACGGCGTCGCGCCCGACCACCCGCGCATCAAGCAGATCATCGTCGCGCTGCACAAGGTGCTCGAGCGCGGCGACATCCGCCTGCTCGCGAACGTCGACTACGGCACCGACCTCAAGCTCGACGACCTGCGCCAGTTCTACGACGCGGTCATCTTCTCGACCGGCTCGATCCGCGACGCCGCGCTCGCGGTCCCGGGCATCGACCTCGACGGCTCGTACGGTGCCGCGGACTTCGTGTCCTGGTACGACGGGCACCCCGACGTCCCGCGCACGTGGCCGCTCGAGGCCCAGCACGTCGCCGTCCTCGGAGCGGGCAACGTGGCGCTCGACGTCGCGCGCATCCTCGCCAAGCACGCGGACGACCTGCTGCCGACGGAGATCCCCGCGAACGTCTACGAGCAGCTCACCGCCTCACCCGTGACCGACGTGCACGTCTTCGCGCGCCGCGGCCCCGCGCAGGTCAAGTTCTCCCCGCTCGAGCTCCGCGAGCTCGGCCACGTGCCGGACGTCGACGTCATCGTCTACCCCGAGGACTTCGACTTCGACGAGGGCTCGATGGCCGCGATCCACTCCTCGAACCAGACCAAGCAGGTCGTCAAGACGCTCACGGACTGGACCCTCAAGGAGCCGGAGGAGAACACCGCGAGCCGGCGCATCCACCTGCACTTCCTGCACAAGCCCGTCGAGGTGCTCGGCGAGGACGGCAAGGTCGTGGGGCTGCGCACCGAGCGCACCGCGCTCAACGGCGACGGCAACGTCACGGGCACGGGCGAGCTGCACGACTGGCCGGTCCAGGCCGTGTACCGCGCGGTCGGCTACTTCGGCTCGCCGCTCGTCGACATCCCGTTCGACGACGTCGCGGGCGTCATCCCCAACCGCGAGGGGCGCGTCGTCGACGTCGACGGCGAGCGCGTCCCGGGGGTGTACGCGACCGGGTGGATCAAGCGCGGGCCCGTCGGGCTCATCGGCCACACGAAGTCCGACGCGAGCGAGACCATCCGCCACCTCACCGAGGACGCGGGCGACCCGTCCGACCCGGACAACCCGTTCTTCACGGCGGCCGACCGCGACCCGGAGGCGGTCATCGACTTCCTCGCGCAGCGCGACGTCGACGTGATCGAGTGGTCCGGCTGGCAGCTCCTCGACGCGTACGAGCGCTCGCTCGGCGAGCCGCACGGGCGTGAGCGCGTCAAGCTCGTCCCGCGCGACCACATGGTCGCGATCTCGCTGGGCCGGGAGCTCGCGCAGGACTGAGTCTCCCGCTGCACCGCCGACGGCGCCCCGGTCCTCGTGACCCGGGCGCCGTCGGCGCGTCGAGGCGGGATCGCCGCGCGGACGGGCTCGCCGCGCTCGTGCGCCCGCCCGGCGTGCAGGAGGCGCACCTCGTCGGCCACGTGCGGGGCGAGGGCCCGCAGGGTCAGCACACCGAGGGAACGTCGCCGCACCCGTGCGCGTTGTCCGGGTGGAAGCACGCACGGAGCGAGGGAGCGGCGCACGGATGGGTCACCAGCACCACAACGGGCTCAAGACCGCGGCGCTGTTCGGTGCCCTCTGGGCCGTGCTCCTCGGCATGGGGGCGCTGATCGGCAACGGTCGCCTGATCTGGGTCTTCGCGCTCGTCGGGGTGCTGACGACGGCGTACAGCTACTGGAACTCGGACAAGATCGCGATCCGCGCGATGCACGCCCGCCCCGTGAGCGAGCTCGAGCAGCCGGCGATGTACCGCATCGTGCGCGAGCTCTCGACCGCCGCCCGCCAGCCCATGCCGCGCCTGTACGTGTCCCCGACGGCGGCCCCCAACGCGTTCGCGACGGGCCGCAACCCGCGCAACGCGGCCGTGTGCTGCACCGACGGCATCCTCGCGCTGCTCGACGAGCGCGAGCTGCGCGGCGTGCTCGGCCACGAGCTGATGCACGTGTACAACCGCGACATCCTCACGTCGAGCGTCGCGGCGGCGGTCGCGGGCGTCATCACCTCGCTCGCCCAGATGCTGCTGATCTTCGGCGGCGGCAACGACCGCGACCGGGGCAACCCGCTCGCCGCGCTCGCGATGGCGATCCTCGCGCCGTTCGCCGCGATGCTGGTCCAGCTCGCGGTGAGCCGGACACGCGAGTACGACGCCGACGAGGACGGCGCGCGCCTGACGGGGGACCCGCTCGCGCTCGCCTCGGCGCTGCGCAAGCTCGAGCTCGGGACGCAGGCGCGGCCGCTCCCGCAGGACCGCGAGCTCGTCGACGTGTCGCACCTCATGATCGCGAACCCGTTCCGCGGCGGCGGCGTCGGCCGCTTCTTCGCGACGCACCCCCCGATGCCGGACCGCATCGCCCGGCTGCAGCGCATGGCGGGCCTGCCACCGGCGTGACCCCGGTCCGGGCCACGACGCGCGCCGTCGACGGTCGGGCCTCGGTGTGTGCCGGGAGTCGGGTCGCGCCCGGTCGCCCCGGCCGCGCCCACAGCGTCGACACGGCCGGCGCACAGCGCGGCGGGGTGCACTGCTCGCGTCCGGGTGCACCGCGGCGCGCATCCGGGTGACGCGCACGCGTCCCGCCCGGTTGGCGACCCGCGCCGGGTCACCCTGTGAACGGACATAAGCGGACGAGCGGGACGGGCGCTAGCGTGAACCGGCTCGCCCGCGGGTTGTCCGCGAGCGACGACAGCGGGACGGCACGGGGGCGGTGCGCCGGAACAGGCTGGTGCCGGGCCGCACAGGCACAGCGGTGGACGACGGAGGGACGGTCATGGGGCAACGCGCGTACGAGGTCGCCGTGGTCGGCGGCGGGGCCGCCGGATCGGCGACGGCCTGGGCGCTCGCGCGGCGCGGGGTCGCCGTGGTGCTCCTCGAGCGCGCGGCGGCTGACGTCGCGCTCCCCGAGACCGGCGACGAGCAGATCGTGCGGCTCGCGCACCCCGACCCCGCGTACGTGCGCCTCGCGCAGTCGGCGCACGCCTGGTGGGCGACGCTCGGGTCGGAGTCGGGCGAGGAGCTGCTGACGCCCGTCGCGAGCGTCGAGCACGGCCCCGTCCGTGCTGTGCGGCCCGTCACCGAGGCGCTCCTCGCGTGCGGCGCGCCGTTCGAGTACCTCACCGGGCCCGAGGCGGCGGAGCGGTGGCCCGGCATGCGGTTCGACGACCGGGTGATCGTGCAGCCGTCCGCGGCGCGGGTCGACGCCCGCCGCACCGTCGCGCTGCTGCAGCGGCAGGCCGTGGCGCACGGGGCGGTCGTCCGCCACGGGGCCGAGGTCGTGGGCGTCACCCTCGCCGAGGACGGGCGCGCGCGGGTGCGGGTCGCCGGCGGGGTCACCGAGAGCGCCTACGCGCCCGAGCACGAGCTCGTGGTCGGCGCCGTCGTGGTCGCCGCCGGAGCCGCCACCGCGGCCCTCGTCGACGAGGTCCCTGGGCTGGAGCACCTCCCGGAGCTCCGCGTCGCCCGGACCGAGCCCGCCCGGTTCGCCGCGCGCGACGCGTCGCTGCGCGGCGAGGCGTGGGTCAGCTTCACGCACCACGTCGACCCCGAGGCGCACGCCGAGGCGCGCGGGTCGCTCGGCGTCGACGAGGGCTACCCGGCGCTCGCGGTCGACGGTCGGCACGTGCCCGGGGTCGGCGCCGTGGTCGGCCACCGGGTCCCCGCGGGCGACTCCGCGGACGGAGGAGCCGGCACCGGCCCCGACGTGCTGCGCGCGTACGTCGACGCCTGGCTGCCCGGGCTCGACCCCGACCGCGTCGAGCCCGTGACCCGCACCGCCACGACGACCCCGGACGGCGGCTTCCTGGTCGACCGTGTCGGCCCGGTCGTCGTCGGTGCGGGGTTCGGAGGCGACGGCGCGGCGCTCGCACCCGCGCTCGGCCAGCTCCTCGCCGACCTCGCGGCCGGCCCCGCCGAGGAGGAGGCGCCGGACCTCACGGCGTTCACGCTCGCGAGGTTCGTGCCGGTCGACGCCTGACGCTCGCCGGGCACGGGCACGGGACCCGGACCCGGACGCGGGCGAGGGCCGGTCGTCGGCGACGATCGGCCCTCGCCCCCGCCTGCCGCAGCGGCCGCGGGCGTGCGCTCAGCGGTAGTTCGTGAACTGCAGTGCCGCGTCGAGGTCGGCGCCCTTGAGCAGCGCGATGACCTCCTGCAGGTCGTCGCGGCTCTTCGCGGAGACCCGCACCTCGTCGCCCGTGATCGTCGACTTGACGCCCTTGGGGCCCTCGTCGCGCACGAGCTTGCCGATCTTCTTGGCGATCTCGCTGCTCAGGCCCTCCTTGATGAGGGCCTCGAGGCGGTACTCCTTGCCCGACGGCTTGGGCTCGCGCTCGCCCACGTCGAGCGACTTGAGCGAGATCCCCCGCTTGATGAGCTTCGTCTCGAAGACGTCGAGGATCGCGAGCACGCGCTCCGCGGAGTTCGCGGCCATGACGATCTTCTCGCCGCTCCAGGCGATCGACGCCCCGACGTTCTTGAAGTCGTAGCGCTGCTGGATCTCCTTGACGGCCTGGTTCAGCGCGTTGTCGACCTCCTGCCGGTCGACCTTGCTGACGACGTCGAACGACGACTCGCTCGCCATGGTTGTCCTCCTCGCGGCACGCCGTGGGCGGCCGGCATCTGTCGGTGTGTTGTGCGGTCGTTGCGCGCGTGCGCGCGCAGCCCGTCACCTGCACCCTACGAGGCCGGTGTGCCCCGGTCTGCACCGCACGGTCCTGGGCGGCTGCGCACGCACCTCGGATTCGTTGCTATCCTTCCACCCGCACGCCGTCCGCGGCGCGCGACCCTTGGCGGGTTACCCGAGTGGCCAAAGGGGGCTGACTGTAAATCAGCTGGCAACGCCTACGGGGGTTCGAATCCCTCACCCGCCACCCACGCAGAACGGCCGCCCTCTCGACGAGAGGGCGGCCGTTCCGCGTCGTGCGGGAGCATGCTCCGCTACCGAGCTCCGCGGTGCAGGGTCAGGCGGTGCAGGTCCCGGCGGTGCAGGGTCAGGCGGCGCAGGGTCAGGCGGCGCAGGTGTGCGTGCCGGGCGTGACGGTGACGACCGCACCCTCGTAGAGGGTGTCGAAGGCGCCGGCGTCCTCCGCCGTCGCGAACGGGACTCCCACGCCGAGCGGGTCGGTGTAGCCGGTGAGCGCGATGAGGCTCTCCTCCGCGCCGGACTGGCACTTGGGGTCCCAGGGCAGCGTGTCGTAGCCGACCTCGGCGAGCGCGTCGACCGACGGCTGCAGCGCGGCCTCGACGTCGGCGCCCGACTCCGCGACGCCCGTCCACACGACCCAGAAGTCGCCCTCGGCCTCGTCGACGTCGATGGCCTCGGGCCAGGTCAGCTCACCACCGGACGCCGCGGCGTCGTCGGGCTCGTCGGACGAGGCGGTGCACCCGGCCGTCAGGGCGAGGCCGAGTGCGAGGACGAGGGCTGCTGCGGGCGACGTGCGCCGTCGGGTGGACATGGCCGGGATGCTGGCACGCCCGATATGTCGCCCGCGACTTCCCTAAACGATTCGCCACCCGCCCGGGAGCGGCCGTCCGGCGCGGGAACGGGCCGAGGTCGCGCGAGTGGGTGCAGGTGGCTCGGTGCCGAGAACGAGCGGCGCGCACGGCCGTGGGGCAGGGGAGCGGTCACGGAGCGCGCGGTGGGTCCAGAAGCCGGCGCAGAGCTTGCGGTGGGTCAGGGGTGGTCGGCGCGGCGTGCGCGGCGCAGGTCGTCCGCGAGCTGCTGGGCCTGCGTCGACACGAGCGTGCGGTAGAGCCAGAACGCGGTCTCGACGGTCACGGCAGGCTCGCCGTCGTCGCGCGCCGCGAGCCAGTCCCGCTTGGCGGCGCGTACGTCGGCGTCGGTGATCTCCACACGGAGGGCATCGTCGATGGGCACGGACGTACTCTGACGGACGCGGAGGTGCCCCGCAGCCGTTCACCGTGGGTTCACCCGAGTTTGCCGCCCCTGGAGGGCCCCAGATCACCCGCCTGGCGTCATCCGGGTCTCACGATGCGGCGGCGCGGACGGGGTCCGCGGCGAGCGGTGCACGACGGGCCGGGGCGAGTCGGGCGGGGAAGGTCGGGGGCGACACCGGTCGGGCGGGGAAGCCGTGCGCGACACCGGTCGGGCGGGAAGGTCGGGGCGACACCGGTCGGGCGGGAAGGTCGGGGGCCACGCCGTCGCGCCGACGCCCCGGACGGGAGCGCCGCGGTGCCTCGCCGGGCCGCCGCCGGCTCCCGCGAGAGGCCGCTGTGCGATCCGATTTCGCAGCGACGGCCCGGCCCGTGTAGCCTTGCACGCGCTGCCCCGATAGCTCAGTCGGCAGAGCGTCTCCATGGTAAGGAGAAGGTCAAGGGTTCGATTCCCTTTCGGGGCTCTGTTGGTGTGTCGGGGGCTGTGACGCTCGCAAGGGCGGAGCGGCCCCCGCGCACCGATGAAGGCGGGGTAGCTCAGGTGGTTAGAGCACACGGCTCATAATCGTGGTGTCGCGGGTTCGAGTCCCGCTCCCGCTACCGCCAAGAACACAACCGCGCGTCGGCCGGCGACGCGTGCGACCAGTACGTTGCGCCCCGGGGCGCGAGAGGTGGCAAGACCATGGCCAGCAAGAGCTCCGACGTCCGCCCCAAGATCACGCTCGCGTGCACCGAGTGCAAGGAGCGGAACTACATCACCAAGAAGAACCGCCGGAACGACCCCGACCGCCTGGAGCTGAAGAAGTTCTGCCCGCGCGACGGTCGTCACACGGCGCACCGCGAGACCCGCTGACGCCTGGCGCCCACGCCAGCCGTGCCGGTCAACACCGAGTACGCGGGACGCACGTACCCCGCGAACGCGCCCTACGAGGTCGCACGCGAGAAGCTCCGTGAGTTCGCGGACGCCGTGTGCGCCACGCACCCCGCCCACAGCGACGTGGACGCCGCGCGCGCACTCGGCCACCCGGACGTCATCGCGCCGCCGACCTTCGCGGTCGTCGTCGCGCAGCGTGCGGAGGCCCAGCTGTTCACCGACCCGGCCGCCGGGATCGACTTCAGCCGGGTGGTGCACGCCGACGAGCGCTTCACGCACCACCGGCCGATCCACGCGGGCGACCGCCTGGTGACGGTCCTGCACGTCGACTCGATCACCGAGCGCGCCGGCCTCGCCATGATCACGACGCGCGCCGAGATCGCGGACGCCGACGGTGCGCCGGTCGCGACCGTCGTCTCGACCCTCGCGGTGCGCGGGGAGGGCTCCTGATGAGCGCCCGTCCCGTGCTCGCGGACCTCGCCGTCGGCCAGGAGGTCGGCCGCGCCGAGCTCACTGTCGACCGCGCCCGCCTCGTCCGGTACGCCGGAGCGAGCGGCGACTTCAATCCCATCCACTGGAACGAGCGCCTGGCGACGGAGGTCGGGCTGCCCGGTGTCATCGCGCACGGCATGTGGACCATGGGCGCTGCGGCCACCGTCGTCGCCGACTGGGTGCAGGACCCGGGTGCCGTCGTGGACTACCAGGTGCGCTTCACGCGGCCGGTCCCGGTCCCGGACCCGGGCCACGCGGTCGTCGAGGTCGTCGCCACGATCGGGGCGCTCGACACCGGCGAGGGCACGGCCCGCGTCGACCTGACGGTGACGTTCGGCGGCACGCGCGTGCTCGGCAAGGCCCAGGCGGTCGTCCGGCTCGACTGAGCCGTTCTGGTCGGGTCGGTAGCCCGGACCACTACCCGATCGGGGGGAGTGGATGCCCGGTTCTTCCGGTTCGTGAATCGTGTCACTACGGTGTCCTCCGGGGGGTCGCACCGGCGCGGCCCCCGGGATGGGGAAACCACATGCACGAGACCGCATCATCCGCCGCGCAGCCCTCGACGCTCGTGGCCGGACCCTCGGACCCGAGCTCGCGCCACGTCCTCGACCGCGCCGCGCTGACCCGACGTGGCTTCCTCGCCGCCGCCGGGGTCGGCGCAGCCGGCTGGGCCGTGCTCGGCACCGCGGGCGGCGCGACCGCCCAGGGGCCCGTCGCGACCGGCGGCGGGCACGGGCACGGGTACGGCGGGGTCCGCCAGTCGAAGCGCGCGGCGCTCGAGTTCATCCGTGTCGCGACCGACGCCTACCCCGACGTCAACCCGGGCCCGCGGCTCGCGCAGAGCTACGCCGACGAGCTCGGGCTGTTCAGCACCGCGTTCGTCTACGACAACGCGCTCGCGATCAACGCGCTCCTCGCGTCCGAGCGGGGCGTGCCCGACCACGCCCGTGTGCTCGCCGACGGCCTCGTCTACGCGATGGAGCACGACCCGGTCTACTCCGACGGTCGCCTGCGCCAGGGCTACAACGTCGGCCCCTACACGTTCTACGACGGCACCCCGCAGCCCTACGGCTTCGTGCTGCCCGACGGCACGGCGAACATCGGCTGGCAGTTCGGCTTCCTCGGCACCGCGGTGGGCGACATGGCGTGGCCGGGCGTCGCGCTCGTCCAGCTGTACTTCCGCTCCCGTGAGCGGCGGTACCTCGACGCCGCGATCCGCATCGGCGAGTGGATCACGACGAACACGTGGTCGCAGGCGCCGCTCGGCGGGTTCTCGTTCGGGGTGAACGGCGCGAACGAGCCCGTGCCCAACGGGTCCACGGAGCACAACATCGACTGCGTCGCGTTCTTCACGCTGCTCTCGCGCGCGACCGGCCAGCGCCGGTGGCGTGACGCGGCGGCGCACGCCCGCGCGTTCGTCGACCGCATGTGGGAGCCCTCCGTCGGCACGTTCTACACCGGGACGAACGACGGCGTGGAGATCAACCGCGACCCGCTGCCGCTCGACCCGGCGACGTGGAGCTGGATCGCGCTGCGCGACCGGCGCTACGCCAGCACGCTCGACTGGGCCGGCTCGGCCCTCGCCGTCACGGACGAGCCCGACGCCCCGACGTCGCAGCTCCCGGACGGCGTCACGGTCTCGGGAGTCACGTTCAGCACCGCGAGCCTGACCTCGACGGCGCAGTACAACGGCATCACGGTGCACCCCCAGGGCGTCTGGCTCGAGGGCACCGCGCAGCTCGCGGCGTCGTACGCGGACCGCGGCGGCCGTCGGGACCGTGACCGTGCGGAGGCGCTGCTCGACCAGGTGCGCGTCGCGCAGTCGGAGCTGGGCGCGGGCCAGCACCTCGGCGGCGTCGAGCTCGCGCCCGGGGGCGGGGTCGTCGCCGCATCGAGCCTGATCGACACCGGCTTCGGCTTCGGCTACTTCCAGGTCCAGCACGTCGGCGCGACGTCCTGGTACCTGATGGCCGTGGAGGGCGCGAACCCGTTCCAGAAGAACGGGCTGCACGGGCACTGAGCACGAGCGCCGGGATCGTCCCGCGTCCACCAACGGGCGCGGGACGACCCTGCGGCGTGCGGCCCGGAACCAGCGCGGGCGTGGCCCGTCGCAGCGGGCCGTGGCGCGTTGCGCCTCAGGCGGGGACGGGGCCCGTCGTCGTGCCGGCGCGGAGCTCGACGGGCAGGACGACCGACTCCGGCTGCGACCCCGCGAGCAGCGCCTCGACGGCGTTGCCGACCGCGACGCCCTTCGCCTGGAGGGGCTGCACGACGGTGGTGAGCGCGTCGGGCGCGAGCCAGGGCAGGTCGAGGCCGTCGAAGCCGGCGACCGACACGTCCTGCGGCACGCGGAGCCCGAGCTCGCGGGCGGCGAGCACCACGCCCGACGCGAGCAGGTCGGACTGCGCGATCACCGCCGTCGGGCGGTCGGGGCGGGAGAGCAGCGCGCGGCCGGCGTCGGCGCCGTGCTCGACGAGGGACGCCGGCGTCTCCCAGGTCTCGACGGGCTCGACGCCCGCGTCCCGGACGCCCGCGAGACGCCGGCGGGTGACCTGCCACTCGATCGCGGCGAGGCGGGCGTCGTCGACGGGCCCCGAGCGCCGGGCCTGGTCGAACGGGAGCGTGACGGTCGCGATGCGGCGGTGGCCGAGCTCGAGCAGGTGCTGCGCGAGGACCGCGATCCCGGCACGGTCGTCGATGCCGACGGCGGCGACGCCCTCGGTCGCCTGCCCCTCGAGGAGCACGACCGGGATGCCGCGGCGGCGGAGCGTCGTGAGCACGGGGTCGTGCGGCGTCGAGCCCCACATGATGACGGCGACGTCCATCGCGGCGGACTCGACGAGCGGGTCGACCAGCGGGGCGCCGGGCCCGGTCGAGCCGGGGATGAGCAGCACGCCGAGCCCGAGGACGCCGAGCGTGTCGACCAGGCCGTCGAGCACCTGGATCGACACGGGGTCGCGGAACGAGCGCCGCAGGGCGTCGCCGATCACGACGCCGACGATGCCCGAGCGTCCGCTGCGCAGCTGGCGGCCGAGCGGGTTGGGGCCGCTGTAGCCGAGCTCGGACGCGGCGGCGAGCACGCGGTCGCGGGTGGTCGCGGCGATGGGCCCGGCCCCGGAGAAGGCGAGCGACGCGGTCGAGACCGAGACCCCGGCCGTGGCGGCCACGTCCGCGAGCGTGGGTCGCTGGTTCGACAGGGTGCACCGCCTCCTGCAGGAGCGCCGCCGGGGCGGTCGCCGGGTGATCCGGGGTGACGTCGGGCGACGTCGGTTGACGCCGCGGCCAGCGTACCCGCAGACTGGTCGGCATCCTCGGATCGTTTCGACCGTTCACCACACGACGATATCGAATCGATTCGATCCCCGTCTTCGATGCACCCGGCCACCACCGACCGCCGGGCTCCCCACCCCCGCTCTGGAGCTGTCCGTGACTCACCCGCGCGACCGCGTCGACCGCGTCGCTGCCCCCGCCCCCGCCCCCGCCGGCGCCGCCCTCGAAGGCCCGGCCCCCACCGGCCCTGCCCCCCGCTCCTCGGCCGCGCTCGGGGGCCCTGCCCCCACCGGCCCGGCCCCCCGCTCCTCGGCCGCGCTCGGGGGCCCTGCCCCCACCGGCCCGGCCCCCCGCACCTCGGCCGCCCTCCCGCTCGCGCGGGCGCGCTGGGTCCTCATGGGCCTGTTCGCGCTCAACGGGCTGACGTTCTCGAGCTGGCTCGCCCGGATCCCCGCGGTCCGCGACGCGCTCGAGCTGACGACGGGGCAGCTCGGGTCGGTGCTGCTCGCGGGCTCGCTCGGCGCCCTCGCGACGGCCACGGTCGCCGGCGTGCTCGTCACCCGGCGCGGGGGCCGCCTCGCGCTGCTGCTCTCGACCGTCGGCTTCGCGCTCGCGTACGTGCTCATCGGCGCCGGCCCCACGGTCGGCTCCGTGCCGCTGCTCGCCGTCGGCATCTTCCTCACCGGCGTCTCCTTCGCGGTCGGCAACGTCCCGCTCAACGTCGAGAGCGCCTCCGTCGAGCGCCGCATGGGCCGCACCGTGCTGCCGCAGTTCCACGCGGCGTTCTCGATCGGCGCCGTCGCCGGCTCCGGCATCGGCGCGCTCGCCGCGCACCTCGACGTACCGCTGCTCGGCCAGTTCCTCGTCACCGCCGTGGTCGGGACCGTGTGGCGTCTGGCGTCGATCCGGCACGTGGTGGTCGCGTCGCGGCCCGTGCGGGAGCGCGTGCTCGTCGACGTCGGACCCGCGACGCCCGGCGCGCCGGCCCCGCGCACCCCGCGCCGCCGCGGCCTCGGCACGGCGCTCGACGCGTGGCGCGAGCCGCGCACCGTGCTCATCGGTGTCGTCATCATGGCGGCGGCGCTCTCCGAGGGCTCCGCGAACGACTGGCTCGCGCTCGCCGTCGTCGACGGGTTCGACCAGCCCGAGGCCGTCGGTGCCACGGTGTTCGGGACGTTCGTCGCCGCCATGACGGTCGTCCGCCTGCTCGGGACCCGGCTCATCGACCGCTACGGCCGCGTCGCGGTGCTCCGCACGTCCGGTGTCGTCTCGCTCACCGGCCTGCTCGTCTTCGGCTTCGCGCCGACCCTGCCGCTCGCCGGCGCGGGCGTCGTCGCGTGGGGGCTCGGCGCCGCGCTCGCCGTGCCGCTCGGCATCGCCGCGGCGTCCGACGACCCGATGCTGGCGGCCGGGCGGGTCGCCGTGGTCTCCGCGTTCTCCTCGGTCGCGTCGCTGGCCGCCCCGCCGCTGCTGGGGCTCGCCGCGGAGTCCATGGGCGCGCGCCACGCGCTCGTGCTCATCGCGGGTGCGATGGTCGTGAGCGTGAGCCTCTCGAGCCGGGTCGCACGCGTCGACCCGCCCCTGGTCGCCGCACCGGCGTGTGCCACACCCGCGGCGCAGCCCACCACGCCGGAGTCGACCATGCCGCAGCCCGCCACCCCACAGCCCGTCACGCCGCAGCCCGCCACCCCACAACCCGTCACGCCGGAGCCCGCCGTCGGGCGCGCGACCCCGCCCGACGACCCGGCGCTCACGGCACTCGTCTCTCGCATCGTCGGACCCGTGGGCGAAGATGACCGGGAGACCGCGGCCCGGCTCGACGCCGTGTGCGCCGCCCCCGCCGCCCGATGACCACCGACCCCACCCTCCACGAGAGAGCCGACCGACCCATGTCGAGCACCCCCCACGCCACCGGCGCACCCGCCGTCGACCAGGCCCGCGTCCGGGCCGCGTCGTTCGCGGTGTTCCTCGTGTTCGTCCTCAACGGCGCGCACTTCTCGAGCTGGGCCTCGCGCCTGCCGGCCGTGCGCGACGGGCTGGGCCTGACGCCCGCGCAGATGGGTGTGCTGCTGCTCGTCGGCTCGGTCGGGTCGCTCGTGTCGCTGCCGCTCTCGGGGATCATCGTCACGCGCCTCGGCGCTGCCCGCACCGTGCTCGGGTTCGCGATCGTCAACGCGACCGGCCTCGTCATCGCCTCGGCGGGGGTCGCACTGGGCAACGCCGTCGTCGTCGGCGCCGGGCTCGTCGTCTTCGGCGTCGGCACCGGCGTCTGGGACGCCGCGATGAACCTCGAGGGCGCGATCGTCGAGCAGAAGCTCGGGCGCACCGTCATGCCCCGGTACCACGCGGGCTTCTCGCTCGGGACGGTCGTCGCAGCCGGCCTCGCGGCCCTCGCCGCCCGGCTCGACGTGCCCGTGCACGTGCACCTGCCCGCGGTGCTCGTCGTCTCGTGCCTCGCGGTCGCGTGGTGCGTGCGCCGGTTCCTCCCCGCCGCCGGCCACGTCGAGCACGCGGACGCGAGCACCGGTGCGGTCGCGCGCCGGGCGTTCGGCGCGTGGCTCGAGCCGCGCACCCTGCTCATCGGGCTCGTGGTCCTCGCGGCCGCGCTCACCGAGGGCTCCGCGAACGACTGGGTCGCGCTCGCGGTCGTCGACGGCTTCGGCACCGACGACACCGTCGGCGCCCTGGTCTTCGGCGTCTTCGTCACGGCGATGACCGTGATGCGCTTCCTCGGCACGAACCTGCTCGACCGGTACGGGCGCGTGACGGTGCTCCGCCTGTGTGCGGCGCTCTCGCTCGTCGGGCTCCTGATCTTCGGGCTCGTGCCCGAGACGATGCTGTGGCTCGCGCTCGTCGGCGTGGTGCTGTGGGGGATGGGCGCCGCGCTCGGGTTCCCCGTGGGCATGTCCGCCGCGAGCGACGACCCGGCGCGCGCCGCGGCTCGCGTGAGCGTCGTCTCGACGGTCGGGTACTCGGCGTTCCTCGCCGGCCCGCCGCTGCTCGGCCTGCTCGCGGACGAGATCGGGTACCGGCAGGCGCTGCTGGCGATCGCGGTCCCGGTGCTCGTCGGTCTGCTCGTGGTGCGGGCGGCGGCGCCCGTGGAGCCCGTCGTGCACCGGGTCACCGGGCAGGACGAGCCCGCGGACGCGGCCCCGGCGGACGTACCGCCGACCGATAACCTGGCGCGGTGACGAACCCGGCTCCGGTCCCCACGCTCGCCGCGCTCACGACGCTCGGCGTCGGCGGGCCGGTCGGCCGCTACGTCGAGACGAGCACCGAGGCCGAGCTGGTCGCCGCGGTGCGCGCCGCGGACGACGCCGGCGAGCCGCTGCTCGTGCTCGGTGGCGGCTCGAACCTGCTGGTCGGCGACGCCGGGTTCGACGGCGTCGTCGTCCGTGACGTGCGGACCGGTGTCGAGACGCCCGACGCCTCGGCGTGCGCGGGTGTCACCGTCACGGTCCCGGCCGGGACCCCGTGGGACGACGTGGTCGCGCACGCGGTCGCGAACCGGCTCGTCGGGATCGAGGCGCTCTCCGGCATCCCCGGCTCGACCGGTGCGACTCCCGTGCAGAACGTCGGCGCGTACGGCCAGGAGGTCGCGCAGACGGTCTCCGCGGTGCGCGTGTGGGACCGCGGGCGCGCCCGGGTGCGGACGCTGCCGCTCGTGGACCTCGCCTTCGGGTACCGCACGTCGCTGCTCAAGCGCTCGATGCGCCCCGTCGAGGGCGACCCGAGGTCGCCGTGGGGGCCGACACCGCGGTACGTGGTGCTCGACGTGACGTTCCAGCTCCGCATCGGCCCGCTGTCCGAGCCGGTCGCGTACGCCGAGCTCGCGCGCACGCTGGGCGTGCAGGTGGGGGAGCGGGCCCCGCTCGCCGACGTCCGGGCGGCGGTGCTCGCGCTGCGCGCGGGCAAGGGCATGGTGCTCGACCCGGCGGACCCGGACACCGCGAGCGCCGGGTCGTTCTTCACCAACCCCGTGCTCGACGCGGAGGTCGCGGCGCTGCTGCCCGAGGGCGCGCCGCGCTACCCGACGGGCGACGGCCGCACCAAGACGAGCGCGGCGTGGCTCATCGAGCAGGCGGGGTTCGGACGCGGGCACGGGCTGCCGGGGCCGGCCGCGGTCTCCACGAAGCACACGCTGGCGCTGACGAACCGCGGCGGGGCGCGCGCCGAGGACGTCCTGGCGCTGGCCCGCTCGGTGCGCGAGGGGGTGCACGACCGGTTCGGGATCGAGCTCGAGCCCGAGCCGGTGCTCGTGAACGCGAGCCTCGACGCCACGAGCGCGACGACGGCTGCGGTCGCTGCGGACTCCCCTGGTGAAGTCCGGGCGATCCCGGACATGGTGTAAGTATGGGAATCTTCCTGGACTGGGCACGCTCCGCCTCGAGCGCGCTGCACCGTTCCCTCGGGAGCGCACGCGAGCGGCGCACCGTGCTGACCGCCCTCCTCGGCGTCGCCTCGCTCCTGCTGGGCGCGACGCCGGTGCTCCCCGAGGACGAGCCCGCTGCCGACCCCGGTCACCGGGTCCTCGAGACGGCGACCCTGCAGGGCGGCGCCGTGCTGGTCGTGCACGCCGAGGTCGGGACCCTCTCGTACGGCGACTGCGCGTCCGGCACCACGTGCATCTGGACCGGCCCGTTCTACGGCGGGACGATGTTCCAGCTCAACCAGCCGGGCGCGGTGATCGGGCTGCCGGCCGTGACCATCGGCAGCTACGCCAACAAGCGGTCCAAGCGGTCCACGTTCTACGAGACGGCCGGCGGCGGGGGCCGCAGCGTGTGTGCGGGGCCCTGGACCCGCAACCAGTCCGTCGGCGGCTGGCTCGCCGGCGCCCGGTCCCTGATCCAGAACGCGACCGCGACGAGCTGCTGACGCGCGCCCGGCGTTCTCGGGGCGTCGTCGTGTGCCTACACTCGCCCCTGAGGTCGTGAAGGGGTTGCACGTGGACGAGGACCAGTTCGCGGCGATGTTCGCCGAGCTGTACCCCGTCGTGCTCGGGTACGCGGCCCGGCGCACCGACTGGCACGTCGCCGAGGACGTCGCCGCCCAGGCGCTCACCGTCGCCTGGCACCGCGCCGACGTCCTGCCCGCGGACCCCGACGCCCGGACCGCGTGGCTGATCGTGGTCGCGCGCAACATCCTCGCGAACTCCCAGCGGTCCCGGCTGCGGGCCGCGCGGCTCGACGTCCGGATCCGCGCCGGTCTCGCCGCGGGCGTGCCGATCGTCGAGATCGACCCCGCCGAGATCGTGACCGACCGGATGCTCGCCTCGACCGTCATGCGCAAGCTCGCGCCGCGCGACCAGGAGATCCTCCAGCTCGTCGCGTGGGACGGCCTGGACCTCGTCGCCCTCGGGCGCGTGCTCGGCTGCTCGCCCGGCACCGCCGCGATGCGCCTGCACCGGGCGCGGCACCGGCTCGAGCGGCTCGTCCAGGCCGGGCACGCCGTCGAGGACGACGTGCCGGCCCGCCCGTCCGCGCTGCCCGCCGCCCCGCCGGAGGACGAGGACCACGACCGGCACCCGGGGCGCCGGGGGCTCACGCCACGGCGCCGATGAACGAGCACGAGGTCCAGAAGGTCCGGGTCCTGCTCGGGCGCACGAACCCGGTGCCGGAGCGCGTGCTCGACCGCGCCCACGAGCGCCCCGCCGCGCGCGACGCGTTCGACCGGATCGTCCGCACCCGGCCCGACCCGGCGCGCCGGCCGCTGCCGCGGGAGGTGCGGGCGCGCGCCGGCGGGGCGCGCGGCGGGCTGCCCCTCCGGGTGGCCGTCGGGGTCGCCGCGGTCACCGCACTGGCCGTCGGGGTGCTCGCGGACCCGCTCGGCACGCCCCGCGCGGTCGCCGACACCCCACCGCTGCTCAGCTACGGGCTCGTCGTCGACACCGAGCTGGCGGAGGCGACGGGGGACGAGGCGGCGCCCGTGCTGGCGGCGTTCGCGGACGCGGCACGCGCCCGGGTCGAGCCGCCGCGCACGGGGGACGTCCAGTACGTGCACGTCGCCCGCTGGACCTTCGAGGGCACGACCGACGCCGGCGGGACGTGGTCCGCCGTCGTGCCCGGGACCGTCGACACCTGGGTCCGGCCCGACGGGTCCCTGCGCAGCGTCGAGCGGTCGGGGGAGCCGCTCGAGGTCGGCGGGCGCCTGCCGCAGGGCGGGGCCGCGCCCGGGCCGCCCGAGGAGCAGACGTTCGGCCCCGGTGCGAGCGACGCCCCCACGCTCGACGCCCTCGCCGGTCTCGCGCCCGACGTGCTGCGGGAGCGGCTGCTCGACGGCACGGTGTGCGCCGCACGCGAGTCGACGCCCGACGAGACCGCGGTCTGCCTCCTCGAGGGGACGGCGCGGGTCCAGGAGCGTGCGGTCGTGAGCGGCGCGGTCGACGGCGCGATCTGGTCGGCGCTCGCGGGCGAGGAGCGGCTCGTGACCCTCGGCGCCGTCCTCGACCGGGCGGGGCGGCGCACGGTCGCGATCACCGTCGGGCCGCAGGTCGGTGCGCCGGTGCGGCCGATCCTGCTCGTGGACCCGGCGGACGGGGCTCTGGTCGGCGTCGAACGGGTGCTCGTCGACGAGTCCGCGGGCTACGGCGTCCCGGCGCCCGCCGTCGTGGGCTTCGACGCGTACCTCACCCGGGCGTGGGTCGACGAGAGCGGCTGAGCGTCGCTCACGCCGGGACGCCGCCGTCCCGGGTCGTCGGGTCCGGCGCGGTCCCGTCCGGAGCGGTCTCCGCCGAGGACGCGAGCCAGGCGTCGACGCCCGCGAGCAGGCGCTCCCGCGTCGCCGTGCCGGCGCGGCTCGCCCGGATCGAGCCGCGCGCGAGGTCGGCGAGGTCGGCGTCGTCGAAGCCGTGCACGTCACGCGCGGTCCGGTACTGCTCGGCGAGCCGCGAACCGAACAGCAGCGGGTCGTCGGCGCCGAGCGCCACGGTCGCCCCCGCGTCGACGAGGGCCCGCAGCGGGACGTCCGACGCCTGCCGGTACACGCCGAGCGACACGTTCGACGCGGGGCACAGCTCGAGCGCGACGCCCTGGTCGACGACGCGCGAGAGCAGCGCCGGGTCCTCGGCGGTGCGCACGCCGTGGCCGAGCCGGTCGGGGGCGAGGTGGTCGAGGACGTCCGCGACGTGCTCGGGTCCCAGGAGCTCGCCGCCGTGCGGGACGGAGGCGAGACCCGCCCGGCGCGCGATCGCGAACGCCGGCGCGAACTCCTCGGTGTCCCCGCGCCGCTCGTCGTTGCTCAGCCCGAACCCGACGACCTCGCCCGGCCCCTCGCCGGCGTGCCGGGCCGCGAGCCGGGCCAGCGTCCGCGCCTCGAGCGGGTGGCGCATGCGCGACGCGGCGACGACCAGCGCGACCTCGACGCCGTGGCGGGCGCTGGCCCCGCGGGCCTCGTCGAGGATGATCTCGAGCGCCGCGGACAGCCCGCCGACGTAGGGCGCGTACGACGTCGGGTCCACCTGCAGCTCGAGCCGGCCGGAGCCCTCGGCGGCGTCGTCCGCGGCCGCCTCGTCGACGATCCGGCGCAGCGCCGCCTCGGTGCGCACGCAGGCCCGGGCCGCGTCGTAGAGACGCTGGAACCGGAACCAGCCGCGCTCGTCCGCGGGGACACGCAACGGGTCGCCGTCGAGCAGCGCCGCGGGCAGCCGGACGCCGGAGCGCTCCGCGAGGTCACCCAGCGTCGCGGTCCGCATCGAGCCGGTGAAGTGCAGGTGGAGGTGGGCCTTGGGGAGCAGGGCCACGTCTCGCACGCCGACAGTGTGCCAGGGCGCGCGAGGGTCGGCCGCCCGGCCCACCGCCCGGCCCACCGCCCGGACCGCCCGTGCGAGCGGCCGTCAGACGCCGGCGGTCGCGTCCACCAGCCGGTAGCCCACCCCGCGCACGGTGTCGAAGTGCTCCGCGCCGAGCTTCTTGCGCAGGTAGCGGACGTACACGTCGACGACGTTCGAGCCGGGGTCGAAGTCGTACCCCCAGACCTGCGAGAGCAGCTGCTCACGGCTCAGCACGTGCCCGGGGTGGCGCAGGAACGTCTCGGCGAGTGCGAACTCTCGCGCGGACAGGTCGACCTCCTGCGTGCCGACCCGCATGCGTCGCGTGCGCAGGTCGAGCTGGAGCGGCCCGTGGGTCAGCGTCGCGACCTCGCCGACGACCTGCGGGGTGCGCAGCCGGAGCCGGACGCGCGCCAACAGCTCCTCGAACCGGAACGGCTTGGCCATGTAGTCGTCGGCGCCCGACTCCAGCCCCGTGACGGTGTCGGTCACCGAGCTGCGCGCCGTCAGGATGATGACCGGCAGGTGCGCCCCGGACTCGCGGATCTGGCGCAGCACGTCGAACCCGTCCATGTCGGCGAGCCCGAGGTCGAGCACCAGGAGGGAGTACTCGCCGGAGCGGGCCAGCGCGAGCGCCTCCGCGCCCGTCGCGACCGTGGCGGTCGCGAAGCCCTCGGAACGCAGGCCCTTGGCGATGAACGCGGCGATGCGTTCCTCGTCCTCGGCGATGAGGATCTGTGTCATGTCTGCTCCAACAGCTCGGCGGGGGTGAGACGCGGTTCTTCGACGAGGTCCAGCGCGGGGAGGTCGAGCACGAACACGGCCCCGCTGCCCGCACCGCGCGGGGGCCGTTCGAGCGTCACGCGGCCGTGGTGCGCCGCGGCGATCGCGGCGACGATGGGCAGGCCCAGCCCGGCGCCGTCACCGCGGCGACCGATGCGGTCGGCCCGCCCGCGGTGGAAGCGCTCGAAGATCCGTGCCTCCTCCTCGGGGGCGACGCCGGGACCCTCGTCGCGCACCCACAACAGCACGCGGCGCGAGCGGATCTCGCTTCCGATGCGGATCCACGTCCCCGGCGCGGAGACCGACACGGCGTTCGCGATGAGCTGGAGCCACGCCTGCGTGACGCGCTGGGAGTCGACGAGCACCGTCGCGTCGGCCCGGGCGGCGACCTGCCAGCGCCGGTCGCCGAGCCCGCGAGCCTTGTCCAGCACGTCGTCGGTGAGGCGCCCGATGTCGGTGGGGGCGACCCGCACGAAGTCGGGCCGCTCGGCGGTCGCGAGCGTCATGAGGTCGTTGACGAGGCGGTGCATCCGGTCGAGCTCGTCGAGCGCGAGCGCCTGGGTCGCCCGCACGTCGTCGGGGTCGTCGGGGTCCAGCAGCTCGAGGTGACCGCGCACGATCGTCAGCGGCGTCCGCAGCTCGTGGCCCACGTCGTCGAGGAGCTCGCGCTGCGACCCGAACGCGTTCTGCAGCCGGTCGAGCATCGCGTTGACGGTGCGGGCGAGGTCGGACAGGTCGTCGGAGCCGCTGACCGAGATGCGCTCCGAGAGGTCCGACTCGGTGATGTGCCGCGCGGTGTCGCGGAGCAGCCGCACGGGCCGGAGCAGGCGCCCGACGACGAACCACGCGACGAGCGCGATGACCACGAGCGAGCCCAGCGCGACCGAGGCGTACGAGCGGTACACGCGCGACATCGTCGCGATCTCGGCCCGCCGGTCGATCGCGACGACGAACAGCCCCTGGTGCGGGTCGCCCGTGACCGAGACGGGCATCGCGACGAGGCGGTACTCGGTCACGGACGTGCGGACGGTCTGCAGCTCGACCGGGTCCTCGGGGGACACCGCCGCGAGCCGGCGCAGCAGCTCCGGGTCTGCCTCGAGGCGCAGCGGCACGGACGTCGAGGCCAGCCAGCGGGGTTCGCCGTCGACCAGCGCGAGCACCCCCTCGTGCTCGGTGAAGCCGCGGCGCTGCACGGCCGCGTAGAGCAGGTCGGTCACGGTCGTGAACTCGAGCTCGGGGTTGCGCTCGGCGTCGGGGCCCTCCGCGGTCACGAAGCGCAGCACGTCGATCGCCCGGACCAGTGAGTCGTCGATGCGCTTGTCGGTGCGCTGCGCCTGCAGCAGGTACGCCGTCGCGCCCGCGATGACGACCGCGAGCGCTGCGAGCAGCAGCACCGCCGAGAGGACCCGCGCGCGGACGGTCAGGTGCGCCACCCGGTCGTGCGGGGCGCGACCCCGACGCCGTCGGGCCGAGCGCATCACCACGTCCCGCCGGGCACGGCGCGTCCGCGGTAGTCGCGAGGCCCGGAGGCCGGGCCGTGCGGGCCGGGGCCCTGGTCTCGCCGGTCCGACGTCACGGGCTGCAGTCGGGTCGGTGCCGTGACGTGCGGGTGCTCCCGCGCCGGGCGGGGGTCGGCGGCCCGTCCGACCGCGCGGCCGGTGGGTGGGCGGATCTGGGGGCGCTCGGTGGGTGGCGAGGCGGCGGGCGCGGGGGCCGGCGGTGCTGCCGGGGGAGACGCGGCGGCCGGCGGTGCTGCCGGGGGAGAGGAGTGCGCTGCCGGGGCACGGGGCCCTGCGGGCGAAGGGGGCGGTGCGGGCGCGGCGGGGGACGCGGGCGCGGCGGGCGCTGCGGGTGACGGGGGAGCTGCCGCCGCGGGTGACGGGCGCTCTGCCGGTGCGGGCACGGCCGCTGCGGGCGGCGGAACCTGCCGACCGGCCGCAGCCCGGGGGTCGCGCACCCTCAGGTCGCGGCGGACCGAGGTGTGGCGGACCGAGGTGTGGCCGACCGAGGCGTGGCCGACCGAGGCGTGTCCGGCCCGTCCCTCGTCCTCGACCCGGGCCCGGTGGCCGCTCGGCGCGACGCGGGAGACCCCGTGCCGTGCGCTCGGTGCGTCGTCCGCTCCCGGGTGCGGGTTCGGCACCCCGTGCTCGGCCCGGCCGGTGGGGCCGCCCGACCGCTCCGCCCGGCTGGTGGATCCGCCCGATCGCTCGGCGGGGTCGACGAGGTCGCCCGACCGCTCGGCCCGGTCTGTCGAGCCGTTCGACCGCAGTGCGGACGTCACGCCGCCCGTCCACCACGTGGTCCTGGCGCTCCCGACACGCGCCGGGTCGGTCGTCGCGAGCCGGGCGTGTGGCCCGTCGTCCGGACGTGCCGCCGCCGACGTCCCGGGCGCTGAGGCGGCCGACGGCGGGAAGGCGACGGACGGCGACCGCGAGATGGATGGCGAGAGCGAGGTGGACGGCGAGAGCGTGGTCGACGGCGCACCAGAGCCTCGCTCCGCAACCCCGGCCGGGTCGAGCCCGCCGGCCTCTCCGGTCCCGGCGGGTGCGCCGACGGAGCCGGGCGGGGACGCCGGTGCGGGGTCGATCACGGGCGGGACGGTCACCACCATCGGGTCGGCGAGCGCACCGCGGGACTCGTTCGGCTCGGCGAAGATCGCGGAGACGCCCACGCCGAGCAGCACGACGGCAGCGGTGCCGCCGGCGACGATGCTCAGGCTTTCGGGCATACCGCACAGTATCGGGGCACTGGCGACATCTGCAGGAGACGCCGACCACGGGTGGCCGCCGGGTCCGGACCCCGTCCGGGTGACGGCCGCCAGCTCCGACGGCGGCTGCCGAACCGCCGACGAGCATCTTCCGAACCCGAACCCGAACCCGAACCCGAACCCGAACCCGAACCCGAACCCGAACCCGAACCCGAACCCGAACCCGGAGCCCGGACCCGGAACCCGAACTCGAACCCGGAACCCGAACCCGCGCCCGAACCCGCGTGGGCCCGGTCCACGGAACACCCGGGGCGCAGGCGCCGGCCGGGAGCCTCGGTGTCGCGCACCATCCGTCGGTCATCGGTCGTCCCGCGCCGGCGGGTCCTGCGTGCTCGCCGGTCAGGGTGCGGGCAGGATCCCGCGCTCGATCGCGATCGTGACCGCGCGCGTGCGGTCGTCCACGCCGAGCTTGGTGAACGTCCGGAGCAGGTGCGTCTTCACGGTCGCCTCGGCGATGAAGAGCTCGCGCCCGATGGCGGCGTTCGACAGCCCGCGCGCGACGCCCGCGAGCACCTCGAGCTCGCGTGCGCTGAGCCGGTCGCGGTCGGACCGGAGCTGCTCGACGAGCCGGCGGGCGACCGTCGGCGAGAGGGCGGACTCGCCCCGCGCGGCTGCCCGGACACCGGCGACGAGCTGCTCACGCGGGGTGTCCTTGAGCAGGTAGCCGGTCGCACCGGCCTCGACGGCCCGCAGGATGTCCGTGTCGGTCTCGTACGTCGTCAGGACCAGCACGTGCACCGACGGCGTCTCGGCGCGGATGCGGGCGGTCGCCGCCGCGCCGTCGAGCACCGGCATCCGCAGGTCCATCAGCACGAGGTCCGGTGCGAGCGTGCGCGCGGCGTCGACCGCCGCCTGCCCGTCCGCGGCCTCGCCGACCACCTCGATGTCCGGCTCCGCGGCGAGCAGCCCCGTGAGCCCCGAGCGCACGACGGGGTGGTCGTCGACGACCAGGACGCGGACGGGGTTCACGGTGCTCCTCCGGGTCGGCTGGTCGGGATCGCGGCGCTCGCGGACCCGGCGCCAGTATCGCCTCCGCCTCCGACGCCTCTACCGGCGTCGCCGCCTTCACCAACGCCTCCACCGCTGCCACCCACGCCTCCACCCCGGCCGACGCCGTCGGCCGTCGCCGCGGGCATCCGGACGAGCACCCGCGTGCCGCCTCCCGGCGCGGTCCCGACGTCGAGCGTCCCGCCGCCCGCGCGCACGCGCTCGTGCATCCCCCGCAGCCCGACGCCGCGACCCACCTCGGGCGGCATCCCGCGGCCGTCGTCGTGCACCTCGAGCTCGACCGTCCCGTCGTCGGTGCCGAGCCGCAGGCGGACGCGGCGGGCGTCGGCGTGCTTGCGCACGTTCGCCAGCGCCTCCTGCGCGCCGCGCAGCAGCACCACCTCCGTGTCGCGCGTGAGCGGTCCGTCCTGCCCGAGGTCGACGTCGACCTCGACGCCGGTCTCCGCGGTGAACCGCTCGGCCAGCCGCGTGAGCGCGTCGCGCAGACCCTGCTGCTGCAGCCCGGCGGGCCCGAACGCGGCGACGAGCGCGCGGGCCTCGGCGAGGTTCTCGCGCGCGACGTCCTCGATCTGCTCCATGCGTCCGCGCGCTGCGTCGGTCGCCGCACGGTCGAGCTCCGCGCCCGCGGCCTGCGCGAGCATCACGACGCTCGTGAACCCCTGCGCGAGCGTGTCGTGGATCTCCTGCGCGAGGCGCTCGCGCTCCGCGAGGACGCCGGCGGCGTGGTTGGTCGCGGCGAGCTCGGCCTGCGCCGTCTCGAGCCGCTCGATGAGACCCGCGCGCTCCTCGCTCTGCTCGGCGATCTGCGTGATCCACAGCCCGAGCAGCACGCTGAACACGAGCCCGATGCCCATCTGCCCGGCGATCTCGACCCACGCCTCACGGTCGGCCCAGCCGCGCAGACCCATCGCGACCGAGGCGCCGACGGCGAGCACGAGCGCGATCGCCGCGGCGGTGGTGCGGCGGTGGCTGAAGAACCAGATCTGGGAGTAGGCGATGAACAGCAGGAGCGTCCCCATCGGCTCGAGGCGCACGACGAGCACCACGACCACGACCAGCACCGCGAGATAGATGTGCGCGAGCCGGGCGTCGCCGCGCAGCGCGGCCCGCCGCCCGATCACGGTGTACGCGGCCGCGAGCACCGCCATCGCGGCGAACGAGACAGCCGTCGCACCCGGGGCGTGGCCGCCGGTCAGGAACGACGCGCACGCGATCGCGACCATGACGTAGAACGCGACGTCCCACCCGCGCAGCGTGCGGGTCCAGAACTCCGCGCGGTCGACCGCGGGACGCCGCGCGGGCCGGTCGGCCGGGTCGGTGGCGTCGGCCCGTGCCAGACCCATCCGGTGCAGCGCCCCGTGCGCGCCGATGGGCCGGTCGTCGCCCGAGAGGGCAGCGGCCGGCCGGTCGGCGCGCGGCTCGTCAGCCGGCATCGCGTCGCGTCCAGCGGAACGTGCGGACACCCAGCACGAGCCCGACGACGGCCCACACCGCGAGCACGAGCGCGGTCATGGGGTGCTGCCAGGACCCGGAGACCTCCATCGGGAGGAAGGTGTCGGGCAGGAACACCGAGCGCATGCCCTGCGCCATCCACTTGAGCGGGAACACGGACGCGACCTGCTGCATCCAGGTCGGCAGCGCGTCGTACATGAAGAACACGCCGGAGATGAACTGCAGCACGAGCACGACGGGCGTGACGACTGCGCTTGCGCTGCGCCCGGTGCGGGGGACGGAGGAGAACGCGACCCCGCAGACGGAGCCCGCGGCTGTCCCGAGCAGGAACACCCACGCGAACGTGAACCAGCGGTCGGGGTCCGTGGGCAGCGGGACGTCGAACACGAGCGCGGCGACCGCGAGGAGCAGGGCGAGCTGGACCGTCGAGGAGACGAGCACCTGCCCGACCTTGCCGAGGAAGTACGCCGCGGCGGGCAGCGGGGTGCCGCGCAGCCGCTTGAGCCCGCCCTCGTCGCGCTCCACGGCGATCGTGATCGCGAGCGACTGGAAGCTCGAGAGCATCACGCCGGTCGCGACCATCCCGGGCAGGAAGTACTGCGCGAACGGCACCGTGCCCCCCTCGGGCCCGACCTGCGCGCCGTCCTGGCCGAACACCGTCGCGAAGATCGCGAGCATGATCACCGGGTACAGGAAGATGAACACGACCGCGTCGCGCTCGCGGAAGTACTGCCGCAGCTCGAGGCGCGTGCGCACCAGGCCGAGGCGCAGCGTGCCGGGGAGCGCGGCCGGACGCGCGAGCGCGGAACGGGGCGCCGGGGCGGTCGCGGCGGTCATCGGGTGCTCCCCTGCAGGGTCGGGACGACGGGTGCGGCAGCGGGGGACCCGACACCGATCAGTGCGAGGTAGACGTCCTCGAGGCTCGGGTGCAGGACCTGCAGCCCCGGCACCTCGAGCGGTGCGGCCGAGCCTCGCGCGTCGGCCCAGCGGCCGGCGAGCTCGACGACCGTCCGGGTCGGCTCGTCCGTCCGGACCTCGCGCGTGACCCCGTCCTCGACCCACCGGACGACGGCCTGCCGCGCCGCGGGTCCGCCCAGGTCGGACGGCCGGTCGAGCGCCACGACGCGCCCGTCCTGGACGACGGCGACCCGGTCGGCGAGCTGCTCGGCCTCGTCGAGGTAGTGCGTCGTCAGCAGGATCGTCGTGCCCTGGTCGCGGAGGTCGCGGACGAGGTCCCAGAACGAGCGCCTGGCCTCGGGGTCGAAGCCGGTGGTCGGCTCGTCGAGGAACAGCAGCTCGGGCCGCCCGACGATGCCGAGGGCGACGTCGAGCCGCCGCCGCTGCCCGCCGGACAGCTGCCGCACGCGCGTCCGCACCTTGTCGCGGAGCCCCACGAGGTCGATCACGTGCTCGGGGTCCTGCGGGTGGGGGTAGTACGCCGCGAAGTGCCGCACGAGCTCGCCGACGTTGGCCTCGGCGAGGTCGCGGGTGTCCTGCAGCACGACCCCGATGCGTGAGCGCCAGGCGCGTCCGGCGGTCTGCGGGTCCTCCCCGAGGACGCGCACCTCGCCGCCGTCACGGTCGCGGTAGCCCTCGAGGATCTCGACGGTCGTCGTCTTGCCGGCGCCGTTCGGGCCGAGGACGGAGAAGATCTCGCCGCGGTGCACGGCGAGGTCGAGGCCGTCGACGGCCTGCTTGTCGCCGTAGCGCTTGCGCAGCCCGTGGGCCTCGAGGGCCAGCTCGGTGGGGTTCATGGCTCCAGCGTGGCGTGGCGGCGCGGGCGGCGGTAGCCACCGCACGACGGTGCCCGTGTCCACCGCTCGGTGGACACGGGCAGGCACGGGCAGGCACGGGCAGGCACGGGCAGGCACGGGCAGGCACGGGGAGCTGCGGGCACACGTGCGCAGGCACGGGCAGCTGCGGCCAGACCTGGGCAGGCGCGGACCGCTGCGGGCAGACAGGGGCACCGTGCCCCCGAGCGGCGCCGACCGCAGCCGACCAGCGCCGACCGCAGCCGACCGGTGCGAGCGGGTCAGTCCGCGTCGGCCAGGAGCGCCTGGATGCGCCCGACGCCCTCGGCGAGGTCGTCGTCGCCGAGCGCGTACGACAGGCGCAGGAACCCGCTGGGCCCGAACGCCTCACCGGGCACGACCGCGACCTCGGCCTGCTCGAGGATCAGGGCCGCGAGCTCGGCGGACGTGGTCGGGGTGACGCCGCGGATCGTGCGGCCGAGCACGCCCTCGACCGAGGGGTAGGCGTAGAACGCCCCCTTCGGGACGGGGATCCGCACGCCGTCGATCTGCCCGAGCATCTCGACCATGGTCCGGCGACGGCGGTCGAACGCCTCGCGCATCGCGTGCGCCGCGGACAGGTCGCCCGTGAGCGCCGCGACGGCTGCGCGCTGCGACACGTTCGCGACGTTCGACGTGAGGTGCGACTGCAGGTTGGTCGCGGCCTTGATGACGTCGGCCGGCCCGATCATCCAACCGACCCGCCAGCCCGTCATCGCGTAGGTCTTGGCGACACCGTTGAGCACGATCGTCGTGTCGGCGAGCTCGGGGACCGCGCGCACGATCGGCGTGAACTGCGCGTCGTCGTACACGAGGTGCTCGTAGATCTCGTCGGTCAGGACCCAGATGCCGTGCTCGAGCGCCCAGCGCCCGATCTCCGCGGTCTGCTCGGGGGAGTACACCGCGCCGGTCGGGTTCGAGGGCGAGCAGAACAGCAGGACCTTGGTGCGCTCGGTGCGCGCGGCCTCGAGCTGCTCGACCGTCACGAGGTACTCCTGGTCGGCGCCCGCGAACACCTCGACCGGCACCCCGCCCGCGAGCCGGACGGCCTCGGGGTACGTCGTCCAGTACGGCGCGGGCAGCAGGACCTCGTCGCCCGGGTCGACGACGGTCGCGAACGCCTGGTAGACGGCCTGCTTGCCGCCGTTGGTCACGAGCACAGCGGACGCGTCGACCTCGTAGCCCGAGTCCCGCAGCGTCTTCGCGGCGATCGCCTCACGCAGCGCGGGCAGGCCGGCGGCGGGCGTGTAGCGGTGGTTGACCGGGTCGTGCGCGGCGGCGACGGCGGCCTCGACGATGTAGTCGGGCGTCGGGAAGTCCGGCTCGCCCGCGCCGAACCCGATGACCGGGCGCCCGGCGGCCTTGAGCGCCTTCGCCTTCGCGTCGACCGCGAGCGTCGCGGACGGGGCGATGGCGGCGATGCGCGCGGAGACGCGCGAGCGGGCGGACGCGGGCTGGGCGGGTGTGTGCTGGCTCACAGCGCCATCTTGGCAGACGCCGGCAACCGGGTCGCCGGGTGTCCCGACCACCGGTCCGGGCCCCTGGGGGGCCGGGCTGGGGGTGGGGCGCGCCGCCCGTGGCGGTCCTGGCGACCGGTGCGCCGCGGGCCGTCGACGCCGGGGCGACTCCGGGCCGACGCCGGTGGGCGCCGGGTCGGCTCCGCGCCGACGTCGCGCCCACGTCGCGCCCACGTCGCGCCCCCGCCGCGCCCCGGTCGCGCAGACGTTGCGCCCCCGTCGCGCAGGCCTCGCGCAGACGCGTCGATCCCGCCGGGTTCGACCCTGCGGCGTGCGTCGCGTACAGTGGTTCCCCGGCGGTTGACGTCCGCCATGATGAGCCGTGCCCACGAGTGGTCCGTCAGGTCCGCTGCGCGCAGGTGCTCGTCGTGGCGACGGAGAACGCCGTAGGGCAGTGGCGCAATTGGTAGCGCACCGGTCTCCAAAACCGGCGGTTGCGAGTTCGAGTCTCGCCTGCCCTGCGCATGGTCACGGTCCGGCGCCCAGCTGGGTCCGGCGAAGCGACGGTCCGGCGCTGCACCTCACGGGCGTCGGTGCCACACGACACACGTAGGGGACAGCTGTGAGCGAATCCGCACCGGCAGCGGCGTCCGGCGCCGAGGGCTCGGCGCCGCGCACCGAGCGCCCGAAGCCCGCGAGCACCGAGACCGCCCGTCGGGGCTTCGTCGCCCGCGTCGCGCTGTTCTTCCGCCAGGTCGTCGCCGAGCTCAAGAAGGTCGTGCGCCCGACACGCTCGGAGCTCGTGACCTACACGGGTGTCGTGCTCGCGTTCGTCGCCGTCGTCATGGCGTTCGTGACCCTGGTCGACCTCGGGGTCGGCCGCCTGACCTTCTGGGTCTTCGGCGCCTGACCGCAGGCAACCGCACCTCCGGCCCCGCGCCGGAGCACGCCGGCTCCCGCGCGCAGCGCACGCCGGTCCGCACCACAGACAGTCGAGAAAGCAGGTTTCCACGTGACGTACGAGTCGCACGAGTCCGAGCAGGGTGCTGCCGAGACCGAGCTCGAGGACGCCCTGGCGTCGATCTCGGCGGTCGAGGCGCCCGCAGCGGGCACTGCCGACCCCGCGTCCGACGAGGACACCGCCACCACCGGTGCCGCCGACGGCGCCGAGCGCGCTGACGACGAGGACGGCGCCGAGCGCGCTGACGACGAGGACGGCGCCGAGCGCGCTGACGACGAGGACGACGCCGAGCCCGCCGACGAGGACGACGCCGAGCCTGCCGACGAGGCGGACGACGAGCCCGCCGTCGAGGTCGAGGACGAGGAGCCCGACGTCGACGAGGACCCCGTCGCCGCCTTCAAGGCCCAGCTGCGCACGCAGCCCGGTGACTGGTACGTCATCCACTCCTACGCGGGCTACGAGAACCGCGTGAAGGCAAACCTCGAGAACCGCACGCAGAGCCTCAACATGGAGGACTACATCCACCAGGTGGAGGTCCCCATGGAGGAGGTGACGGAGATCAAGAACGCGCAGCGCAAGGTCGTGCGCCGCGTGCGGATCCCCGGCTACGTCCTCGTGCGCATGGACCTGACCGACGAGTCGTGGGGTGCCGTGCGGCACACGCCCGGTGTCACCGGGTTCGTCGGGCACACGCACCAGCCCGTCCCGCTGACGCTCGACGAGGTCTTCTCGATGCTCGCGCCGTCGCTCACGCCGGCGGCCCCGAAGGCCGGCACGAAGGCCGCCGCCGCGGAGATCAAGGTCGACTTCACGGTCGGAGAGTCCGTGACCGTCACCGACGGCCCGTTCGACACGCTGCCCGCGACGATCTCCGAGATCAACCCCGAGAGCCAGAAGCTCAAGGTGCTCGTCTCCATCTTCGGCCGGGAGACCCCGGTCGAGCTGTCGTTCGGCCAGGTCGCCAAGATCTGACCGAGCGGCACACGCGCGGGTCCGGCACCGCCGGGCCGCACTGCAACCGGGTCATCGCCCACGGCGTCGGCCCACGACACGAACGGAAGGCATCATGCCCCCCAAGAAGAAGGTCACCGGCCTGATCAAGCTCCAGATCAAGGCCGGCGCGGCCACCCCTGCGCCGCCGATCGGTCCGGCGCTCGGTCAGCACGGCGTCAACATCATGGAGTTCTGCAAGGCGTACAACGCGGCGACCGAGTCGCAGCGTGGTGACGTGGTCCCCGTCGAGATCACCGTCTACGAGGACCGCTCCTTCACCTTCATCACGAAGACCCCGCCGGCCGCGGAGCTCATCAAGAAGGCCGCCGGCGTCGCCAAGGGCTCGCCGACCCCGCACACCGTCAAGGTCGCGACCCTGACGGCCGCGCAGGTCACCGAGATCGCCCAGACGAAGCTCGTCGACCTCAACGCGAACGACGTGGCCGCCGCCGAGAAGATCATCGCCGGCACCGCCCGCTCCATGGGCATCAAGGTCGAGGGCTGACCTCGACCCACCCCGGCCCCCGGGCCGGAGCAGCACCACCCCGAAGCACCACCCGAGAAGTGCCAGTGGCAGGGCCCTGTGCGGCCCGACGACCACGACTGCCAGTCAAGGAGAGCAGATGAGCAAGCACAGCAAGGCGTACCGCGCCGCAGCCGAGAAGATCGAGGCCGGCCGCCTCTACGCCCCGCTCGAGGCCGTGCGCCTCGCGCAGGCGACCGCGTCCACCAAGTACGACTCGACCGTCGAGGTCGCGTTCCGTCTCGGTGTCGACCCCCGCAAGGCGGACCAGATGGTCCGCGGCACCGTCAACCTGCCGCACGGCACGGGCAAGACGGCCCGCGTC
The DNA here is from genome assembly GCF_053607065.1 of Cellulomonas sp. NPDC055163. NCBI lineage: Bacteria > Bacillati > Actinomycetota > Actinomycetes > Micrococcales > Cellulomonadaceae > Cellulomonas > Cellulomonas sp. NPDC055163. Next base: position 377,188 of record NZ_JBSGSU010000002.1, on the reverse strand, counting down.
ATCGTGTTCGCGACGGGCGAGCGCGCCGAGCAGGCCCGCGCCGCGGGTGCCGACGAGGTCGGTGGCGACGAGCTGATCGAGAAGGTCGCGGCCGGGTACACCGACTTCGACTCCGCGGTCGCGACGCCGGACCTCATGGGCAAGGTCGGTCGACTGGGCAAGGTCCTGGGCCCGCGTGGTCTCATGCCGAACCCGAAGACCGGCACGGTCACGATGGACGTGGCGAAGGCTGTCACCGACATCAAGGGCGGCAAGATCGAGTTCCGTGTCGACAAGCACGCGAACCTGCACTTCATCATCGGCAAGGTCTCGTTCTCCGACGTGCAGCTCGTCGAGAACTACGCGGCTGCGCTCGAGGAGGTCAACCGTCTCAAGCCCGCCTCGTCGAAGGGCCGCTACATCGCGAAGGCGACGTTCTCGACGACGAACGGCCCCGGGATCCTCGTGGACCAGAACCGCACGCGGAACCTGACCGAGGAGGACACCGAGGCCGCCTGACCTCCGTCCCCGCACTGCACGCCCGAGAGCCCGGTCCCCAGCGGACCGGGCTCTCGTGCGTCCGGGCCGCGGCGGGCTGACCTGCTCGCAGACGGTCCTGTCTAGCCGGACGTGGCCGTGCGGGTGACGGTCCTGCCCAGGCAGACGTCGGCGCGCGTGGCGGTCCCGCCCAGCCGGACGCGGATGCACGGGTGGAGGTCGTGACCCGCCGATCCCGCACGCGCGGGTGGCAGACCCTGCTGCGCACCTGGTCCCCCCTGCGGACCGGGTGCGCAGCAGGGTCCGTCCCCGCGCGCGTCTCGTGGAGCCGGACGGCTCAGGTCACCTCGGTGCGAGGAGCGCGAGCGGGCGCGCCCAGAGCCCGGCGACCCAGGCGAGCTCGTCGTCGTCGGGCTCCTGGCCCCGCGCGTCGAGCGCGTCGCTCCACGCGGCAGCCGTCGCCACGGTCCGGGCCACCGCGAGCGAACGGTCGGGCTCGGCGTCACCGCCGTGCACCCGGTACGCGCGCATGAAACCTGCGACGGGGTCGAGGTCCCATGCCGGGTCGAGCGTCGGGGCCAGGTGCACCGCGAGCCAGTCGAGCGCGGTCGCGACATCCCACCGGGCGTCGCCGCGCCCGGCCGCGACGAGGTGGGCGCGCGGTCCGTCGGCAGGTGCCCGGACCCCGACGCGCCGCGGGGCGTGCGCTCGTCGGTCGCCGCGAGCCCGCCGCCAGCCTGGTCTGCCACGGTCGTCGAGGTGCCGCCCGTGGTCGGCGAACCGCCGCCCGCCTGGTGACCGCGCAGGACGACCACGGCGTCGGGACCCGCGTCGTGCACCCACCGGTCCGCCGCCCAGCCCGCGCTCGCCGCGGTGAGCGCGCGCCGGACCCGCGGGTGCTGCCGCACCGCCCACGCGCGCCCGGCGACCGCGTGCGAGCCGTCGCGACGGCGCGCCAGCAGGTCCGGAACGAGCACCCACGGCAGCGGGACGGCGGGTGCCGTGCTCGTCACCGGGGTGCGGTGCAGCGCGACGAGGCTCTCGGCCCAGGCGGCGAGCACGTCGGCGAGCGCCGCCCGGTGCGCGACCGTCGGACCGTCGGCGCGCAGCCCGAGCACGTGCTCCTCGAGCTCCTGGACCAGGTCGACCCTCGCCGCGTGCGGGACGCCCGGGAGCGTGGTCCACCCCCCACCCGTGCCACGGCCTCCACCCGTGACCTCGACGACGGCTGCGACAGCGTCGGCGCAGTGGCCGGGGGAGCGCGGGTCGAGCGTGGTGACTCGTGCGCCGCCCGGTCCGCACGAGGTCGCGTCGTCGACCGGGCGCACCAGGTGCAGGCCCCGTCGGGAGGCGGTGCCACGCGCGCGCCCGCCTCCGGACCGCCCGGTCGTGACCGTCATCCCGCTCAGCGACCCTGCGCGCGGTGGTACCGGGCGGTCAGGTAGCCGGCCCAGAACGCCTCGGCGAGCGCGCGACGCCCGGCGCGCGGCCGGCCCGTCGCCGTCGGGCGCCCGAGTGTGCCCGCGCCGGCTGCCTCCGTGAACGGTTCCGTGAAGGGCTGCCGGGCGTATGCCTCGGTGAACGGCTCCGTGAACGGTTCCGTGAACGGTTCCGTGAAGGGCTGCCGGGCGTATGCCTCGGTGAAGGGCTCCGTGAACGGCTGTCGCCCGTACGCCTCCGTGAACGGCTCCGTGAACGGTTCCGTGAAGGGCTGCCGGGCGTAGGCCTCGGTGAACGGTTCGGTGAAGGGCTGCCCCGCGTACGCCTCGGTGAACGGTTCCGTGAACGGCTCGGTGAACGGCTGCCGCGCGTACGCCTCGGTGAACGGTTCCGTGAAGGGCTCGGTGAACGGTTCGGTGAACGGCTGCGCCCCCGCCCCCGAGCCCGCCACGCGCCCGGCCGGCACAGCGTGCGGGACCCGAGCCGTCGCGCCGTCGGCCCCGGGGCCGACGGCGCCCCTCGTCGCCGCAGCCGGTACCGGCGCCGCGACCGGTCCCCGCGCCCCCGTCGTCCCCGAGGGCACCCGTCCCCGCGCGGCCCCCGACCGCGCCCGGCGCGCACGCTTCGTGACCGACCGCCGCGTGGCGATGTCGACGTCGAGGGCGTCGAGCACCGCGGCGATGGGGTTGGCCAGGCTGAAGCTGCCGTCGTCCTCGCCGGCGAACAGGAGCCCGACGACGCGCCCGCGCTCGTCGACCACGACCGAGCCGGAGTCGCCGCCCGCGGAGAACCGCTCCTCGTCGGGGCTGCGGTCGACCCGGACCTGGTCGCGCAGCGTCACGAGCCCGGTCTCCCCGCCGAAGTCGATCTGCACGGTGAAGTCGACCGATGTGACCGTCCCGTGACGCAGCCCGGTCGTGCGGCCCCGCTTGCGCACCGACTGCCCGACCTTCGCCTTCGCGCGGCCGGTGATCTCCCCGATCCCGAGGACCGCGGGGTACCACCGGGTGCCGCGTGCGAGCAGCACGGCGGCGGCGTCGACGTGCTCGTCGACGACCGCGCGCTGGAGCGTGCCGAACCGGTCGGACGGCACCGCCCCGTCGATGCGCGACGGCTGGACCTGCGGGTCGCCCGCGCGCCAGCCGGTGTCGACGGCGGCGACGTGGAAGTTGGTCAGCGCGAGCGCGCGCCCGGTGCGGCGGTCGGTGACGAGCGCACCGAGCGTCCCGGCGACGAGGTGCGGTGCGGGCGTGCCGGTGGGGGTGGCGCGGCGGCGCACGAGACGCACCGGGCCGATGCTCGCCCCGCCGACCAGGGCGGCGTAGCGGGTCGCGTCCTCGCCGGACGCGGCGTGCTCGGGCGCGTAGGGCACCTCGTGCTGCAGGCGGATCCGGTGCGGGACGACGTCGGTCGGGACCCCGTCGATCGTGGGCGGGATCAGCTCGTCGGCGGGCACCTCGTCGGCGTTCCGCTTGGCCTGCACGTGCACGACGATCGACTGCGTCCCCGTGGGCAGACCACCCGAGTACTTCTCGCCGATGTCGACGGCGACCACGCCGGGTCGGGAGATGAGGTCGTCCTCGGCGAGCCGCTTGACCGGGCGGATCTGCTCGCGGCTCAGCGGGGCCGCCGGCTCCGGGAGCTCGTCGCCGGCGGGCCGGTTCTCGTCTGCAGCCATGGGGTGGGGTCTCCTCGGGGGGTCGAGCGGGCGCGTCGGTGGCGTGCCCGCGGCGGGTGCGCCCGTGAGGAGACCGGTCCCGTCCGCCTGATACGTCCGTCCCGACGACGTTCCCGGGACGTGTATCTGGGGTGGCCGGCGGCGCCCCTCTCCCTCGACTCCGACGGCGCCTGGGCGTCTTGTCGGGGTTGTCCTGGTCGCCCTACTGTGACGGTGGGCGGCCGCCCGACGATTCCCGTGCGAGGGGTCCATGATGAGTGACGACCTGGTCGAGCCGGTCGCTTCCGAGCTCCGGCACCAGGGCGAGAGCCTGGTCGACAAGGCGGCCCACGCGGTCGTCTCCTACCGCGCGGGGGACCGAGCGCCGCTCGCGCAGCTCGTCGAGGTGCTGACCCCCCTGCTGTGGCACACCGTGCGTGCCCAGGGCGCCGAGCACGAGCAGGCCCAGGACGTGGTCCAGGGCGTCTGGCTCGCGCTGATCCGCGACATCGACTCGATCCGGGACCCCCGGGCTACGCTGCAGTGGATGCTGGTGACGGCGAAGCGGGCGGCGTGGCGTGCGGTGCGCAAGTCGCGCGACGACCTCGCCCACGCCGAGCTCGACGAGCACGCGACCGACTGGCTCGCGGCCCCCACGGAGGACCGACCCGACGTCGTCGCGGTCCGCGACGAGCAGGACCGCATCCTGTGGGACCACGTGCGTGCCCTGCCCGACCGCTGCCGGTCGCTGCTGGGGCTGGTCGCGCTGGTCGACCGGCCCGACTACGCGGTGGTGTCCCGCTCGCTCGGGATGCCGGTCGGCAGCATCGGCCCGACGCGGGGCCGCTGCCTCGCGAAGCTCCGGCTCGCGCTCGTCGCGGACCCCGCGTGGGGTGCCCGGTGACCGCGGACGACCGGGCCGTCGCCCGGTACGCGACGGAGGCCATGGACGGCGGTGACCTCCAGGTCCTGCGTCGCCTCGCCGTGATCGTCGACCGGGTCGACCCGGTGCCCGCCGGGCTGGTCGACCGCATCGGGCTCGCCCTCACGATCGACGCGCTGCACACCGAGATGGCGGAGCTGCGCATGATCGGCACCCCCGAGCTCGCCCTCCGGTCCGACGAGGCGAGCATCGAGGCCGTGACGATCACGTTCACCACGGACGTGCTCACGGTGATGATCACGGTCCACGCCGAGGCGGACCGCGTGCGCGTCGACGGCTGGGCGGCGCCCGCAGGGGAGCTCGCCGTCGAGCTGCACCAGGGCGGCCGGATCGAGCGGGTCACGTCGGACGCGGACGGGCGGTTCTCCTTCTCGGACCTCGGTCGCGGCCCGGCCCGGCTCGTGCTGCGCCGGCCGGAGCAGCCGGACGTCCCCGTCGTCACGCCGCAGATCGAGCTCTAGCGGACGATGCCCCCGCCCGACGGCCCGCGCACCGCGCCGGTCGCGCTGAGCAGCCTGGCCGACGCCGTCGACCGCGCGGTCGCGGAGAACGCCGACGGTCAGCCGGCCCGCGCGGCCCGGCGGCTGCGCCCGGTCCTGCGGGCGCTCGACGACCTCCCGGGAGGGACGGACGTCGAGCGCCTGCGGTCGCGCGCGGCGATCGAGCTCGTCAAGAGCGACTTCGAGCTGCGCGGGGACGTCGGCGCGCAGCTCGCACGGCTCGGGCAGCTCGCGGCGGACACCGACGGCGTGCGCGCGGCATGGCCGGGGCGTGGACCGGCGCTCGCGGGCCTGCGGGGGCTGCTGTACCTGCGCGCGGGGCGCATCGAGGACTCGTTGCGCGAGCTCGACGCGGCGGTCAGGACCATCGAGGCTGCCGACCCGATCGACGCGTGCCGGGCGCTGCTCAACCGCGGCGTGCTGCACATGGACCGCGGGGACCTCGAGCTCGCGCGCACCGACCTCGCCGAGTGCGCACGGCGGGCCGCGGACGCGGGGTTCCCGCGGCTCGTGTTCAAGGCGCAGCACAACCTCGGGTACCTGGAGTTCCTCGCGGGGCGGCTGCCGCTCGCGCTGGAGCGCATGGAGGCCGCGGCGCGCATGCTGCCGGGCCCGGCGCGGGCGATCGCGCTGCTGGACCGGGCCCGGGTGCTCCTCGAGGCGGGCCTGGTCGCGGTCGCGGACTCGACGCTCGCCGAGGCCGCCGAGATCTTCGCGGCCGACCGGCTGCCGCACGACCTCGCCGAGGTCGAGCTCGCGCGCGCCGAGTGCGCGATGCTGCGCGGAGACGTCGAGCAGGCCCGGGCGTTCGCGGCGTCGGCGCGCCGCCGGTTCGCGCGGCGCGGTGACGAGGCGTGGGTCCTGCGCGCGACCCTGCTGGGGCTGCAGGTGGAGACGGCGGCGCTCGAGGCGCGGCCCGACGAGCTCCCGGTCGTCGACGCGGCGGCCCGGCGCGCGTGGGCGTCGGTGTCGGGGCGTGCGTCGCGCCTCGCGGAGCAGTGCCGGCGCTCGGGTCGGCCGGTGTGGGCGTACGCCGCGTCGCTCGTCGCGCTCGAGGCGGACCTCGCCCGGGGTGTGCTCGCGGACCCGGCGGCCTGCCTCACGGCGCTGGGCCCGGTCGCGGCCGGCGACCCGATCTCGGTGCGGCTGCACGGCCGCCGCGTCCGGGCGCTGCTCGCGCTCGCGGCCCAGGACCCGGCGCGCGCCGGCCGGCACGTCCGCGAGGGCCAGCGTGACCTGGGCGTGCACCGGTCCCGGTTCGGGTCGCTCGACCTGCGCACGGCCGGCGCCGTGCACGGCACCCAGCTCGCACGGATGGACCTCGACCTCGCGCTGGCGTCCGGCCAGCCCGGCGCGCTCCTCGACGCGGCGGAGCGCACGCGCGCCGTCGTCGGCGGGACGCAGCGGGTCAACCCGCCGAGCGACCCGGACTCCGCGGCGCTGCTCGCGGAGCTCCGCCAGCTCATCGACGGTGCCCGGGAGGTCATGACGCGGCCCGCGACGGACCGGGAGCGCACGCGCGTGCGCCGCGAGGGGCTGCGCCTCAAGCAGGCGATCCTGGCCCGCTCGTGGCACCGGTCCGGCGACGTGGGGGAGGACCGGGTCGGCACGGTGCGCCAGGTCCGCGCGGCGCTCCGCGCCCGGCCGGGCACGACGGTGCTGGACGTGCTCGAGCACCGCGGCGAGCTGCTCGCCGTGCGGGTCCAGGGCGAGCACGTCGGGCTGCAGCTCCTGGGTGACGCCGGGCGGGCGCGCGAGCAGACCCGTCGGGTGCACGCCGACCTCGAGGTCGTGTCGAACCCGCTGGTGCCGCAGGAGCTGCGCGCGGCGGCGGGCCGCTCGCTCGGGCGGGGCCTGGACGACCTCGGCGTGATGCTCGACCCGGCGACGCGCACCCCGGAGCGACTCGTCGTCGTCGCGAGCGGCTGGCTCGGCCTGCTGCCCTGGTCGCTGCTCGGCGCGCGGCGCGGCCTGGCGACGGTCGTGGCCCCCTCGGTGCACCACTGGCTCACGTACGCGGGCTCCGCGTCGGTCGCACCGCTCGCGGTCAGCGCCGTGGCGGGGCCCGGGCTGCGGCACTCGGCGACCGAGGCCGAGGAGGTGGCGCGGCTGTGGTCCGGGTCGACGGTCCTGACGGGGGAGGACGCGACGTGCGCCGAGACGATCCGGCTGCTCGCGAGCCCCGGGGTGGTGCACCTCGCGGCCCACGGGCGCCACGAGCCCGACAACCCGCTCTTCTCGTCGGTCCGGCTCGCGGACGGGCCGCTGTTCGCGCACGAGCTCGACGCGGGCGGCTCGGCCCCACAGCTCGTGGTGCTCTCGTGCTGCGAGGTGGGCCGGTCGAGCGTGCGCCCCGGCGGTGAGGCGCTGGGCCTCGCGAGCGTGCTGCTGCGCGCGGGTGTCGGGTGCGTCGTCGCCGCGATCGCGCCGCTGCCGGACGAGACGGCGCTGCGCGTGATGACCCGGCTGCACGGGCTCCTGCGGGCGGGGGTGCCCGTGGCGGACGCGCTCGCGGTCGCCACGAGCGAGGGCAGTGCCGCGGACGGCACGCTGGTCCCGCTGGTCTGCCTCGGCGCCCCGGTCTGACGCCCGCGCGCGTTTGCCTCGTGCCGCGGTCCCCGAGACGCGCCGCGGTCGGTCGTGGTCCGCGGGGCCCGCGGACCCGGTTTGGTCCCACGCCGCGCGTGACGTATCGTGGTCCCGCCCAAGACCGCAGGTCGTCGGCTCCCGGTTTCACCCGAGCACTGCTCGGCGCCCGGAGGCCGCCCGAAGTTCCGCAGCAGCGGAGGCCAGCGCAGGTGAGAGTTCCCGTACGGACGGTGCCCCGTGGCGCGTGTCCCGATGAGAGCCCCGCGCCTGCGCGGGGCTCTTTTGCTGTCCGGGGCCCGGGGTCCCAGACCGGCGGCACCACCATCGGAAGGATTGCCATGGCGAGGCCGGACAAGGCAGCCGCAGTCGCCGAGCTCACGGACCAGTTCCGCGACTCGAACGCTGCCGTGCTGACCGAGTACCGCGGGCTCACCGTCGCCCAGCTCAAGCAGCTGCGGCGCGCGCTCAGCGGCAACGCAACCTACGCCGTGGTGAAGAACACGCTGACCGCCATCGCGGCCAAGCAGGCAGGCGTCGAGGTTCCTGACGCCAGCCTCGCCGGGCCCTCGGCCATCGCCTTCGTGACCGGTGACCCGGTCGAGGCTGCCAAGGGTCTGCGTGACTTCGCCAAGGCGAACCCTGCACTGGTCATCAAGGGCGGTGTCCTCGACGGACGCGCCCTGACCGCTGCGGAGGTCACCAAGCTCGCGGACCTCGAGTCCCGTGAGGTCCTGCTGGCCAAGACGGCCGGCGTGCTCAAGGCGTCGCTGTTCAAGGCGGCGTACCTGTTCACCGCGCCCTCGGCCCAGGCCGTGCGCACCGTCGAGGCCCTGCGCGTCAAGCGCGAGGAGTCGGCTGACGCTGCCGCCTGAGCCACCCGGCTCACGCGCTCCCCACCCCTGCCCCGCGACGGTCTGACCGGACCTGCGGGCACCGTACGGAAGGACACGCCATCATGGCGAAGCTCACCACCGACGAGCTCATCGACGCGTTCAAGGAGCTCACGCTCATCGAGCTCTCCGAGTTCGTGAAGGCCTTCGAGGAGGTCTTCGAGGTCACCGCCGCCGCGCCCGTCGCGGTTGCCGCTGCCGGCGGCGGCGCGGCCGCCGAGGTCGAGGAGGTCGAGGAGAAGTCGGAGTTCGACGTCGTCCTCGAGGCTGCCGGCGACAAGAAGATCCAGGTCATCAAGGAGGTGCGCGCCCTCACGAGCCTGGGCCTCAAGGAGGCCAAGGACCTCGTCGACGCCGCCCCCAAGGCCGTGCTCGAGGGTGTCAGCAAGGAGGCGGCCGACAAGGCTGTCGCCGCGCTCGAGGGCGCGGGCGCGACCGTCACCGTCAAGTGACCCGCCCGCCCGGGTGCTGAGCGCTGCGCGCTGAGCCCAGCCCGGGCGTCTCCTGCGCACGAGGAGAGCTCTGCACCGCAGGCCGAGGCCCGCACCCCGAGGGGTGCGGGCCTCGGTCCGTCCGGGCCCGGGTGACCGGGGTCGACGGCGCCGGGTGCGCGTCCGGCGGAGGAGTCGAGCGGCGTCCACCGGACGAGTGGTGCGCGCGCGTCCGTGGTGTGCCACCATGGGCGCCGACGGCGTTCGCCGCACCTCCCCGGGCCGGGGTCCTTCGCCCGGGTCGAGAGCGGTCGGGCGTGGCCGTCTGGACAGGCGTGCGCCCGTCGGCTACGCTAGCGCTTTGCGCTGGCCTGTGCCCGCGATCCCGTATAACCCGAGCCTGTCGACTTCGTCGTGCGCGACGTCGACCGGGCTCGCGGCCGGGGGACCGCGACCCGCCGGGCCCTGCGCAGCGTGAACTCGATCCGCAGGGAAGGACCCCTCTTGGCTGCCTCGCGCACCCCTTCTGCACCGTCCGCCGACGCCATCGCGAACCGCACCGCATCCCGTCGCATCAGCTTTGCGAAGATCCACGAGCCGCTCGAGGTCCCCGACCTCCTGGGCCTCCAGACCGAGAACTTCGACTGGCTCCTCGGCAACGAGAAGTGGCAGGCCCGCGTGGCCGCCGCGCTCGAGGCCGGCCGTCAGGACGTCCCGGAGACCGCAGGCCTCGAGGAGATCTTCGAGGAGATCTCCCCGATCGAGGACTTCGGCGGCTCGATGTCGCTGTCCTTCCGCGAGCACCGCTTCGAGCCGGCAAAGTACACGGCCGAGGAGTGCAAGGAGAAGGACTTCACCTACGCGGCCCCGCTGTTCGTCACGGCCGAGTTCGTCAACTACACCACCGGTGAGATCAAGAGCCAGACCGTGTTCATGGGCGACTTCCCGCTCATGACCGAGCGCGGCACGTTCATCATCAACGGCACCGAGCGCGTCGTCGTCTCCCAGCTCGTCCGCTCCCCGGGCGTCTACTTCGAGCGCACGGCCGACAAGACGTCCGACAAGGACGTCTTCACCGCCAAGATCATCCCGAGCCGTGGCGCGTGGCTCGAGTTCGAGATCGACAAGCGCGACAACGTCGGCGTCCGCGTCGACCGCAAGCGCAAGCAGAACGCCACGGTGCTGCTCAAGGCGCTCGGCATGACGGAGTCGGAGATCCGCGAGGAGTTCGCGCAGTTCCCCGCCGTCATCGACACCCTCGAGAAGGACCACGTCTCGACCGAGGACGAGGCCCTGCTCGACCTGTACCGCAAGATCCGCCCGGGCGAGCCGCCCACGGTCGAGGCCGGCCGCGCGCTCATCGAGAACTTCTACTTCAACCCGAAGCGCTACGACCTCGCGAAGGTCGGCCGCTACAAGGTCAACAAGAAGCTCGGCATCGACGTGCCCCTGGGCGACTCGGTGCTGTCCACGGCGGACATCGTCGCGACGATCAAGTACCTCGCCGCGCTGCACGCCGACGTCGCGACGATCAACGGCCAGCGCGCCGGCGAGCCCGTCGACGTCCGCGTCGAGACCGATGACATCGACCACTTCGGCAACCGTCGCATCCGCGCGGTCGGCGAGCTCATCCAGAACCAGGTCCGCACGGGCCTGTCGCGGATGGAGCGCGTCGTGCGCGAGCGCATGACGACGCAGGACGTCGAGGCGATCACGCCGCAGACCCTGATCAACATCCGCCCGGTCGTGGCGTCGATCAAGGAGTTCTTCGGCACGTCGCAGCTCTCGCAGTTCATGGACCAGAACAACCCGCTCGCGGGCCTGACGCACAAGCGGCGTCTGTCGGCCCTCGGCCCGGGTGGTCTGTCCCGTGACCGCGCCGGCATGGAGGTCCGTGACGTCCACCCGTCGCACTACGGCCGCATGTGCCCGATCGAGACCCCTGAGGGCCCGAACATCGGCCTGATCGGCTCGCTCGCGACGTACGGGCGGATCAACCCGTTCGGCTTCGTCGAGACGCCCTACCGCGAGGTCATCAACGGCAAGGTCACCGACGAGGTGCACTACCTCACGGCCGACGACGAGGACCGCTACGTCATCGCGCAGGCCAACGCGCCGCTCAAGGCGAGCGGTGCGTTCGCGGAGGACCGTGTCCTGGTCCGCACCAAGGGCGGCGAGGTCGAGATCGTCCCCGGCGCGCAGGTCGACTACATGGACATCTCGCCGCGCCAGATGGTGTCGGTCGCGACGGCCCTGATCCCGTTCCTCGAGCACGACGACGCCAACCGTGCCCTCATGGGCGCGAACATGCAGCGCCAGGCCGTGCCGCTCGTGCGCTCCGAGGCCCCGCTCGTCGGGACCGGCATGGAGCGTCGTGCCGCGGTCGACGCAGGTGACGTCATCGTCGCGACGAAGGCCGGTGTCGTCACCGAGGTGTCGGCCGACCTGATCACGGTCGCCAACGACGACGCGACGACGTCGACCTACCGGGTCGCGAAGTTCCGCCGCTCGAACCAGGGCACGAGCTACAACCAGCGCGTGCTCGTCGACCACGGTGCGCGCGTCGAGCCCGGCTCGGTGCTCGCGGACGGCCCGGCGACGGACGAGGGCGAGCTCGCGCTCGGCCGGAACCTGCTCGTCGCGTTCATGTCGTGGGAGGGCCACAACTACGAGGACGCGATCATCCTCAGCCAGCGTCTCGTGCAGGACGACGTGCTCTCCTCGATCCACATCGAGGAGCACGAGGTCGACGCGCGCGACACGAAGCTGGGCCCCGAGGAGATCACGCGCGACATCCCGAACGTCTCGGAGGAGGTCCTCGCGGACCTCGACGAGCGCGGGATCATCCGCATCGGCGCCGAGGTCGGCGCGGGCGACATCCTCGTCGGCAAGGTCACGCCCAAGGGCGAGACGGAGCTGACGCCGGAGGAGCGCCTGCTGCGCGCGATCTTCGGCGAGAAGGCCCGCGAGGTCCGCGACACGTCGCTCAAGGTCCCGCACGGCGAGTCCGGCACGGTCATCGAGGTCCGCACGTTCAACCGTGAGGACGGCGACGAGCTGCCCGCCGGCGTCAACGAGCTGGTCCGCGTCTACATCGCCCAGCGCCGCAAGATCACGGACGGCGACAAGCTCGCCGGCCGCCACGGCAACAAGGGCGTCATCTCGAAGATCCTTCCCGTCGAGGACATGCCGTTCCTCCCGGACGGCACCGCGGTCGACGTGGTCCTCAACCCGCTGGGTGTCCCGGGCCGCATGAACGTCGGCCAGGTCCTCGAGACGCACCTCGGGTGGGTCGCGAAGCAGGGCTGGGACATCGAGATCGCCGCGGGCGACGACCTGTCGTGGCGCGAGGGCGTCCCGGCGATCGCCGCGAGCTCCCCGGCCGGCAACCCGGTCGCCACCCCGGTGTTCGACGGTGTCCCGGAGCAGACCCTGACGGGCCTGCTGTCCTCGACGCTGCCGAACCGTGACGGCGAGCGCATGGTCGACGGCACCGGCAAGGCCCGGCTGTTCGACGGCCGCTCGGGCGAGCCGTTCCCGGAGCCGGTCGCGGTCGGCTACATGTACATCCTCAAGCTGCACCACCTGGTCGACGACAAGATCCACGCCCGCTCGACCGGCCCGTACTCGATGATCACGCAGCAGCCGCTGGGTGGTAAGGCGCAGTTCGGCGGTCAGCGGTTCGGCGAGATGGAGGTCTGGGCCCTCGAGGCGTACGGCGCTGCCTACACGCTGCAGGAGCTCCTGACCATCAAGTCGGACGACGTCCCCGGGCGCGTCAAGGTGTACGAGGCCATCGTCAAGGGTGAGAACATCCCCGACTCGGGCATCCCGGAGTCGTTCAAGGTGCTCCTCAAGGAGATGCAGTCGCTCTGCCTGAACGTCGAGGTGCTGTCCTCGGACGGCGTCTCGATCGACATGAAGGAGAACGACGACGAGGTCTACCGCGCCGCGGAAGAGCTCGGCATCGACCTGTCGCGCCGCCCGAACGCCAGCAGCATCGAAGAGATCTGACGCCGAGCCGGCCGGGCGTGCACGACGCGCGCCCGGCCCGGCCGACACCACCGCCACACCCTCCATCCGCCGGAGGACTCGCCTGAGTCCCGGCAAGCGAAGGAAGTAGGACCCCCTTGCTCGACGTCAACGTCTTCGATGAGCTGCGCATCGGCCTGGCCACGGCCGAGGACATCCGCACCTGGTCGCACGGCGAGGTGAAGAAGCCCGAGACCATCAACTACCGCACCCTCAAGCCCGAGAAGGACGGACTCTTCTGCGAGAAGATCTTCGGTCCGACCCGGGACTGGGAGTGCTACTGCGGCAAGTACAAGCGCGTGCGCTTCAAGGGCATCATCTGCGAGCGCTGCGGCGTCGAGGTCACGCGCTCGAAGGTCCGCCGTGAGCGCATGGGCCACATCGAGCTCGCCGCGCCCGTCACGCACATCTGGTTCTTCAAGGGTGTGCCGTCGCGCCTCGGCTACCTGCTGGACCTCGCCCCGAAGGACCTCGAGAAGGTCATCTACTTCGCGGCGTACATGATCACGCACGTCGACGTCGACGGCCGGCACGAGGACCTCCCGAACCTCCAGAACGAGATCGACCTGGAGAAGAAGGAGATCGCGGACCGCCGCGACAACGACATCAACACCCGCGCGGGCAAGCTCGAGGCCGACCTGGCCGAGCTCGAGGCCGAGGGTGCCAAGGCCGACGCGCGCCGCAAGGTCCGCGACTCCGCCGAGCGCGAGATGGCGCAGATCCGCAAGCGTGCGGACGCCGAGCTCGAGCGCCTCGACACGGTCTGGGACCGATTCAAGAACCTCAAGGTCGCGGACCTCGAGGGCGACGAGATGCTCTACCGCCAGCTCCAGGACCGGTACGGCAACTACTTCGAGGGCTCGATGGGCGCCGCGGCGATCCAGAAGCGCCTCGAGGCGTTCGACCTCGACGCCGAGTCCGAGTCGCTGCGCGACATCATCAAGAACGGCAAGGGCCAGCGCAAGACGCGTGCCCTCAAGCGCCTCAAGGTCGTCAACGCGTTCCTCACGACGAGCAACTCGCCGACGGGCATGGTCCTCGACGCGGTCCCGGTCATCCCGCCGGACCTGCGCCCGATGGTCCAGCTCGACGGTGGCCGCTTCGCCACGTCGGACCTGAACGACCTGTACCGCCGCGTCATCAACCGCAACAACCGCCTCAAGCGGCTGCTGGACCTCGGCGCACCCGAGATCATCGTCAACAACGAGAAGCGGATGCTCCAGGAGGCCGTGGACTCGCTGTTCGACAACGGCCGCCGCGGCCGTCCGGTGACGGGTCCGGGAAACCGCCCGCTCAAGTCGATCTCGGACATGCTCAAGGGCAAGCAGGGGCGGTTCCGCCAGAACCTGCTCGGCAAGCGCGTCGACTACTCGGGCCGCTCGGTCATCGTCGTCGGCCCGCAGCTCAAGCTGCACCAGTGCGGTCTGCCCAAGCAGATGGCGCTCGAGCTGTTCAAGCCGTTCGTGATGAAGCGCCTCGTGGACCTCAACCACGCGCAGAACATCAAGTCGGCGAAGCGCATGGTCGAGCGCGCGCGCCCGGTCGTGTGGGACGTGCTCGAGGAGGTCATCACCGAGCACCCGGTGCTGCTGAACCGTGCGCCCACGCTGCACCGTCTGGGCATCCAGGCGTTCGAGCCGCAGCTCGTCGAGGGCAAGGCGATCCACCTGCACCCGCTCGTCTGCGCGGCGTTCAACGCCGACTTCGACGGTGACCAGATGGCCGTGCACCTGCCCCTGAGCGCGGAGGCGCAGGCCGAGGCCCGCATCCTCATGCTCTCGAGCAACAACATCCTCAAGCCGTCGGACGGCCGTCCGGTGACCATGCCCTCGCAGGACATGATCATCGGCCTGTTCCACCTGACGAGCGACAAGGACGGCGCGCTGGGCGAGGGTCGACAGTTCTCCTCGGTCTCCGAGGCGATCATGGCGTTCGACCAGGGCTCGCTCGACCTGAACGCGAAGATCAAGATCCGTCTCGAGGAGCTCGTCCTCGCCGAGGGCGAGGGGCCGGAGGGCTGGACGGAGGGCGACGCGCTCGTCTTCGACACGACCCTGGGTCGCGCGCTGTTCAACGAGCTGCTCCCGGTCGACTACCCGTACGAGAACGGCGTCGTCGACAAGAAGCGCCTCTCGGTCATCGTCAACGACCTCGCCGAGCGCTACCCGAAGGTCGCCGTCGCGGCGTCCCTCGACGCGCTCAAGGAGGCCGGCTTCCGCTGGGCCACCCGCTCCGGTGTCACGATCTCCATCTCGGACGTCGCGACCCCGGCCGCGAAGGCCCAGATCCTCGAGGAGCACGAGGCGCGTGCGGCGAAGGTGCAGGGCCAGTACGAGAAGGGCCTCATCACCGACGACGAGCGTCGCCAGGAGCTCATCGAGATCTGGACGCAGGCCACCGACAAGGTCGCCGACGCGATGCGCGCGAACTTCCCGAAGGAGAACACCGTCTTCAAGATGGTGGGCTCCGGGGCGCGTGGTAATTGGATGCAGGTCCGGCAGATCGCCGGCATGCGTGGTCTGGTCGCCAACCCGAAGGGCGAGATCATCCCGCGCCCGATCAAGGCGAACTACCGCGAGGGCCTGTCCGTCCTCGAGTACTTCATCGCGACGCACGGTGCCCGCAAGGGTCTGGCGGACACCGCTCTGCGGACCGCCGACTCGGGCTACCTCACGCGTCGTCTGGTGGACGTCTCGCAGGACGTCATCGTCCGCGAGGAGGACTGCGGCACCGAGCGTGGCCTGACCATGACGGTCGGCGTCCCGGCGGGCGACGGCACGCTGCGCCGTCACGACAAGGTCGAGACGAGCGTGTACTCGCGCACGCTGGCGACCGAGGTCGAGATCGACGGCACCGTGATCGGCGAGGCGGGCGAGGACGTCGGCGACGTGCTCATCGACGCGCTGCTCGCGGCGGGCGTGACGGACCTCAAGGTCCGCTCGGTCCTCACGTGCGAGTCGCGCGTGGGCACGTGCGCCAAGTGCTACGGCCGTTCGCTCGCGACCGGCAAGCTCGTCGACATCGGCGAGGCCGTCGGCATCATCGCGGCCCAGTCGATCGGTGAGCCCGGCACGCAGCTCACGATGCGTACGTTCCACACCGGTGGTGTGGCGTCGGCCGACGACATCACGCAGGGTCTGCCCCGTATCCAGGAGCTCTTCGAGGCTCGCACCCCCAAGGGTGAGGGTCCGATCGCGGAGTTCTCGGGCCGGATCACGATCGACGAGTCGGACCGGGTGCGTCGCATCCTGCTCACGCCCGACGACGGCTCCGAGGAGCTCGCCTACCCGATCACGAAGCGCTCGCGCCTCCTGGTCTCGGACGGCGACCACGTCGAGGTCGGCACCCAGCTCGTCCAGGGTGCGGTGGACCCGAAGAAGGTCCTGCGCATCCTCGGCCCGCGTGCGACGCAGAAGCACCTGGTCGACGAGGTGCAGGTCGTCTACAGCTCGCAGGGTGTGGACATCCACGACAAGCACATCGAGGTCATCGTCCGGCAGATGCTCCGCCGGATCACGGTCCTCGACTCGGGCGACACGGACCTGCTGCCGGGCGAGCTCGCCGAGCGCGGCCGCTTCGAGGACGCGAACCGCCGTGCGGTCTCCGAGGGTGGTCAGCCGGCCTCGGGTCGTCCGGAGCTGATGGGCATCACGAAGGCGTCGCTCGCGACGGACTCGTGGCTGTCCGCGGCCTCCTTCCAGGAGACGACGCGTGTCCTCACCGAGGCCGCGATGTCGGGCCGCAGCGACCCGCTGCTCGGCCTCAAGGAGAACGTCATCCTCGGCAAGCTCATCCCCGCCGGTACGGGCCTGGCCCGCTACCGCAACGTGGCGGTCGAGCCCACCGAGGAGGCGAAGGCCGAGCTGTACCCGTCCTTCGGCTACGACGAGATCGACTTCCCCGCCCTGGGCCTCGGCTCGGGCGAGGCGATCCCGCTCGAGGACATCGACTTCGGCGAGTTCCGCTGAGCCGAGCCACCCGGTCCGTGTGACCGACGACCCGAGGGGGTCCACCGCGAGGTGGGCCCCCTCGGGCGTTCCCGGGGCCGGCCACCCCCGGAGGGCCGTCGCCGGTCACCCGCGAGAGGGCGGGATGCCCGGTGCGTCCGGGTCCGGACATGGGCTCGTGGGCCCACCGCCGGGAGCGTGCGCCCTGCCAGGCTCCGCCGCGTGAAGACGGAGCGCAGGGCAGGCGCGGAACTTCGGCGGCGCGTCGAGGCGGACCGGGGCGCGAGCACCCTCGAGTACCTGGGCACGTGGTGATCGCGGCGCTGCTGGTGACGGCGGCCGTCGCGGCGGTGCTCGGTTCGGGGTACGGGCAGGCGCTCGCGTGCGAGCTGCGGTCGCTGGGCACGCAGGCGGGGACGTGCGGCGGCACCGACGTCCCGACCCGCTACGGCGACGACGGCGTGTCGGCGCTGCGGCCCGACGGCTCCGGCGGGGGAGCGGCACCGGTGTCGGGCGACGACGGCCGCTTCGCGAACGCGACCGGCGGCCCGGAGGCGGTCGACGACGGGAAGGTGTCCGACGCGCGGGACTCGATCCGCGACGCGCTCGACGGCGGCTTCCTCGGGGTGCGGGGCGGCGACCTCGACCAGGCGCGTGACGCGGTGGCGGGCCTCAACGGCGCCGAGCTCGATTCTCTCGTCGCGGGCATGTCGGACGAGGAGCTCGAGCAGTGGGTCGACGAGCTCGACGACGGCTGGTTCCAGGGCGGCTGGGACCGCGAGCAGCGGCGCGAGCTGTGGGAGCTGCTGGCGACACGGGGGAGCAGGGCGACGCTGGACCGGCTCGCGGGCTTCACCGACGAGCTGCAGCCGCGCTTCGACGAGGTCGGTGGCGACGGCGCGCGCGACAAGCCGGAGAGCGTCGCGAACTCGGGGCGCTACGGCGAGATCGACGGGCAGCTCGTCGTGGGCGGGGTCGACCCCGAGGACATCGCCCAGGGCCAGATCGGCGACTGCTGGTACATGGCGTCGCTCATGGCGGTCGCGCAGGCCGACCCGGGGATGATCGAGCGGGCTATCACCCAGAACCCGAACGGCACGTTCACCGTGCGGCTGTACGACGACGGCCGGCCCGTCGACGTGACGGTGACTCCCGAGATGGTGCTGAGCGCCGCGGGCGACCCGGCCTTCACCTTCGCCCCGAAGCAGACCCTCGCGGACGGCAGGACGAAGGGCTACGAGCTGTGGCCGCTCGTGATGGAGAAGGCGCTCGCGCTGCACTGGGGCGACTACGCGACGATCGAGGGGGACTCGCCGGGCCTGGGGCTCGAGGTGGTCACGGGTCGCGAGAGCTCCGCGTCGTCGCTCGAGGACGACGACCGCTCCCTCGGCGACCTGGCGAGCGTGCTCGGGGACGGCGGGGCGATCACGCTCGCCTCGTTCCCGGAGGACCGCGACGAGAACCCGCCGATCTACGACAGGTCGGCGGCGGAGGGCGGGGTGCCCTCGAACCACGCGTACTACGTCCGGTCGGTCGACCCGGAGGCCGGGACGGTGACGATCGTGAACCCGTGGGGGTCGTCGTACCCGCCGATCACCCTGTCCTACAGTGACTTCCGCACGACCTTCAGCCACATCTACGTCAACGAGGTCTCCTGATGCGCCCGACCGGACGGACACTGCTCGCCGCGCTGGCGGGGGTGACGCTGCTCGTCGGGACGGTGACGGCCTGCGGGGCGGACGAGGAGCCTGCCGTGGAGCGACCCGAGGGGGCCGTGGCCCTGCAGGTGAACGTGCCGACGCCCGTGGAGGGGCTGCGCGTGATCGCCTACCAGGCGAGCGCCGAGGGCGCGCGCATCGA
Organism: Cellulomonas sp. NPDC055163; assembly: GCF_053607065.1. NCBI lineage: Bacteria > Bacillati > Actinomycetota > Actinomycetes > Micrococcales > Cellulomonadaceae > Cellulomonas > Cellulomonas sp. NPDC055163. Next base: position 358,422 of record NZ_JBSGSU010000002.1, on the reverse strand, counting down.
CGTGAGCGAGCCGGGCGGCACGCCGGACAGCGCCGAGGTCGCCGTCGGTGACGGCGCGACGGTGGGCGGCCTGACGTTCGAGCTCCTCGAGGTCGACGTCGACGGCTCGGAGCAGCCGGCCGGCGAGGCCGGTGGCGACGGGACGACCGTGTGGATCCTGCCGGAGTGACCCGTCCGGGGTCGTCGACGTCACGCTCGGTGCGCCCTCCTGCCCTTTGACGTCCTGTGCACTCGCCGGTAACGTAGGACACCGTGCCCGCGCCGTCGGGCCCTCGTGCGTGCACACCGCCTGACGTCCCCGGGGTTCGATCCCCGGACGGGGACGGGTGCACCGGGTGGAGACCTCTTCTCCGCGTGCGAACCCCCGTCGATGACAGCTTCGACGAGGACCGCCGCGGGCAGACAGGGCGACACGCCCGGGTGCGGGGGTCGGTGTTCGTCGGTGCAGGAGGAAAGGCCTTCGGGCCGGCGGGACGAGGTCGAGGGCCGTGCGCAGCACGGTGCCGGTCGCGGGCCGGCGGTCCATCCGGACCGGGCAGGGACCCGGTCGACCAGAGTTCCACCAACAGACTCGGAGACGTAGTGCCTACGATCCAGCAGCTGGTCCGCAAGGGCCGGCAGGCGAAAGTGAACAAGTCGAAGACCCCCGCGCTCCAGGGCAGCCCGCAGCGCCGCGGTGTGTGCACCCGCGTCTACACGACCACCCCGAAGAAGCCGAACTCGGCTCTCCGCAAGGTCGCGCGCGTCAAGCTCTCGAGCCAGATCGAGGTCACGGCGTACATCCCGGGTGTCGGCCACAACCTGCAGGAGCACTCGATCGTGCTCGTGCGCGGCGGTCGTGTGAAGGACCTGCCCGGCGTCCGCTACAAGATCGTCCGTGGCGCCCTCGACACGCAGGGCGTGAAGAACCGCAAGCAGGCGCGCAGCCGCTACGGCGCGAAGAAGGTGGGCTGACCATGCCTCGCAAGGGTCCGGCCCCGAAGCGGCCGCTCGTCATCGACCCCGTCTACGGGTCGCCGGTCGTCACGCAGCTCATCAACAAGGTGCTGCTCGACGGCAAGAAGTCCGTCGCCGAGCACATCGTCTACGGCGCGCTCGAGGGCGTCCGCGAGAAGACGCAGGGCGACCCGGTCGTTGTGCTCAAGCGTGCGCTCGAGAACGTCCGCCCCGCGCTCGAGGTCCGCTCGCGCCGCGTCGGTGGCGCGACCTACCAGGTCCCCGTCGAGGTCCGCCCCGTGCGCTCGACGACGCTGGCCCTGCGCTGGCTCACCGACTACTCGCGCGCTCGCCGCGAGAAGACGATGACCGAGCGCCTCATGAACGAGATCCTCGACGCCAGCAACGGCCTCGGTGCCGCGGTCAAGCGTCGCGAGGACATGCACAAGATGGCCGAGTCCAACAAGGCGTTCGCGCACTACCGCTGGTAATCCCGGCTTCCGCGAACCCGAGCCAACCGACAAGGGGCTGAACACGTGGCACTGGACGTGCTGACGGACCTGAACAAGGTCCGCAACATCGGCATCATGGCGCACATCGATGCCGGCAAGACGACGACCACCGAGCGGATCCTGTTCTACACCGGGGTCAACTACAAGATCGGTGAGACGCACGACGGCGCGTCGACGATGGACTGGATGGAGCAGGAGCAGGAGCGCGGCATCACGATCACGTCGGCCGCGACGACCTGCTACTGGAAGAACAACCAGATCAACATCATCGACACCCCGGGCCACGTGGACTTCACGGTCGAGGTCGAGCGCTCGCTGCGCGTCCTCGACGGTGCGGTCGCGGTGTTCGACGGCAAGGAGGGGGTCGAGCCCCAGTCCGAGACGGTGTGGCGGCAGGCGGACAAGTACGAGGTCCCGCGCATCTGCTTCGTCAACAAGATGGACAAGCTCGGCGCCGACTTCTACTTCACGGTCAAGACCATCGTCGACCGCCTGAAGGCCAAGCCGCTCGTCATCCAGCTCCCGATCGGCTCCGAGAACGACTTCATCGGCGTCGTCGACCTGGTCGAGCAGAAGGCCCTCGTCTGGCGCGGCGAGACCGCGCTGGGCGAGGAGTACTCGACCGAGGAGATCCCGGCCGACCTCGTGGAGAAGGCGGAGCAGTACCGCGCCGAGCTCATCGAGGCCGTCGCCGAGACCGACGAGGCGCTGCTCGAGAAGTACCTCGGCGGCGAGGAGCTCACGGTCGCGGAGATCAAGGCGGGCATCCGCAAGCTCACCGTGGCGAGCGAGGCCTACCCGGTCCTGTGCGGCTCGGCGTTCAAGAACAAGGGCGTCCAGCCCATGCTCGACGCCGTCATCGACTACCTCCCCACGCCGCTCGACGTGCCTGCCGTGCAGGGCCACGACGTGCGCGACGAGGAGATCGTCGTCGAGCGCCACCCCGACTCGACGGAGCCGTTCTCGGCCCTCGCGTTCAAGGTCGCCTCGCACCCGTTCTTCGGGAAGCTGACCTACGTCCGGGTCTACTCGGGCAAGGTCTCGCAGGGCGCCCAGGTGCTCAACGCGACCAAGGGCAAGAAGGAGCGCATCGGGAAGCTCTTCCAGATGCACTCCAACAAGGAGAACCCGGTCGAGGACGCCACGGCCGGCCACATCTACGCGTTCATCGGGCTCAAGGACGTCACGACCGGCGACACCCTGTGCGACCTCGCCGCACCGGTGGTCCTCGAGTCGATGACGTTCCCGGAGCCCGTCATCGACGTGGCGATCGAGCCGAAGACGAAGGGCGACCAGGAGAAGCTGGGCGTCGCGATCCAGAAGCTCGCCGAGGAGGACCCGACGTTCCGGGTCCGCCACGACGACGAGACCGGCCAGACCGTCATCGGCGGCATGGGTGAGCTCCACCTCGACATCCTCGTCGACCGCATGCGGCGCGAGTTCAAGGTCGAGGCCAACGTCGGCAAGCCGCAGGTCGCGTACCGCGAGACGATCCGTCGGGCCGTCGAGAAGATCGACTACGTCCACAAGAAGCAGACCGGTGGGTCGGGCCAGTACGCCAAGGTGCAGATGTCCTTCGCGCCCCTGGACCCTGCCGAGGGCGAGCTGTACGAGTTCGAGAACAAGGTCACCGGTGGTCGCATCCCGCGGGAGTACATCCCGTCGGTCGACGCCGGCATCCAGAGCGCGATGGAGCTCGGCGTCCTGGCGGGCTTCCCGCTCGTGGGCGTCAAGGCCACCCTGCTCGACGGCGCTGCGCACGACGTCGACTCCTCGGAGATGGCGTTCAAGATCGCGGGCTCGATGATCCTCAAGGAAGCCGTCCGCAAGGCCGACCCGGTCCTGCTGGAGCCGGTCATGGCCGTCGAGGTGCGCACGCCCGAGGACTACATGGGTGAGGTCATCGGCGACATCAACTCCCGCCGAGGCATGATCCAGTCCATGGAGGACGCGACCGGCGTCAAGGTGATCCGGGCCCAGGTCCCGCTCTCCGAGATGTTCGGCTACGTCGGCGACCTGCGGTCCAAGACCCAGGGTCGTGCCGTGTACTCGATGCAGTTCGACAGCTACGCCGAGGTTCCTCGTAACGTTGCCGAGGAGATCATCAAGAAGACCCGGGGCGAGTAGGTCCCACAGGTCGACACCTGAAGTACCAACCACCCGACCCGTAGGACCGAACGCTCCCGACCGTGCCAGCATGGTCGGGAGCGATCCGGAAATCTCTACCAGAGTCCTGAGGAGGACCCACAGTGGGCAAGGCGAAGTTCGAGCGCACCAAGCCGCACGTCAACATCGGCACGATCGGTCACGTCGACCACGGCAAGACCACGCTGACGGCCGCGATCTCGAAGGTGCTGCACGACAAGTACCCCGACCTCAACCCCTTCACGCCGTTCGACGAGATCGACAAGGCGCCGGAGGAGAAGCAGCGCGGTATCACGATCAACATCGCGCACGTCGAGTACCAGACGGAGAAGCGCCACTACGCGCACGTCGACGCTCCTGGTCACGCCGACTACATCAAGAACATGATCACGGGTGCGGCGCAGATGGACGGCGCGATCCTCGTGGTCGCGGCGACCGACGGCCCGATGGCCCAGACGCGTGAGCACGTCCTGCTCGCCCGTCAGGTCGGCGTCCCGTACCTGCTCGTTGCGCTCAACAAGACGGACATGGTCGACGACGAGGAGATCCTGGACCTCGTCGAGATGGAGGTGCGCGAGCTCCTCACGGCGCAGGGCTTCGCCGGCGACGACGTGCCGGTCGTGCGCGTCTCCGGCCTGAAGGCGCTCGAGGGCGACCCGCAGTGGGTCAAGTCCGTCGAGGACCTGCTGGACGCGGTCGACGAGAACGTCCCGGACCCGGTCCGCGACATCGACAAGCCGTTCCTCATGCCGATCGAGGACGTCTTCACGATCACGGGCCGTGGCACGGTCGTCACCGGTCGTGTCGAGCGTGGCTCGCTCAAGGTGAACGAGGAGGTGGAGATCGTCGGCATCAAGGAGAAGGCGATCAAGACCACGGTCACCGGCGTCGAGATGTTCCGCAAGCTGCTCGACTACGCCGAGGCCGGCGAGAACGTCGGTCTGCTCCTCCGCGGCACGAAGCGCGAGGAGGTCGAGCGCGGCCAGGTCGTCGTCAAGCCCGGCTCGATCACGCCGCACACCGAGTTCGAGGGCCAGGTCTACATCCTGGCGAAGGACGAGGGTGGCCGTCACAACCCGTTCTACGGGAACTACCGCCCCCAGTTCTACTTCCGCACGACGGACGTCACCGGCGTCATCACGCTGCCCGAGGGCACCGAGATGGTCATGCCCGGCGACAACACCGAGATCTCGGTCCAGCTGATCCAGCCGATCGCGATGGAGGAGGGCCTCGGCTTCGCCATCCGTGAGGGTGGCCGGACCGTCGGTTCGGGTCGCGTCATCAAGATCATCAAGTGATCTGACGAAGGGCCCGGGTGCTCGCACCCGGGCCCTTCGCATGCCCCCGGGCGGTCCGCCGGGGGAGAGGGCGTTCGGGTGTGCAGCGTCACTGCCGGCAGGGATTGGAGTTCCTGCAGGGGATCTGGCACACTAGCGAGGTTGCCCGGTGAGGGTGCGCGCCACTGTGCACACGAGAGTGTGCGGATCTGCGCGGGGTTCAGCCCCGTCGGAGGTCCAGCTGTGGGTGCGCATGACCCGCCCGGGCGCAGACACGTTGAGAGTCCTGCAGGCCCCGGGGTCACCCGGTGGCGGGGCTCAGTCAGCAACCAACGACCTCGCACGGGTCCTGAGTGGCCGGTGCGCAGCGCAAAGGTATGTCGTGCAGAGCGACACGCCCGAGTGCGGGGGTCGGACAGAAGCGGTTCGAGAGAGAGAAGTAGACGACGCCATGGCGGGACAGAAGATCCGCATCCGGCTCAAGTCCTACGACCACGAGGTCATCGACAGCTCGGCGCGCAAGATCGTCGACACGGTGACGCGCGCTGGTGCGACGGTCGTGGGTCCGGTGCCGCTGCCGACGGAGAAGAACGTCTTCTGCGTCATCCGGTCGCCTCACAAGTACAAGGACAGCCGCGAGCACTTCGAGATGCGCACGCACAAGCGGCTCATCGACATCATCGATCCCACGCCGAAGGCGGTCGACTCGCTCATGCGTCTCGACCTGCCCGCGGACGTGAACATCGAGATCAAGCTCTGACGCTGGGAAGGAACTGATCTCTATGACTACCCAGCAGAACGCGCGCCCCGTCACGGCGCTGCTCGGCACGAAGCTCGGCATGACGCAGGTCTGGGACGCCAACGGGCGTCTCGTCCCCGTCACCGTGCTCCAGGTCGGCACCAACGTCGTGACCCAGGTCCGCTCCGCTGACACGGACGGCTACGCCGCGGTCCAGCTGGCCTACGGCCAGATCGACCCGCGCAAGGTGAGCCAGCCGCTGAAGGGCCACTTCGAGAAGGCCGGGGTCACCCCGCGCCGGCACGTGGCCGAGATCCGCACGTCGGACGCCGCCGAGTACACGCTCGGCCAGGAGATCACCGCGGCGGCCTTCGAGGCCGGCGCCAAGGTCGACGTCATCGGCACCACCAAGGGCAAGGGCACCGCGGGCGTCATGAAGCGTCACGGCTTCCACGGCGTCTCGGCCTCCCACGGCTCGCACCGGAACCACCGCAAGCCCGGCTCGATCGGTGGCGCCTCGACGCCGTCGCGCGTCTTCAAGGGCATGCGCATGGCCGGCCGCATGGGCGTCGACCGTCAGACGACCCAGAACCTCACCGTGCACGCGATCGACGCCGAGAGGGGCCTGGTGCTCGTCAAGGGCGCCGTTCCCGGCCCCAAGGGTGGCGTCGTCGTCGTGCGCTCCGCCGCGAAGGGGGCATGAGCTCATGTCTGAGACCCTCACCGTGGACGTCCTGAACGCCGACGGCAAGAAGGCCGGCACCGCCGACCTGCCCGCCGAGGTCTTCGACGTCCAGACGAACGTCCCGCTGATCCACCAGGTCGTCGTCGCGCAGCTCGCTGCGGCGCGCCAGGGCACGCACTCCACGAAGACTCGTGGAGAGGTCCGTGGTGGCGGCAAGAAGCCCTACAAGCAGAAGGGCACCGGCCGCGCCCGTCAGGGCTCGACCCGCGCCCCGCAGTTCGCCGGTGGTGGCGTCGTCCACGGCCCGCAGCCGCGTGACTACTCCCAGCGGACCCCGAAGAAGATGAAGGCCGCGGCGCTCCGCGGTGCTCTCTCGGACCGCGCCCGTGCCGGTCGCGTGCACGTCGTCTCCGGCTTCGCGCCGGGCGCCGCGCCGTCGACCAAGTCCGCCCTGCAGGTTCTCGCGAACCTCTCGGGCCGCAAGAACGTCCTCGTCGTGGTCGAGCGCCAGGACGAGATCACCTGGAAGTCGCTGCGCAACGTCGAGCGGGTGCACCTGCTGGTCGCCGACCAGCTCAACACCTACGACGTGCTGATCTCGGACGACGTCGTCTTCACGCAGGGCGCGCTCGACGCGTTCCTCGCCGGCCCGGCCAAGGGTCGGGGCGCAACTGCGGTGGCCACGGAGTCCGAGGCTGCTGAGGAGGAGACGAAGTGACCGCCGTCGCCAAGGACCCCCGCGACATCCTGCTCGCTCCGGTCGTCTCGGAGAAGAGCTACGGGCTGCTCGACGAGGGCAAGTACACGTTCATCGTGGACCCGCGCGCGAACAAGACCGAGATCAAGATCGCGATCGAGCAGATCTTCTCGGTCAAGGTCGCCTCGGTGAACACGATCAACCGCAAGGGCAAGGCGCGCCGGACGAAGTTCGGCATCGGGCGCCGCAAGGACACCAAGCGGGCGATCGTGACCCTCCGCGAGGGCACCATCGACATCTTCGGCGGACCGGTCGGCTGACGCCGTCCTGAGAGCAGATTGAGGACAGATCCCCATGGGAATCCGCAAGTACAAGCCGACGACGCCGGGCCGCCGTGGCTCCAGCGTCGCCGACTTCGTCGAGATCACGCGCTCCACGCCGGAGAAGTCGCTGGTTCGCCCGCTGCACAAGACCGGCGGTCGTAACTCGACCGGTCGCGTGACCATGCGCCACCAGGGTGGCGGTCACAAGCGTGCGTACCGCGTCATCGACTTCCGTCGCCACGACAAGGACGGCGTCCCGGCCAAGGTCGCGCACATCGAGTACGACCCCAACCGCACCGCGCGCATCGCGCTCCTGCACTACGCGGACGGCGAGAAGCGCTACATCATCGCGCCGAACAAGCTGTCGCAGGGTGACGTCGTCGAGAACGGCGCCACGGCGGACATCAAGCCCGGCAACAACCTGCCGCTGCGCAACATCCCGACCGGTACGGTCATCCACGCCATCGAGCTCAAGCCCGGTGGCGGCGCGAAGATCGCCCGTTCGGCTGGTGCGTCCGTGCAGCTCGTCGCCAAGGACGGTCCGTACGCGCAGCTGCGCATGCCCTCCGGCGAGATCCGCAACGTCGACCTGCGCTGCCGCGCCACGGTCGGCGAGGTGGGCAACGCCGAGCAGTCGAACATCAACTGGGGCAAGGCCGGCCGCATGCGCTGGAAGGGCAAGCGCCCCTCCGTCCGCGGTGTCGCGATGAACCCGATCGACCACCCGCACGGTGGTGGTGAGGGCAAGACCTCCGGTGGTCGTCACCCGGTCAGCCCCTGGGGGCAGGCCGAGGGTCGTACCCGCCGTCCGAACAAGCCGAGCGACAAGCTCATCGTGCGCCGCCGGCGCACCGGCAAGAAGCGCTGATAGGAGCCTGAGATGCCACGCAGCCTGAAGAAGGGCCCGTTCGTCGACGGCCACCTGCAGAAGAAGGTCGACGTCCAGAACGAGAAGGGGACCAAGGCCGTCATCAAGACCTGGTCCCGCCGTTCGATGATCACGCCGGACTTCCTCGGTCACACGTTCGCGGTGCACGACGGCCGCAAGCACACGCCGGTGTTCGTCACGGAGTCGATGGTCGGGCACAAGCTCGGCGAGTTCGCCCCCACGCGTACGTTCCGCGGCCACGAGAAGGACGACCGGAAGGGCCGTCGCCGCTGACCCCCGGGTCAGACAGGTGACGTCCTTGACGGCAGAGACAGAAGGCAGGACAGCAATGGAAGCCAAGGCGAAGGCGCGGTTCGTCCGCGTCACGCCCCAGAAGGCCCGGCGCGTCGTGGACCTCATCCGTGGCAAGCAGGCCGGCGAGGCCGTGGCGGTGCTGAAGTTCGCACCGCAGGCCGCGGGGGAGACCGTCCTCAAGGTGGTCGAGAGCGCGATCGCGAACGCCCGTGAGGGTGCGAAGCGCGCGAACGAGCGTCTGGACGAGCAGGACCTCTACATCTCCGAGGTGTACGTCGACGAGGGTCCGACCCTCAAGCGGTTCCGCCCCCGGGCGCAGGGCCGTGCCAGCCAGATCCTCAAGCGCACGAGCCACATCACGGTCGTGGTCGCGGAGCGCGAGAGCACGAAGGGAAGGACCCGATAGTGGGACAGAAGGTCAACCCGCTCGGGTATCGCCTGGGCATCACGACAGACCACCGTTCGCGCTGGTTCGCCGACTCCACCAAGCCGGGGCAGCGCTACCGCGACTACGTCCGTGAGGACGTGCAGATCCGCAAGCTCATGAGCACGGGTCTGGAGCGCGCGGGCATCGCCAAGGTCGAGATCGAGCGCACGCGCGACCGCGTCCGCGTCGACATCCACACCGCCCGCCCGGGCATCGTCATCGGGCGTCGCGGCGCGGAGGCCGACCGCATCCGCGGCGAGCTCGAGAAGCTCACGGGCAAGCAGGTCCAGCTGAACATCCTCGAGGTCAAGAACGCCGAGATCGAGGCCCAGCTGGTCGCCCAGGGCATCGCCGAGCAGCTCGCGAGCCGTGTCTCGTTCCGCCGTGCCATGCGCAAGGGCATCCAGAGCGCCCAGCGCGCGGGTGCCAAGGGCATCCGGGTGCAGGTCTCCGGCCGCCTCGGTGGCGCGGAGATGAGCCGTACGGAGTTCTACCGCGAGGGTCGTGTGCCGCTGCACACGCTGCGCGCGAACATCGACTACGGCTTCTTCGAGGCCCGCACGACCTTCGGGCGCATCGGCGTCAAGGTCTGGGTCTACAAGGGCGACATGACGGAGAAGGAGTTCGCCCGCGAGCAGGCGACTCAGGCTCCGCGGCCGGCCCGCGGTCCGCGTCAGGACCGTGGCGGCGAGCGTCCGGCCCGTGGCGGCGCGCCGCGTCGCAACGACCGCACCGAGGCTCCGGCCGAGGCCGCGGCCGAGGCCCCGGCAGCAGCGACCGAGTCGGCCGCTCCTGCTCCTGAGTCCGGAACGGAGGCCTGAGCCGTGCTGATCCCGCGCAGGCTGAAGCACCGCAAGCAGCATCACCCGGGGCGCTCCGGCGCCGCGACCGGTGGCACGTCGATCTCGTTCGGTGAGTACGGCATCCAGGCTCTCGAGCCGGCCTACGTCACGAACCGGCAGATCGAGGCTGCTCGTATCGCGATGACCCGCCACATCAAGCGTGGCGGCAAGGTCTGGATCAACATCTACCCGGACCGTCCGCTCACGAAGAAGCCCGCCGAGACCCGCATGGGTTCCGGCAAGGGCTCGCCCGAGTGGTGGATCGCCAACGTCAAGCCGGGTCGAGTTCTCTTCGAGCTCGCCGGCGTCCCGGAGCCGCTGGCTCGCGAGGCCATGCGCCGCGCGCAGCACAAGCTCCCGATGAAGACCCGTTTCGTGGTTCGCGAGGGTGGTAACTGATGGCTATCGGAACCAAGGACCTGGCTCCCAGCGAGCTGGACGCCTTCGACGACGAGCGCCTGGTCGCCGAGCTGAAGAAGGCCAAGGAGGAGCTGTTCAACCTCCGCTTCCAGTCGGCGACGGGCCAGCTCGAGAGCCACGGGCGGCTCAAGGCCGTGCGCCGCGACATCGCCCGGATCTACACGATCCTGCGCGAGCGCGAGCTCGGAATCCGTACCGCCCCGAGCGCGAGCGAGTGAGGTCACGATGAGCGCGAAGACTGACGACAAGGCAACGGCCTCCTCGGCTGCCGAGGAGACCACCGTCGCCGCTGCCGCCCGTGCGGACCGCAAGGTCCGCCGCGGGTACGTGGTGAGCGACAAGATGGAGAAGACCGTCGTGGTGGAGGTCGAGGACCGGGTCAAGCACCCGCTCTACGGCAAGGTCATCCGGCGCACGAGCAAGGTCAAGGCGCACGACGAGGCCGGCACCGCCGGTGTCGGCGACCTCGTCCTGATCATGGAGACGCGTCCCCTCTCGGCCACCAAGCGGTTCCGCCTGGTGGAGATCCTCGAGAAAGCCAAGTAGGTCCCGCAGTACTCAAGGTTGCCCACGGGCTCCGGCCGAGTCACCTCGGCCGGAGCGACGTGTGCACGACGGCAACGACACGTTCGGCCAGGCTCGCCCCGCGAGAACCGGCAGACGACAGGAGTTCAGTAGATGATTCAGCAGGAGTCCCGACTTCGGGTCGCCGACAACACGGGTGCCAAGGAGATTCTGTGCATCCGCGTCCTCGGTGGCTCCGGGCGTCGCTACGCCGGCATCGGTGACGTGATCGTCGCGACGGTCAAGGACGCGATCCCGGGCGGCAACGTCAAGAAGGGCGACGTCGTCAAGGCGGTCATCGTCCGCACCCGCAAGGAGCGTCGGCGTCCCGACGGCTCGTACATCAAGTTCGACGAGAACGCGGCCGTGATCCTCAAGAACGACGGTGAGCCTCGTGGCACGCGCATCTTCGGCCCGGTGGGCCGGGAGCTGCGTGACAAGAAGTTCATGAAGATCATCTCGCTGGCTCCGGAGGTGCTCTGACCATGGCGAAGATCAAGAAGGGCGACCTCGTCGTCGTCATCTCGGGCCGCGACAAGGGCCAGCAGGGCCGCGTGCTCGAGGTCCTGACGGAGACGCAGCGCGTCGTCGTCGAGGGCGTGCAGCGCGTGACCAAGCACACGAAGGCCGGCCAGTCGGCGCGCGGCACCCGCACGGGTGGCATCGAGACCATCGAGGCCCCCATCCACATCAGCAACGTGATGCTGGTGGACCCGGAGACCAAGAAGGGCACCCGGGTCGGCTACCGCACCGAGCAGGTCGAGCGCGACGGCCGCACCCGTAACGTCCGGGTCCGCGTCGCCAAGCGCTCCGGTAAGGACATCTGATGACCGCGATCGACGACACCACCACGCCGGACGCGCCGCTCAAGCCGCGTCTCAAGCTCCGCTACGCCGAGGACATCGTCCCGGCGCTGCGCGAGGAGTTCAGCCACGCCAACGTCAACCAGGTCGCGCGGATCGTCAAGGTCGTCGTGAACATGGGTGTCGGTGACGCCGCCAAGGACTCCAAGCTCATCGAGGGCGCGATCCGCGACCTGACCCTCATCACGGGTCAGAAGCCGCAGGTCACGAAGGCTCGCAAGTCCATCGCCCAGTTCAAGCTGCGTGAGGGCATGCCGATCGGCGCGCACGTCACGCTGCGGGGCGACCGGGCCTGGGAGTTCCTCGACCGCCTGCTCTCGACCGCTCTTCCGCGCATCCGCGACTTCCGCGGGCTGTCGCCGAAGCAGTTCGACGGGCACGGCAACTACACGTTCGGTCTCACGGAGCAGTCCATGTTCCACGAGATCGACCAGGACAAGATCGACCGCGTGCGCGGCATGGACATCACGATCGTGACGACCGCCTCGACCGACGACGAGGGCCGCTCGCTGCTGAAGCGTCTCGGCTTCCCCTTCAAGGAGGACTGACATGGCGAAGACCGCCCTGGTCAACAAGGCCGCCGGGACCCCGAAGTTCAAGGTGCGCGGCTACACCCGGTGCCAGCGGTGCGGACGTCCGCACAGCGTGTACCGCAAGTTCGGCCTCTGCCGCATCTGCGTCCGTGAGATGGCGCACCGCGGCGAGCTGCCCGGGCTCACCAAGAGCTCCTGGTAAAACCACTACGCCGAAGGTCTGTGCCCCGGTGGTGTGGGGGGGGGCGGACCCCCGCGTCGATGCCCCCGGAAGGAAAGGGTTGAGCCCCCCGACGACGACCGCCCCCACCGCAGACCTCCTTACGCGTCTTTGC